>CAYTKT010000001.1:0-157513 GCA_964438605.1 uncultured Oscillospiraceae bacterium
TTCTCCAGCCTGCAGTTGAATTTGATGCTGTTCCTCTTAAAGCCCATGGGGTTCACGTAGTTGATGTCATAAGTCCTTCCCTCGGCAAAAATCCGGTAGTTCGTGGAGGTGACCGCGGATAATTCCTTGCAGTAGCGGCAGGTGAAGTCGAGAGATTCTTCCGGGCTGACCGTTGCCGCTCCAAACGTCTCAGAACCGGATGAAGTGCCTGCGGTCGCCCAGCAGGAGAAGTAATCCACCCACTCGTTCCAGCGGTTGCCGATCTCGTCTTCCTTCGGAATATTTTTCTGGAATGTTATCCGCACACGCATAGCCGCTATGTTCATCTAAAACTTCTCCTTCCGGATGCCGAAGAGCAGAGAGCGGAGGGTAAGGGCGAGAACATGGTGGTCCGCATCCTCCCGGTGCTCGTAGAGATAGGCGATGGTGTACAGCACAGCGGGCTTGGCGGCGGAGGTATGCGGCAAGGCTGCTCACGCTCCGTACCCGCGCCACGTCCCTGCAAAGCCGCTCGGCGGTATCGATGAGCGTCGTGATGAGTTCATCATCCTCGTCAAAATCCACCCGCAGGTATTCCTTCGCTTCTTCCAGTGTCACCACAGCCATGCCCTCGCCTCCGTTTCCTTATTCCTCTGACATCAGCCCCGCGCTCTGCAGGGCGGTCAGCAGGCTGTTGAAAGCCGTCTTGATGCTTGCTCCGTCCTCCGCCTCCAGTGCGGCCTGATGGACGATTTTCGGGATCGCCGGATAAGCGGGAACATACAGTTTTCCGCTTTCAGCATCGACTGCCGCCTCGACTGTTTCGTCCGTCTTTGCCTTTGCCTTGACTCCTCCAAGTGCGGCATTCGTCGCCGCGGGAAGAGTATATCCCGCCGGGACATACAGCTTGCCGTCTTCCTCAACAGCGACTTCCACGGTTTCCGTGTCTTTCGCTTTCGCCTTGATTCCGCCCAGGGTATCCGCCGAGGCGACGGGGAGGATGTAGGAGCTTTCCTTCGCCTCAAGCCCCTCGACCGCATGTGGGTTACGCCTATCTTCAGAGCTTCGTTGTCTTCAGCCAACTTACCCGCCGCATACGCCTTATATCGGATTCCTGTCCGTCGGGCTACGATTTCGCTATCCCTTCTTCTCGCCTGTACCTCACGATACAAACCTTGGGAGTCGCTATCAAGTTCGTCGGCAGCTACGCCTATATGGACTTTCCCCACAGAACACGGGTATACCCATCATACTAAAAAAAGAGGCTCCGGAAGAACCGCCCTAAACTGGCAGATTCCTCCGAAGCCCCTTATCTCAAGCCGTTTCCGGCATCGCTACTTCTACACTTTTGACATCAAAACGACCGTCTCCACATGCTCCGTAAACGGAAAATTATCATACGCCTTAATCTCCCCTGCCACGTATCCGTGCTCCTCCATAAATCGCAGATTTTCCACAAGCGTCTTCGGATTGCATGAAACGTAAAGGATCTGATTTACGCCATAACGAACGATTTTCGGCAGCGCTTTGTGATGAATGCCTGAACGCGGCGGATCTACTACAATGACATCCGGCTCATCCGAAATCGTGTCGAGAACATCCAGGACATCACCAGCGATGAATTCACAGTTTTCCAGACCGTTGAGCTTCGCATTCTTCCGGGCAGCATTTACGGCGTCACCGTTAATTTCAACACCGACAGCCTTTTTCGCCTTCAGCGCTATCGCCTGTGTCATCGTGCCCGTACCGCAGTACAGATCAAACACCGTCTTTCCCTCAATATCATCAATAAGGCTCAAAGCCTCAGTATAAAGGCGCTCCACCGCCGCCACATTTGTCTGAAAAAATGAAAAAGCGCTCACGTGAAATTCCAATCCCATGACCCGCTCCCTGTAATAATCCCGGCCATACAGAATATGACAGGCTTCGTTTGTAACGCGGTCGGAAATATTGTCATTGACCGTATGCAGAACGCCGGCCACGCTGTTTTCCAGCGGCAACGCCAGAACCATATCCAAAAACCCCTGCTCGTCAAACGAAGCAGCCGACGTAGTCACCACATTAATCAGCAGCTCGCTATACCGCTCGCTCCTGCGAATAACCAGATTTCGCATCAGTCCGTTATGCTTTTTCTTATGATAATGCTGATACCCATTCTTCCGGCAGAATTCCAAAATGGCTTGAACAATAATATTGAAGTCACTGTGAACCAACTGACATTCATCCACGTTAAGAATCGACATATACTGACCGCGCTTATGCAGCCCTAGCGTCATTTCGCCGTCCTTTTCCAGATTTCCGAAGGTATATTCCATCTTATTGCGGTAACAATAAATGACGGGACTTCCTTCAATACCCACGAACCGGCCCGTCTTCATCTTTTTTTCCGCGATATATCTCCTGACTGTATCGGCCTTCAGCAACACCTGTTCCTCATAATCGATGCCCTGATACAGGCATCCGCCGCACTGACCGCTCAGCCTGCAAGTTTCCATCCCGACTCCTCCTTCCATCTGTCCTTTTCATCAAATCAAATTTTTATTCTTCCCTGCCAGTATAATCACCCACAATCTATCAATATTTAACTTATCTGAAAAATATCCCATATTCATCTCATCCTGCATCACTGACCAGATTATCGCTATTACACTTGCCTACTTGAGCTTCGATGTATCAACATACACCACATACGCCCGACACCTGTCTGCCGTCAGCCTCCGAAGCTTTTCCTGCATTATTATTCTACAACCATCTCAGCCCTCTCATTTCGGCCTTTTCTACTTTGCCGGAATATCAGCTGCTAAAAACCGCGTTTCCGGTTCCTTCTATTTCAACGCTTGCGGCTAATCAGCGTAAACCTGCACTAATTTCCCACAGCTGCATCTTTCCCCGTCCTATTGCTTTGTCTTTCTTCCATTTGCTTCGTATTTTTCCCATTTCTGTTTTCGGCGGCTAGCAACGCAGCCTTTCCTCTATCTCCCGCAATCTTCTTTTCTACCATTTCAGATTACTCAGATCATTCAAGTCGTAAGGAGTTTCCTGATAGACAAAATTCAGCCAGTTCGAATAAAAAAGACTCGCATGTCCTTTCCATGTCACCTCAACGCCTTTTGCCGGATCATCCTCGACAAAATAATTAAACGGCATCGCAATCTCCCTGCCTGCCGCGATATCACGGTCATATTCCCGCATCAGCGTCCCGCGGTCGTACTCCCAGTGACCCTGCAGGAAAATCCAGCGCTTATTCTTCGTAGCTATCATATGCGGCCCGGCCTGCTCCGATTCCGCCAGAATCTCCAGCTCATCAATCCCGCGCAGTGATTCACTAAAAATTTGTGAATACCTCGAATGAGGCACCAAAAACCTGTCGTCAAATCCTCTCGTCAGCGGTGACGTGTAATCCTTGCGCAGCAGTTCGTGAGGATAAACGCCGAACAGCTTTTTGTCAAGCAGCGTCTTTTGCACGTTGAAATGATGATACAGCCCCGCCTGCGCCGCCCAGCAGATATGAATCGTGCTGAAAACATCCTTCTTCGTATCGTCCATCAGACGGCTCAAATCCTCCCAGTAATCGACTTCCTCATACTCCAGCTTTTCTACCGGCGCACCGGTAATAATCATTCCGTCAAACTTTTCACCGACAATCTCACGGTAAGGTCGATAAAACCTGTCCAGATGCGACAAGTCCTCCTTCTTGCGGTAATCCGTATCCATCATAATCAAATGAAGATCCACCTGAAGCGGCGTATTTCCAAGCATCTTAATCAACTGCGTTTCAGTCACCTCAAGTGTCGGCATCAGATTGATAATCCCGATTTTAAGCGGCCGGATGTCCTGAACCGAACCGCGGTCACTATTCATGACGAATACATTTTTTTCTCTCAGTTCATCGTATGCTGGATAATTTCCTGGTATTAAAATCGGCATAACGCCACCCTCTTTCTCATATCTCTCACAAAAAATCTATCCGAACAAAACCGTTGCAGACACTCCTTCACGATCATCCCGCCGCTGTACCTCTGCTCATCTTCTCATCTGAGCATCTGCCATCTGCACGTCCGTGCGCGTTTATCCTCTGCTCCGGCTTCCATTCCTTTATTTTAATTTCTTTCTAATTTCTTTGTTTTCATTTTATATTTTACATTTCTATTTCCATTCTAATCTTTTCATCTCTATTTTTGTATTTTTATTCCAATTCCAGCCCTCTTGTTTTATTTTGTATATTCTGCTTCAATTCCAAATTTTCTGTTCTTATTCTTCCATTTCCATTCAAAATTCTTCGTTCCAATCTTTCTATTCCAATGTCTACGTTTTTATTCAATTTATCCCGATTTCTACATTTCCTATATTTATACGAGCTCATCACAGGCGCGCCAACACACATCGTCAAACCGTCTTCCGTCTGTCACAGCGCGCATCCTGCCCATCGCCTGTTTGCCACTCCATCGGCAGTTTTGATCTATTTTATCGACTTGTTCCTCTACAACAGCATTGCATAATCTTCATATTTATTGTAAAATTCACGTTTATACTCCGTAAATCTGTCATCCTCAAGAGCCTGACGAATATTCTGCATCGTGTGTACGAGAAAATACAAATTATGCTCGCTCAACAGCATCGACGAAAGAATTTCATTTGACTTGTAAAGATACCGCAAATATGCGCGAGAATAATTTCTGCATGTATAGCAGTCACACTCCGGATCCAGCGAGGTAAAATCACGCTCATATCTCGAATTTTTAATGGCAATGCGCCCCTGAGACGTCATAGCCGCACCGTTTCGCGCAAGCCTCGTCGGCAGCACACAGTCAAACATATCAACACCGCGCTCCACTCCTTCAAACAAATGGTCCGGCGTGCCGACGCCCATAACGTAGCGCGGCTTGTCCTTCGGCAGATAATCGACAGCATAGTCGAGCACCTCATACATCATCTCTCGCGGTTCGCCGACACTCAGTCCGCCAATCGCATAACCCGGAAGATCCAGTTCCGTAATTTCCCCGGCGCTCTGGTAACGCAGGTCCTTATACATACCGCCCTGCATGATGCCAAAAAGCGATTGACGCTCCGTGTCCTTATGCACCGCCTTGCAGCGTTTCAGCCACCGCGTCGTCCGCTCCAGCGATTTTTTCACATAACTGCGCTCCGCCGGATACGGCGCGCACTCGTCAAACGCCATAATGATGTCAGAGCCCAGCGCATTCTGAATTTCAACCGATTTTTCCGGCGAAAGCATATGACGCGAACCGTCGATATGCGAATTAAACATGACGCCTTCTTCCGTAATCTTTCGCAGCGCACCGAGACTGAACACCTGAAATCCGCCGCTATCCGTCAGAATCGGACGTTCCCAGTTCATAAACCTGTGCAGTCCGCCCGCCTCCCGGATAACCTCATGTCCCGGTCGCAGATAGAGATGATACGTATTCGAAAGTATAATCTCCGCGCCGAGGGCACTGACGCGCTCCGGCAGCATTGCCTTGACAGTCGCCGCCGTTCCCACCGGCATAAAGACAGGCGTTTCCACCGTTCCGTGAGGCGTGTAAAGCCTGCCGCGCCGCGCCTTTGTCCTGCTGTCCGTCTTTAAAAGCTCAAAAGTCACAGCATCCTTCATTTCATCTTTCACTCCATAACTCTATAAATCTTTACATCATTCTTCTGCCGCGTATGACGCGCAGATACAGACAGCACGTATAATGTAAAAAAATCCTGCACTATAAACACGCATAATAATAAAAAACACTTACACTGCAAAAATATATCTAAATACGTAATAAACGTCTGCACTGAAATTATGTATAAAAACATACAATAAAATTGAAGTTATTCCACTTCCTCCGGCAGAAACACCGACATATCCATTTCGTAATAGAGCCCCTTTCCGGTGGCGATAATCTCGCCGTCTTCCGTGCGAATCTCTCCTTCAACTTTGAACTTTTTGCCGTCACGCTCGGCGACCCAACCCTCCGCAATCAGTTTCTTACCGATAACGGCGGGCTTTTTAAAATCCGTTTCACTGTGAAGCGTCACGCTGTCGACGCCATACGCTTCCATCGCATAATACATAATTTCATCTAACAGCATCATCGTAAAGCCGCCGTGCATAATGCCGTTAAGGCCGGCCAGATTTTCATGCGGTATGAGTTCCATATGCGACTTGCCATTCACCGGCGTGTTCACCAGATGAAGGCCGATCGGATTTGCCGGACTGCATACGAAGCAATTTGCAAACTTCCTGTCCGCTGTAAATTTAGCCATTTCTACCTCCTAAATCTTTCAAAATAAATTTTACTCCGTCCTTTACACAAAAAAATTAAAAACATTGAATTGCAGTATAGATGTTTATTGTGCCTTTTCATAATTTCAGGATTATAAATCCACGTACTTTGTCAAAATCCGCAAAAACATTTGCGGATTTTACTGCGGATTTTGCCCTAATATTTCTTAATCCCATTCTTTCCAAACATCAGGACAATACCCGACAGTTGCCTTCTGTCCGTTACGGACGACGGGCGTCCTGATCAGCTTCTGATTTTCAAGAACTTTCCCCTCTTTCAGACTGTCAGGTGTACAGTCGACAAGCGTTAGCAGCGCCTTATCCTTACCGTCACGGTCTATAAGATTTTCAAGTCCGCCCACCGCACGCTTCACACTGTCAAACTCACCTCTGCTCATTCCCTTTTCCTTCATATCAATGAACTGATATTTGACGCCGCGCTCCTTAAAATACCGCTCCGCCTTTTTCGTATCAAAACACTTTTTCGTACCGAATATCTGAATATTCATCCAAACATCTCCTGCTTCCTTTTACCTGCAAACCGCTTTTCCGTTCTGCAAATTTATCCGTTGATAGAAAACGCCTTTAAGGCCCTGATCTCATCAGAGCTGTTTTTCTTTAAGAACTGTTTTTAACTAAAAATTTTTCATGTTCACAAACTCAACTTCAACAATCTGAATTCATCTATAAAATTCCAGTCGGCATCTCAGACAAACAAAGTTCAAATATCCATCAGGTAAACAATTTATAAAATAAGCATCGCATCTCCATACGAGAAAAACCTGTACCTCCTGGCCACCGCTTCCTCATAAACACGAATCATCTTCTCCCTGTCGTAAAACGCCGAAACCAGCATCAAAAGCGTCGATTTCGGCAGATGAAAATTCGTAATCAGGGAATCGACCACCTTGAACCGATACCCCGGATAAATGAAAATATCCGTGCTGCCGCTGCCCGGAATCACCCATCCATCTTCAGACGATGCGCTTTCAAGCGTGCGGGACGACGTAGTTCCTACAGAAATAACGCGGCCGCCCTCTCGCTTTGTCTGATTGATCATCCCGGCGTTTTCAGGCGTTACGGAATATTCCTCGAAATGCATATGATGATCTTCAATAACATCACACTTGACCGGTCGAAATGTACCGATTCCGACATGAAGCGTCACATAAGCCAGCCGGACACCCTTCTGACGCGCTTTTTTCAACAGTTCCTCTGTAAAATGAAGACCGGCAGTCGGTGAAGCCACCGAACCCTCCTCGCGGCAGTAGACCGTCTGATACATATCGCGATCAAGCGCCTCATCGGCCCTGTCGATATACGGCGGCAGCGGAATATGGCCGTTTTCTTCCAGTCTGTCATGAAAATCCCCATCGCAGCAAAACCGGACAACCCGCGTTCCGTCATCGCCGTAACCGATAATCTCTGCGGAAAACGCGCGTCCCGCTTCACGGCAGAAATCGACAACCGCGCCGGGCTTCAGTTTTTTTCCCGGACGAACCATAGCCTCCCACAGTTCGCCCTCCTTATGTCTGATCAGCAGAAATTCCGCTTTCGCGCCGGTATCCCGCTTGATGCCAAATAGCCGCGCCGGCAGGACTTTTGAATCATTCATGACGAGACAGTCGCCTTCCTTCAGGTAATCGATAATGTCATAAAAATGTTTATGATGAACTTCATCCGTTTTCCTGTCGATTACAAGAAGCCTGGCCTCATCCCGCTTTTCCGCCGGATACTGTGCGATCAACTCCTCCGGAAGCTCATAATCAAAATCCGTAATAAGCAACCTTATTTTACCTCGATTCCTGTATAGTAATAATTAAGAATATCTTTATAACTAAATCCCTTCAGACCCATTTGCTGTGCGCCCTGCTGCGACATTCCGACGCCATGTCCAAAACCCTTACCGTTAATAATCAGCAGATCAGAGTCGGCTGAAAATGTGACCGTCATCACCGACGCAGCAGAATTCTGCCCGTCAGACGGCGTCTGCTGCTGTGCCTGAACAACCTTCTTCTGACCGTCAGCGTTCATAACAGTCAGACCATCGAACTGTTTTACCGTGATACCACCGGATGACAAAATATTAACGCTCGAACCCAGCGGACTTACTCCACTGCTGCCCTGACCGTAATATTCTCCCCCGGCTGAGGACGCTCCGCCCGTTTCAGAAGTCTGCCCTCCCGTACTGCCGGAACCGTCTCCCGACGTAATTGTGAAAAACCTCGAACGCAGCGAAACGCCCAACGCTGAACGGATTGTTTCCTTTGTATATGTCTTTGAATCACGAGATCCGTTTATTGTTAAAGACGCCACATAACCTGACGGATCGAGTCGATCCACCGTAACACTCTCTACGGTGCCGATTCCCTGCGGCGCCATCTTTGCCGTCAGATCCGCCCTTGTCATGCTTACAGTCCAGTTGCTCTCAGGCGAATATTCGTCCGGCTTTCCTCTGAGATGGCCCAGCGTTTTCGTCCAGACGTCCTCACTGTTTTGCGTGTGCCCGCCGCTGTTGGCGCAGTAATATGCGGCCGCCGGTTTATTTTCATAATAAATCATTTCACCCAACGTCTCATCAACTGCCCGATTCGTGCTCCGATATTCACTGTCTGCACCGGAATACACCTGACAGTGAGTCGTCGTACACATATCGAATCCCTGATCTTTATGAGTATCCCTGTTGACATAAGCAAAACTGCGGATCGCCACGGCCTGGGCTTTAATAGCCTCGATATGGCTCGACTGACCGATCTCAGAGTGAACGACGCCCCGGACATAATCGTCAATCGACAAATAATTTATAATATTGAGTTGTCCGTTTGAATTGAGATACGGTATAATGCCGCCGCGGTAATTTTTGCCGCCAAAGCCGATAAGTTCCGCCTGTCCCGATGCATCAGAACCGCCGTCCCTAAAATTTCCACCGACAATACATTCCGAACCGTCAGCCTTAAGAGAAGCAATGGCCTCGCCGCCGCATATGAGCTGAACCGAGCCATCAGACAGATTTAATGTGATCTTATCTGCTTTTGTAAGACTTTCATTATCGTTATTCGACATTTCCACGGCCCTTTTCGATGTATCGATTGAGTTTGTTCCAACCGATGCAACGAAAAAGCCGCTGTCCGAAGTCAGGTCGACCGACGGCGATGCATCGTAACCGTAACTCAGACCGATTTTCATGTATACTTCACTGGCGGCGCTGACTGGCTGGTTTGTCAGCACGAAGACTGATGTGACAGCAAAAATGACGGCCAGCCATGCGGCGAAAAGCCTGCGCGGTATGCGCAGGCTTTTCGCCGCAGCTCCCGTATATTTTCCGCGCTCTGAACATCTTGCACGCCTTTCATTCCTCATATGTTCCATCCGCTTCGTATATCCATCACTTTTTGCGCCCTTTTCATACTTCGCATTTTCAACGCGCTCCATACATCCGGCAGCCATCTTGCGTTTTTCGCACCCGATATTTTCAACATTCTCTGTATAGTCGGCAGTCTTTACACATTCTCTGTGCTCAACGCCCTCCGCGCTTAACGCACGGATGATATCTCCTCTGTCCTGATTTTTCAACTCTTACTCCCCCTCTGCAATTTTTTTGATTCCCAAATGACGATACGCTTCGTCGGAAACCATCCTTCCTTTTTGAGTTCTGTTGAGCAAACCCATCTGAATCAGATAAGGTTCATAAACGTCTTCTATCGTAATACGTTCTTCTCCCAATGCCGCTGCAATCGTATCAATTCCTACCGGGCCGCCCTTAAATCGCTCAATGATCAACATTAAAATTTCACGATCAAGGTCTTCCAAACCCAAATCGTCGATTCCCAGCGCCTGAAACGCTTTTCCGGCAGTCGCCGCATCAATTCTGCCGTCACCGCGAACCTGTGAAAAATCACGGACACGCTTAAGCACCCGGTTTGCCACTCTCGGTGTGCCGCGGGAACGCAGCGCCATCTGACGCACGGACTCCTCGTCGGCCTGCACTCCAAGAATTCCGGCTGATCGCCGGATAATCCGCATCAGATCCTCCGTCGAATAAAGCTCAAATTTACTGATAACACCGAAACGGTCACGCAGCGGCGCCGAAAGACTTCCCGCCCTCGTCGTCGCACCGATCAGCGTAAACCTGGGAATATCAAGACGCAGCGAACGTGCCGACGGTCCTTTTCCGATTATAATATCGATCGCGTAATCTTCCATCGCCGAATAGAGAACCTCCTCCACAGAACGGTTCAGTCTGTGAATTTCGTCGATAAACAGCACGTCGTTTTCATCGAGATTCGTCAAAATCGCCGCCAGATCTCCGGCACGATCGATAGCCGGCCCCGAAGTAATCCTGAGATTGACATTCATTTCATTTGCGATAATTCCCGCCAGCGTCGTCTTTCCAAGTCCCGGCGGCCCGTAAAACAGAACATGGTCAAGAGGTTCTCCCCGCTGCAGCGCGGCCTCAATAAAAATTTCCAGATTTGAGCGCACCGTATTCTGACCGATATAATCAGAAAGCCGCTTCGGACGAAGACTGACCTCAATCTCGGCGTCCTCATCGAGAACCTCCGCCTTCGTAATTCTCTGTTTTTCCAATTTATAACACCTCCTGCAGATCTGCCTCAAAATCAAAACCCGTCCAGACCTGCCGCCTTTTTTTAATTTTGTGGACCTCACGTATTTCTGCCCGAATCCCCGATTTCACAAATTTCGATCTGCTTCCCGCATTTTACGGATTTCAATTCGCATCTGCGGCCTCGCCGCTATCCGGCCAACCTTTTTATCAAACTATGCCGCGCCCTCGCTGTCTGTCGTTTTTTTCTTCAGTGGATTTTCGACCCGATTTTTTGACTTTACAAACTTCAATCTGTGTCTGCGGCTTGACCGCTTCACAGTTTTGCCATCGTTTTAAGCGCCGCCTTGATATAATCTTCCGCTGACGCGCCTTCAAGCCCGCTGGCCGCTACCGCTTCCGCAGCCTCACCTTTCGTATATCCCAGCGCAACCAGCGCAGAAACGGCCTCCGCAATGCTGCCCATCGGGTCAGCGGCGGCGACTGCAGCGGTCGCCGCCGCTGACCCGGTTTCGTCTGTCTGCGCATGAAACACTTCGCCTTCCAGTTTGTCCTTCAGTTCCAGCACGATGCGCTGTGCCGTCTTCTTTCCGACGCCCTGTGCCCGCGCCAGTGTATCCGGATCACCGAACACGATGGCTTTCTTTATCTCCGTTGGCGACAAAGCCGACAAAATGGACACCGCTCCTTTTGAACCAATCCCGCTGACAGTCGTCAGCAGCCGGAACAGCGCCAGAGATTCCCTGTCGTCAAATCCATACAGACTGACGTCATCCTCACGGACAACCATCGCCGTATAAACCGTCACCTCCTTGTCAGCCGGCGCCATATAAAGCGCCGAAAGCGCCGGAACAGTCACCTCATAACCAATTCCGCCGCACTCTATGACGATTCCCAAAGCGAAAGTTTCCGTGATTCTGCCCCGAATATAATGAATCATCTCTGCAAGCCTCTCTGTTTTTATCAGTTGGGGAAATATCCCGCTTTATTTACCACTTTTTCTAATCATCCTCCGGGCCAAGACCCGCTACACCTGTCATTTTCTATACTCCGCCCGGACATTTTCACCAGTTCTCATCAATTTTCATTCGTTTTTCTCGTTTTTTATCAATTTCCATCCGGTTGTATTCCGTCCGGTCAAAACTCCGGTATCTGTCCGCATAGCACCATACACCGCCGTTCTTTCTGCACCTTTTTACGCCGCGCGGCCTTTTCCAATTCCTGTTAATTTCAGGCGCAAACCCGATGCACTCGCTATTTTAACTCCCGCTTCTCGATGAACTCATGCGTTTCTGCCGTTCATTCTCAAGCTTGAGAGCCTTTTCTATGGCCGCCGACATTCTGCACGCTGAACCCGTAGAATTGCCATGACAGATTGCCACCGCCAGTGCGTCCGCTGTGTCGTCCGGCTTCGGAACTTTTTCCAGACCCAGCAGCGCCTTTACCATCTGCTGCACCTGCGTCTTTTCCGCCCTGCCATACCCCACCAGCGCCTGTTTTATCTGAAGCGGCGTATATTCCGCGATTTCGATCCCCGAATTGACACAGGCCAAGACGGCCACACCGCGCGCTTGTCCCACATTGATGACCGTCTTCGCATTCGTGTTATAAAACAGCTCCTCAACTGCCGCTTCTTCCGGCTGCCATTCGGCGATAATATCCATTAGTGAGGAATACAAAAGCTTCAGCCTGCGCGGCATCGAATCCCCCGCCTGTGTAGAAATACTTCCATAGTCACACGCTGAAAACCGATTCCCATTTTTTTCTATAATTCCATAGCCCATCAGCGCGTAACCCGGATCGATTCCAAGTATTCTCATTATTCCGCCTTTCCAGTCCGTCAAAAACTACCGACCGCACAAAAACTAATTAAGAAAATTTTAACATATTCCAGATTAAATATCTACTGTTTTGGCCTGTCTGAATCAATCTCGTTTCTTCTTTCAAAAAACGCCTGTCGCCTCTGACACTGACATTCCATACAAGCTGTCTGCGCCTGCCCTATTTTTGTTTTATCGTTTAAGTGTGTTATAAAAATATAGTAATACATGTTTTTTATAAATAAATGATATTAAATAGATTTAATATCTGTTTAACTTTATTCATACCATCGAATTGACACGATTTGCAGTTATTTTATCATAATATCGTTATCTTAACACTGATCATTTGCTGCCGTCTGTCGAACAATCATACCTTTCAAATATTGATTTTACTTCATTTACGGATATTTCATGGTATAATAAAAGCGCGGAAAGAATCAACAATTTCATCTGAAAACCTGATTCTTAAAGAAACGCTAATGCTTTACGTGTAAAAAAAACTGGCTTCGCCAACTGAGACTTACAGATTCAAACAAACCGATCAAACTCAAAATAAATTCAAAAATCATCGGCCAATTGTCGACCGGCGATTGACAAACACTTTTTAATTTTATTATTTAAAAATCGCCATTCATCGGCCAATGCGGTTTGATCCCGATCGATGGACAGATAGAAAACATCTGCATCTATAACAGGAGTATGATATATAAAATGGAAATCATTCGAAAAATCTTTGGAGAATTAGAAAACAACTGCTATTTTATCTTTGACCACGACGGTGGTGAAGCATATATTATCGATCCCGGCTACGAAGCCGCAAAAATTGCCGGCCTCGCAGTTCGCCGCCGCTTTCATGTCAAAGGCATTCTCGCCACTCATTATCACAACGACCACACGGGTGCCTGCCAGGAACTCAGATCGCTTCTGAATACGAAACTTTATATGAGCAGGCGTGACGCAAAACGATATTCCGGCAGAGTTGACATCTTTCTGAAGGAAGGTGACATTCTGACGCTGGGCGGCGAGAAACTGCTCATTCTTGAAACGCCGGGACATACAAGCGGCAGTCTTTCTTTCCTGTGCAAGTCGGCAAAACAGGCGTTCACGGGAGACACTCTGTTTCCGACGGATACGGGATACGTCGTCTTTGAAACAGGATCCCCCGATGACATGGAACGTTCGATACGAAAATTAAATACCTATCTCACGGACGATTACATGATATGGCCCGGTCACGAAGACAATGTAGACATGAAATTTGTCCGCAAGCACAATGAAGATTTTAAAAATTATCTGAAAGGGATTTATCCGGAGCATGTTTACATGAATCCTGAATCGCTTTAAAAAAGAGGACGCCGAACACATTTCCGTCCTGCGCAGTTCCTATGATTTTACATTGATTTTTGTTAATTTCCGCTTCTTCCGGTTTCCATCCTAAGTCAGTCACTTTCCACGAAATCTGACCGTCTGGAAAGTTTTGCATAGAATCTGCCTTGTGCGGTATCTGCTGATCTCGTCCTGCCATTTCTGCCTTTGCTGCGGACTCGCCGGCGACCTTTTCCTTTCCTGTTTCTGCTTCCGCTTCTCGCCTCGCTCCCATTCCTGCTTCTCTTTCCACTTCCGCTGTTACTTTCCTTCCCGCTTTCGCTTTCACTTTTATTTCCGCTTCCACCGCTGCCGATCAACCGAAAATCAATCTCGCCCGCTACCGTATTGACTCTTTCCACACTGACCCGAACGCGCTGGCCAATAGCAAAAACACGCCTCGTCACCTCGCCCACAAGCCTGTAATTTGCTTCATCACAGATGTAATAATCATCGGTCAGCGATTCCGCCGGCACGTAGCCTTCCACCGTATTTTCCAGCTCTGCGAAAAACCCCGCACTCGTAATACCGCTGACAACACCGTCAAACGTTTCCCCAATAAACCGGCTCATGTAAACGGCCTTCAGCTTCTTTTCCACGTCCCGCTCCGCGTCGACCGAATTGCGCTCCCGCAGCGACGAAATTTCCGCCGCCTCGTCCGTCAGCTTCGCCAGCTTATCATATCTGCTCCCGCTAATCGAACTATGAATCGTCTCTTTGATAATCCGGTGAATCATCAGATCCGGATAACGCCTGATCGGCGACGTAAAATGACAATAATACCTGAATCCCAGCCCGAAATGACCTGAGCATTTCGTATCGTAAACGGCCTTTTTCATCGAGCGCAGCGCCACACGGCTGATAATGGTTTCGTTGCCCTTCTCTTTCGCCTGGCTGAGCAGATCGCGAATCGCACCGGAATGGACGCCGTCTCGCGGCAGCTTCAGCGTCAGCCCCATACTACCGGCAAAACGTCTCAATTCCTCCATTTTTTCCTGATCCGGTTTTTCATGGACGCGATAAACAAATGGAATTTCCATCCAAAAAAACTGCTCCGCTACGGCCCTGTTTGCCGCCAGCATAAATTCTTCAATCATTCGGTTTGCTGTTCGCCGTTCTTCCGGTTCAATAGAGATGACGCCGCCTTCCTCATCCATCGTAATGTGCGATTCTCTGACTTCAAAATCAATACTGCCTTCGCCGTAACGCTTGTTCGACAAAATCTGTGCCAGATCCCGCATATCGAAAATCACCGGCAGCAGATGTTCATACTTTGCTTTCAGCTTTGCATCATCATTTTCCAAAATATCGGAAACATCCGCGTACACAAGGCGTGCTGCCGAGCGGATTACGCTCTCATAAATGCGGCAGCTATTCACTCTGCCGTCATCGCCGATTTCCAGATCGGCCGTCAGCGTCAGCCTGTCCTCGCCTTCATTCAGACTGCAGATCCCGTTCGACAATTCCTTTGGCAGCATCGGACAGACACGATTCGGAAAATAGACGCTGCAGCCTCTTGCAAGCGCTTCCCTGTCCAGCGGCGATCCTTCTTTCACATATTCCGAAACGTCAGCGATACAGACGAGCAGACGGTACGAGCCGCCCTCCAGTTTTTTCGCGTAAACAGCGTCGTCAAAATCTCTGGCGTCCACACCGTCAATCGTCACAAGCGGCAGATCCCGCAAATCAGTCCTGCCCCTGAATTTCTCCTGCGTCACATACTGCGGCACGGCAGCCGCCTCAGCCTGAACATCCTTCGGAAAATCCTCCGAAACTTCGTACCTGCTCATTGCCGCCGCAATTTCCGCGCTGCCGTCTCCCGCGCTGCCGAAGATTTCTTCGACAACACCTCTGACACCTGATGTCTGGTCAGGATATTTCGTAATCCGCACGCGAACCTTATCGCCGTCAGACGCTTTCAGGGAATCCTCCCATGCAACATAAATATCGGGCAGGTGACTGTCGTCAGGCAGAACAAATCCGTAATTTCCGCCTGCTGAATACGTACCGCAGACAAACTTCGTTCCCCGTGACAAGATTTTTCTGACGCTTCCCGTCCTGTGGTCACCGTGACGCCTGGGCAAAAGACGGATCAGCACTCGGTCTCCATCCATCGCATATTTCATCTCAGTGCGCGGAATATAGACATCCGGCTGCCCGTTATCGGGAAAGACGAATCCAAATCCTCGGCGATGAGCTCTCATAACGCCTGCAAACAGATCACACGCTTCCGGGAGCATATACCTTCCTTTTTTGTTTTTTATCAGTTCCCCATCAGATTCCATCTGATCGAGAATTTCGAGTACCGCACCGTATTCCTTCGGCTCCGGACGCACCAGGTCAAATATATCCTGCTCAGAGCGCAGAGATACCGACGAATCACCCGCTGCTTTCTTTAGCAGTTCCCGAATCTCGTCACGCCGTTCCCCGCTCATCTCGTTTCTGCCTGCGTATTTTTTCCCCATTCCTGCTACCTCTGATGTCTATCAATCCGATCTTTTTTACTAAAACAATCTATAATTAAAATGAATCAATTCATAACCGAGATTCGTGCTGCGTCGTACTCACGTCCATTATACATGCCAACATCCGCGCCGCATCTCATCTGCAAAGTGCCCCGCTTCGTCTTTCTATTTCCATTCCAGCCGGCGTACTTCCAAAATTTTTATATTTGTGTCCATATCTATGCACGCGCCGCATTTCACCTGCAAACGCTCTGCTCCGTTTCCGATTTTTCCCCCACTATGTAACAGATCCGCGGCCGACACGGCACGCCCGGCGCACCGGCTGACACCGCAGATCGCTTTAAAGGCCCGGCCAAAGCCAGCCTTAAAAAAACAGGCTCGTACGGCTATCTCCCATTTGCCACGTTGCTGCCTTCCATACCCGAAGAATCTTCGGTATTATCGCCGGAGCGATTTGCGGAATCCTGATTGTCCGTCCCGCAGGCAGGAAGCAAAAGAACGGAAAGGATCAGCAACAATGCAATCACAAAACGTGTCTTTTTCATGAGTTTCTCCTTTCGTACGAAAATATGCATTCGTCCTGCAATCACTATTATCAGCGAAATGGGTCCCATTTTATACAAAAGTTTCGTGCGATTCCGCGTCAAATTACAAAAAACGAGCAGAATAAATTCTGCCCGTCGATTTGTAAAAAACTACATCACTCAATCGCTGTCAATACAACCGCACAGACGAAAAACACAACTGCGCCGACTGCCGTGATCCTGCTGAGAATCGTTTCATAACCGCTGCTCTTCTTTTTACCGAAAAGCTGTTCCGCACCGCCGCCGATGGAACCGGACAGTCCCGCGCTGTTGCCCGATTGAAACAGGATGCTTGCGATGAGAATCAGCGAAGCGATTACCAGTAATATCATCAATGCCGTCTTCATACGGATGACCTCCTTTATCTGATTATTTGAACGGAATCTTTAGCCGCCGGATATGGTTCTGCAAACATATAAATGTACAAATGTGTAAATGCAAACGCATAAACACGCTGAATCCGCCGTGCCAACTATCCCTTCCTATCAAAAATATGGTTAATCTAATAAAGAATATCACATTAAAAAGGAATATTCAATCCAAACGATGGATTTTTTCAAAAACCTTTTGCTTAGGAATTTTTTTCCATATAACAATTTTCATACAACGTTTCTCCAGCGTGTTCCCGTCTCGCAGCCGATCCGCCTTCCTTCCGCGGTTCCTGCGTCCGGTCTTCCCGACCGGACGCAGGAGCCGAAACGCGAAACATTTTTTGAACAAGTGGGAATCACTCAAGTCTTTTCGACCGAATGTATGAGCAAAAACAAACAGCTACATGACTTTCGCGCCGTTTTATCTGCGATTTCCCTGCATCCGCATTTTTACTTTCTTCGTCGTCTTCTGTTATTTTAAATTATAAAAACTGTCGAGCCCTCTATACTCCGCTGTATCATCCAACAGTTCCTCAATTCTGAGAAGCTGATTATACTTTGCGACGCGATCCGTCCTCGACGGTGCACCCGTCTTAATCTGGCCTGCGTTAAGCCCCACAACGAGATCTGCAATCGTCGTGTCCTCTGATTCTCCCGATCTGTGAGAGACGACAGCCGTATAACCTGCTTCCTTCGCCATTTCGATGGCATCCAGCGTTTCCGTCAGCGTACCGATTTGATTTACCTTAATCAGTATCGAATTTGCGACACCCAACTCAATGCCCTTCTTCAGCCGCTGAGTATTCGTAACAAACAAATCATCGCCGACGAGCTGGATCTTTCCGCCAAGTCGTTTTGTCAGCAGTTTCCAGCCTTCCCAGTCTTCTTCCGCAAGACCGTCCTCTATAGAAATAATCGGGTATTTATTACAAAGTTCTTCATAATAATCGACCATTTCAGCGGATGTTTTCTTAATTCCCTCGCCCGCCAGGAAATACGTCTTTTCTTTTTCATCGTAAATCTCGGTCGCCGCAACGTCAAGTGCGATGCGAATATCCTTGCCCGGAACATAGCCTGCCTTTTCCACCGCCTCTACAATATTTGCGATTGCATCAGCGTTTGATTCCAGATTTGGCGCAAAGCCGCCTTCATCGCCGACAGCCGTGTTCATGCCCTTCGATTTCAGAACGGACCTCAGATTATGAAACACCTCTGCACACATCCTCAGCGCTTCACGGAAACTCTGAGCGCCTACCGGCATGACCATAAATTCCTGAATATCTACATTATTATCGGCATGTTTGCCGCCGTTTAAAATATTCATCATCGGAACAGGCAGCACCTTGCCGTTCACTCCGCCAATATACTGGAAAATCGGAAGGCCGCAAGATGTCGCCGCCGCCCTCGCCACGGCCAGCGAAACGCCGAGAATTGCGTTTGCGCCGAGATGTCCCTTGTTCGGTGTTCCATCGAGTTCAATCAGCAATTTATCAAGCGCCGGCTGATCGAAGGGATTCATACCGATGATTTCATCCGCGATAATATCATTTACGTTACTTACAGCCTGAAGCACGCCCTTTCCGAGATACCTGGAATCGTCGCCGTCTCTGAGTTCTACCGCCTCAAATGCGCCCGTAGATGCACCGGAAGGAACGATAGCGCGCCCAATCGTACCGTCGTCAAGATGAACTTCAACTTCTACTGTAGGATTTCCTCTGGAATCAAGTACTTCACGCGCTATAACTTCTTCAATGTAAGACATTTTCAACCTCCAAAATCAGTATTGCTAAAACTTTTTCCATAATTCGCGGCACTCGCAGCGGGCAAATGCCCGTACCGCCCCGCGCCCAAACCGCGCATCCGGCAGTTCACCGGCCGCCGTGTTCTGACATTATATCATAAACACGCCGCAAAAAACATAAAATTGCACAAAAACACACCGCTTTTCTGCATAAAAGCGCTAACGCTTTCAATAAATATACTCAGACCGCGCCTGTCCCCTTTCATCGCCCGCTTCGCCTGTCTGTTTTCATCGCGCTGCTTTGTCTGTCGTGCCTTTTATCATCATATTCATCATGTTCAGCGTTCAGTCTGTCCGTCTTACCAATCTGTTTTCATTCCGCTATTTCGCCCGCCGCACTCGTTATCATCACATTCGTCATGTTCAATGCGCAGCCCGCCCGCCTTACCGGCCTGTTTTCATCGCGCTGCTTCGCCTGCTGTGTCCTTCATCGTCACGACCGCCATAATTCAGCGCACAGTCCGTTTACATCACTTGCTGACCAATCGCCTAAGCAGACAATTCTCATAAAAATCCATCGGCGGTTCCCCCGGAAAAAAAACAGCCATACGCCAGACGTAAAAGACAATCATCGCCAACAGAACGCCTGCGGCGCACCACGACAGCCATCCGGATCTGTGATTCAAAACCCAGCGCTGAATCCCCCAGACGATGGCAAGAGCCGTAATCGGAAAAATAAACGGGTTCATCCGCCACGCTGATGCAAAATCCAGCCTGAGCACCATCAATCCTGCCCTCGTCAGTCCGCATCCCGGACAGGGAAATCCTGTAAGTCCATAAACCGGACATAAACTGTGAGTCGTTACATAAAAAAACACAAAAACTGACGCCAATAGCAGAAGCGCCCATTTTGCCGATTTAATGTCGTGATAAATATTTCCACAGATCTCGCAGACCGCTCGTTTTATCATTTTTTCCTGCCTTCGTTTTCAATTCAATCGTTCATTTTTGTATAAGTTGTATAAATGACATCTTCCTTCCATTTTTATATCATTTGCTGTTCCGGTTTCAGTCCATACCTGTTGAAGCCATCTTTTGCCTTTGTCCCAACTCTATGTTCCGGATCAATCTCAATCGGATAAAAAACCTGTCAGGAATCCGCTTATGCGATAAAGGCCCAATTCTTGCCGATTTCGTATGAACTCTGCCGTTACAGCCGGTAAAGTTCTGTTCAAACACGTGGCCCAAATCCTCCGGAACAATTCTGACGCCTGTATCTTCGACTGTCTGCGTAATTATCCAAGTCAAATTATCGAAAGAAACCCGTATGTCAATCCCGTCACGAGAACGCTGGCGATACAGACCCCCAGAGCAATCACCGGAAATGCCTCACGCAGTCTCATTCCGAGAATTACGGCAATCAGCGCTCCCATCCAGGCTCCGGTACCCGGAAGCGGAACAGCGACAAACAAACATAATCCGAACCGTTTATACCGGGTCACTTTGTCACTTTTACTAACCGCTTTTCGTTCAAAATAATCAACAATCCTTTCCAGAGATTTAAACCGCCTCATCCAGCGAAAAATCGTCTGAATAAATAATATAATAAACGGTATCGGTATCAGATTCCCGATAATTGCGGCAATCATCGCCTGAGCCGGCGAAAGCCCCAGCGCAACACCGAAGGGAATTCCGCCCCGCAGTTCCACGATGGGAACCATCGACATCAGCAT
Source organism: uncultured Oscillospiraceae bacterium (assembly GCA_964438605.1). Classification (GTDB taxonomy): domain Bacteria; phylum Bacillota; class Clostridia; order Peptostreptococcales; family Anaerovoracaceae; genus Alangreenwoodia. Next base: position 20,903 of record CAYTKT010000001.1, read on the forward strand.
CGTCATTATGATCTTTCCGGCGAAACTCGTCTTTAAAAAAGTCAGCATCTTTCTCCCTTTACCTCTTACCTCTCTTAAAAATCTTAAACGGCCACTTTTGTAAAACATTCCAACCGGCCCGGCGTTCTCGTTCCCGCCGATTGTCGGCCCGCACGTCAGCCGGCGGAAGCGTTTTCCGACCCGCCGTCCTGCGCTTTCAACCGGCAACGCCGTCTTCCGGCCTGACGGCCTGCGCCACCAATCAGCCGCGGATCATCCATTTTCCGGACCCGGCCCGTGCCGTCAGCAGCCGCTGACGGCACGGGCCGGCGCAATAAACATCACTTCATCCGTGCCAGGCGAACGAGCCGCGCTCCCATCGGCAACTCAATCAATTCTTGACGTGTGAAATAGTTCAGCCGTAAAATCAATATGCCATAAATCGCTACGGAAGCTGCCACACTGACCAACAGCGCCAGCACGTTGATTTCGCAGACGATATAAATCGCCTCATAGGAAATCAGCGTTACCACTCCCATACCTGCCGACGCCAGCAGCGGAATCATGAAAATTTTTCCAATTTTCCACCTGTAATTGAGTTTCTTTGCGACGGCTATCATATTCAGTAGACTGACGACAGCCGGAAACGTCACATTCCCGATAATCAGACCGTAAACGCCCAGCTGTGTTTTTTCCAGCAGAAAATAAACGATAATCACATGGAAAAACAGCGATATTGCGGAATGAATTACCGGAAGCCGCATATAATTCTGTCCCTGCAGGATCGACGTCGTAATCGTCGACAGCGCATAAAAAACGACGGCAAAGGAACCCGACAACAGCAGGCCACCAGCCAACTCCTGGTACTCCGTAAGGCGCGGAAACAGCAGACGCACCACAGGCCCTCCGAGAATCGTCAGTCCCACGGCCGATGGAAAAGCTATCGCCATATTAAATTTTATAATTGCATCGATACGCCGGTTCCGTTCCCCCGGACCGCCCCTCACGCCGGCCTTGACGATAGCCGGAAGCGAAGATGCCGCCATCGCTGTTGCCACAGCCACCGGAAGGTTGATCAGTTGATTGTACTGAGTGTTAAATACGCCCTGCAGCGAGCTGACGAAAACATCGCTAAACCCTTTGTCCGCCATGATATTTCCGAACATAAAATCATCAATCGTATAGCCGATCTGATAAATCGTCTGGCTCAAAATGATGGGAATGACTGTAAGAATAAGCTCGTGGGCAATCGCTCTGTCCGATTCGGGCTTGGAATGGTCATGCTGCGCTCTGTGCCGCAGCGTTCCCCGCATCAACCAGTACATCCAGAAGAACAGCAGAAGTGCCGCAGCTGCTCCGGCCAGCGTTCCCATCGTCCCGCCAGCCGCCCCGTAGGAATAAATATCCGTAGAAAACGAGAAGATTTTCATAAACTGGTATGTGGCGATAACGCTGACAATCGCATTGACAATCTGCTCAAGAACCTGAGATATGGCCGTCGGCACCATATTCCCGTGTCCCTGGAAAAATCCGCGGAAAACACCGAGTATCGCTACGATAAACGTCGTCGGCGCAAGAACTCTCAACGGCCGCGCCAGTCCCGGCCTGTGATACAGTTCTTCGAGCGCTCCGGACCCGGTATACAGCAGGACGCAGGCAGCCGTACCGACGATCAGTGCGAAAACCATTGAATCCCGAAAGACACGCCGGGCGTTTTTATGTTCGTTTTTTGCCGTCCGCAGCGATACGAGCTTCGATACGGCCAGCGGCAGGCTGTATGAGGACAGCGTCAGCGCGATATTATAAATGCCGAATGCGACGGAGTAAATCCCGTTGCCCTGATCTCCCAGAAGATTCGCCATAGGAATCCTGTAAATAAAGCCGATCAGCTTCGTCACAATGCCGGCGCAAGCCAGTATAATACCTTGCAGAAAAAGTGTGTCCTTTTTTCCCTGTGACATATTTCTGCCTTTCTTAAAACTATATAAAATCAGGAAGTCCGCAAAACTTCAGCCTTTGCGGCGGCTGCAAAACATCTCCGGTCAGGCTCGCAGCAGACACACAGCCGCCCTGTTCTTTCAGGCTCCGCCATTACTTTGCGAATTTCAAAACGACGACACGTCTCTTTTCGCTGTCGTCCACCTCATACGTGTTCGAATCCATGCTGATAATCTCACGATCCGCGCACAGGTCCAGAAATTCATCAACCTCCGCGATCACGTCAAAACCGTACTTTCCGTTTCTGTAATGCATCGGAATGACGACCGTTGGATCTGTATCCTCGACAACCTGTCTTGCGCCCCGTGCATCAATCGTGTAAAAACCGCCTACCGGCAGCATGATTACATCGCACCTGCCCACCGCCGCGATCTGTTCCCCGCTGAGCATATGGCCCAAATCGCCGAAATGCGCAATCCGCTTTCCTGCAACTTCAATGACTGTGATTAAATTCGTCCCGCGCAGAGCGCCACCCTCAGAATCGTGAAAACAAGGGATTTCCGTCAGTTTAAACGGCGAGTTGCCTTCCTCCTTCTCAAGCGTAACCGCCTGAATACATCCGTGATCGTCATGGCCGTGACTGGCGTGCACGGCTCCCGCGCTGACAGACAATTCCGGATACCCATCAACATTCTCATATGGATCGAGCACAATACTGTGTCCGCCGTATTCAATCTTAAAACAAGAATGTCCAAGCCAAATAATCTTTATTTTATCAAACATCATCAACCTCTTACTAACCTTGCTTTTTCATCTCCTGTGTGTCTGTACTTCTCCGATGTGTCCGTACCTTTCCGATTCCACACACACCCGCCTCATTCTCATTTGGGGCAAATACCGCTCTGTCTCCGTTTTCACGCGCATCTGCACGATCTCCATCTCTGATGCCGGAACGTCTATCTAATTTTCGTCCCCGGCGCGTGTTTACATTTTTCCATCTCCGGCATATGCCCTTACTTTCCATTTCCCGTTTCTCGCGTTCAACATCTTTTTTCGGTTTTTACGTCAACGGGATACCGGCCCCGCAAAAAATGCCGCATATGCCCGGAACGCCATATAAATATCGTATTTGCTCGCCGACTCGTAAGGCGAATGCATCGAATGAACCGGAACCCCGCAGTCAAGAACATCCATCCCGCGGTTCGCAAGAATATATGCAATCGTTCCGCCGCCGCCCTCGTCAACTTTCCCCATCTCAGACGACTGACAAACAACGCCCGCTTTTTCAAAAAGCCCCCTTACGTAAGCCACAAACTCAGCGTTTGCATCGGAAGCGCCAGATTTCCCTCGTGCACCTGTGTACTTTTTCAGGCTGACGCCCCGGCCCATGAAAGCGGCATTGTTGCGTTCCATAACTTCCGAATACGTCGGGTCGTAAGCCGCTGTCACGTCGGCTGAAAGCGCCTGAGACGCGGAGAGCATCCGCTGCAGCGCGTAAGGATGAACTATCCCTGTTTTTTCCAGCAAGTCGAGCAGAAATAACTCAAAATTATGAGATTCCATACCCGTATTTCCGACGCTTCCTATCTCCTCCTTATCTGTCAAAATGCAGACTGCCGTCTTCTGAGGCGCCTGCTTCTGCGCCGCCAGCTCAAAAAGAGCCGTCAGCGCCGGGTAAACGCAAACTCTGTCGTCCTGCCCGTAAGCGGCCACCATACTGCGATCAAGTCCGAGAGAACGCGCCTTCATAGCAGGCACAGCTTCGATCTCCGCACTTCGGAAATCTTCCTCCGCCATTCCGTATTTTTCCGCGAGCAACGACAGAATATTTTTCTTTATATTTTCACCGTCCGCGTCTTCCAGCGGGATAGAACCTACGATAATATTGAGTTTTTCCGCCGGAACGCCTTCGGAAACCTTTTTTACATTCTGTTTTGCCGAAAGATGCGGCAGGAGATCTGTGACGACGAACACAGGATCTTTTGGATCTTCCCCGATATTTACTTCCGCCTTTGTTCCATCCGTCAGCACCACAACGCCGTGAAGCGCCAAAGGCACTGTCGTCCACTGGTATTTCTTGATTCCGCCATAATAATGGGTCTTGAGCAGCGCAAAGCCGCTGTCCTCGTAGAGCGGATTCTGCTTCAAATCGAGCCGCGGCGCATCGATATGTGCCCCTACCGCACGAAAACCCGCTGTCAGCGCATCTTCCCCGATAACCGCAAGATAGATTGATTTTTCATGATTTACACCATAAACCTTATCACCCGGCCGAAGACTGTTCACCGTTCCGATTTCCTGAAACCCACATTCTTCGGCCATCCGCCGGATCGCACTGACAGCCTCCCGCTCCGTCTTCGCCTCATTGAGAAACTTCATATAACCATCCGCGTATTCCATAATACGGACACGCTCCTGATCCGTGATATTCCTCCATCCGTAATTTTTAAGCTGATCGCCTTTATTCTCCGTAATGCCTTCCTTTTCAGTTGCCCCTGCAAATATCATATCTCAAACACCTCGTTTCCATTCCCGGTCAAAGGCGTCCGAAACACGCCATACTTCCGGCATAAATTCTCTTTAGCCACACGCATTCCGCGCCTTTTCGTAATTTTAATTTTCGCGTTTTTTTCACGTCTTGTCAATGAATATCACAGGAAAACTTTGTTACATTTTTAATTATACTTTACTGAGCCGGTCTGCATGATATAATAAATTAAAGAATTGACGGCGAAAATGCCGTTTCCCGCTGTGTTGAAGCCGAAGAATCCTCTGAGACGAAACGGCAGCGGGATTACAGATAACCAGACGCACTGACATAGAAGAAGGGATGTCGGCGCTCACATACCCGTACCCCGGAATCGCCGGAACGCTGTCCGCCGCACACCGCCCAGTCTGATATGAAAGGCACAGGATATAATACAAAACATCGTCAAATATTTTTCGTTTCCGTGCAAAAAGCCTGTGAAGCGGTCATTCTTTCTCATCAGGCCGGTCCTGGCTTAACAGATCGGTATTCTTTGGCAAAAAGTCTTACCAAAATGCTCGTTTACGGAAATATAAAATTTGAGATTTTCGTACACTATGTCCCCTGTGCACTCTGTGCGCAGGCTTTTTCTTTTTCATAAAACAGGAGGAATTACTATGTATGATCCAAAATCCATGTGTGCCGATGACTTTATTGACCATCAGGAAATTTTAGACACGCTGGCATACGCCGACGCCCACAAGACGGATGCCGTTCTGATCGATTCCATCATCGAAAAGGCAAAACAACGCAAAGGCCTTTCCCACCGCGATGCTTCCGTTCTGCTGGCCTGTCAGCTCGAAGACAAAAATAAGGAAATCTACACATTGGCAGAGCAGATTAAAAAAGATTTCTACGGCAATCGAATCGTCATGTTCGCGCCGCTTTACCTTTCAAATTACTGCATCAACGGCTGCACTTACTGCCCATATCATTCGATCAACAAGACGATTCCGCGCAAAAAACTGACACAAGAGGAAATCCGTCAGGAAGTTATCGCACTTCAGGACCAGGGGCACAAGCGCCTTGCTATTGAAGCCGGCGAAGACCCGATCAACAATCCGATCGAATACATTCTCGAATCCATTGAAACGATTTACTCCATAAAACATAAAAACGGCAGCATCCGCCGTGTAAACGTAAATATCGCTGCCACGACGGTTGAAAACTATAAAAAACTGAAAGAAGCCGGCATCGGAACTTACATACTTTTCCAGGAAACGTATCATAAAGAAGGGTACGAAGCGCTCCATCCGTTTGGTCCCAAGAGCGATTACAACTACCATACGGAAGCAATGGACCGCGCCATGCAGGGCGGTATTGACGACGTCGGCTTGGGCGTTTTATTCGGGCTTGACAAATACCGCTACGAATTTGCCGGCCTGCTGATGCACGCGGAACATCTGGAAGCCGTATTCGGCGTCGGCCCGCATACGATCAGCGTTCCAAGAATCTGTCCGGCAGACGACATCGATCCGGAAAATTTTTCAAACGCGATTGATGATGATACATTCGCTAAAATCGTCGCCTGCATCCGTGTCGCTGTTCCTTACACCGGTATGATCGTTTCTACGCGTGAGAGTCAAAAGACGAGAGAACGTGTCCTTCACCTGGGCATTTCTCAGATTTCCGGCGGTTCCCGGACGAGTGTCGGCGGATATACGGAAGAAATCCGGCCGGAAGATACCGTTCAGTTTGATGTTTCCGACACGCGTTCTCTGGATGAAGTCGTAAAATGGCTGATGGAGATGGATTACATTCCAAGCTTCTGCACCGCATGTTACCGTGCCGGTCGCACGGGCGACCGTTTCATGAGCTTCTGCAAAGCCGGTGAAATCCTGAATTTCTGTCATCCGAATGCACTGATTACGCTCAAGGAATACCTCGAAGACTACGCGTCGCCTGAAACACGCAAAGTCGGCCTGGCCTTGATCGAAAAGGAAATTCAAAAGGTGCCGAATGAAAATGTCCGTCGCACAGCCGTCGATTTCCTTGCGAAAATCGAAAACGGGGAACGCGATTTCAGATTCTGATTTCGAAACAGTTGCGGCTGTACGCTCTGCGAATCGTAAAAATTTCAAAATTCATTCCGTTACTGATGGCCGCATACCATAAAAACGGGTAAAACGAAAAAACACGGCAGCAAACTATTATATTGTTACTATGAAAAAATACAGCCGCATATGTCAGGCGGCGGATTGGAGATTGATATGAGTTTAAACAGCACACCTTCCTCCGAGCGCGTCCACATCGGCTTTTTTGGCCGCAGAAATGCCGGTAAATCAAGCGTCGTCAACAGAGTCACCGGCCAGGACCTCTCCGTCGTTTCGGACGTTAAGGGCACGACGACCGACCCTGTCATGAAGGCCATGGAGCTTTTACCCATGGGACCGGTTCAGATTATCGACACGCCGGGCATCGACGACGAAGGTTCCCTCGGTGAAATGCGCGTCCGCAAAACGAAGCAGATTTTGAACAGGACAGACGTTGCCGTGCTCATCGTCGATGTCACAATCGGCCTGACAGATACGGAAAAAGAGCTGATCGACCTTTTCAGTGAAAAAAAAATCCCTTATCTCGTCGCATTGAATAAAGCCGACCTGCTGGCAGAAGACGCCTGTTCCTCCATATCGCTGGCTGAAGCCGCAGCCGCCTGTTCCGACTGCAAAGTCCCGCCTTCTGCGGAAAACTTTGTTATGGTCAGCGCTGCTTTCAACACCGGCATTGACGAACTGAAAGAGCGCATTGCCCGCCTCGCCGTCACGGAAGAAACGAAACTGCGTATCGTTGGCGACATCATCTCACCCTCTGATTTTGTCGTTCTCGTCATTCCGATTGACAAAGCGGCACCGAAGGGACGCCTGATCCTGCCGCAGCAGCAGACGATCCGTGATATTCTCGAAGCGGACGCCACGGCAATCGTCGTCAAAGAATACGAATTGCGCGAAACGCTTGAAAATCTTGGAAAAAAGCCGAAACTCGTCATTACTGACAGTCAGGTCTTCGCCAAAGTCAGCGCCGATACCCCGACAGATGTCTGGCTGACATCCTTTTCAATCCTGATGGCACGCTATAAGGGCACGCTTCTGTCTGCCGTCCGGGGCGCAGCGGCCATCGAAACGCTGAAAGACGGAGACCGCATCCTGATTTCAGAAGGCTGCACACACCACAGACAGTGTGACGACATCGGTTCTGTCAAAATTCCGCGCTGGCTGCGCAACTATACTCATGCAAAGATCGAATTCGACCTTTCCTCCGGTCGTGAATTTCCGGAAGATCTGTCGCCCTACAGCCTGATCCTCCACTGCGGCGGCTGTATGCTCAATGAGCGTGAAATGAAATACCGCCAGAAATGCGCTGAAGATCAGAACATTCCGATGACAAACTACGGTATCGCTATCGCCTATATGCAGGGCATTCTGCGCCGAAGCGTAGCGATGTTTCCCGGCATCGCGTCAGAATTACCGGAAATTTAAATATTTTTCATCAGTCTGTAAAATTACAGAGCAAAACAGTTGCGACCGGTCTTACCAGACCGGTCGCAACTGCCAGACCTGCCGAACTATACCGAATCGACCGCAACTGCCGGACTTTACCGGACGATGCTGTAATGACTGACATTTCAAATCATTTCAAACAATCTGCACCAAATCTCGCATCACATCTATAACATCGAATACCTGTAAATATAGAAAAATCAACGCTTTAGAGAGATTCTACCGTTCAATAAGCAGACACGGCTCAGAATTAATATTCATTCCGTCATTATAAATTCATTACCGCCGTCACTGCGCCATCGCCTTTTCGACGGCATCGGCCAGTTCATCGAGCCAGTCACCTTCAAACATCTCGATCATCCCCGCGTCTACAGCTGCCGACAACTTCGGATCCACCGGAATTTTCGCTACATTGGAAATCCCATATTGGGCAGCCGTTTCCTCAATATGACTTTCTCCGAAAATACTGTGCCGGCCGCCGCAGTCGGGACACACGAAATACGACATATTTTCGACAATGCCAAGCACCGGAATATTCATAAGCGACGCCATCTTGACAGCCTTTTCGACGATCATAGACACGAGCTCCTGCGGCGACGCCACGACGATGATGCCTTTGAGCGGAAGCGACTGGAACACCGTCAGTGAAACGTCGCCCGTACCCGGTGGCATATCGACAAACATATATTCCACATCCTTCCAGATAACATCCGTCCAAAACTGTTTGACAGCGCCGGCAATCACCGGTCCTCTCCATACGACGGGATCCGTTTCATTTTCCAGCAGCAGATTGACAGACATAATCTGGATACCTGTCTTTGTCTTCACCGGAAAAATATAATCTTCCATTCCTGTGGCCTTTTCTGTAATCTTAAATGTCTTCGGGATGGAAGGACCCGTAATATCAGCGTCCAGAATCGCCGTGCTGTGCCCTCTCCTCTGCATGATGACAGACATCAGCGAAGTCACAAGTGACTTGCCGACACCGCCCTTTCCGCTGACGACGGCAATAACATTTTTTACGTCAGACAACTCGTTGAGAGGCTCGATCAGACTTTCAGAACCCCTTTCGCCGCAATCCTCGACATTACAGCCTGCACAGTTACTATCACAAGATGTGCCCATTTGCTCTACCTCCAATTTAAATCCATTTGAAAAAATACTTTATCGATCTATTATACCATACCGGCTACGGCTCGAACACCGCTGACGCCCGTAATACAATCGTTTTGCGTTGCAAGAACATTATTTTTCCTGCCTGCACTTTTTTCTTCAGCGATCCAAGGTTCCAGTTTATTCCGATGAGTCCAGTTGCCTCCTAAACACCGCTTTTCCTGCCGATGCCTTTTCCTCAGCGGTTTAAACACCGCTAAACAACGGCATGATACCGTACTGTTCTACTGTTTATTATGGCTTGCCGCTTGCTTTTTACACGTTGTCCGTTACAATCGCTCAATCTTTTGAACCGCATCAAACGCCTGACTTGTTGAAAAACCTGCCGAAATCAGCCGCCTTGCCAACTTCGCCTTCGCCTTTTCCCGATATGCCCGCGCCGCCCGCCTGTCCTGAAGTATCGTCTCATCCTTCGGCTCAAAATATCCGATCCGGATTTCCCCATCCTGTTCAGATTCTGCAATATCGCCGTCTGCTCCGCTGCTTCTGATGATCTGCCGATTCTCATCGACCTCAAAGCGGTCGGAAAGCCCGCATAGTGAAAGCGCCCTTTCCAAACAAAGCGTCTCTTCATCACGGTCGCCGAGCACTTCTTCCAAAACCTGATCGGCCAGTTCAGATGAAATTCTGCGCTCCTTCAATTTCATCCGGATATAACGGCTCCCTTTTCCCGCTTCGAGTTTCGATTCCACAAAAAAACGGGCAAACCGCCGGTCATCCACAAGTCCGGCTTCCTGAAAATCTCTCACCACCTGTGAAACCTCATCTTCAGAATACGATTTTTTTATCAGTCTTTCCGCCAGTTCTCCGGCGCTGCGATCTCTGTAATCGAGCAGCCGCAAAGCTGCCTCCCTCACATCAGTTGATCCAGTCGACATAATTCTATCACCTTATCCTCTGTTTCTCGCTGCCGGCAGACAACGATGCATAAGTCCTCGTTTCCGCAGACAGTCACCCGGATAAATTCCACCGTTTTATCTCCCGAAATGCCTTCTGACGTCACCGCCCCACATTCTTTGATTCCAGCCAGTCCTGTCCCCGTATACTTCAAATAAGCTTCTTTTCGAATCCAAATTTGTAAAAACAACTCATTTAAATCATCGTTTATATCATTCGCATTACAATCCTGATTTCCAGAGTTCACACCATTCTCCGGCTTATATTCATATCTTACAGACAGCGCATCGCCCGGCTTTTCCCATGCCTTTTCGCATCGGCCCTCTTCCTTTGCAAAGCGCCAGGATCCCGCAAGATAGTCCGCCTCCTGTTCTGTAAAAAAACGGCACGCCAGAGCCGCCGGCCGCTTCACAACGCGGGTGTTCATCTCAGCGTCGATTCCAAGAGGGCCGTCTTTCGCCGCGCCCACCGCGCACAGCCACCATCCGCCGGTATGAGTTACGGAAAATTCAATTTCAGGGTGGCCTGCCGCATATGGCTTTCCATGAATCCCTCTGACAACGCGCACCGGCCTCTCTGTCTTCAGAACATGGCGAAGAACACGCTGCAGATTTTCTTCACTCGAAAAGCCCCCCGCGTCACGCCGCAGAGGGATTTCCTCTCTTTTTCCATTATCACAAAACCTGTAAAATATCTTCATCCCGTCTCCCCCGCAGATGCCCCTGCGCTTTTTTGCATCTGTCAGGTGCATAGCCTTCTCTGACATATTCAGCTTCTGTAAAGCGCCGCTTTACCTCTGGCCGGAGCAGACGCAGACCTATTCCTATACACAACCGCACGGGTTAAAACACGGATTACAGATGACGTTCAGGCAGGTATTCGCCATACACATATCAGCGCAGGTATTTCCCGTTCCGCGTACACCGCCGTAATCACCGCTCATGTCATCATAGCGATAGCTGCCGCCGCTAAGGCTCTGTGCCAGATTCTGGTACACCGGATTCGACGGATCCATGGACGCCGCCGTCTTTGCCTGCTCCACAGCCGCGTAATTATTTCCGACTCCAGCATTCGCCAGCGCGCTGAGATAATACCACTCCGCCGTGCGCCGGGAAATACTGTTCAGCACGTTGATCGCCTCTCTGAAATGCCGCGAATTTATATAATTAGCCGCCGCCTGAATACGCAGAGAATATTCATCTGAACTGCCTGCAGATGCCTGCCCGCCATAGCTGCCGAAGCCGCTATAACCGCCGTAATTACCGAAACCCCCGTTTTTCCGTTCGTTTATGATCCTGTCATACGCCTGCTGAACCTCGTTAAACTTGTCCGCGGCCTCCTGGGCGTTGGGCTTATTGATATTTGCGTCAGGATGATACTTTCTGCAAAGCTTACGATACGCCTTTTTAACCTCATCATCCGTTGCATCTCTTGAAATCCCAAGTATTTGGTACGGATCAGACATATTTTTCTTCCTTTTCCTTTCTCTTTTGCAGCGTCAGTTCGTATTGCGACCAAACGCCGGCGTATATAATATTTCTAAGTATTTCCATATTATCTTCCACAGGAAGCCGTTCAAAGGATTCGGCACATTCCGAAATCATCAACTTTAAAATGGTGCCGCATCGCCTGTCAAAATCTTCTTTGCCGTAAAAACCGGCCAGCGGATTAAACCCGCCGCGCCTGACATCCTCCTCAATATCATCATAAGCATCCAGCAGATAAATGAATTTCCCCAGGAAAAAACCGATCCGCCGCAGATCCTTTTCCCAAATATCGGCCCGGTACGCGAAAATCTCAGCGAGAATCCCACCGAATGTACCTGCCGCCTCATCCAATAGACTGATGCCATTTACACCATCTTCACCGCACACGTCGGCCCGGCCGCCTGCGTTTCTCGCACCATTCCTGCTGTTCGCACCTCTCCGGCCGCCTGTATCTTCCGCATCATCCCTGCCGCTTGCACATCTCTGGTTGTCTGCATCGTCCACGCCGTTCCCATCGCAACTATCTCTCCGGCTGTCTGTATCTCCTGCGCCGTTCGTGCTGCTCGCCTTTGCCTGGCCGCCTGCATTTTTCCCAACCGTTTTCGCGCCGGATTCCTCTATAAAATTCCTATCATCACCTGACTCGATTTCAGAAAGCCGCTCAAGCTGCTTTCTGATCACTTCAGACTTCCGTGGAAAACGTTCCTCAATGCGGCGCACCCTGCCGGAAATCATCAGTGCGAAAATACGCCGCGACAGTTTTTTTTCATCGGCCCAGTCATCCATACATTTGTAATAAAACAGCAACAGATTCATACTGGCGGCATATTCAGTAAATTCATTAGCGCGCTCCTGATGTTTTTTAAACGGATGAACAGCGCAACGCCGTATCTTTACCGGCGTTTCCACATCATAAAGGCCGCTCAGCAGCAGAATCAGAAATGTCATGTCATTTCCAAGCGTCATCCGTCCTGCAACACCGTACTGCTTTCTAAGACATCGGCACAGCCCACAATAATACGAACGGTATCTGTCGTAATCTTTAAACTTCATTTCGGGCTTATGAATTGTTACATAACCATACATAATTCTCACCGATAGATCAAAAAAGATTGCTATTCAAAGTTTTTATTTGAATTCATATTCTTCTACTTAACCCCGCTTTTTATTATCAAATCCCGCAACATTCCTGCCAGGCATCCAGCCTGCTTTCCACTTGCTCTTTCTGTATCTTTTCGCATCTTTGGACTCCACTCCGTGTCCCGCCTCCATGATGATCATAGCATCCTAATCGGACATCCGGCCTGCTTCTTACTGACTTTTTGTACACCTGTCTGCATCTTTTGGCTTTCCCTTCGGCTTGCAGAATACATTTTTTCATTAAATCTCAGCAAATCAACCCGTCAATATTATCATCAACGAATTCATAAATTTTAACACCGTCATCATCATAATGCAGTCTGACCTTACCATTATGATTCAAAAAAACGAAATGTGCATCCGCCTCACCCGTAGCAAACCATTTCTGCGACAACGGAAAACTTTCCCAGTCCTTTGCGTCGATGTCCCACGTCATATGTGCCGCCGCGTCCCATGACGTCATCGGCCCGTGCAGTTTCAGCATCTGAAGCGCTTCAGCACAGCGATTCGTATGATGTACCCGAAGACTTGCAATTCTGCTGTAAGCATTTTCTGTCATTTCCCGGTGTCCGACAAAAATATGCCTGATGTCAAGAGATTCCACGATTCGCAGGCTCTTTACATATTCTGTAAGTGGATCGTCAAGTCCCATCTCATAACAGAGATTCGGCGTAATATCGCCTAAAATCATGTCGCCTGCAAACAAAATCCCGTTCCGTTCATCATAAAGGCACGTATGGCCCGGCGAATGACCCGGCGTAACGACACAGCGCAGCTCATATTCGCCAAACTTTAAAACCTGACCATCTTCGATATAAGTAAAATCGACAACCCCGGAATTCTGCCACATGACACCAGGATGTCCGGCAATCGCATCTTTCATCGGAATTCTGAGTCCCGCCCTGTAAAAAGCATCGTAAATGTGCTGCCAATATGACTCTTCCCGCAGCAGATTAACGATTTTTGCGTCGAGTTCTTGCGCGTAAGCCGTATTTTTATCTGTCTTCAGCGAAAAAATCTGACCGCTGTGGTCGGCATGTAAATGCGTCAGAAATATATCGGTGCTATCGAAATCCACATGAAGTTCCTCCACAGCCGACATCAGAGCCTCCCGACATTCAGGCCGGTTGAAGCCCGTATCGATAATCAGGCTCCTGTCATCACCGCGAATCAGATAAGAATTCAGCAGCAGCAACGGATTATCAGGAAGTGGTACTTCAATTCTGTAAATATTTTTCAGCAACTCCGTAACCATAATCACGCCTCTGTCTCTCCCGTACCGGCAGTTTCGCCTTCTTCCGTCAGATCGCCGTCTTCAATCGGAACGACCACATTGACGCCCGAACTCGTGTCGATTACGCCTTTCTGCTTGATATGACGCCCGACGATTTCAGAAACGTCAGAAACCGTCATGAAAGCCGACTCATCCGCCTCTCTGACAATTTTTCGGAGTTCCAGTATCTCAAGCTGAGTGATAACGCAGTAAAGCACATCCTTTTTCCCGCTGATCAGTCCTTTTCCTTCCATAATTGTAACAGTCCTGCCAAGACGCGCAAAAATCTGGTCTACGATTTGCTGTCCGTCATTCGTAATAATCATCACCGATTTCGCTTTACTGAAACCGTTTTCTACAATATCGATCAGCTGCGACGTGATGAAATAAGCCATCAGACTGTACATCGTTCTGTCCCATCCAAAGAAATAGCCCGCCACGCAGTAAATGACGATATTAAAACAGAAAATCGTCTGGCCTACCGGCAGTGAAATCTTCTTATTGATCAGAATTGCTACCATCTCTGTGCCATCAATACAACCACCGGAACGAATTATAACGCCGACGCCGATACCGAGAATAACGCCGCCGAAGACGGTTGCCAGCAGCGAATCCTGCGTAGCATTCGTCAGTTCCTGAAAGCGCTCCAACAACAGCGAAAAAACGACAATCGCATAAGCGTACTTTATAATAAATTCTTTTCCAAGCTGAAAAAAGCCGATGATAAAAAACGGAATATTCAACACCAGAACCAGTGCACCCAGCGGCAGGCCGGTCAGAAGGCTGATGATCATGCCTACACCGTTTAGTCCTCCGTCAAGGACTTTAAACGGAATCAGGAAGTTTTCAAGAGCCGCCGCCGCCAGAACAGCTCCTAGCGTCAGCCCTATAAAAGATACGATCCATTCTTTAATTTTTTCCTTCATTATATGTCTCCTCTTTCCTCCTGCGGGGATTTTTCTGAAATCCCGTGCCCTCGCACTCTGCCGGTCCTGTTAGCTCGTAACTCACTCTCGCCAGTGCTTTTCCAAGTTTTTGCCGTGCCTCATTTCTGCGAACGGACGTATTCTGCGCGACCTGTACAGATGCTGCTGCATGAGCGCCTTTCTTTTCAGAAAATCCTTTCTCATACGTCAGATTGCTTTCTGCGAATTCCGTTCATATCATTTTTGCATCACCGGCGGATATCAAAAATAGTATACAATTTTTAATACCCGTTTTAAATCCCTTTCAAACGAGTTGTTTTCTATTTTATCACCTTTTTATGTCATAATTACGAAGAATATATGAAATTCTCAACAAATAATGCTCCTTCTCCATCAGCCGTCATCAGACTTTCTTGCCGGAAGTCTGACGACAACCCGGAAAATCCCGTTCATCACATCAATTCTTAGCACGCCGCCGCAATGCTCCACCGTTCATTTGACACTCTCCAGTCCGATCCCATGCATCGCACGATCCGCCTTCGTCTTTTCCACGGCTTCCAAGGCAGTTTGTTATCGCATAAACAATATCGATGATTGTCATTGCAATCATTTCCATTATCCTTTCCATGCAATCCAATTACCAAATCATATTTTTATACGTAAATATATAATAAACAAGGCAAAAAATAAAAAGACATCTCCATCCGGCATACCAGACAGAAATGTCTTAAAAAGTCCGAGTTCCCCGTACTTTACTCTTTACGATCCGTTCCCGCAGGAAAATTTCCTAACGGGGATTTTTGATCTGAGCGTGCGCCGCAGCCAGTCTCGCAATAGGTACCCTGAATGGTGAACAAGAAACATAGTCGAGTCCTACATTGTGGAAGAATTCAACAGAAGAAGGATCACCGCCATGTTCGCCGCATACGCCAAGATGGATATCAGGTCTTTCTTTTCTGCCGAGCTCAGCGGCCAGTTTAACAAGCTTGCCTACACCATTCTGATCGAATTTGGCAAACGGATCACTTTCAAAAATTTTCTTTTCGTAATACTCCGGAAGGAATTTTCCGGCGTCATCACGGCTGAAACCGAAAGTCATCTGTGTCAGATCGTTCGTGCCGAAGCTGAAGAATTCAGCTTCCTTCGCGATCTCATCCGCTGTCAGCGCCGCACGCGGAATTTCGATCATCGTACCCACATGATACTTCAGATTTACGCCCGCTTCAGCGATGACCTTGTCAGCTGTTGCAACCACGATATCTTTCACATATTTCAATTCCTTACGCTCTCCCGTCAGCGGAATCATGATTTCAGGAACGATATTAAAATCAGTTTCTTTGTTTACATTAATCGCCGCCTCAATGATGGCGCGCGCCTGCATTTCAGCAATTTCAGGATATGTAACTGCCAGACGGCAACCTCTGTGACCCATCATCGGGTTCAATTCCTGAAGCCCCGTTACCGTGTCTTTCAGTTCTTCAAACGTTAAGCCCATCGTCTTTGCGAGATCTGCAATCGCATCATCCTCGTGAGGCAGGAATTCATGCAACGGCGGATCGAGGAGACGTACCGTGACAGGCCGTCCTTCCATAACCTTGTAAATCTTTTCGAAGTCGCCTCTTTGCATCGGCAGCAGCTTTGCGAGAGCTTTCTCTCTCTGCTCTTTCGTGCTCGCGACAATCATCTCACGAACAGCAGGAATTCTGTCCTCGTCGAAGAACATATGCTCGGTACGCGTCAAGCCAATGCCCTCGGCACCAAATTTAACCGCCTGGGCAGCATCCGGCTCCGTATCCGCATTTGCACGAACTTTGAGCTTTCTGACCTCGTCAGCCCATCCCATGACAATTTCAAAATCTCCCGTAATCTGGGCCGGTTCCGTCGGAATTTCACCGATATACACGTTTCCTGTGGAGCCGTCAATCGACATGAAATCACCTTCGTGCAAAACGTGTCCGTTGACTTTCAGCGTCTTTGTTTCCTCGTCAATAATAATTGCGCCGCATCCGCTGACACAGCAGGTACCCATGCCTCTTGCAACGACAGCCGCATGTGACGTCATACCTCCGCGACATGTCAGAATCCCCTGTGCAGCGGCCATGCCTTCAATATCTTCCGGCGATGTCTCCAGTCTTACGAGCAGAACAGGAATGCCCTTTTCGGCAGCCGCTTTCGCTTCTTCCGCCGTAAAATAAATGGCTCCGCAGGCAGCTCCCGGAGAAGCCGCAAGACCGGAAGCGACAGGTTTTGCAGCTTTCAGCGCGTCTTCGTTAAACTGCGGGTGGAGAACGGAATCGAGCTGCTTTGGTTCCACCTTCAGAATTGCTTCTTCCTTCGTGCAAAGTCCCTCGTCTACCAAAGCTACGGCAATTCTCAGCGCAGAGGTCGCCGTCCGTTTTCCGTTACGTGTCTGCAGCATATAGAGTTTTCCCTTTTCGATGGTAAATTCCATATCCTGCATATCTTTATAGTGATTTTCAAGTTTATCTGCAATCTCTTTAAATTCTTTATAAACATCCGGCATGATTTCCGCCAGTTCGTCAATCGTATGCGGCGTGCGGATGCCGGCAACAACGTCCTCTCCCTGGGCATTCATCAAAAATTCGCCAAACAGGTCTTTCTCACCTGTGGCCGGATTGCGCGTAAACGCAACGCCTGTACCCGAATCGTTGCCCCAGTTTCCGAATACCATGGATTGTACGTTAACCGCCGTACCCCAGCTGCTTGGAATATCATTCATCTTTCTGTAAGCATTTGCTCTCGGATTGTCCCAGCTGCGGAATACTGCCTTGACGGATTCCATGAGCTGAACTTTTGGATCCTGAGGAAATTCCACACCCATCTTTTCCTTATAGTATTCCTTGAATATACCGACAAGACGCTTCATATCGTCTGCGTCGAGTTCAGCATCGAACTTAACGCCGCGTTCTTCTTTGATCTGGTCGATAAATTTTTCAAAATCAGATTTCGGAAGTTCCATAACGACGTCTGAAAACATCTGAATAAATCGTCTGTAAGAATCGTATACGAATCTCGGATTATCGGTCAGCGCGACCATGCCCTCTGCGACGACGTCATTGATTCCGAGGTTGAGAATCGTATCCATCATTCCCGGCATAGAGGCTCTCGCACCTGACCGCACCGAAACGAGGAGCGGATTTTGGGAATCGCCGAACTTTTTGCCGGTTATCTCTTCCAGCTTAGCCATATATGCGATAATATCGCTTTCGATTTCCGGAGCAATCGTCCTGCCGTCTTCGTAATACCTGTTGCACGCTTCCGTAGTGATCGTAAATCCCTGCGGCACAGGCATGCCCAGATTCGTCATTTCTGCAAGATTGGCGCCCTTGCCGCCGAGAAGTTCTCTCATGTCTGCGTTACCTTCGGTAAACAGATACAGATATTTCTTACTCATTTTCCTTGAAATTCCTCTCTCTACTTCATTTAATTATTATTTGTATTGTCCTATAAACTTGATTATACCACTAAATCTCGCTTTGTGGGCGGAATTATATATTTTTCGTAAAAAAATGAAAGTAAAACGTATAATCTCCGAAATCATTCCATCGGCACCGTTCGGGATACGGACTTCCCCAATGTCCTCCTGAAGCGAAATCGTTCAGCATATAACATATGAAACGTTCCGTTTAAAACGGTACAAACCGACCGATAAACCTGATGCAGTTTCTTCGTCTGAATGGTACAAAGCGGTCGATAAACCCGATATCGAAAGTCCGGTTTCTTTTCCTTTCAAATCAAACGGCTTCATTCTGAATGTACGCCCAACATTCAAATTCCGGCATCCTTTCATCTAAGCGGTTCAATCCGGACCATAAAGTCGACATTAAAATGCCAGCCTTTTTATCCCTCCAAACAGTTCAATCCTGACGGCATGGCCGGTGCGAAAATTCCCGCGTCATTCCTTCCAAACGGCTGGAATTGTCTAATTCCAAGCGTTCGGGAAGTTCCAGCATATTTGCCGACACTTCATATGCCGTGCGAATCTCATAAGGCCCATTTTCCTGCCGTTTTCGGTAAGCGCGGCTCTGAAACCGCCCCGCGATCCGGATTCTGTCACCCGTGTTGAGCGTCGCTGCATAAGCCGCATTTCTGCCCCAGAGGATACATGGAATATAATCCGATTTTCCAAAACCTTCGGAAGATATTCCAGAACGTGCTGCGCATTATTATGGAACAGGATGATCGAACCGCTTTTCACATTCCGATTAACACGCTCTACGATCTGCTCAGTGCTGATGTCTTTCCAGCTGAGGCTGTCAGCATGCGCCGCGATGGAAAAAATATCGCTTTTTCACTATACCGCATTAAAGCCTTACAGTCAAGCCTTCATAGCGCATTTTTAAAAATTTACATGTTATCCGGCCGCTCTTTTACGGCGATACACTCGATTTCAACCTTACACCCCTTTGGAATTGCGGCAACTTCAACACAGCTTCGCGCCGGATAAGGTGCCTCAAAATACGACGCGTAGACATCATTCATCTGTGCAAAATCCGCCAAATCGGCGAGAAATACAGATGTCTTAATAACGTTTGCCATCGTCATGCCGTTTTCTTCCAGAATATTTTTGATATTTGAAAGTGACTGGGCCGTCTGTTCTTCAATCGTTTCAGCAATATTGCCCGTCTGCGGATTTACCGGAATCTGACCGGAAACAAACATAATATCGTCCGTTATGAGAGCCTGGGAATAAGGTCCGATTGCGGCCGGAGCCTTTGTTGTGCTGATTACTTTCATCTTCATACCTCCTGAATTTTTCTGGCAGTGTCCGGTCAATCACTTGCTTAAATCGCTCGAACTAAGCAAAATCAACGCTTTAACCAAGTCCGATTTTTTAAAAACATTGATCTCCTCTTTCGTTTTCTTAGCTCAGAAATGAATAAAACACATTTTGCAAAGTTGAACAAAAATATACAAGCTGATTCACCGATATAATTAACTTTATACTGCTTTCTCCCATGAGCAAATCGAAATTTCTCTCATTCCTCTTTTTAGCTGGTCATTATTTCATTTCCAAATTCCTGTCAAGTCTGAGCTGAAAACTCGTCCATTTCAGGCTCTGCAAAGATTCAGAAAACATAAATAGAATGATTCAAAAAGACCATAAGATGAACACGTTTGCATCAATTGCTTTACACCGCCATTTTTTCTATCAATTCATAAACTTTTTAATTTTAAAACATTTTATGGACGAACTGACCGGTCCGGAATCCAATTCGATCAAATTTTTAACAACAGAATCGGCAATACACGCCCAACTAAATTTCCAGTAAAACTGTCTGGCCATATACCTTCCCGCTGACTTCCCGCAAAGATACCGGTCATACATACCCGTCAGATTATCCTGCAATGCTGCCAGCCATGCGCTTTTGGCAAACGCTTTTGGTCAATTTCCAATCAATTACACCGCTTATCTGTTTTCAGCTAAATTTTTAGCAAGGCTGCCGGCTATACGCGTTCCGTCACGAGTTCAAAGCCCGCCTCTGTCAGCCGCTCTTTGATCATACCGATCTGCGCCTGATCGCGGGTTTCCAGGCCGAGTTTGAGGAAACAGCTTGTAATAGCCATATCAGGATCCGCACGGTCGTAATAAACGTTTACGACGTTGCCGCCGCACGCTGCGATAATCTCGGCGACCTCCTGAAGCTGACCCGGCTTGTCTGTCAGCGCAATAGTCAGATTGACATTTCTCCCGCTTGTCACAAGACCTCTTGTAATAACTCTGCTCAGAATATTTACGTCAATATTGCCGCCGGAAACGACGCAGACGACCTTCTTACCCATGACAGGCAGCTTATCGAACATGACAGCCGCTACTCCAACGGCACCGGCGCCTTCCGCAATGACTTTCTGTTTTTCAAGAAGAGCTAAAACAGCGGCTGCAATTTCATCTTCACTGACTGTCACGATGTCATCCACATATTTGCTGACGAGATCAAACGTAATATTGCCCGGCTGTTTTACTGCAATTCCGTCAGCAAAAGTTGACGCAGCATCGAGCATCACCGGCTTACCGTTCTGACGGCTCACAAGCATACTGGCGGAACCCGCTGCCTGGACGCCATAGATTTTGACTGCGGGATTTAAGCGCTTTATTGCGAAAGCTACGCCGGAAATCAGCCCTCCGCCGCCGATCGGGACGACGACAGCGTCAGGATCACTGAGTTGGTCAAGAATTTCAAGACCAATCGTTCCCTGACCCGCGATGACGAGATCGTCATCAAAGGGATGGATCAGCGTCGCGCCCGTCTCGCGCTGAAGTTCCAGCGCCTTTTCGTAAGCATCGTCGTAAGCGCCCTTGACAAGACAGACATCCGCGCCGAGCTGCTTCGTCGCTTCCACTTTACTGATCGGCGCGCCGTCCGGCATACAGATGACCGAACGGATTCCGTTATGCGTAGCCGCCATCGCGACGCCCTGCGCATGATTCCCGGCACTGCACGCGATAATTCCCCGCTCCTTTTCCGCATCTGTCAGCTGACTGATCTTGTAGTACGCGCCCCTCAGTTTGAAACTGCCCGTTTCCTGTAGATTTTCCGTCTTCAGATAAAGCTCGCATTTATCCGACAGCTTTGTCGCTTTAATCAGATCTGTTTTTCTCGCAACATCCTTCAGAACGGATGCCGCATGATAAATTTTGTGAAGTGTCAGCATATCTTTCTCCATATTTGAATCATTTATTTTTATTACTATACTACCACAAAACGGCGCAGATATTTTCTGAAAATCGAGAAATGAAACAGCAAAAAATAATTTTCTGCCTGTCATATATTTCCGCCGGTGGCCGTATAATGCCACGTAACAGAAGAACCGGAGACGAAACGATGACGCTGTGCCAATCGGCCAAAACCGAGTATTACGTTCGCAACACGAAGGTCGAAACAAGGGCGCCCGGACTTTTTGAGATACCGGCGGCATCTGCCGGCATCTCAGATCGGCAGCAGCGCTGGTTCAAAAACAGGACTGAAACCGGCAGACCGGCATGAATCATCCGGCTGATCCGACAGGCGTTACGATCCCGGTTTCATTTGTTCTGACTATCTTGACAGGAGGAAATTGACGATGAGAGAAAAACAGAATACCCTGGATTTGGAAAACGAAAGTGACAGCCGTTGGGCCGGGCGGGGCAAACGGCCGGTCCAAAGGCCCCAAAGAAGCTGTTCGCCCCCAGGGTTTGGTGTGTTTAGACCCCCGAAATCGGAATCCACCGCTCGCCGCCAAAAGACGCGCTGCAGACTGCCACCGTAACAGCCAGCGCCGCGATGACAAAGAAAAACATAAAGACTTTTGCAGACCCCTTCGTCTGCCGAATGCATCTTCCATACCATTCTCCTCCAAAATTCCGCGATTCACCGCCCGGACAGCACCGTGCCATTTCCGGCACGGCGCCTTCGCAGCGGTGTCTTTTCTCCCGCGTTTCTTTTCTTAAATACGTGAAATCTCCCTGAAATCATTAGACAAGGCATTAAAAATATATTATAATAATAACGCTTTTATTCATTCGTAAGCGAAATTCGGCGGATCTCGACGGATTATGAGCCTGCGCTTTCCCACGCGGCTACTTCATCCGGCTTTTTTATGCGTCGTTTTTCGTTTTTTGTTAAAGCATTGATTTAAAAGCATTCTCCATATATTGGGATTGTTTTAAATGACTTTAAAATATTTGAGAAAATTTCGTGCGCCGCCGCGCAAAATCGCAAAAAAATAATCTTCGGAGGACAGATTACAATGAAACATATCAAAATCGGCATTCTCGGCATCGGAAACGTCGCCGTCGGGACATGCAAAGCCCTGGAGAAAAATCACCGCAGGATCGAACAGTCGTCCGGCATATCCATCGAGATCGTCAAAATACTGAACCGTAATCCGGAAAAAGACAGAGACATCGTCGTAGCGGACGGCGTTTACACGCAAAATCCCGCTGACATTCTCAACAATCCTGAAATTGACATCGTCGTGGAACTCATCGGCGGCATCGAACCTGCCACCTCCTATATGGCAGAAGCTCTTAAAAATGGAAAACATGTTGTCACCGCAAACAAAGCCGCAATCGCGGAAAATGGAAACATGCTCCAGAATCTGGCTCTCAAGAATAATGTTATGCTGCGCTTCGAGGCCAGCGTCGGCGGCGGTATCCCGATTCTCAGCACACTGTCAGGCGCACTGCTTTCCAATGATTTCGACGAAATTCTCGGTATCGTCAACGGCACGACGAATTATATTCTGACCCAGATGTCAGAATACGGTCTGGACTATGAAGACGTCCTCCGTGACGCTCAGGAAAAAGGGTTTGCCGAGCGTGACCCGTCGGGCGACGTGGAGGGCACCGACGTCGCTAACAAGCTGTCAATCCTGATGTCTATCGTCTTCGGCCTGCATGTTGCGCCAAAAGATATTCCAACCCAGGGCATCACCATGATTACAAAAGACGACATCAGCTTCGCCACGCAGTTCGGTTACAGAATCAAGCTGCTTGCAACTGCAAAGAAGACGGGCAACACGGTTGAATGTCACGTCCAGCCGTCTCTCGTATCCTTCAAGCATCCACTGGCCTCTGTCAGCAACGAATTTAACGCGCTTTTTGTCAAAGGAAACGCCGTCGACGACCTGATGTTCTACGGCAAGGGTGCCGGCCCTCTCCCGACAGGCAGTGCCGTACTCGGTGATATTATCGAGATTTCCCGCGCTATCGATAAGGGCTGCGCTTTTGATTCCACGCCGATTCTTAAATCGTATGACGATATCGTATACGGCGGCGAAGGCAAAAATAAATATTATATCAAACTGATGGTCGAGGATCGCCCTGGCGTTTTGGGCGTCATCTCGTCAACATTCGGAAAATACAGTATCGGCATCGCTTCCGTGATGCAGCGCCCGCCTGCAAATCCGGCGGATCATATAGTTCCTCTTGTCTTCATCCTGCACGAAACGGAACGAAATGTGCTCGACGCTGCACTTCAGGAACTCAGTGATCATCCTTACATCTCTTCCCTGGGCAGCGTAATCCGCGTAGAAGAATAACACGGCAGATACAGCGAAAACAACGCCGAAGGGCGCGCCGCAAACATGAAAAAACTATAAGCGAAAAACATCATGACAGATATTCAAAAGAAAGACATCCTGAAATGCTGCCGCACGGCATTCCGGATGTCTCTTTATTCTTCATCAAAGTCTTTTCTTTTTCACATATCGGCCTGCCGCAGAAACAGGCCGTTTTTTTTGTTCTTTCACACATCGGCACGGCACAGAAACAGACTGTTTTTTATTCTCTAACACATCGGCACGGCACAGAAACAGACCGTTTTTTATTCTCTAACACATCGGCACAGCACAGAAACAGACTGTTTTCATTCTCTAACAGATCAACACATCGGCACAAGATCAAGATAGAGATATATCGCTAAACAGTGGCAGAAGCTTCCGCCCATCACGAAAACGTGAAAAATCTCATGAAGTCCGAAATATTTCAGCTTTCCATCAAAAAACGGCACTTTAAGCGCGTAAATAACACCGCCAATCGTGTAAATAATGCCGCCTGCCAGCAGCCATAAAAACGCCGCACGACTGACGCTTGACATAATCTTCGGCAGTGCCGCCATACAAGCCCAGCCCATGCAGATATAAATTGCAGAAGAAAGCCATTTCGGACACGTAATCCAACAGGCATTTATGACGATACCTACCGCGGCAATTCCCCAGACTAAGATCAGCAGTGATTTCCCGACAGTCCCCTGAAGGGCAATACAGCAAAATCATGCTCATAGAAAAAACCGCCAGACTTGCAATCTCGCTGCCCGATGCTCCGTACTCAAACGCATGGGCCAGCAACACAGGCGCGAAAATTACCGCAGCCACAAATCCGACAAAATGCGTGAGTGCACTGCCAGGATCTTTTATCTGCCGCAGCTGGAAAAGGCCATTCTTTCCGTCGCGTTTCCCGCCTTTTGCCGTCATAATTCCATCTGACATTTCAAATACCTCCTCAGATGCCTGGTAATTCATATTTTTTAAACTATCACTATGCCATGATGCCGAAGCCAAAAGAGGGCTATGCACCAGCCGGACACATCATATTTTTTGCAACCAAACTTGCAAACACACATATTCATGCCGGTTTTGCCCCGCAGGAGTTTTGGCTCCCAACATCATGCTACTAATATTATCAGTTTATCTTAGACACGTCAAGAGTTTGTTTGAAACATAATATATAGTTTTAATAACCATATTCTGCGTTTTATCAAACAATCTCCTTTGCTATTTGTTTTCATTTTCTTAATATCCATCTTCTGATATTGAATATCAATATTTCTTTCACCATCATGCGGCTTGCTATCCCGAAAAATGAATGTAGAAAACGGTGTATTTTCTGCCAAATCCTCAACCAAAACGAATTGTCGAATTCCATTCCAGTCTGCCTCGCCTTGCAGACCAGAATGATGTGAGCCGCCACTTCTGCCATCATCTATTTTCTTTCGTATACTGTGCCATAGCAAGTCGCGCAATACCGGAAGCGTTGTCGGAACTCAGCTGCGGATCCCCGAATATGGCTCGGATTCCTGCGGCCGAAAGGCGCGTTTCAAGCTGTGACCTTATAAATCGGCTTGAAGACACACCGCCGACAAATACGATTGTATCCGTATCAGCCAGATTTGCCGCGCCGACGCACAAGCGCAGCAGCGCATCTGAAATCCGGCAGAACAATTCCGTAATAAGCGCAGTTTTACGCTGTCCGCTTATCTCCGCCGGCAGCGCTTTTCGCTTTTCCGCCTCAACAGCCCGCATCATCTGAGTTTCAATTCCTGAAAGATTTGCATAAGTTTCCTTCACACGAATCGGTGACGTCACCGGTTCATCGAGTTTCGTATTGCCGCGTGACGAATACGAAAAGCCGCCCGCCGGCACGCCGCGAAGCGCAATTTCGTCGAGAGCCGCACCCGCTGGAAATCCATATCCCAACGCCACACCTGTCCTGTCGATCAACTGTCCAAATGACAAGTCCTTCACTCCACCGATAATCTCAAGAGGCCGGCAGCCTTCGGTACGAATCAGTTCTCCCGTTCCACCGGAAAGATGAAACGAAACAGTCCTGATCGACGGATCAAGCGCCCCGCAGACTGCCGCAATATGTCCTTCCTGATGTGAAAATCGGTAACACGGCACGCCCAGCGCGGCCGCTATACTTTCTGCCGCCGCAACCCCCGCGCGAAATACCGGCATATAAGACCCTTCCACGGGACGCGGCCTGTCACTTGCCGCTGTGGCGCAAATCCCGCCGGCAGCTTCAGCTCCATCAACTGCGCGTCTTACAAGATCCGGCAGGTTTTCTATATGCTGAAAAAGAGCATGAGACTGCCGCAGCCCCCGCTCTCCCGCTTTTACGTCAAGAATCCTGCGCACATCAGTCAAAATCCGCCCATCAAGGTCTGTGACAGCTACCGACGTTGTATAATTGCTCGTATCAAACGCGAGAACCTTCCCGCGCATCGCTTTTGGCTCTGTCTGCATAGTTTTCTGCTCCATTTGCACGATTTTTTGTTCCACCTGCCCCGCTTCTCATCCTATCTGCATGATGCTCTGATTCCAACTGCTTCGCGCTTCATTCCTAGGGAGAAATTTCAACTCATAACGCGCCAAACGAAGAACAGGGCCGCGGAAATCGGAATCGCGCTGCGGGAAAAAGCGGTCTAAAAAATATCCGAACGCTACGAAACGCTGGAAACGCGATTGAGACGCCATTCCCCCGATCTTCCAACTTTCCTTGATGGTCGAACTGTCATTGATACGACCGATGCGATAGAAAGTCTGAACTCCACCTACCGGAAACGAAACCGGCAGCACAACGTAATTCCCCAGCGGTCAAATGCTTCTCAAAGTCTTTTATCTAGGCAGCACATGAAGCGACTAAAAAATGAACGATGCCGAAGAACTGGGACCTGGTCTATGGCAAGCTGACGATTATATACGAAGGCAGACTCCCGGACTGAATCCGGCCTATCAGAAAACGGGCGGGAAAAATCCCGTCCGCGGTTGACATGCCTTCGTACCCCGATTATAAAGAAAGTGGTCGTCGAAAAACTGGACCCAATCAAAATCCAGTTCTCCCGACATGAAATCTTATCACAGGAAATCCTACTTACAGAAATTCCTTCCTACACTCGAAGATTAGATCCCCAAGAGAGTTTCCATCTGATCCCTCCCGGCTTTGCAACGTCCGTTATGAAGCTGCATATCCCATTTTTTGGAACAATTCTCCCGCAGCAGACTTAATCTGCTGACGATCCTCCGGCGCTCCGGTGACGAGCAGCAGAACATTTTCAATTCTCAGATAATACCCGTAAAACGGCTCGTCGCCATCTTTCTGCTCCTCCTCATAATACGTGTAATTTCCGCCCTGACGCAAAACTTTCACATGACTTTCCTCATCAGACGTGTTATCGATCAAAATATTTTCCGCCTGCTCCACATTGTTCGTCTTCATATAAATCATAGTCAGCTTTTCGCTTTTCATGACGGACGCTTCGTAAGTAAGCTGATCCGTCACATCGCTGACTTCCCCCCATGACGCCGCCTCAGACTGAAAACTTTCCATCGTCGCCGCTTCATAAGTATCGTCTGAAACCGGAACATCCTCCGAACTCATAGAAATATCCTCCTGTTGCGAACTTTCCGAACCCGACTGGCCGTTTCCATTCGCCGCACTGTCACTGCCGCAGGCCGAAAGCCCAAACGATGCCAACAGAATGGCAAGGCAAAGAGCCGTTAATTTCACGATTTTATTCTTCATATCATTCTCCCTTCCTCGTATCTCATGACAGAGATCTGCCAAAACGCAAGCCTTTTTGTCGCGTCATTAAGAATCTGGAAATTTTTTCATTTAAAAAAACTTCTTTTGACTCTTAATCGTTGATCTTTTGTGATGACAGACCTATTATACCACGCCCAATGCAGACTGTCATCGGACGATTTGCCGCATCCCGTTTCAGCATTGATTTTTCAAAATCCGCTGCCATAGCGGCGGATTTTGCTGTGTGCACCCGGCGGCGCACGTTTTCTAACGAGTGAAAGACACGAATCCGCCAGGTAGCGGGAAGGATATGGCCAATGCCAATGGCAAGGGTATCCACAGTGACGTGACAGACAAGCGGCGGCGCCAGGTTATCACCGCTGCAGGCGACGGCGCTGCTGCCGCGCAGGATGCTTTTCAAATGCTCAAGCCACGGAAAAACGGAAAATCTTTCCGATCATGGAAAACAGCCATATGCATAAAAACGACGGTTCTGGGAATTCTCATATTATATGGCTGCTATACAGCTTCAGCCGGCACTGCGTCGCGCCGACCGAATAAAATAGACATGTAAAGGAGTATTTTTTATGTCACTCATTCAAGCAAATGAAAACAACTTTGACGAACTCGTCATGGAATCGAACAAACCTGTCCTTGTCAACTTTTTTGCCAACTGGTGCAGCCCCTGCCAAATGCTCGGCAGCGTACTGGAAAACATGGCTTCAAACTAAAATGACGATATTGTCAAGGTTGACATCGACAACAGCCCGAACCTTGCAAGAGACTGGAATATTGCCTCCGTCCCCACGCTTTTTATCGTAAAGGACGGTGAAAAAAAGGATAAAATGGTCGGTTTCCAGTCCAAAGAGGTACTCGAACAGAAAATGATGCGCATATAAAGACCGAATCTGCCAGTCTGCAAACTGCGCCAGACTACAGTCAGCTGCACCGTTTCAAACGGTTAGAAAGCTGGCCGTTTTTTGAAATTCAAAAACGCCGTGTTTAACATGGAATCTGACTGACATCGCTTTCCCGTATCTAAATGCGGCATCATACGAAAGCGCTTTCCTACAGAACCTGATGCTAACGCCGGATTTTTTCATATCTGGCGGCATCATACGAAAATGCCGCGTTTAACGGAGTCCGACTTGATGCCGGCCCTGGTCCGTATTCGATGCCATCTCACACAAATTCCGCCTTTTTCCAAAAATCGCCGGACCATTTTTATATATCCCCAAAAACGCGAAAAAGCGGCGCTCTTGCCGCTTGCTATTCTTAATCCCCGCCTTCTTCCTGCTCCTGCATCATCTGTTGAAGCAACTGTGCAAGTTTGCCCCCGGAAACGGTGTCCATGGAACTCGTCATCGGCTCCACTTCAGACTTGACCGTGGCGCGCATCGTTTCAATCCGCCTGCGATATTCACCGCTGAGCACAGGAATCAGCAGTTCCGCCGTTTTTTCCGCGTCGTAAAGCGCACGATGCGCCGATCTTGTATCAAATCTGATTCCGTTTTCCTTTGCGGCGATGTGCAGCGCTGTCTTTGCACGTCGCTTCGTATAGCCCATGAGTCTCGGATAGATCGCCTGAAAATCGAGCCAGCGTTTCATATTTTCAGGAAACTCGACCTCTTTAAAACTGCATTCCCGCTCAAGCTGAATAAAATCGTTATTACTCCAGCTGTAAACACGGGCGCGTTCCGAGCCGATCCAACGTGAAAAATCGGCCAGAACCGCTTCGAAAACGTCTGCTTTTGCCACATCCGATGTGTAAATCCCCGTCAGGCTGGAAATTGATGTCGACACGCTTCCGCAATATTCAGGACGTACCATCGCATTGAACCTGTCAACAACCTGCAGAGAACTGTCAATCTTCACGGCCCCGATTTCGATGATTTCCTCACGCAGAAATTCATGCGCGTAAGCATTTTCCTTTGGAACGGGATTCATTTCAAAGTCGAGAACGATATGATGAGTATACATATATATAACTGCTCCTTTATTCGCCTTAAACTATAATGTTCAGTATACTCGCTTTTTTGCCGCTTCGCAAGATACAGGCTTTGCATCACGCGGGAATCAACTTTCAGGAACTGTAATCACAAATAAAAGCAGTGCGCAGGAATTTTCATATGCGGCAGAATATTTAAAATCCGCATCATCTTTTCTGTCAGGCTGCCGCATAAAACCGTCAAGAAAAAGACTCATTTTTTGCCATCTCACCATCGCAGACGTTTTTCCGTCCGCTTTCAGTCGCGCCCTGGCTCGCTTTGGCGTCACTCCTCGCTTTCTTTCCTTTTCCGTTTCCTGACCAGTTCCAGTTTCTTACGGTATTTTTCCGCACTAACCTCATCACCCACGGCATTATTCGCAATAACCAGCTCCGCAAGGATCTCGGCGCCGGAAGGATTCTGCTCAAACGCCTCAAGCAGCATCGGAATCGCTTTCTCGTAATGCTCCGTCCGGCTATACCCGACGCCAAGATAATAATAAAGCGGCCACCACTCCCGCAGAGCAGGTTCATCCTTGTATTTTTCCAAAATGGCCAGGCCGCGCTCCCAGTGACCGTCTATAATATTCGTATAGCCTTCCTCGATTTTCACGGGAATCTTTAATTCGTCCAGGCGTTCTTTAATCTCGTCGTACTCATCACAAGGCCCGCTGAGGCTGATAAACTTTCTCCAGGCTGCATCAGCAGCCGCGTAACGGCCCGCATTAACATGAGCAAAGCCGAGAAAATAATAAGTCATCGCAAATTCAGGCCGGATTTTCTGAAGCTGCGTCAGCAGATCAAAAACTTCCGCCTTAAAATCAAAGACATAATCCTCGTCATCACTGACACTATAAAGATTGCGGCAGACCAGCATATAATTGTAAATCGCGTCGGGATTATTTTCGTCGATGCGCAGCGCGGCTCTCAACTGAATCGCTGCACGTTCCAGCTGCTCTTTTTTCGCCATCTCGATCCCAATAGAAACAATGCTACTTGAAATATCTCCATTTACATATTTCAAAAAATTGATATACTGCGGCGCATACTTAAAAGAAGGGGCAATTCCGATCACAGCAATCATCCCTTCGACAAAATACTGGAAACGAATCCCTTCGTCCCCCGCCAGTTTTTTCAGATATTCCTTTGCGATGGGCATGGGCACATTTCTCATAAAATCGAGACGCTCCCGCTTTATATAATGGGGCATCAATTCGAGAAACACATAATTGTCGAGATAATGCTCGAAATATTTGTCTAACCTGTTTTCCATAGGTATACCATCCTTTTGAAATGAACGCCTGAAAAGTGACCATCGCAAAATAACCGGCCAAATCCGATCACATTTTCCGTCTGTTACTCTCAGTCATATCTGATACGGAGAATGAAGCCGCTGCTGCACATTAGAACAATGCCTCGTTAAAGCATCCGGAAACGTTCATCTTTCCACATTTCACTGTGTTTCTGCGCAACGCGCAGCTGCTCAATCATGCGCTCTTTGTCACGTGGCAGATCGCCTTTGAGGGAAACGTAATTCGACGCATGATTACTCCGAAAAACACATTTTTTCTTCACATTGATATTTTCAAGCATCAGTTCCGCTTCCTTGAGAACCTCCTCCGGCGTCAGAAGCTCAAACTTTCCGTTTACATAATCTTCATGAAGCGGCGTACCCGGAACGATCATCAATGTCAGGAAACTTGCGTAAGTCGGCTCCATCTCCGTAATCATCGTGCCCGTGTCAATCGCATTTTCACGCCACATCTCACGACCGCCTATGCCCGACAAAAAAGTCAGCGACGTTTCGATGCCCAGTCCCTCTGCCTTTCTGACGGCTGCGATCATCTCCTCGCGCGTTTCCCCCTTATTGATACGGCGTAGAATCTCAGGATTGCCCGACTCAACCCCGACATAAATGATTCCGATGCCGTTCGCTTTCAGTTCCAGCAGTTCTTCGTCCGTCTTTCTCAGAATATCCTGCGCCCGGCCGTAAATCCCAACGCGCTTGCACTCAGGAAACAGTTCCCTGATACGTGTCAAAACGTCCATCAGATAGGAATTTTTGAGTACAAGAGCGTCTCCGTCAGCAAGAAATATTTTTTCGACATGCCTGTAATACTTGCGCGCCATGGCCAGATCCTCATAAACTTCTTCAATTTTGCGGATTCTGAACTTCTTCGCTTTAAATGAACCGCAGAAGGTGCATTTATTATGCGCACAACCGATGGTAATCTGAAGAATATAGCTGTATGCCTCACTCGGCGGTCTATAAATGTCTCCTTCGTATCTCATAAAGATCTATCCTCCTCCGTTTCCGATTGAAAATAATGTGTCACAATCGTAAATCGTCCTTCATGACACAGCCCTAAAAGCCGCTTGCACTTTGACCTTTCGGCAATATGCATCGCCTGTTCCTTTACTTAAATATACGTCAAATATATGTCGCAACACATACGTCGAATCAAACGAATCCTGTTTCCTACATTTTTTCAGGCGCTGAAATACCGAGCAGCGCAAGGCCGTTTGCCAGCGTCTGCTTTGCCGCAAACACGAGAGCCAGTTTCGCCTGCTTTTCCGCCTCATCCTCCACCAGAATATGCTCGTCATGATAAAATTTGTTAAAATACTGTGCAATATCTATAATATGCCGCGTAATCACGGATGGTTCATACTTTTCAGCCGCCTCCAGAACAATTTCAGGGAAACGATAAATCAGCTTGACCAGCTCATATGCAGTATCCCCGCTGACGCGGCTCATATCAGGCTTTACACTGCCGGAAAGGACCGCTTTGGCCGATTCGCCCGCATTTCTCAGAACGCTGGCCGCTCTCGCATGAGTATACTGCACGTAAGGTCCCGTTTCTCCCTCAAAATTAAGAACCTTATCCCAGCTGAAGACGTAATCCTTAATCCTGCTGTTTGAGAGTTCCTGAAAGATTACAGCGCCGATGCCGACTTCCTTTGAAATATCATCAATATCAGCATCCGGTCCGTTTTTTTCACGCATGATCTGCTTCGTCTTTTCCACCGCGCTGTTCAAAACATCAAGCAGGAAGACGACTTTGCCTTTTCTCGTCGAAAGCGTGCCGTCCTCAAGGCTGACCATACCAAACGGCACATGGACGCATTGATCCGCCCAGTCGAAGCCCATCAGCTCAATAATCTTGAACCACTGCTGGAAATGAAGGTTTTGCTGCGAAGCCACAACATAAATATTCTTGTCAAAATGATAATGCTCTTTTCTGTAAACGGCAGCCGCAATATCTCTCGTAATATAAAGCGTCGATCCGTCTTTCTTTTTAATCAGCGCCGGAGGCATTCCGAATTCCTCAAGATCGACGATCTGCGCTCCTTCTGATTCCTTGAGAATCCCCCGTTCCTTCATAATATCGACAACCCTGTCCATTTTGTCGGAATAAAAGCTCTCGCCGGCATAAGAATCAAATTCGATACCAAGCAAGTCATACACGTATTTGAACTCCCGCAGGCTTTCCTCACGAAACCACTTCCAAAGCTCATATTCTTCTTTTTCCCCGTTTTCGAGCCGCGTAAACGTAGCCCTTGCTTCATCTTCCAAAGAAGGGTCCTTTTCCGCCTCCTCATGAAACTTTACATAATACGATAAAAGCGTTTTAATCGGTTCTCTTTTGACATCCGCCTCGTTTCCCCACTTCCTGTAAGCCACGATCATCTTGCCGAACTGCGTTCCGTAGTCGCCGAGATGATTGATCCGGATTGTTTCATAGCCGAGATAATCATAAATTTTATAAATCGAATTTCCGATAACAGTCGTGCGAATATGGCCAATATGGAACGGCTTCGCGATATTTGGGGAAGAATATTCCACGATGACCTTCTTGCCGTTGCCGATGTCACTGTTTCCGTATCTGTCCTTCTTATCCAGCACTTCCGCCACGACGGCTGACATCATTTCCTCCCTGTTGAGGAAGAAATTTACATATGCGTTGACATTTCTGACTTCCGCAAACATCCGATCACCCGACAACTTCTCCGCCAGATCCTGCGCAATCAGATTTGGAGCCTTCCGCAGCGTCTTTGCCAGTTTAAAACAAGGAAATGCGTAATCTCCCATCGTACTCTCCGGTGGAATTTCAATCATCGACTCGATCGTTTCCGCATCGAGCCCTTCTACCATCCCGGAAAGAAGTTCTGCAATTATTTTTTTCTGATCTGTCATATGTCTTTCTCCGTTCTTAATATTGAATCATGTCTGAAACCATGCCCTGTCAATCCGTCCCACTGCAAATACGCGGCAGCGGGACGATGCCGTAAGCAAATCCGCACCAGTCCGCCCGACTGTAATCGCTGCCCGCCAATCCGTTCTGTCGTAAACTTGTGACATCTACATAATACTGCATAAATGTATCAAGACCAATATATTTATAATTATCATCTTAGTGATTCATTCCTCTGCAAATATATAGAATCAGTCCAATACATTGTAATCCTATTCATATCAGTCGATCTGGCTGTAATCGCTGCCATTTCAGCTCCTTTTGCCGCAAATACGTAGCGGTGTTCGTTCCTTCCTGCTTCAGATCTTCAGCGATAACCATTTCCTATTTTAATGTCACGACAGTCACGCCGTCGCCGCCCGAATAATAATCGCCGGGACGATAGCTGTCCACATGAGCGTGTGTGCGGAACAGATTTTTCAGCCCGTTTCGCAAAATTCCCTGGCCTCTGCCGTGAATCACCGTAACCTGAGGCAGCCCCGACATATATGCGTCGTCAAGATATTTGTCAACCTCCATCATTGCGTCCTCAAGCGTCATTCCGATCACGTTAATTTCCTGTGAAATATCCATCGTCTTTTGCTTATACAAATTGGAATACTTCGCATGGCCGGTAAAACGCTGTTGAACGCCGTTTTTCCCGATCTTCGTAATATCGGCCAGCCGGACCTTCACTTTCATCGTACCGATCTGGACGAAAAGTTCATCGCGGCTGTCAGGCAGAGACGCCACCTCTCCCTTCTGTCCGAGAGAAACGACGCTGACCCTGTCTCCAACCTTCAATTCACCGCGCTTTGCAGGCTTCGCATTGACTGCTGGCTCAAAAACATCTCTGTACTCGTCACTTTTGTTAATCAGCCGTCTGCGGATATTCAGCTGCCGCCTGCGAACCTCGTCGTTTGCCTGTTCCGCCTGAGATTCCTGAAGTTCACGCAACTCCTGCAATTCCTTCCTGATCTGCTCCGAAAAATCTTTTGCTTCCGCCACCATCTCAAACGACTCTCTGCGCGCTTTTTCCAGCATCTTACGCTGCTTTTCCTCGGCTGCTTCCTGCCTGCGTTCAAGTTCTTCCTCCTGCTTTTTGAGCCGGAGCTTGAGTTCCAGCGCCTGATCGCGCTCCGCCTGCGCATCAGACAGATTCTTTTGAATCGCGCTGATTACATTTTCAAATTCAATATCGTCAGTGCCCAGCAGTCCGCGGGCATCGTCTATAATATCTTCGTCGAGGCCGAGCTTTTTGGAAATTTCAAAAGCGTTCGACCTGCCCGGCGTGCCGATCGTCAGCCGGAACGTAGGACTCAGCGTTTCCACATCAAATTCCATGGAAGCATTTTCCACACCCTTTGTGGCGATTGCATATTTTTTCAGTTCACTGTAATGCGTCGTCGCCAGTGTCGTAGCTCCCAATTTCGCCAGCTTTTCAAGAATCGAAATCGCAAGAGCCGCGCCCTCCGTCGGGTCTGTCCCCGCGCCCAGCTCATCCACCAGAACAAATGTATTTTCGTCGGCCTCTCTGATAATTTCCACGATATTCTTCATATGAGAAGAAAACGTGCTGAGACTCTGTTCGATACTCTGCTCGTCACCGATATCCGCAAAAATCTTTTGCATTACGGGAATGGATGACCCTTCCGCTGCCGGAATATGAAGCCCTGCCTGGGTCATCAGAATCATAAGACCGACCGTCTTCAGCGTCACCGTCTTACCGCCCGTATTCGGACCTGTAATCACGAGCGTCCTGTAACTTTTTCCAGCGCTAACATCAATCGGAACGGCCGTTTCCGGGTCAAGCAGCGGATGTTTGCCTCTTTTTATATCGAGCAGACCATCCGTATTAATCTCGGCCGCGCAGCCACCCTGCTTTACAGAGAGCCGGCCCTTGGCAAAAATGACGTCAAGCCTTGTCATATATTTCTGATTGCCGACGATCGACCTGACCGCCCGGCCTGTTTCAGCCGAAAGCTCTGCTAAAATCCTTCGGATTTCTTCCTGCTCCTGCATTTCAAGCTCCCGGATTTCATTGTTCAGATTGACGATAGTCTGAGGTTCAATAAAGAGTGTCGCTCCGGTTGCCGACCTGTCATGAATAATTCCTGGAAAATGCGCACGGTTTTCCTGCTTAACGGGAATTACAAACCTGCCGTCGCGCATCGTGACAATATCGTCCTGAAGCAGGTCACGATTCGATGACGATGTAATCATGGCATGAATCCGCATTCTGGCCGATTCACGCTGCTGAACGATTTTTCGCCTGATGTCGCGCAGCGCCGGACTGGCGCTGTCAGCCATTTCATCCTCGGAAACGATGCAGCGGTCGATATGGTCACAGAGATTTTTTTCTTCGCGTATCACTTCAGCATAGCCTCTGACGATCGGCAGTTCAGCACCGGCAAGCGAACCCGGCATGGCAGCGGATAGAAAATGTTTTACCTGGGACGCCGCCATCAGGCTCGACTTGATATCTAACAGCTCGCGCATCGAAAGAACTCCGCCTTTTTCCGCATAGCGCGCGCTTTTTTTGACATCACAGATTCCGCCAAAAGGCGGTACGCCGACTGCCGCGATAATGGCTGCCGCTTCATCCGTTTCCGCAAGAAGTTCGCGTATCTTAAAATCATCTGTTATAGGCACAATTTCTCCGACAGCTTTTTTGGCCATCGGAGAGACTGCTTCTTGCCTTAATAAATTCTTTATCTTGTCAAATTCTAATACTCTCTCTGCTTTATCATTCATAATCTGTTTCGTTTTTCTTCAGCTTATCCATTTCATTTTTCAACTGAAGATTTTCCATCTGAATATCGAAAAAGCTGTTTTCGAGTTCCTTATATTTCTTCATAAGCTCATCAGCGTCAGCCGCCTCGGCCATCGTCTTCTCTTTGCTGTTCGCCAGTTCCTCCTTCGCCGACGCCAGATCGCCCTGAAGAGCGGCGCATCGCTCATTCAGCTTCTTAATCGCGTCATTCGCTTTGTTTAGCTCCGCGCTTTTCATATTATAAATCCGCTGGAGTTCCTGAAGCTGCTCGATACTGTTCTGAGCATCCTCCTGGTATTTTTTAAAGCTGGCCTTGGCGTCCTCCCACATTTTAATATAGTGGTTCGCGTCCTTTTTCAGATCCGCAATCACAGACTCCAGTTCTTTAATCCGGCTGCTGGCTTCAAAATAATCGTTGGCAATATTCACCGCCGCCAGAACCGCAAGAGATGCGTTCGGAAGGGACGGCAGGCCGGACGCCAGTTCTTTCATCAGACTATCGACGTGATTCGCCACCATGACGATCTGATCACTGGAACTGTTTCCCGCAATCGTATACTCCTGACCGTTAATCTTAACAGTTGCTTTGTTGCTCTGTGCCATCCGGCTGTCCTCCTTTGTCATTTATTTCCACAATCAAATTATACTTACGCTTTTTACTCTTTACGCTGCAAAAATTATACCATCAGCACCGGCGGCAGAGAATTACATTTCTCTTTGGACCGCGCCCAGTTCCTTTTCCAGCGCTTCAAGAATGCCGGAATGAACGGCGTTTACCTCGTCGTCAGTCAGCGTCCTCTCCGCGTCTCTGTAAGTGAGAGCAAACGCAACGCTCTTTTTGCCTTCTCCCACCTGCCTGCCGCGGTATACGTCAAACAGCGCCGCTTCTTCAAGCAGTTCGCCGCCGCTTTCCACGATGACAGATTCCAGTTCCCCGACAGTCACCTTTTCATCGACCGTCAGAGAAATATCTCTCGCAACAGCCGGGTACTTCGGCAGCGGCTTATAGACAAGATCAGACTTCGCATGAAGAATAATAATCGAAAACAAAAGCTCACAGGTATAGACCCGCGTTCCGATTTCGTAGCGCTCGGAAACGTCAGGATGCATTTCACCCATCGTCCCCAGCAGCTCGCCGTTATACAGAATGTTGGCACAGCGGCCCGGATGATACATGGCCAGATTTCTTTCAGCCTCATAGACAGGTTCGTCCATGCCCATGCCTGCCAGCAGTTCATTGATGATGCCCTTCAGCACGAAGAAATCCGCGCCGTCTCCGTAAAGACCGATGCACAGCCCTTCCGCTTCGGCAGGCTGCCCGTCGCAGTTAATCGCCACATTATTGAAAATGCGGCCGATCTCAAACAGACCCACATCCTTATTACCCTTGGAATAGTTTTTCGCAAGAACGTCCATCATATTCGGCGTCAGCATTGTTCTCATGACGCTGCTGTCATCGCCGAGAGGATTGATCAGTTTAACGAAGTTTCGTTTAGAAATATCTGTATCTGAAATATTAACTTTATCCACGTTCTTTGGGTTTACGAAGGAATACGTCAGTACTTCATCCAGACCGAGAGCCGTCAGAATATCTCTTGCCTTCGTTCTTGCTTCCTCCTGCTTCGTCAGGCGGGCCACTTCGCTTCCCTTCGGCAGCGAAGTCGGCATCTTGTCATAGCCGAACATACGGGCAACTTCTTCCACATAATCGACTTCGGCTTCTAAATCCTGGCGCACCGTCGGCGGAGTTACCGTAATCACATCGCCGCTGACACTGCATTTCATTTCCAGGCTTTCAAAGATTTTTACCATCTCCTCACCCGGAATATCGGTTCCGAGAACGTGATTTACTCTCGAAACTCTGACGTCCACAGGATTTGCCTTCTGAATCTCAGGATAAATATCGACGACGCCTCCCGCGACCGTGCCGCAGCCCAGCTGCTCAATCAGATGGCAGACACGTTCAGCCGCCGCCTCGCAGAGATTCGCGTCGATTCCCTTTTCATATCTCGACGATGCTTCCGTTCTCAGCGCCAGCTTTTTTGAAGAAGTCCGGATGGAATCCCCATTGAAATTAGCCACTTCTAAAATAACAGTCTTTGTATTTTCCGTAATTTCCGAATTAAGGCCGCCCATAATTCCCGCGATACCGATCGCCTTTTCGGCATCGTTAATCATCAGCACGCCTTGCGGCATCTCGCGCTCCGTTCCGTCCAGCGTCGTAAAGCGGTCGCCTGCCTTTGTCACATCGACGATAATCCTGCCGCCTGCGACCGTCGTAGCGTCAAACGCATGAATCGGCTGGCCGTATTCCAGCATCACATAATTTGTAATATCGACGATATTATTAATCGGGCGCATTCCCGCGTGCATCAGACGTCTCTGAAGCCACCACGGAGACTGACCCACTTTAATATCCGTAATAACGTGCGCCGTATATCTCGGACAGAGATCCGGTCTTTTGACCTCGACGCTGACGTAATCTTTTACGTCGCCCTTTGGCGCAGAGACAGACGTGTCAGGATATTTGAGTTTTTTCCCAAAAACAGCGGCAGCCTCTCTGGCCATGCCGATCATCGAAAGGCAGTCAGGACGGTTTGGCGTAATTTCAAAATCTACCACATGATCTCTTAATTCCAGCGCATCGGCGATATCCGTACCCGGCACAAAATCTCCGTCTAAAATCCAGATTCCGTCCCGGATCAGCGCGTTGATAACCTTATCCTCATATCCCATTTCGGCGGCCGAGCATAACATTCCGTTTGACAGAACGCCTCTGAGCTTGCCCTTTTTAATCGTCGTGCCGTCAGGCAGCTTCCCGCCGTGGAGAATGACAGGGATAACGGCTCCTTCAAATACGTTCGGCGCCCCCGTAACGATCTGGAGGGGTTCTTCCTCGCCGACATCCACGATACAGACGACCAGTTTGTCGGCATTCGGATGCTTTTCAATCTTCAGAATCTTTCCGACTACAATTTTAGAAAACTTCGTACCGAATTCCTCCACCGTCTCGATGTTTGAGCCGGAAAGGATCATCCTGTCGCAGAATTCGTCTGTCGGCACATCAATATCCGCGTAATCTTTCAGCCAATTTATAGAAACTAACATGTAACTTTACCTCTCTGTCGAATATACTATTTGAACTGCTTCAGGAAACGCTCGTCATTTTCATAGAATAATCTGATGTCGTCTACCGCATATTTAAGCATGGCAATGCGTTCCACACCGATGCCGAAGGCGAATCCCGTGTATTTTTCCGTATCGATGCCGCCTACCTTCAGCACGTTGGGATGAACCATACCGCAGCCAAGGATTTCGATCCATCCGCTTCCTTTACATACATTGCAGCCCGTTCCGCCGCACTTGAAGCAGGAAACGTCCACTTCGGCGCTCGGTTCCGTAAACGGAAAGTGATGCGGTCTGAACTTCGTCTTCGTGTCATGGCCGAACATCTGCCTTGCAAACTCGCCCAGCGTACCCTTCAGATCGGCCATAGTGATGCCCTCACCTACAACGAGCCCCTCCACCTGATGGAAAACAGGCGAATGCGTTGCATCAGGCGTATCGCACCTGTAAACACGACCCGGCGAAATAACTCTCAGCGGCGGTTCCTTTGTGAGAAGCGTTCTCGCCTGAACAGGAGAAGTCTGAGTTCTGAGAATCGTATTGTCCGTGATATAGAACGTATCTGTCAAATCTCTGGAAGGATGATTCGGGCCGGCATTCAGCGCGTCGAAATTCATGAACACAGTTTCCACCTCCGGGCCTTCGACGATTTCAAAGCCCATGTTCATAAAGATTTTCGACATTTCGTCAATCGTGCGTGTAATCGGGTGCCTGACACCAAGAGGCCTGACTTTTCCCGGTTCCGTGACGTCAATGACTTCGGCTCTGAGCTTTGCCTGTTTCTGCAGGTTTTTCAATTCAGACATCTTGGATTCAAGCAGTGATTCGATTTCACCTCTGATTTCATTCGCCTTTTTCCCAATCTCTTTACGCTCCTCAGCACCTAAGCTGCCCATGGAACGGAGAATCTCCGTCAGGCGGCCCTTTTTGCCGAGCACCTTCACTCTGATTTCTTCAGCCTTTTCCGGAGAGGTCGCTTCAGCAAGCTGCTGTTTCGTCTCCTCCAAAATCGTGATAAGCTGCTTTTGCATTGATGTTCCTCCATAAATTTCAGTTCTATATCATAAAGTAAATATTTTACAGTTTTTATTCCTGTCATATTTTTCTTACACTGTAACGGTTTCCTGTTCTGCATGGAATCTGTCACACTTCATTTCCGGCTGACAGCAGTTCGCTGGCGCACCGATTCATACATCACAACAGAAGCTGCCACCGCCGCATTCAGCGATTCGATACTGCCCTCCATCGGGATATTCAGACGCATGTCCGCCTCTTTGAGAAACACGCCGTCAGCGCCGTTTGCCTCGTTGCCGATAACCAGTGCCGCGCCCTGGGCCAAATCAGCATCAAAATAAGCGCTGCCGGCTCCCGGCGATGTGCAGAATATCTGATATCCGTTTTGCCTCAAAAGATTAAGCGCTTCGCGAGGTTCGTCAAGAAATGTAAACCTGACACGCAACAGAGAGCCCGCCGCCGCACGCACCGTCTTCGGTCCAAAGATATCGGCCGTTCCCTTCATAACGATAATTTTGCGGAATCCCGCCGCATCCGCCGTGCGCAGAATTGTTCCGAGGTTCCCTGGATCCTGCAGACGGTCGAGAACGAGAATGTTCGGCAAAAATGCGCCCTGTGCCAAGTTTGCTCTCATACCGGCATCTTGAGGTTGCAGTGTGCCCGTCGGCGAATCCGCCTGCGCTTTGTTTTTGTTTCTGTCATCCGTCACACCGTGCGCGAAGTCAGCTTTCATGCCGGCATCCTGCGGCTGCGGCATGAACTCCGCTGCGCCGCAACCGCAACAGCCCTCATGCTGCCCGCAAACATCAAAAAAGCCTTCCAGAGAGCTGTCAGGCTTTGGAACGACCGCCGCGACGCCCTGCGGCGTTTCCGTATCGGCAGTCCGGTCAAACAGAGCATGCGGCATGATACTGATGCGGCATCCAAGTCCGTCAAGCCGCTTTACAAGTTCAAAGCCCTCTTGCCCGGACATAAAATCATCACGGACAAAAACGTCTTCCGGCAACACATCATTCTTTAAAATTTCTTCGATCAGATGAATCCCTTCGACGATATATAAATTTGTTTTTTCTCTGTATTTCCTGCGGTAAAGCCGCGAAAAATGACGAACCCGTGCATTCTTAGCGGAAGTGATCTGCTGTATCATGCGTCTGCTACACTCTTGACAAAAAGCCGGTGCAACACCGGCTTTTTTTATCCTAACAATTAAAAATTCCTACTGTTTATCGCGTCCATAGCGCCCTTTAAAAACTCAGGTACCTCGATGTCATCAGATGGCTCGTCCTCCCTGACATCTGACGCATGTTCCGAATCTCTCGTCTCCGCCTGCTTAGGAAAATCTTCCGCATTCTGGTTCTGGGCCTCCTGAACCTCCTGGGCTTCCTGCGTCGCTCCGTCCTCATCGTTCTCAAACCCGGTAGCGATAACGGTAATCCTGATCTCATCCTCAAGATCTTCCTTAATGGAAGCTCCGAAGATGATATTCGCATCTCTCGCTGCCGCCTTTTCGATGAGGTCTGCCGCTTCGTTCGCCTCCAGCATACCCAGATCGTATCCGCCCATAATATTGAGAAGAATCGCCTTTGCTCCGTCGATAGACGTTTCGAGAAGCGGGCTACCGATGGCTTCCTTGACCGCATCGGTCACTCTGTTTTCACCGCGCCCGACGCCGACTCCCATATGTGCGATACCGCGGTCGCTCATCACAGTCTTAACGTCCGCGAAATCAAGATTGATAACTCCCGACTCTGCAATCAGATCCGTAATTCCCTGAACACCCTGCCTCAGCACATCGTCAGCCATGCTGAAAGCCTCACGCATCGTCGTGTTTTTCTCTGAGATCTGAAGCAGTTTATCGTTCGGAACGACTACCAGCGAATCGACATACTGCTTGAGATATTCGATTCCCAGTTCCGCATGATCCCTTCTTCGTTTTCCCTCAAATGTAAACGGCCTGGTAACGACACCCACTGTAAGGATGCCTCTTTCCTTTGCCGCCTTTGCGATGACAGGCGCAGCTCCCGTTCCGGTGCCG
Source organism: uncultured Oscillospiraceae bacterium (assembly GCA_964438605.1). GTDB lineage: Bacteria > Bacillota > Clostridia > Peptostreptococcales > Anaerovoracaceae > Alangreenwoodia. The sequence goes on from CAYTKT010000001.1 coordinate 63,715, forward strand.
CCTCCCATGCCGGCGGTGATAAACACCATATCGACGCCCTCGAAATATTTCGTAATATCATCGAGATTTTCTTCTGCGGCCTTCATCCCGGTCTCAGGATTTGCACCGGCGCCAAGACCGCGTGTCAGTTTCTCGCCGATCTGAATCTTTGTTTCGGCAATGGAGTCGTTCAGCGCCTGCTTGTCTGTGTTGACAGCAATAAATGAAACTCCCTTCAGGCCGGCTTCGATCATGCGGTTTACAGCATTTCCGCCGCCGCCGCCGACCCCGATCACCTTGATCAGAGCGTTATCTTCAACATCTACTTCAAATTGCAACATTATTCAGTAACCCTCCTGTTACTTAGATACGACACATTTTATCATAACAACCTGCTAATCGCAACATTTTATTACAACCGAATCACCATTTATCACATCTAAATTGCCGCCTACGTTTTCACGTCCTCATATCGAAATCCGTCCATTCAAACCGGATATATTTTTTGAGGCCGCGGGCAGACGCACGGCTGTCCCGCCTGCGGCGCTTTAAATGACTGGATTAAACGACGCGTACCCGGTGCTGCTGACGTGAATGACGCCGCGTTTTACTCCTCTCTGTCCGAGATCATAAACAGCGGCCTTTATTCCTTCCACATTAGCCGATAAATCGACACATTCTCCCTGACACAACAGCGTGTCCGTAATACTCGCCTTGACAGAAGTCGGCGTCAATACTTCGACTTTTTTAAAATAAAGACCCGATGCGTTAATTTTTTGGATCATATCGATCAGAAGTGCAAAATCGCAGCCTTCCTTAAACGCCGGTATGTCGCCGATTTTATACTGCGCCAGTTGTACACCGGTCAGCAGAGTTGCAGACTGGGAATCTTTTGCAAAATCGATCACCGTGCCGTCGTCGTCGATAATGACATATCCGTCGTCATATTTCACGGCAAACGTCGGATTCTTTTCATGAATCGTTATGACATAAGTATCGGGAATCTGCCTGTCGATTTCTGCCGAGGCAATGTACGCATTTTTCTCAAGACTTGCTTTCACTCTCCCGCTGCGGATGGAAAACATATTCATCCCTCTGCTGACACCGGCAATTTCGATAATCTCCGCCTCCGTCAGCAGCGTGTTGCCTTCTACCCGGATTACCGAAATATCGAAAAGCGGCGACCTTAAAACAGCGATGCACACGGCAATTATCACGACGATTGCTATAAGCCGCAGCATATAATGTTTTTTTCGTCTCTTTTTTTTCTTTTTTTTCCTATCCGACGGCTGCCCGTCGGCTTCCTCCAAAGGCACTTTTTCGTCTCCGGAAACGTATACCTCGTCTTCCTCAATGTTCGGCGTATATGTAAAATCATAATCAGCATCGCTGCCGCCGTAAATATCTGTTGAGGTCCGGAAGCTGTCATTTTCTCTGTCGTTATCCATCGTCATTCCTCTTGTACCCGTACTACATCTGCTCCCAAATGATTCAGTATCGTTTCAAGTCTCTCATATCCCCGGTCTATAAGAACGGTATTTTCAACGACCGACCTGCCTTCCGCCGCCAGCAGCGGCAGTCCCGCGTTTTTTGCTCCCGCAGCCTGCGTCTCGCCTTTCAGTCGTCTGCCGCCTGATATATGAGATATGTCCAAAGACAGCACCTCCTCTGTCGTTTATTATATGCAGAGCCGGTGCCTGCGGTTCCTGAAAAAATGCCCCGCCTATACTTTTTCATTTCTCACTTTTAAACCATTTTCGTCATCCGCTTTTCTCCCTTCGTTCGATCATCTCTTTTTCTATCACATCACAAATCACATCGGCCGCATCCGTGCGCCCCAGCGATTTGGCGTTTTTTTCCATCCTTTTCACACGTTTTTTGTCGTCCATCAGTCGGGCGATCAAATCCGCGATCGTGCTGGCGTCAAGATCTTTTTCCTCAATCAGAATCGAACCGCCGCGGTCAGCCACCACCTTTGCGTTATAATACTGATGATTATGCGTCACATAAGGTGACGGCACCATGACGGACGCCCTTCCGCACGCCGTAATTTCCGATACCGTCAGCGCGCCCGACCGCGTCACAGCCAGATCGCAGGCGCTCAGATACTTCGGCATATCGTCGATATATTTAAGATACGTCACCCTGGCATCCGTTAAGTCAGCCTGGGAAACGATCTCATCGTAATAACGCCTGCCGGTAACGAAAAATATCTTCAGTCCCGTCCTGTCATGAAGGCGCTTGACGGCCTCCGCCATCTCCTCATTAATCTTACGCGCCCCAAGACTTCCGCCGAAGCTCAAAACGACAAAATCATCCTCCGGCGTACCCAGCGCCCTGCGGGCGTCCTCACGCCGGATTTCCTCGAAAGACTTTCTGACCGGGTTTCCCACGACGATCGGCTTGTCCTTCGTCTTAAAATATTTACCCGCCTCCTCAAAAGCGATAAACAGTTTTTCAGCTTTTCTGCTGAGTATTTTATTCGTCAGTCCCGGAAAAGCATTCTGTTCGTGAATATACGTTGGAATTCCCATAGAGGACGCCACCGACATGACAGGTCCGCAAACGTAGCCTCCTGTACCGATGACAAAATCCGGCTGAAACTCCTGGATGATAGCTCTTGCTTCTCTCATCCCCTTTTTCAGATCCCGGATCGTCTTTACATTTTTCCACAGTTGGCGGCGGTTTAAGCCGCTGGCCGTTACAAATCTCAACTCGTACCCATTGGCAGGTACGATGTCCTTTTCCATTCCGTGATCCGTTCCCACGAAAATAATCTGGGAAGACGGCCATCTCCTCTTGATCTCGTCTGCTATAGCAATGGCGGGATAAATGTGGCCGCCGGTACCGCCTCCTGTAAGAATCGCTTTCATAATCACTTCTCCGTTGTCTGTGCGCTTTTGCGCTACTTTGCAGAATGCCTTGAAATATTGAGCATAACACCCATACACCCCATAAATACCAGCAGCGAATTGCCGCCCCAGCTGATGAAAGGCAGCGAAATGCCTGTCGGCGGCATCAGGGATGTGACAATCATTACGTTCAGGATGACCTGAAGGCCGAGCATAATCGTAATTCCCGACGACAGCAGAAGTCCGAAGGTGTCAGGCGCATTCATCGAGATATGCACACATCTCCAGATCAGAATCAGATATACCGCCAGCAAAACAAGCAGTCCGACAAATCCCAGCTCCTCGCCGATAATGGCGAGAATAAAATCGTTTTGCGGTTCCGGAAGATACAGTGTTTTCTGCATACTCTTTCCAAGTCCCACACCCGTCAGCCCGCCAGAACCAAGCGCCAGCAGCGACTGAACCACCTGATAACCGGTTCCCTGCGAATCAGCAAACGGATCTAAAAATCCAAAAATGCGCTTCATTCTGTATCCGTTTTCATCCGTCAGAATCAATGCCACCAGTCCTGCGATTCCGACACCGCCGGCGACCACAGCATAAATCATATTTATTCCGGCCACAAACATAATTCCGAGAGCAATCAGGACGATAGTAAACGCCGTCGTCGTGCTCGGCTGAGCGAGAATCAGTCCAGCGACGATTCCCACCGCGACAAGCGGCGGAAGAACGCCGCGCTTAAAGTTTCTGATGGAATTCCTTGGATAACTGAGCCATGAGGCGACAAACAGAATACAGGCTGCCTTCGCCCATTCTCCAGGCATGATTGTAACGCCCAGATTCAGCCATCTGCGCGCATTATTCAATTCGGTACCCAGCGGCGTAAAGACAAGACCCAGTAATATGATGGATATCAGCAGAACAGGAATCGCCAGATTCCGCAGTTTGTGATAATCGACAACCGCCATGGCAATCATGCACACCGTCCCTAAAATCGCATACGGGATGTCGCGCAGCAAATAGTAATACGGCGTACCCTCGCTGCTGATCGCATAATAATAACTGGCACTGAATACCATGATCACACCGAAGACAACGAGCAATAATACAAGAGCTGACAATACGAAATCCCCCGGCTTCAGCGGCAGAGATTTCTTTTGCGTTTCGCTCAGACGCTCCGGCGCGTCTTCCTTTTTTCTTATAGACTTTGTAGATTCTGCTAACATTTTCCGTTTCATGAAATCTCCCTCCGGTTTAGGCCCCAGGGGACCGTTGTCATATTTCCGGTCGTCTGTCGGATTTTCTCCGCCCGCAGACCTCGCTTCCGTGTTTCAGTTCTCAGGAATTTCACGGACGCGCTGTTTAAAATCGTCACCTCTGACTTCGAAATTCGGATACATTCCCCAGCTTGCGCAGGCAGGCGACAGCAGGACGGTGTCTCCCGGCTTCGCAAGCCTGTAAGAGACTTCGACAGCTTCTTTCATATCATTTACCATATAAATCGCATTAAATCCCGCAGCCTCTGCGGCCTCACGGATCTTCCGCGCCGTAGCGCCCATCAGCACGAGCGCCTTCACATGCCCTTCAAAGCTGGCTATAAACTCATCGTAGTTCGAGCCTTTGTCATAACCCCCGGCAATCAGGATAATATTTGAAAACGACTGGACAGCCTTGATCGCCGCATCAGGATTCGTTCCTTTTGAATCATTTACAAACGATACGCCATTCTTCTGGCCGCAGCGCTCAATCCTGTGGCTGACGCCGGAAAATTCGCGCAATGTCCGTCCTATGACATCCGGACCGATTCCCGCAAAATAAGCGACAGCCGCTGCCGCCAGCGCATTTTCAAGATTGTGAAGTCCCGGAATCTGAAGCTCGTCAGCACCGCAGATATCGACAATATCAGTGATCTCGCCCGCTTTTCCAAAGCCGGCTTTTGTCGCTTCCGATTTGCCGGATCCCCCCGCAGCAGCATCCATAGCGCTGCCGTTTTGTCTGCCGCCGGCAATCACAATGTGTCCGTCTCTGATAAATGCGCCGAATTCAAGCTCTTTTTTCCTGCTGAACGGCACCCGGACCGCCTGACAATTCAGCGCTATCTGCGACACGATTTCGTCGTCAGCATTATATATGAAATATTCGTTTTCCCCCTGGTTCATGAAAATATTCGCCTTTGCCAGAATGTAATTTTCCATTGTCTTGTGGCGGTTCAGGTGATCAGGCGTCACGTTAAGCATCGCCGAAATCTGTGGACGAAAATATTTTATAGTTTCCAGCTGAAAGCTGCTGCATTCCGTCACGAGAAACGTATCCGCCTTTGCTTCAAGCGCCTTTGAAACGACTGCGACGCCTATATTTCCGACAACTTCTGTCTTTTTCCCGGCATTTTTAAAGATTTCGCCGACGAGAGCCGTCGTCGTCGTCTTGCCGTTCGTCCCGGTAATTGCAATATAGGTCCCGCCTCCACAGCGGTAAGCAAGCTCAAGTTCCCCAATAATTTCCGCACCGCTTTGCGCCGCCTCTGAAAGATATGGCATGTCAGCCGGAACTCCCGGACTCAGCACCAAAAGGTCAAACCCTTCCACGACTGCCGGCCTTTTGCCGAAGCTGGCCGAAAATCCGTTTTTTGCGGCCCATGCCGCCTTCGTTTCGTCTTCTTTTTCGTCATACACACTGACTGACGCCCCCAGTGACTTCAGCGCCTCAGCTGCCGCGATTCCTGATTTTCCAAGTCCGACGACGAGAACATTTTTCCCGCCGACCTGCATATGCCCGTTCTGTTCCATAATATCATATCCTCTGTTTTCAGTTTACAGCAAAAATGTGGATAATATGCAGAGTAAAAGCGTAACCAGCCAGAATACGGCGACGACTTTTGTCTCCTTCCATCCGCTCAGTTCAAAATGGTGATGAAGCGGTGCCATGCGAAACACACGCTTCCCCCGCGTTTTAAAGCTGACCACCTGAATAATGACGGAAAGAACTTCCACTACGAAAATTCCGCCGATCACAGGCAGAATCAGTTCCATATTCATCATCACAGCTGATACAGCCAGTGCGCCGCCCAGAGCCAGCGAACCCGTATCTCCCATAAAGACTTTTGCCGGATAATGATTAAAAATCAAAAATCCGAAGCATGCACCGCTTATGGCCGCGCTGAAAATACTCGAATCTGTATATCCGATGTCGCTTCCCTTAATCGCTAAAAAAAGCGCCGCGATTGCCGTGCATCCGCTGGCCAGCCCGTCAAGGCCGTCCGTCAAGTTTACAGCATTTACCATAGCAACTAAAATAAACGCGATAAATGGAATATAAAACCATCCGAGATCAAGATAATTATCCCAGATCGGCACATAAATGCTCGTCCCGTAAACAGACACCTTTGCCTGATAGACGGCGATAATCACCGCAATAATTATCTGAAAGATAAGCTTTTGCAGGGCTGTCAGACCCAAATTTCTCTTTTTGACGACTTTAATAAAATCATCGCAAAAGCCAATCAGCCCGCAGAGCACGAAGGAAACGAGCAAAATCCCCATATCCGCGCTAAAGCCCCGGCGGATTGTCATTAAAACACACGTGATGATAACGGCAAGAATAATCATAATACCGCCCATCGTCGGCGTTCCCGCCTTTTTCAGATGAGCCTGCGGCCCGTCCTCGCGGATGCTCTGACCCGCCTTTATCTTTCTGAGGACCGGGATAAAAACCGGTCCCAGGATCGCCACAATCACAAAGGCAACCAAAATCGTGATTAAAATACTAACGTCCATCCCATTCCCCCGCACTGACAAGATATTCCGCTGCCCTGTTCATGGCCATTCCGTGAGAGCCTTTTACCAGCACAGTGTCATCTGTTCTTATAATATCGTGCGCATTTTCGATGAATTCTTCCAGAGAATCGAACGAAAAAACGCACTCCGCCTTCATCGTCTCCAACGCCCCTTCGGCGATATACCGGGCTTTTGGCCCCACCGTGATAAGAACGTCCGTGCCGCTTCCTGCAGCATACCGGCCAATCTGACGATGATATTCGTGAGAATTCTCGCCGAGTTCAAACATATCGGCCAGAACCGCAACGCGCCTCACCGCATCACAGCCCTGCAGCACGCTCAAAGCCGCCTTGACAGAATCAGGACTGGCATTATACGTGTCATTGATGACAGAAATTCCGCTTCCTTCCATGATATTCAGTCTTACTGCATTACCTGTCATATCCGCGAGAGCCTGCGATGACTCTTCAAGGCTGATGCCGTACCGAAGGCCACAGGCCGCCGCAAGCGCCGCGTTATACGCATTATGCACTCCGGGCAATGGGACGGAAAACATACAGGATTCCCCGTCAGCCGTCAACCGAAAGGAAACATCTAAAGCACCCGTTTTGACGTCCGAAATCATCAGTTCCCCCAATTCGTCAGTTTCACCCGCTGTTTTGGCTGTCAGTTTCCCGCTGTCAGCCATCCTGACTGCCATTTTTTTATAACCATCATGATTTTCGGAAAGTCGCACCAGTTTATCATCGTCAGCATTGTAAACCAACAGGCAAGATTCATCCATAAATTGAGTGATCTCAAGTTTCGCGGCCAAAATAGCGTCCCGACTGCCGAGATTACCGATATGTGACGTGCCCACGTTCGTAATCACCGCCGTCTGCGGCTTTATAATATCAGCAAGAATCCTGATCTCTCCGCTGTGGCTCATCCCCATCTCAAAAATTCCAGCCTCAGTATCTTCCCCGACTTCAAAGGCCGTCAACGGTACACCGATATGATTATTATAATTCTCATAATTGCAAATCGTCCTGTATTTCGATGAAAAGATTCTGTAAAGCATATCCTTTGTCGAAGTCTTGCCGACGCTGCCCGTTACAGCCACGCGAATCAGCCCGCTGCAGTCCGTAAGATAATTTTTTGCAAGCCGCTGCATCGCGCTCAGCGTGTCGTCCGCCAGAATCACCGATGCATCGCCGTATTTTTCCGACAAACCTGCCGCCGTCTTTTCATCCGACAGCAGAAAAATCCTGCACCCATTCTGATAAGCCCATCCGGCAAAGCGGTTCCCATCATTTTTTTTCCCGATCAGGCCGATGAAAATACTCCCCGGTCCTGCATTCCGCGAATCGCGCTCCACGCGGTCTGCCGTATTTCCGGCAGGCCCGCAATACAGCGCACACTCTGCGTATTCTGCCGCTTTTGCAGCGGTTATTTCTTTCATTGTAAGATCTCCCGTCCGACTATCCACAGATTTCCAGTCATCACCAGACCAACAACTCTTTGATCATCGTCAGATTTCCTGCTCGATAATCTGAAGCACCGTCTCTCTGTCGTCAAAATACTGCTTGACAGTGCCGATAATCTGGTAATCTTCATGCCCTTTGCCTGCGATGATGACAACATCACCGGGTTGGTATTCTTTCACCGCTTTTTTAATTGCCCGGCGCCTGTCTTCAATCACCTCATACGGGCAGCCCGTTTCCTCAACGCCCGGCACGATTTCATCGAGAATGTCCCAGGGATTCTCAGTTCTCGGATTGTCGCTTGTTACAACACAATAATCGGCAAATGTGCCTGCAATCCTGCCCATGACAGGCCGTTTTGTCTTATCACGGTCGCCGCCGCATCCGAATACGACGATAATTCTTTTCTCTGTAAACTCTCTGGCCGTCTTTAAAACATTTTCCAATGCGTCCGGTGTATGGGCGTAATCGACGATCACAGGAATCATCTTGCTGTTTTCGACGCTCTCAAAGCGCCCCGGTACGCCTTTCGTCTTTTCGATGCCCGCTTTCACCGCCTCCCACGGCACGCCGGCTTCAAGGCAGATGCCCGCAGCCGCGACTGCGTTTTCCACGGAAAACATCCCCGGCGTATTGATATGAATCTCACCGAAACTTGTGCCGCCTACTAAGATTTCTGCATCCGTGCCTGAAACCGTTTTCTCTCGGATGAGGGCGCGATAATACGCGTTTTCATCGCTGACTCCCGCCGATTTCGCCGGTCGGCCTTCCTCAATCAGTTCATTATACAAACGGCGTCCATATTCGTCATCTACATTGATTACATTTCCTTTTGACACCTGAAGAAACAGTTTCTTTTTCGCTTGATAATAGTCCTCAAAATCCGAATGAAAATCCATATGATCCGGCGTAAGATTTGTAAATACCCCGTAATCAAAATCAATATCATCAGTTCTTGACAAGGCCAGAGAATGGGATGACACTTCCATAGCGCAGACATCCACGCCGTACTCATTCTTCATCTCGGCAAACATCCGCTGAAGTTCAAAGGATTCAGGCGTCGTCCAGGACGACTCGAAGCTTTGACCGCCGTAAGTATACGCAATAGTACCGAGAACGCCGCATTCCTTTCCCCACTCGTCAGCAATCGCCTTAAGCAGATAAGAAATCGTCGTTTTGCCGTTCGTTCCGGTAATACCGAAAACGAGTATGTCTTCCGACGGTCTTCCGAAAAAATTCGCTGAAACGCCGGACAGCGCTTTTCTCGTGTCTTTTGCCAGAATCACCGGCACGGTAACGCCCTTTGGAACTTCCTCAGCAATCACTGCCGATGCCCCGGCCTGTTGGGCCGCTACCGCGAACGCATGGCCGTCACTCTTAAAACCTCTGACGCAGACAAACACGTCACCCGGCTTGACGTTTCTTGAGTCGTAGCTAACTCCTGATATTTCAATATTTTCCTCATCCGCGCCGCAGGTGAGGCCCGTTCCTTTCAGCAATTCGACAAGTATCATATTATTTTACCTCAATTTCCGACGATCCATATCTGAACTTTCATCAATCTTTTTCCGGCATGACCGCCTTCTGTCGGAATTCAAAACCGTGTGTTTCATTATCTCACACTATCGTACTTGTGTTTTGAACCCATCTGCATCTGTGATTCCCTACTCCAAATGATGTTATTTTATGAATTTCCCGGTTCGTCGGTCAATTCATTTCATCTTTATTCGCTGTTTTATTCGCTGTAAAGACAAACCGAATTCCCCTCGGCAATCTTTTCGCCCTCTTTCGGGTACTGATCAACGACCTCAAAATCTTCCTCACTCTCAGGACATGCGACGGCTGTCAATCCGAGCTTGCGGAGTTTTTCGGCAGCTATGGAATAATTCTGGCCGATCAGATCAGGAAGCGTTACCATCTGCCCCGACTCCGGCTCCTCGCCGTTCTCATAAACAGGTTCTACCTTTAAATATTTCAACACATTCGATAAAATCAGCCGCACGCCCGGCCCTGCCGTCATGTTCCCATAGTGAACCCCTTTCGGCGAATCGACAATGACGAGTACCGAAACTTTCGGATCATCCATCGGTGCCATTGCGAAAAAGGAGGAATACGTATAATTGGTATACTTCCCATTCACAGCCTTCTGCGCCGTACCCGTTTTCCCGCCGACACGGTACCCCGGCAGATAAGCCGTCTTTCCGCCGCCTTCCGTAACAACGCCTTCCATCATCATACAGACCTCACCGGCAGTCTGCTGTGACGCCACCTGACGGACGATCTCCGGCTCAAATTCCTGAACCACGTTATTATTGTCATCCGTCAGTGCCCTGACGAGACGTGGTTTCATCATATTTCCTCCATTTCCAAAAGAACTCAGTGCTGTAATCAGCTGAATCGGTGTGCAGGCGATTCCCTGCCCATAAGACATGGTTGCAAGCCCTACGGGTCCGGCTGATGCTTTGGCCTGAAGGATCGCCGTAGCCTCGCCTGGATAATCGATTCCAGTAGTTCCGGTAAATCCGAATTTATCAAGATATTCATAATACTTATCGATTCCGATCCGCTGAGAAAGCGTAACGAACACCGGATTGCAGGAATTTGCGACGCCCTTCGCAAGATTTTCCGCACCGTGGCCGCTCGTTTTATGACAGTTTAAGCGAGTGCCGCTGATCGTCAGAAACCCTTTGCAATAAAAACTGTCGTTTAAACTTGTTTTATTTTCCTCAAGGGCGATTGATGTCGTTACCAGTTTAAACGGCGAACCCGGTTCGTAAGTATCATTCACCAGTGGATTTCTCCACATATTATTCCAATATTCCACTTTTTCCGAATCGCTCATTCCGGCAAGAGCTTCCTGTTCCGTTTCGGAGAGAGGTGTTCTCGGATCGTTCAGGTCAAAGTCGGGATATGCAGCCATGCCGAGAATATATCCCGTCTTCGGATCCATGACGATAGCCATGGCACGGTCTGCATCAGTATCGAGTGTGACTTGCTCCAGCGCGTTTTCGATGTAATGCTGAATGACCTCGTCGATCGTCATGACAACATTCAGGCCGTTTTCTGCCGGATAATACTTTTCAACGCCGTTCGACAGATTTCTGCCGGAAGCGTCCGTATTCTTGATCCAACGGCCTTCCGTGCCGTTCAGATACTGGTCGTAATACAGCTCAATGCCTGACATTCCGTTATTGTCATCATTCGTGCTGCCGATGATATGCGATGCAAAAGCGCCCATCGGATAATACCGTTTAACAGCTTCGGCAATTTGAAGTCCTGTCGCTTCACCATCTTTAACGGCCTTTCTTATCTTTTCCGTTTTTTCGTCGTCTACGTATTTTTCGATTTTCAGAAGAGACGAATCACTCGTAATCGTCTCGTAAATTTCATCTGCCGTCTGGTCGCCCAGAATCGAAGCGAGCTTTTTGGCCATCTTGCGCGTGAAGCCTTCTTCTTTGTCTTCTTTTGCTTTCACCTCCGCCGGCCTGACCCAGATCGTATGCACCGACTGATTAATCGCCAGCGACTTCTCATTTGTATCGTAAATACTTCCGCGCTTCGCTGTCAGCGGAACGTCTTTCATCTGCTGCTGAAGTGCCTTTTCAGAATACTCATCCGCTTTGATAATCTGTATCTGTCCCAGACGCAGCGCCAAGATGATAAACGCAAGAACAACGATCACGAAAAATACAATCAGCCGTTTTCTCCCCGTCATCATGGAAACCTTACTTTTATTTACCATTTTTTCTCACCCCTGAACTTCTCCGCCGAATTTCAGTCTCCTGCAAGCATCTGCGACCCACGAAATAATATCTGCAAAATGTGCCCGCCAGGTCAAAAAATAAGACGCCTGATTTTCTTACCGTAAACAAGGCGCCTTTCCTAATCGCTATATCACACTGTATGCGGCAATTATTTTTATTATGTTCTCCTATATCCGCCGCATATTAGCATTTCCGGCGCTTTCCGTCTCTCAGGCCTCCGGACTTCCGGCCAGTAGATGACGAGCCGCGTCAGAAACATTTTTTTCAAGCGATGCCGCCGAAACACCCCGCTGTGACGCTGCCAGTTCCGCAATATAAGCATCTACAGCCGCATTTCCTTCGTATTCCTTTACGTAGACATACTGGTCGCCCGTCGGATAAGCCATCCCAAGATTTTTCGACGCATAATATTCCACGTAATCGAGCCCTCCGCCCGAATTGAGCTGAACCGTCAGATTTTCCACATCGCCTTCCAGCGTATGAATATCCTGTTCCAGAGAATAAATGTTGTAATCAATACTGGCAGCCCAGGCCTGCATAAATATGACCGCGATCGCACAAATCCCGATCATAACGATCATCAAAAGAATATTGCTCTTTTCCCTCGCGGAAACTCTGACAACAGATTCTTTGGCAGACACTTTTTTCGGGCGTTCAGGTTCCGGCTCAAGCGCGACACCATATTTTACGTAATTTTCCTGATACTTATGCCATTCATCCGCTGCAATCATCGCAAATACTCCTTTCTGTAGATCAGTCAAGGGACTTTAACCTTTTTGTGATAAATTCAAACACTGCCGCTACGAATTTCTTAACTGATTCGATCATACACGAAAATAAAAACATATATCCGGCAGCCCGCCCGACTGCAAATGACCCGGCCAGCCGTCCAACCACCGGACTTTCCGGCGGTTCTTTCTTTATTTAAAATTTTAAGTTACACGAAACCTAATGTATTTCAACGTTTCAAAAACTTTTGTGACGCTTTTCCTGCGCTTCCGACAGGTTTAAAGCTTTTCCGCAACGCGCAGCTTTGCGCTGCGTGAGCGCGGATTCCGATTCACTTCGTCCTGCGAAGGAAGAACAGGCTTTCTCGTCACCCGACGGATTTCCGGCTTTTTCCCGCAGACACACGGAAGATTTTTAGGACAGGTGCAGGGATTCTCCCGCAAGGAAAATTTTTCCTTCACGATTCGATCCTCTAGCGAATGGAACGTGATAATGCAAAACATCCCTCCAGTCGCCAGCACATCGATAAAAGAATCTACCGCCGTTTCAAGCTGGCCGAGTTCATCATTGACCTCGATTCTGATCGCCTGAAACGTCCGTTTTGCCGGATGCGGACCTTCCCGCCGGGCCGCCGCCGGTACCGCCGCCTTGATAATTTCAACAAGACGACCGGTATCTTCAATCGATCCGTTTCTGCGTGCACGGACAATAAAATCGCTGATTCTCGATGCCCAGCGTTCCTCCCCATAGCTGCTGATAATGCGCTGCAGCTCCTTTTTATTGTAGCCGTTCACAACGTCATAAGCCGAAAACGAAGCTTCGGTATCCATCCGCATATCGAGTGGCGCGGACTGCATGTAAGAAAACCCTCGTTCCTTCGCGTCAAGCTGGTAGGAAGAAACGCCCAAATCCAGCAGTGCGCCGTCAATGCAATCTATCTGATGTTCTTTTAAAACCCTTTTGATATTTGAATAATTATCATGTACGAAAATTTTCCGGCACGGATAATGTTCCAGCTTTTCTGACGCCGCCGCAAGTGCATCGCGGTCACGGTCGATGCCGATCAGCAGGCCGTCTTCCCCAAGCCGCTCACAGATCCCGGCAGCATGTCCTCCGCCGCCCAGCGTGCCGTCCACATAAACACCGTCTTCATGGATATTCAGGTGATCGATCGATTCATTGTATAAAACGGGTACATGTGAAAACTCCATACGTCAAACTCCCGAAAAACCCGCGGAACACGACGGTCTTCAAATTTCCAAAAGCGCGTCAGCTGATAGAAATAATCATAAAACATATCACGATTTCTGATCTTATAAAATTTACGCATCTGACGATTTCCCGCCTCCGGCCTGCAAAGACGCCTGCCGCCACACCAGCCAGTGCAGCCGCCATGCAAAACCTGCCGCTTCCATGCAGTCATTTACCCATGTTGATGTCAAATCAACCGGCGCCGCCACACGAAACTCCGTCGCTTCCACGCGCATTTACCCACATTGCCACATCAGCCGGCACCACTGCATCAACGCAGATATCTTACCCGTGTTGGCATCATCAACTCGTGCCTCTGCTATGTGAACTTCTGCTTCAGACAGATTCAGATTCCGAGACTTTCCATTTTTTCCGCAATCGTATCGCTGTCCAGCTCAGGACTGAGATTGTAATTTTCCCACTCCGCTTCACTCCATATTTCCACGCGGCTGTCTACGCCGATTGAGACAACTTCCTTATCGATACGCGCGTGCTTTCTGAGCTCAGGCGGAATATTCAGCCTGCCCTGTTTGTCCATCTCACATTCGACAGCGTTAGCAAAGAAATAACGCGTAAACGCTCTGCCTTCTTTACTGGTCAGCGGAACAGCTTTCAGTTTATCACGAAAAACATACCATTCAGACATCGGAAACACGAAAAGACAATGATCGAGTCCCTTCGTCAGAACGAAGCCCTCATTCAGTTCCTCGCGAAACTTCGACGGAATAATAATCCGCCCCTTCGTGTCCAGATTGTGATGATATGTGCCGCTGAACATCTGAATTCTCCAAATCCGCCCCGGCCTCCTGCACCGGCTGCGCTGCCTTTTGAAAAGCCGCTTTCAAACTCGTGCCAGATACCTTTGCCCCGGCGCTGTGACTGCGAAAGCGGTGCCACAGAACAAAATTGTAAAACGTATCTCTTTTGTGCTTATAAAGCATATATCCACTATACTCCATTTTGCTCCCCATTTCAACAAGCACTCTCCATGTAATCAAATTTTAAAGATAAATTTACCTGATTATTTTCGTTCATTTTCAGCAGGAATGAAATAGGAACAATATATAGTGCATTTTCAGATTTTATACCTAAATATATCTACACTTTGTATATAGAAGAAAACGAATTTTCTCATCTGTTTGCCTCGTTTCACCACTTCAGACAAACCAGCAAGCCTGTTTGGGGACAAAAAAAAGGGCTTGAACCGCCGCCTTCATTTTTCCTCATTCTCCACCTGTGCTCCACCGCTAAACTGCTGTCACCCTTTCTCCACCTGCGCTCCACCCGCTTTTTATTTCTTCTTCACATCCGGCCTTTCGTCTTCGCTTCTTTATGCCTGCGCACTTTCTGTTCTTTCTTCTGTCAAACATACAGCGTCTGCGATAGCAATTCCCCAGCAGTCAACATCAGCCGGAAAATAAAAAATCCTTTAAACTATCGAAATCAATAGTTTAAAGGATTTAATCAGTTGGTATTCTTCGAGAAAATGAAACATTCCCTTGAAAGGATGGAACTTGAACCTTGATTTAATCAAATGGTATCCCGTAGGGGAGTCGAACCCCTGTTGCTACCGTGAGAGGGTAGAGTCTTAGACCACTTGACCAACGGGACATATCATCGTGCCTCAATACTTGCTTAGTATAAACGATTCTCAGCAGGTTGTCAATCATTTTTTATTTATTTCGGGCTGTCCCGGCGTTTTGCCACAGAAAAAACTCTATTCACTCCGTTTTTTCAGCTCATCTTCCAGTATCTTTCACGCGATATGGAATGAAACGAATCCGTCTTTTTCCGGTTTTGCCAGCAGCCGTCTGTTTGCGTTTGGCGTCAGCCGCTAAAGACTGCCTGTCGTCAGCCGACGACTTTATTTTACATATAACTCCGTTTTTCGTCATCAGCCGCCTTAAATACCTTCGTCATCAACCGACGTCAAAAGAAGCTCCGTATCAGCATGAAGACAACCGGCACCAGAAGCGACGGCAACAGGTTCATCGTCTTAAACGGTTTGATTTTCAGAATCGACAGACCGGAACAGAGAATCAGAAAACCGCCCACAAGGGAAATTTCCGTCATCAGCTCGTCCGACATGAAGTTCTGCAAATACGTTGCCAGCAGATAAATACCGCCCTGCCAGCAGAACAGCACAATCGCCGCCAGCGCCATGCCGATGCCGTATGTGGAAGCCAGAACCATAGAGGTAACGAGATCAAGCGTGCCGTTCGTAAACAGGAACGTATTGTCGCCATGCAGCGCACTTTCGATAGGGCCGAGAATGGACAGCGTACCGATGCAGTAGAGCAGGATTCCAGTGGAAAGTCCCTGCCCCAGACTCTCATTTCCCGATTTATTGACGAGACGATTAAATTTTTCATCGATATTCAGTGCGGTGCCGATCAGACTGCCCAGCGCCAAACTCACGATAAAAAGCACCGGAAACTGACTGTTCGGCATATTTTTTGCGATGGCGTTAATGCCCACGCCGGTCGCCGCCAGACCCATGGCATCAAACAGGACAACTCTGTACTTTTCTTTAAGTCCTTTGCGAAAAATGCTGCCCACAATGCTGCCGACGACGATCATCGCCGTATTATAAATTGTACCGATCATATTTATTATAGCCTTTTCCTATTATATCTTCTGTTTTTACCAATTTTGCTGCAAACCCCTTTACAATATGCCTTTACCACACTGCTTCAGGCTGCTTCGCACAGAAAAAGATACCGGCTGCCAGCCGCCTGTTCTTCCGTCGTCTGTGATTTCGCCTTCTCCCTCGTCAGCAGTCGACAGACTGCCCACGAATTCATACCATACACCATGCGCTCCGGTATGCGCCCGGAACACAGTAATTCGCATCAGGACACGGCCCCACCATCATACATTAAACAGGAAGTGAATTACATCTCCGTCCTTTACAACGTATTCCTTGCCTTCGGAACGGATCAGTCCCTTCTCTCTCGCAGCTGCGAGATTTCCACCGCACTCCACAAGCTGGTCGTAATCAATCGTCTCTGCGCGAATAAAGCCCTTTTCAAAATCGGAATGAATTTTGCCGGCCGCCTGAGGTGCCTTTGTCCCCTTTGTAATCGTCCAGGCGCGGACTTCCGGCTCCCCTGCCGTAAGATAAGAGATCAGATTCAACAGCGAATACGATGATTTTACAAGTTTATCAAGACCGGATTCAGAAATTCCCATGTCCTTCAGAAATTCGTCGCGTTCCTCACCGTCAAGCTCCGCAATTTCCGCTTCAAGCTGGGCGCAGATGACGATGGCTTCGGAGCCTTCGCTGCGTGCGAATTCACGAACCTGTGAAATAAATTTGTTGTCCTCCGACGCGGCATCTTCTTCAGATACGTTTGCAACGTAAATAACCGGCTTATACGACAGCAGATTGAGTGATTTTACAAATTTTTCTTCTTCCTCGTCAAACTCAAGCGTCCGGGCCGAAAGTCCCTGAGCCAGCGTGTCGTTGATTCTGTTCAGAATATCCAGTTCTTTCTGCAAGCTCTTGTCGCCCTTTATGTTTTTCGTCGTGCGCTGAATGGCGCGCTCGATCATTTCCATATCGGACAGAATCAGTTCCATATTAATCGTCTCGATGTCAGACAGCGGATCAATCGTACCGTCCACATGGACGACATTCGGATCCTCAAAACATCTGACCACATGAATAATCGCCGCAACCTCGCGGATATGGCCGAGAAACTTATTCCCAAGTCCCTCGCCTTTCGATGCGCCCTTGACGAGTCCCGCGATATCGTAAAATTCCATCGTCGTATAAATCGTCTTCTTTGCATGATACAAGTCTGTCAGCACTTTAAGGCGCTCATCGGGAACTGTTACGACGCCCACATTCGGCTCAATCGTACAGAACGGATAATTGGCCGCCTCTGCTCCGGCCTTTGTAATGGCATTAAACAGCGTACTTTTCCCCACATTCGGAAGTCCAACAATCCCAAGCTTCATGTCCATTTTCCTTTCCTTGATTTTATGCGATATGCTCCCACCGCTTGCAGAAACGAGGGTCTCTCGCTCATCAGTCCCAACGGACGAAATATCAACGAGTGATTCCCGTGTATCCTTCGGTTTTATTTTTCAAATTATACCAAAACTATTTGTATTCCTCTGCTCCTGATCCCTAAATTATATTAAACCGTTTCATCTGTTCATGGAACATCGCCGATGCCGGAATGCGGTCATATTCATTAGAAAAATCAGGCACAAGCGGAATTATATCATGCAACATCTTTTTTCACAACTCAATTTGTGAATCAGATGCTGGAAAATCTGTCTGCGGCCCGTTTTTCATGTCCTGATCCTGTGCCTTCCGGTGCTTCCTTCCCATGACAACTAACCCCGCCAGACACACGATAAATGCTACCAGACTGATAAACTGCGCCGTCTTAAACGGATAAATCAGGAAATTTCCGATATGAAGAACGCCCTCTACTGAAGATGGATCGTATCCCGCTTCTATCAGCGGTACAACGAGATCTGCCGGTCCGGTCAGCAGGCTGTCCGTCCGAAGCTGTTCCACGAAGAAGCGCTCCAGAG
This sequence comes from uncultured Oscillospiraceae bacterium, assembly GCA_964438605.1. Lineage (GTDB taxonomy): Bacteria > Bacillota > Clostridia > Peptostreptococcales > Anaerovoracaceae > Alangreenwoodia. The sequence continues at coordinate 82,077 of CAYTKT010000001.1, forward strand.
AATAAAGAATACCGTAAAGCATAGTGATTTGACCTTCAAATTTACGGCGTTTTCCAACCGCTGACAGCACGAAGAAAAGCAAGAGACACCAGATCGATTCATAAAGAAACGTCGGATGAACCTTCTGGCCGTCGATGACGATGGCCCATGGCAGATCTGTCGGAGAACCGTAGGCTTCCTGATTAAAAAAATTGCCCCATCTGCCGATAGCCTGCGCCAGTGCGACACACGGAAATGCCGCGTCAAACACATTCAGAGGCCGGCAGCGTTTTTTCCGGCACATCAGAACCGCTGCTGCAACGCCGAAAATCAGGCCGCCATGGATGGCCAGTCCACCGGCCCGAATATTGATCACATCAAAAAAGCTATGATAATATTCCCAGTTAAACAAAACGTACCATGCTCGCGCGCCGATGACGCCCACCGGAATCGATACGAGAAGTATATCAAAAAGATCGTCTGCCTTGAGCCCGTAAATCGGCGCTCTGCGCATTAGCAGAAATCCCGCCAGCAGGATACCGGCACAGATCAGAACAGCATACCACCGGATTTCTAAGCCAAAAACTGTGAATGCCACAGGATCAGGTGAAAAATTCATATCTCTGCCTCCTGACATTTGTGTTAAAATAGAAGAGAAAAATACTGCATGGGACCTGCCCTCCCGCAGACTTAGTTATTATAGCATTATTCACGGGATATTTCCTGTTTTTCAGCGAAAAATCCAAAAATCTGGAATGGAGAAACAAATATGATAATAAAACTCATCGCATGTCCGTTGATAGGCATGATTATCGGTTACTTCACTAACTGGCTTGCCGTTAAAATGCTGTTCCGGCCCCGGAAAGAAAAACACATCTTCGGCCGCCGTATGCCATTTACGCCCGGCGTCATTCCCCGCGGCAAAGCGCGTCTGGCCGCGGCAGTCGCAGACGTTATCAACACGAAACTCCTCACAGCAGATTCCATCCGTGAGCGGCTGACATCCGCAGAAATAACGAGCATGATCAGAAAATATGTCAGAGAATTGCTGAACAGTCTCCGCTCCGACGAACGGACAATCCGCGAATATATAGACAGTCTGGCCGGCGAAAAACGCGTCGGAGAACTCTTGGAAAAACTGAAAAACTTCCTGACAGAAAAATGCACAGAACGTCTGAAAAGCATAAACCTCGGCGCCATAGCCGCAGATATGCTATCGACAAAGCTTTACGAAGCATTTTCAAATTCTCTGATTATCAAGATGTTTGGTGATTCCCTGCTGGCCAGCATCGCGCCGGCTGTAGAAAAAGCCGTCAATGAATATGTCGACGAGCACGGAGAAGAACTGATCAGCCGGGTCATCGGATCTGAACTCGATTCTCTGACATCCCGCCAGATCTGCGACCTCGCATCATCGACAGGCGGCGATTTCAGTATCCGCGCCGAAGAATATGCCCTGCGCGCATATATCTACTTCGTCAACGAAAAATCCGGAGCCATCATGCAGAAATTCGACATCGGCAGCATCGCTCAAAAGGCCATTAACGACATGGACAACGAGCAGCTTGAAACACTCGTCCTGTCAACGATGAAAACGGAGCTGCGCGCCATCGTCAACCTCGGCGCATTGATCGGTTTTCTCCTTGGGCTCATCAACATAGCGATTTACTTTATTTAACAGGCTCAAAATAAGCGCAGACGAATTTTTCCTTATTTAAAACAGGAGACAGGCGTCGGGTTCCAACGGAAGTCTCAGCCGCTCATTTCTTACATTCGATATATGTTCTTTCCATAAAATATTATTAAACATATAAATATTTTCCCATAGTCTCTGTATACACATAGATACAGGGGCTTTTTATCATCTTTTGTATATTAAAAAAGAGCGCCGCATTAACATGAGATACTCGCTCTCGTCAATGCGGCAGCCCCTCAACATTCTATTCCTCTGCTACATCTTCGACCTCAAAAAACTGCGCCACTGTCATACAACACACCATACGGCCCATGCCAGTTTGGATTTTGGAAACACCAATGCGGGAAACAAAACATTTGTATCCGCCAATATCCGCATGGGATCAATCCTTTTGGGAATGTTCTTCGTCTGCCGGTGTCTGCACACCATCTTCACTGGAAATTCCCACCGTTTCAGCAGCGCCGTCAAAACGGCCTGCGTCCTATGGACTGTCATGGTCTGAAACGAACCATCGATGCAGTGTATATATAGAAAACTTAAAGCTCAAGACAGGCATCTTCACAGATGCCGTCCGATATACCTTCCATAAAACGGCGGGCCGCAAAACTCCTCGTCCTGCGACCCGCTGTCCTGTAAAAATATTAAACGGTTTCTGCTTCGGCGTCTCCGCCTAACGGCTTTCCGCATCTCTTTATCTTCTTCGTACTCGTCTTCTCAAACTCCTCATGACGGATCACAAAACGCTTCACCCGCTTATAGGAAGGCATTTGATCGTTCGTATCATCAATGATCTTCTTAAACATTTGCCTGAGCTGCTCGTCGTCCATATCACCGATCTGCTCTTTGATATTTCCCATATCAGGAACGATGTGCGCCGTCACGATCAGTTCCCCGTCCGGCTGCGGCACACCCTCAACGACGACTTCACTGATATACTGATTTTTTCCGAGATAATACTCAACTTCTTCAGGAAAAATGTTCTTGCCGTTTTTCGTAACGATGACATTCTTTTTCCGGCCAGTTATATAAAGAAAACCTTTTTCATCCAGATACCCGTAGTCGCCCGTATACAGCCACCCGTCCCTGAGTACCTTCGCCGTTTCCTCCGGATCATCGTAATAGCCAAGCATCACGGAATCATTTTTCGTAACGATTTCCCCGACACCGTCCTCATCCTGGTCAACGATACGAATCTCCGTATTCGGCATAGCCGGCCCAACGGAAGCCGATTCGTAATAACGGTCCTTGTTGACGGCAATAATCGGACTGCACTCCGTCATGCCGTACCCCTGAAACATCGTGATTCCCATACTGTTAAAATTATCTACAATTTCCGGATCGAGAGCCGCCGCACCGGAAATAAACATCCTGATATTGCCGCCAAACGCGTTATGAACGTCTTTAAACAGTTTTCGCATCGACTTGATATTAAAACGCTCCAGCTTCTTCGCCATTGCGATACCATTGCGCAGTTTCTCAGCCTTTCCCGTCTTTTCCGCCTGCTTCCAGACACGACGGTTAATCATCTCAAAGACGAGCGGCACGCCGACAAGAATCGTCGCATGACATTCTTCGAGATTCTTCACGATATATTTCAATCCTTCGCACAGCGCCAGCGTACCTCCCTGATAAAGAACTGTCATATGATTGCATGTAAATTCATACGTGTGATGAAGCGGCAGAATCGAAAGCGAAACATCCTCGCTGAAAACCTTTACGCACATGGACATATTCATAACGTTCGAAACGATATTTTTATGTGACAGCATCACTCCCTTGGCCAGTCCCATCGTGCCCGATGTAAACAGCAGGATACTCATAGCGTCAGGATCGATCTTTGCATCGATAAAACTCCTGTCACCGGCCGCCACCAGCTTTTTGCCGCGCTCCATCATCGCGCTGAAAGACAGACGGTTCTCGTCATCCCCTGCCGCGTCCATACTGATAATATATTCAAGTGTGTCGATTCCTTCAACGGCCTTCAGAAGCATCTTTTCCACCTTGCCGGAATAGACGACAGCGGAAAGATGCGCCCTGCGGCAGAGGTTTTCCAACTCGGACAACGGCAGTTCCTTGTCAAGCGGAACAACGACACCCGTACCGTTTACAATGCCCTGATGCGCCACAATCCATTCATAGCGCGTCTCCCCGATGACGCCAATATGCTTGCCTTTGAGGCCAAGATCAATCAATGCCGTTCCAAATGCATCTATATCCGCTTTAAGCTGCTTATAACTCACAGGCATAAATTTGCCGCCGGGCGTATTCTTCTTCAGATATGCGGTCGCATCGCCAAACAATTCGGCTGAACTGTTGATCAGATCCTTCATATCTGTAACCGACCTGACCGGATATAAGGCGTCCTTGTATTTTTTATTGCTCGCCATGTCGTATCCTTTCCATTATATATGTATGTATATATCATGTTACACATACCGGAAACGGACACAGCAGAATCCTGCCCGGTCCGGTTACATATGTACATTCTCCATAACGATTTTTTATTCCATTGAATAAAATTTTATCATCTCATATGACGAATGGCAATCGTTTTATTATCAAACTTTTTCAGAAATTAACGGCCGGTTTCCCTTTCTGAATTCTCTGTTATTTTTTTGATTGATTGTAAAATCAAATTGGACACGATCCACATGGCCAGCCAGCAATCCCCCTTTGAACGCCTGTCAGAGACTGCTCCATTTTCACATTCGCGCAGCCGGCCAACAGTTCCGTTCTGCACATTTGCCAAAGACTGCCCATTTCCAATCCGCACGGTCATCTGTCAATTTCTTCTTTTATTTCACACACCTGTTTATTTGAATTACCTGATCGATTTCCCGAACTCATAAGCCGCCGGAAGCTCAGCTTTTCCTTCAATATCACCGATATCTCCGTTCCCGCCCGCTAAAATATGGCCCAAATTATTCCAATTCAAATGTTCCAACAGATGATCATAATAAACAAGAACATCTTCAAACGCATTCCCTTCCGCGGCCATCAAAAGTGCAGACGACCTGCCGTGGCCTCTGAGCAGATTTCCGTCCGCTTCCTCCAGCGCAAATAAACGGTCGACAGCCGTCCTGAGCTGACCGCTGAGGTTCCAGTAATACAACGGCGATGCGAACACAATCACATCGGATTCCTTGACCGCAGGATAAATTTTATTCATATCGTCATTCTGAACACAGGGACATTCTCTGCTGCTGTGTCCGCCGAAACACCCCTTGCAGCCGTGAATTTCCATACCGTCCAGGAAAAATTCCGTCACTGTATTTCCGGATTCTTTTGCACCTCTTGTAAACTCTGCCACTAAAGACGATGTATTTCCTGATTTTCTCGGACTTCCGTTAAGAATTACGATTTTCTTTCCCATCTTTTATTTCCTCCATCTTAATTATTTAAGGCGAGCCAACGACCCGCCCATGAAAGCGAATGATCTTGTAACGATTCAACAGTACCCACGACTTACCTCTCCCGCTTTTGTTGCAGGTAAGCCTGCTGATGTTTGCGAGGCGCGACGCTCACGAGATGGCTGACAGTTCTCCTGACACCTCAGATCTGCTGAAGCGCTACTGTATCCGCTGCCCCGGCTGTCTGCAAGACAGTTGATTCCCCTGCGATACAGATTCACAGTTCCGATGCGGTCATCGTCAGATTGACGCCCAATTCAGATATCATGATTCTAAATTTTAATTTTTCATACCAAATTCAAGCACAGCCATCCGGATTTAAATTTTCTATTCTATATCCGTCTTCAAGTACGCCCGATTAAACTGTTTATTAAAAAATTAAATCGCTTCCGCCAAAGCCGCCGCCTTCTCGCATCCGTCCGTCCTGCTGATGTCGCCCGCGTTCAGCACTCCAGGAATCAACACCTCGCCAATCATTTTCCATTTATTCAGTGCGCACATACGCTCCATCGGAATGCGCACGCCGTCCATCACCGACATATCGTCTTCCTCGCAACAGACAATCAGCCCGCACTCCTTGCCGGCGATATCCTTACCGCCCACAACCAGTGAATAAATCCGATCAATGACACTCTTAATCTGCGCCGGAATTGAATACCAGTAAACCGGCATCGTAAACACAATGGCATCAGCTTCCAAAATAGCCGGAGCAATCGTATTAAAATCATCGTCAAAGGAACAGGCTTTTCCCGCAGAATAACACGTCTCACATGCTCTGCACCCGCCAACCTTCTTCATTGCCGCGTCAAAGCGGATCACCGTATGGCCCTTCTCCTCAGCAGCCTTAATAAATGCGTCCGTCATAGCGAAGCTATTTCCATTTTTACGCGGACTTCCCGTAATCACAACGATTTTTTTGCCTGAATTCTGCATACGATTCATACCTCCTTATCTGCAATCAGCAGGATTGACTTTATCTGTTTTTTACATTATGATTTTATCAAAAAGGATATAAAAAACAAGTACGCACATCCAGGTACAATACTTACATTTTAACTCTATACTTACTAAAAGGAGAGTGTAAACAATGAGTGAACGGTGCATTTCGCAGGAATGTCTGGCTACAACGGGCTTCAGCTATACGCTGTCACTGATCAGCGGCAAATATAAAATGACAATTCTTTATACCCTCATGGAATTCGGCGTCGTCCGCTTTAATGAGATGAAAAGATATATCGGTGGTATCTCATATAAAACGCTCAGTTCCAACTTGAAAGAACTGGAAGCAGACCAGCTGGTTCACAGAAAAGAATACCCGCAAATACCGCCGAAAGTCGAATACAGTCTTACAGAACGCGGAAAATCACTAATTCCGATTCTTGACAGCATGTGCGAATGGGGCGATAAAAATAGACAAATTACGGTGTAAAAAATATCGGCAAAGTCAACATAGACTTCTTCAGCAAACATAATAAATTTTCAATTTATACAAAAATCAACAAAAAAGACGGCAAAACAAACTTCCTGCCGTCTTTTCACTCAATGATAGGATAACAAATTATTCCAAAATTATTTAGATGAATTCCAAAGTTCTTCTGCTTTCGGCGTCCAGTTCTCGGCATATTTATCGCACTTCGCGCAAAGATGGCCGACAGATTCCGGGCTCATCAAATCAGTGGACCTGGCGCCCGTCTTTTCAATTATTTCGCGGAGTTTCTGCGGATTTTCAAGCATCGGACACGGACGCAGATGATTTTCATTAAACGGCTGACCGTCATGATATGCACGGAATAAATCAGACGTCAGACATTCGAGCAATGTCTTTTCCCGAATATTCGAATCGGAATAATGGATGAATACGCACGGATCAACGTCACCGTTCGCATTAATATGGAAATACCGTCTGCCGCCTGCGATGCATCCGCCCACATACTGACCGTCATTCTGGAAATCCATCAGGAACAGTTCTTTTTTGGAACGCGCCTCTCTGAGTCTGTGGTACATTTTTTCACGCTGATCCGGATTTGGCATCAAGTCAGGTTCAGCATCGTTCCCAACCGGCATATAATGGAAGTACCATGCGAACAGCGCACCCCACTCGATCATCTGGTCAAAATATTCGTCCTTGCTGACGCGTTCGATATTCTGGCTCGTATAGCAGCATGAAATACCGAAAGGCAGCCTTTTTTCCTTCAGAATCCGCATCGCATTCATAACGCGTTCAAAAGAACCTTTGCCACGACGGTCATCATGCGTCGTCTCGTCACCTTCAACCGAGATAGCCGGTACAAAATTTTTTACGCGCAGCATCTCGTCGGCAAATGCTTCGTCGATCAGTGTTCCGTTCGTAAACGAAAGGAAAATACAGTCGGAATGTTTTTCGCACAGACGGATCAAATCCTTTTTCCGGACAAGCGGTTCGCCGCCGGTATAAATGTAAAGATAAACGCCAAGCTCTTTTCCCTGGCGGATAATATCATCGATTTCGTCAAAAGACAGATTAAGCTGATTCCCGTATTCCCCAGCCCAGCAGCCGGTGCAGTGCATATTGCAGGCAGACGTCGGGTCGAGCAAAATCGCCCAAGGCGCATTGCAGTTATACGTGTTACGAATGTATTCCTGACGCTCCCAACCGATCAAATTCGCATTCAAAATGAAATTTGATAAAAATTTCTTGACCGTTCCGGAATCAATATCGTGAAGAACGTGCATAATCAGGCGATACCAGTTGGAATCTTTATTTGTCAGCGCCTGGCGGAACGCCTCGCGCTGACGTGAAAAGCTGTTCTCACCGTTTCCTACAAATTTATCGATCATGTCCAGAATTTTTATAGCATTTTCTTCCGGATTATGTTCAATATAGTTGTATGCCCTGTCAAAAGCAAATTTTTTCAAAGTTTTACCAGCCATATCGTAAAATCTCCCTCTCCTGTATCATCTCTTACTCAAACTATCATCGGATGAAATCCAAGTTTTTATACACAATACATCTAAGCCTCAATCGTGCCTGTCAAAATTCAGTCTTGCCACACGGCCCAAACCGTTTTGGTTTTACCTCAGCTATACCATTCCACCGTCTGCCGTCAAAACTTGTCCCGTAATGTAAGACGATGCTGCATCCGCAAAAAAGAAAACAGCCTGTGCGATCTCCTCCGGTGTTCCGATTCGGCAAAGCGAAATTTCATCGCGCAGCGAAGCCATTACGTCTGCGCCCAAGTTTTCGTTCATATCGGTATCGATCACACCGGGCGCTACGCAGTTTACGCGGATTCCCGACGGGCCCAGTTCTTTTGCAAGAGCCTTTGTAAAGCCAATCAACGCCGCCTTTGATGCCGAATAATGAACTTCGCACGACGCGCCTCTTGTTCCCCACATCGACGAAATATTGACGATGCTTCCCGATTTTCGGGAAATCATACCGGGTACGAGAAAACTGCAGAAATGAAACGCCCCTTTGACATTGACGTCAAACATACGATTCCAGTCGTTTTCCGTAATATCGGTAAACAATTTAATCTGCGCAATGCCCGCGTTATTGACGAGCACATCGACGTGGCCAAACTTTTCGAGAACCGTTTTGCAAACACCTTCCGACTGAATACGGTCAGCCACATCGCACCGATAAATCACACAGCCGCCACCCTGATCTGTCAGCTCATCACGCAGCTTTTCCGCAGCTGCTTGATTCTGGTTGTAAATGACGGCGACGCGGTAACCTGCTTTTGCGAAACGGCGAACGCAGGCTCTGCCTATGCCGCGGCTTCCCCCCGTAATGACGGCCGTTTTATTCATCCTTATAATTCCTCAAATTAGAAAGGTATTTGCGTATCTCCCTGATCTCCCGCAAAATCTGATTCAGTGTAAACTGAATCGACACGAAAATGATCAGAAACATAGCGACAACAACAAAAAGAAAACCGGAACTGATACCAGGCATTTGATTTTCCCTCCATTTAGTATACCTTTCAAAACAAACTCTTTGCAGATGCAACGCTGCCGCCCAGTTTCACTCAAGATGCGTAAACGCGGTACACTGTTAAAAGGCCAACCTGAAGCATCGAAACGCTTATAATGCGTTGCCGCTTCGTGACCTCAATCCGACGCGTAAACGCGACTGATTACCATACGAGTGAATTGAACGCACAAACACGGTTTCACTGCCGCCGTCTGATTCGGAATAGTCATGCGCCGTGACGCATCACTCATGCCCGACAGCTTCTATCAGGCGCATCAATATACCTTTCATCCACGAACTCGAACCACATGAAGATGTACGCTGTCTGCCGTTTTGTTTTTTGAACGGTAAACAAAAACGGACCGACCTCCCTCCGCCAGTCCGATGTGATATCAGATCAATTACGCTTCTAACACGTTTCTTCCATCATAGTAATTGCAATTTGGGCAAACTCTATGCGGCAACTTAGGTTCGTGACACTGAGGACAGATAGACACGCCTGGTGCAGCCTTCTTCATGTTCTGCGATTTTCTCATATCTCTTTTAGATTTAGATGTTTTCCTTTTTGGAACTGCCATTTACAACACCTCCTCGCCTTTTTATATAACAATAGAATTATAATCATTATGAGCAATCTTGTCAACCAAAAAATGAAATAACTTCTGTCTGTTTGTTTTATCCTGTCAAAATTACCGCTATGATACGCGTGAAACCCTATTTTACCGTAAAAAAGCGCTTTCCGGCAGAAACTCATGCGGCTGAAAATCTGGCAGTGGATTCTCAGCTGCATTCAAAAGACGATCGAACTCACGACCGGCTTCACAGCCGGTCCGCGCACTGCGGCCGGGGAAAAAACAGAATCGGCCACAAGACTTGCGTATGATTTTACAGCCGAACTAATATCGTAATCATGAGATAAAACCGGATTCGACCGCGTCCGGCCAGCCGCCCGTCTTACTTTGCCGCTTCAGAAACGAGTCTTGCCGTATCTCTTGCGATGACGAGTTCTTCGTTCGTCGGGATAAGCAGAATCTTAATCGCAGAATCATCCGCGGAAATCACAGTTTCTCCCGCCTTGTTCCTCTCAGGATCAATCTTGAATCCGAGATTCGTCAGACCGCTGCAGATGTCCGCCCTTACAGCGGGATCATTTTCACCGATGCCCGCCGTAAATACGAGAGCATCTGCGCCGTTGAGCTGAGCAAGATAATTGCCTACATAGCCTTTTACTCTTCTGACAAACATTTTCATAGCGAGAGCCGCTCTCTCATTGCCCTCTGCGGCAGCGCCTTCAACGAGACGACAGTCATTGCTGACACCGCTGATTCCCAGCAGGCCGGATTTCTTGTTTAAAATATCAAGAACTTCTTCAGCCGAAACGTTTAACTTAGACATCAGATAAGTTACGACAGACGGGTCGATATCGCCGCAGCGCGTACCCATCACAAGGCCGTCAAGCGGAGTCAGGCCCATGGACGTATCAATGCACTTTCCGTATTCAACAGCCGCACAGCTTCCGCCGTTGCCGATATGGCATGTGATGACTTTGACTTCCTCCGGTTTTTTGCCAAGAACTTTCGCAGCTTCCTGCGAAACATACAGATGGCTCGTTCCATGGAATCCATATTTTCTGATTTTAAAATCAGTATAATATTCATAAGGAATTGCGTACAGGTATGCTTCCGGAGCCATCGTCTGATGAAATGCCGTGTCGAAAACGAGCGCCATCGGAACGTCAGGCATTACTTTCTTGCACGCTTCAACGCCGGCGATATTTGCAGGGTTATGGATTGGAGCAAGCTCACTGTTTGCAACACATGCGGCCATAACTTCGTCGCCCACCAAAACGGAAGACGCAAAGTCCTCGCCGCCGTGAACCATTCTGTGGCCTACCGCGCCGATTTCGCCGAGATCCTTGACACAGCCGATCTTTTCATCTGTAATTGTAGCGATAATTTTTTCAACCCCCGCCGTATGATCGGCCAGAGAAAGATTTTCTGTAATCTTTTCGGAACCCGTTTTCGTGTAGGCGAATGTAGAAGTGTCGCCTGATAATTCCACAAGACCTTTACATAAAAGTTTGTCTTTGTCCGGATCGATAACCTGATATTTAATGGAAGAGCTTCCACAGTTAATTACAAGAACGTTCATTTTTTCCTCCAAAATAAATAATCAAAATTTTAAATTCTGAATAAACAATACAATACCTTAATTATTATAAGGAACAAATCCGTTTCAGTCAATTAATTCCTTAAAAATCCCATCCTCCCGGCTGCAGCGCACCGGAACGAAACGGCGCTCCCCATCGAAGGAAAAGCTGCCGCCGTTCAGCATTTGATACAAGGCTGATGCCTTCATCTCACGCCGCAGACATGACGCCGTTTTTTCAGAAAGCAGGTTGAGACGACTCAGATTACTGACGATTTCTGTTCTGCCGGCTTTTTTTATCTGGCGCAGCAGGCGCGCTCCCGTCTCGGAAAATCCGAGAACTCTGGCATATGAAGCGCCCCGCAGCGATTCAAATTCGCAGGTCGTAAAATCTGTAAGAACATGGATTGCCGTTCGCCTGATTCTTGCATCTGTGTAGCGTTTCGTTCCCGCAAATTCCAGAAATTCACGATAATTTTCCGCTTCCAGGGCCGCACGCTGAAGGCGGTTTTCAAGGCCCTCGGCAACAGAATAAATTTCCGCGAGACGCGCTCTGTCTGTTGTCAGCAATTTGTATCTTAACAGGCCATAAAGCCTGTCCATCCCCTGCTGCTTAAAAAACGAGGCGTCTGTCAGAATACTGACTGCCGACGCCGGTACAAATTCGCGGATACTGCCGACGCCCTGCTTTGCGATCAGGCGGCGCAGCGTCGAGCCGGACGCGAAAAGCTCCCTTTTCGCGTCCGGCTCGGCTTCATCCCGATAACAGTCGTCCGGCTGCGTCGCGCACCCTGTATAACCGGACGACACGTCTGATGCAAAGTTTTTTCTGCTTCTCCTCCGTCCGGCGGCCCTCATCCGGTCTATAGGCGCACCAACAGATGATAAAGACTCCTGTCTATCGTGAAACGCGCCTTTCCGTTTCACACAATGAGGTTCCATTTCAGAACCCAACTCACAAAGTGCCCTGAGATACTCAATGCCCAGCACATTATTCGGTTCACGCAAAAGATTTCCCGCCTCTTGGCCCAGCATTTCCGAAACGGTCTGGCAGACAGCCGCCGGATAAGACATCCCGCTTTTCATAAATTTCCGGACCAGCAACTTCCTTCTCTCCTGCAACTCTGAAATTTCCTCAAAGGAACCGCTGACTCCGGCCACTCTCTTGAGTTCTGAAATATCGCCGCATTCCGCACCGAAAACGAAATCCGTAACGACGCCAAGACTGTCAAGAATCGCCATGCCGCCTCTGGCAAACTCTCTGCCGGAATTACAGGCGTAAATATAAGGCAGTTCCAGCACGAGATCGACGCCGCACGCCAATGCCGCCCTCGTGCGTACTGTTTTATCAAAAAAAGACGGCAGACCCCGCTGCGCAAAGCTGCCGCTGATGACGGCAACGGATGCGTCCGCGCCACTGATTTCCATAGCGTGCCTCAAATGATACAGATGTCCGTTGTGAAACGGATCATACTCTGCTATAATGCCTACCGCTTTCATCGCCGCCAACTCCCTTCTATATATTAACGAATATCTCACAAAATTACTCTGCTGACCGCACCGAATCTGCGCGTTTCCGCTCTAATACAGCCCGATGAGTTTCCCGCTTCAGGAATCTTGCTGTCCGACTCCGACCAGTCATTTTCAACCTTCTCTGAAACACTGCCAAGTCGTCCCTCCGCTGCCGCTTTTACGTCCGCTTCTGCCGTTTCGCTCTGCACGGTATATCTGCTCCCGCCGGAAAACAGGAAAACCGCCAGGTAAAATACGATGATCATAATTACGGCAGTTGCTGAAGAAAAGACGAGCGAATACAGATATGCTGCTGCCGGTGTTCCGCTGTCGCCAAACACGCTAATACCGGGAATAGCTGCCGTCAAATCCGTAGTTTCAAATACAGAAACCGCCTGAGCGCCGCCATAAGACAGTATTTTTATTATTGTACAGGCACACAGCGCCGAAATCAAGCCTTGTATCAGCTTAAAACGCAGATAAAACCCGACTTTCACTTCCGCGCCCCTCAGCACACTCATCGATTGAACCGCCACAGAAAGACCGCCGAAAGAAATCATAAACGTGCAGGCGATAATCTTTCCGCCAAACGTAAGCCCGAAACCCGACGTCGCGCTGCATCCCACAGTCATCTCAAAAATACCGGCCACAAGCTCGGAAAACAAACTTTCTTTTCCGACAATTCCGACAAGAAAGCGTTCCACAGCATCGGTAAAAATCATAAAGAGAATAATAAACCCGCCGATTACGATGATAGAATGAAACGACGAAAGCACCGCATCAGTCGCCATCTCCGACAGCGATTTTCCCGTACTGTGTGACGTAGCCCCGTCATACCGCATAATTTTTCTGTCCTCTGGAACCTGATTTTTTACGAAAACGTTGTTGTCATCAGAAAACCCGGAAAATCTGCTGTCCACAACGTTTTCCTTCATTCTGCCTCTCAAAAAAACTTATGCAAAAACGAGGAAAATATGATAATAGAAAAAGCCCCGATGACATGCCGCCCGTGCGGCCCCGGAGCCGTAAAATAACTTTAAACAATACAAAATTTCCGCTTTCAGCAAAACTGGAAATTTTCTATCATAAAAAATATTTATATTCTTATGTTGATTATTGTTAATTGCAACCATCTATTGACCACAATTTCTCTGCTACACATTTATATAAATCACAGTCTGTCACACCTTGTCAATTTTTGTGCCTTCAACAAGCCCACATTCTAATTAACTTCTTAACTTCCGGCTGCCTGCGTGTAATTGACCGCCATGCCAAACTTTTTCCATCTCATTAACCTGATTGCTTCTGCCATACCACACTCATACCACACTTTGGCCGACTTCACACACCCGTGTAATCCGCTGCGCTCATTCGCAGTCAGTCGTGCTCTGACTCCGTCCTGTAAGATAACTCCTTGATCTCGTCCCTGTTTGCCACAACCGTTGAATTCATCTTTTCAAACAGCTCGTTGATGTCCCCTATCATCCGCTGGATATACCCCTCATTTATAGAGGCGATCTTCTCCTGGAACGTGAGAAGAACGTCATCAATATATTCAAACGTCCCCATTTTCAACTCTCTGACATTCTCTTCGGTAACGCGCATAATCTCATCGGCGCGCTTTTTCGCCCGCAGCGTTATAGCATCATTTTCCACCAGTTCATCCGCCTTGTCGTTAGCCACATTAATGACACGGTCGTATTCCGCCTTTGCATCGTCGAGAATGCGCTGACGTTCATTTTTAATCCACTGCGCCTGCTGAATCTCCTCCGGCAGTTCTTTCTTAATCTCTTTTAAAATATCTTTGATCTCATTCGGATCGACCATGACCTTGCCTGTCAGCGGAAATCCTCCCGCTGTTTCGAGAATGTCTTCAAGTTCCTGAATCAGGTCCATTATTTTCATTTCGGTTGTCCTCCCATGTTGTGTTTCCTGATGTATTCGAGCACATTTTCCGGCACGAGTCCATCAATCTTTCCGTTAAAATATAATATTTCTTTTATCGCACTTGAACTTACGTAAGAACAATCGATATCCGTCATCAGAAACAAGGTTTCAAAATCCTCATACAAATACTTATTCGTATAAGCTCTCGGCATTTCCGACATAAAGTCCGGAACGTCTCTAAGTCCTCTGACGATACAGGTAATATTGTTTTCCCGCACATAATCCGCCAGCAGACCCGAAAAATCGACGAGTTCGATATTCAGTCCCTCGATATCTTTCGTCGCTCCAAGAATCAGTTTCTTGCGTTCTTCAACGGTAAACAGCGGCTTTTTGCTGGAATTCGTGACGATCCCGACTACGAGCACGTCACAGAGCTTTGATGCCCGCTTTATGATATCCAAATGTCCGTTTGTAAGGGGATCGAACGACCCCGGATAAAGGAATTTTTTCATATTAACCTGATTTTATCCTCCAAAATATATATTTCCGCGGAAAACCCGCAGAATCGCAGACAATCCCGGACCGGCAGCGAAGGAAAGCCCTTCACCGTTTTTATCAATTTACAAATCCATCACTCACGCCAGAATATGTCAGGTACGAAAAATACATCCGGCTCACCAATCAACCGGGCGCACAAAATACGTCCGCAACAAATGTACCAGACGTCAGACAACACCGCACACTCAAATATGCCATGCACACCTGAAAATTATTGCTCCGCCGAAGCATCTCCTGCTTTCCGCGACACATTTTCGTAAATCGTCACAGCAATCTTGCCATATTTCCGGCTTTTCACCATCACGAGATTTCCAAGCAAATCAGGCATCGGACTGCCGACGTCGTGCTCGGCAACGACGAGCCCGCCTTCTTCAAGAATGTCATTCACCGCAATCTGTTCGAGCGCTTTTTCCAGATGACCTGAACGATACGGCGGATCCAGGAAAATAATGTCAGCCCTTTCTCCGATCTCCGTGAGTGCTTCTTTATAGTCGGCACATAAAATAACCGCCCGTTCTTCCGCTCTGCAGTAAGCCGTATTTTCTCTGACCAGCGCAATGCTCCGCCTGTCACGGTCCGCAAAATACACACGCCGCGCACCTCTACTGATCGCCTCCAAGCCGAGATTTCCCGTTCCCGCAAATAAATCTATCACAACGCTGTCTTCAAGATACGGCGCGATCATGCTGAAAATCGCTTCCTTCACTTTATCTGTCGTCGGCCTGACCCTGCTGTCGTCCGGCGTTCTGAGCCGACGTCCCTTCATTTCTCCGGCTATAATTCTCATCTGAACACTCCTCAGACCACATTATAATATAATATGAAATTCGGCACAATGTAAAATTCTCACAAATGCCTGATATATTTTGTTTTTTATACAAACTGCACACTTGTTAATTTTATCTAATCCCGCCTCCTCAAGAAAATCCGATTAAGGATGGGCAAAGCCCCGACTTGTTCACAGGCATAAACAGCATATAGTTCATAACGTCCGATAAATAAGCTATATATTATTATCTAAACTCTGCAAAATTTATATTCTGCTCATCCCTTAAACCCGACACTACGGTTGATTTCTCCTCCCAGTATAACAATAACAGAACATAGGAAGCAGGAACGTTACCAATGCGGCAGATCGGACAGTTGCCGCAGAGTTTCAGAAAAAAGAATATCGAATATCCGCAACAAACAAAAAAGGGCTTTCTCCGCTCACAGGAAAGAGCCTTTGAATGATGATATGCTCTGATGTGAACGACCCCTTATCTAAAGCCAGTGGGATTGCGGCAGCCCTATTTCAAAGTATCTTTATCATCTTTTCTGTTCTATCCCAGAGCTCCTTCGCAGCCTGTCCGTCCGCATCCCGAAACAGCACCGGCATTTTCCATTTGCCGCTGTAAACCTCTCCGCACTGAAAATCCTTTCCAGGTTCACCGACGGCCAATGCCACCAGCCGTTTGGCGCTTCTGGCAGGCGTGATGGTAAAAATGTATTTTAAAAAGGTGCGATAAAGGATCTTGAAAAACAGAACAGATTCGGAAGCAAAATTACTTCTGACCAGTCCCGGCTCGAAAGCAACCGCATGAATGCCCTTTTCGCCGTAGCGCCGGTGCAGTTCCCGGGTGAAGAGAATGTTTTCGAGTTTTGCTTCACCATAGGCCCTCACAGCCAGATAGTTCGATTCATAATTCAGATTTTTGAGATTCAATCCTGCACCGAACAGATTTGCGGCCACGCTGGAGGTCTGAATGACCGTCGCACGGCACTCACACAGCTTGTCCATAAGCAGATTTGTCAAAAGAAAAGGAGCCAGATAATTAATTTGGAAGGTTTTCTCAAAACCGTCAGCAGTAATCTGTTTTGCGGCCAGCGCTCCACCTGCATTGTTAGCCAACACGTCGATCCTGTCGTACTGTCTCAGTTCTCCAGCCAGCCGTCTGACCTGCGCAAGTTCTGCATAATCGGCCAGATGGAAGGGCGCGTTTAATTCTGCCGCAACCTTTTCTGCCTTTTCTTTAGTACGCCCCACGATCACGACCGTGTGCCCCATGGATTTTAACTGGCGTGCGGCAGCGGCACCGATGCCGTCGCTTGCGCCTGTGATAACGATAGTCTTTTTGTCCATTTTGCGTATTCTCCCACATCTGTCAATTTGAAAATCAACTATGAATTTTCGGTGACAAAGATTTTATCACCGCTTCCCGCCGCCGCAATGTCGTCGATCTTTTCCTTTGAACCCGACCCATTTAATTTTTTCATGTTGTTTAATTTCCGGTGCGGGCGATAAAAATGGCCAGTATCGCCATGTAGACAGCTACCAAAATGAGCGGGATCATCCCATCCACATATCCTGCCCAGCCGCTAAAATCATAGTACAGTAAATAGCAGATTATGCTCAGCGCCGCTACGACGACAGCCGCCACAAACAGACCAATCGCCCCGTTTCGGGTGACAGATTCCAAGCCATAAAGAGCGTTGATTTCCAGGAAAACCAGAGCAATCCAGCCAACGATCAGAAAAAGCTCGGTCGTAACCTGCCGATGAAATACAAGGCGCGTCACGATGAGCAGCACTGCATAAGAAACCACTCCGATCAGAAGAACAGTCCTGGCAGAGAAGAAGGAATAGGCTTTATTCGCTCCGTTAGCCCCTCGAACGATCAGGATCACTGCAGCCACACCCAAAACAAACGCGGGAAGCAGCAGCCAGCCGGATCGCACTCCTTTGACAGCGCCCGCGGGCTTAAACGCCAAAACCCACCAGAGCAGATAGAATACACAACAGCCCACCAGCAGAATGTCGCCCTCAAATATTTGCCGCGCCGAACTGTTTGTTCCAAAGATCATTTGAATCACCTCCGATTGCCGCTTCCGATTGCTGCTGATTTATCGGGCAGTTATCTGTTTTTTAGCATGAGAATCTCTCGCTCAATAATCCAAGCGGACTAAGCATCAACAGGTCAACCTCGCGCATCCTGCGGCTTTATATACATTTTTATGCCAAAACGAAGCACATGCCCTCGCTGTTGACATTGATTTTAGTATTTGCATCTCTGTCATACTGCCTTTATACAACTCATGCATAGAAAAATCAAGTCCCCAAAAGTCCCCAAAAAATCTGTAATTCTACCCGCCGTACTTGCTGCCGGACTTGATTTTCATACACAAACAAAACGTTTATATCATCCTTTCCATTTGTCGACTGACTGATTGATGCCGGTTTGAGCATATAATCCGGATACAATCTGCCTGTCAGGTAAGTAAGCAAAAACTTTGCCACCCTTTTCCTGACTCATTTCAAAGCCCGCGTCCGGACTTTGCTTCCATTTTCTTGTCTGTCTTAAAATTGCTTGTCTAAAAATTTATGAATAGATTTTCTAATATTATATATTCTGCAAGAGAACAATCAGCGGGGAAATAATGTGTTGACAAATGATGTATCAGCGAATAAAATGAATGTAGATAAATTTGCAGTTACATGCTGCATAAATTCTTTCGGTATTATTATTGAGTGAGTGTTATTTTCAGGAGGTAAACTATTATGGCACAAATTCTTACAGCTGATGAATGCGCGGCTTTAATTAAAGACAATGATGTAATCGGCGCAGCTACATTTGGTGCAGGTGGTGTACCGGAGTCTATTTTAAACGCGATCGAAAAGAGATTCTTAGAAACTGGTCATCCGAAGAATCTTACGTACATCCATGCCGCCGGTTCCGGTGACTTCACTCCTGGCAAGTCCAGAGGAGAAGACGCTCTCATGCACGAAGGCCTGATGACAAAATGGATCGCTTCTCACGTCGGATGTTCCAAAACGACTCAGCAGTTCTTGAGCGAAGGCACTAAAATCGCAGGCTGGAACTTACCTCTCGGTACGATTCTCCAGATATTCAAAGAACAGGCAAGAGGCGTCAATTTCTGTCTGTCTAAAGTCGGTCTTGATACATTTGTCGATCCAAGACAGGACGGCGGCAAAGTTACTCAGGCTGCAAGAGATCTTGATGAGGAAATCGTGGAATATATTCCTGATTTTCAGGGCGAAGAATGGCTCTGCTATAAAGGTTGGCCGCTTACAGTAGGATTTATCAGAGGTACTTATGCAGATGAAGACGGCAACCTCTCCATCCAGAAAGAACATTATAATCTTGAACTGCTGACAGTCGCTCAGGCGGTAAGAGCTTGCGGCGGTAAAGTATTCTGCGAAGTAGAAAAAATTGTTAAAAAAGGAACGATTCCGCCTAAGAGCGTTAAGGTTCCTGGTTTGTACATCGACTATATCACAGTAATGGACGAAAAAGACATCCCTAACAAGGTCGTTGCCGTAGGCGGTCCTTATAATCCGTGTATGTCCGGCGAAGTGAAAGTTCCTATGTCCGCTGAGAGTGTAGCCCTTCCGTTTGACGGAATCAAGGTTATCTGCAGAAGAGCAGCTATGGAATTCAGAGCAGGAATGAAGTCTAACCTTGGTCTTGGTATGCCTCAGAAGGTAGGCAATATCATGGATGAAGAAGGCGTTTCCAAAGACATCACGCTGATTTCTGAATCCGGAAATATCGGTGGTATTCCGGGAGTCGGCACACTTTTCGGTTCTCATTACAATGTGGAAGCCTCCTCCGACCAGGGCGACCACTTCAATATGTTCGACGGCGAAGGCCTTGCATGTGTAGGTTTCGGTCTTTCCGAAGTTGACCCTCACGGCGCACTGAACACAAGCCTGCTGAACGGCACATTCATCGGCGTAGGCGGCCTGATGAACATCGCTGCCACAGCTAAGAAATCCGTCGTATTAGGCACATTCACTGCGGGTGGAATCCAGACGGCAGTTGAAGACGGCAAACTCGTCATCAAGAGAGAAGGCAAATTCGTCAAATTCGTAAACAAGCTCGTTCAGTCTTCCTTCTCCGCTCAGAATGCGATAAAGTCCGGCAAAGAAGTTATCTACGTCACAGAACGCGCCGTATTCAAGGCAGTTGAAGGCGGTCTCGAACTGATTGAAATTGCACCAGGAATCGACCTTCAGACTCAGGTTCTCGATCTGATGGAATTTAAGCCGATCATTCCGGAAGGCGGTCCGAAGCTCATGCCTGCAGAAATCTTCCAGGAAACCTGGGGCGGTCTCGGCAAGTACTTCTATTCTGAAGAATAATTAAATTCGATCTCATGATTACCGATCCTTATTTCTCTGTTTCAAGCTTGATAAGGTTAAGATGAAATTTTCGGTATTCTATTTTGCGATTTGAATTGACATTATATCGTTAAGAAAAAAGGGACACAAGAATGAATGGTGTCCCTTTTTGCATATGGAAAACTTCGCGTTCGCGCTAATCGCGATTCCGTATGGAATCAAATTGCAAAATAAAACAACAGCAGGCGCAGAAGCAGTATCTGCTTATGGAACAATAAAATCCTATCTAAGACACTGATTTTTCTGCATTTACAGTCACTCGCTTATTACAAAAAAGTACAGGAAAAACCATCAATCCATGTAAAAAACTTTTCACTCAAAAAGTATTTTATGTATAAAAAATCGGCTTCACAAACTGAAACCGATGAATTTTAATCAGCCAATCGAACTCAAAATGAACCTGGAAAATTACTGGGTGAAAAAGCGGACTTTCCTCAGGCATCGTCTTTCGCCAATTCACCCATGCTCCCTCATCAGCCTTACAAGAGCCATAAAATATCAATTAAAATCTCCGGATGCTGTCAACAAATCCGCTTAATTATAGAACGTTACAATTTCATCAAGGCTCTTTTCATCCGGGGCTTTTACGTTCTCCGTCAGGCACACCGATCGGCATCATTGCGGATCACAAGAAAGCCAGTTTTGCTCATTCTCCGACGAAGAACCTACGCGCACGGCATCGAGAATTTTCAGGACATCTTCATCCGGTACAGGCATGTCCTTAAATTTACGCACGCTCTGGCACGAATAAATCAGATCGTGCAGTTCCATAAATTTACCTCAAAAACTAATTCAGAGACTTAGATTCTTTACTTCTCTCTTTCATAGCGTCGGAAGCCGTCTTAAAATGAACAAATTCCTCGCCTTCCTTGCGGATGAAAGCCGTATTAACATCGGCATCGAGCAGCGGAATAATCGACTCGTCAAAATTCGCAATAACGTTGAGTTTAAATATATTTGAATTATTAACGTCTGCCGTATATTCCTTGCTCTCGTCTCCCGCAAAAAATCTCCAGCCGGAATCAGGGAAATTCTTAAACGGTTCTTCACGATAAACATAACAAGGCTTTGCTCCATCGAGACTGATCCTGTCAGAGACAAAACATGCCTTCTCCGACTTTACAAGCGTCTTGAGATTGTCCTTGTCGAGCGTAGGGAAATATTCCTTTTTCTTATACCAGTTATATACTTTCCATACATTTACCGATTCATCCTCAAACAGCTTTTTAACGAGATCGAGAAGCGTATCAAATGCCTCAGCCGTCTTCTCAGCATCATATTTCGAGTTTTTATACATGGAATACGTCCCGCCAGCCACAAAGCTAACAGCAAAATCAGCCCAGTTATGATATGAGGACAGCAGCGGCTTTACCATATCATCTATCATCTTCCGGGCAGTCGGCTCATTAAAATAGTCGCAAAAAACGGCTTCCCTCATAAGATCGACGCCACGTGCCATATCCCATGCAACATAGCCGGCCGACCCCAGTACGTCCTTAAACTGATCAGAAAATTCCTTACACTTCAGGAAGGTTTCCTTTGCAGCAGGCCTCATCTTATCGACTTCCTCTTTAAAATCGCTGCTGTCATACATCTCAAACTGCTTATACTGCCACTGACAGCCACGGAAGCTAACCCGGCCGATCGCCTGAGTTGCCGATTCTGTGTCATGAATTTCAAAATTATCACGAAGTTCCTTCTCCATCTGTTCGGATTGCACAACGATCTCCGCATCATCCTTAAGCTGCAAAGTCGTAAAATCATATCCCTTCATCAGGGAATGAACAGCGGATACTAACATCTGAAAGTCAGGATATTTTGTATATTCCACGTCATTTTTGATATTTGATACGGACTCCCTGAAAGCGGATAATTCCGCTGCAAAATCTCTGTCTGCAACCTTATTGCTCATCATATTCAGTTATCTTTCACCTCTTTAACACTTTATAATACATAGAAACGAGCAAAATACATATTTTTCAAAATGGAACCACAATATACAGTTTATTCCGAATATTATCTTTCCATATATTATATATTTCATGGACAAATCGGTATTTTACTCATCTCTATTTTATACTACAGGCAGCGTATATAAAAAGGCTGCACCGAACTGAAATCTGGTGCAGCCTGAATTATTTCAGCCAATCCGGCAAGCGTTGAAACGATACTCACCGAAATTTAAACTACGCAACTACGCTTCGTTTGTAAGAGTTGCAGTCCAACTTGGCATAGGGAACTTTTCTGGAACTTCCCAATCGATCATATCGTGCATCCATTCTGCTCTCTGTACGAAGATATCGTGTGCAAGAGGTACAGGTGGGTGGCAGATCCACTGAGGGTCAAATTCGTTCTTGACCTTGAGCAGCCAGAGGTGATAGTTAGGACCATACTGAGGGCCAGTAAGGTACAGTGGCTGGTGAGGGCCAAGGTGAGACGAATAGTAGTTGTTTTCAATGTTCATCTTTGAAGTCTGCAGGAAGAATCTATCAACATAGGAGGTATCTTCGTCCTGATCCCAGTAGATAAGGAATTCGGAATAACCCTGGTGACCAGATTCGAAGTTCTGGAACCAGCCTGGGTCGCCGAAGTCCGGGAAGAGAGGAGGAGTGTACTCCGTAGCCTTGAGGGCTGCGAAAGATTCACCGTGCTGTACGGACTGGTTGAGAGATTCGATTACGAATTCTACGGATACATAAGAACCAGTCATCAGCCACATGCCGGCAGAGTCTGCATTCTTGAGCCAGGATTCATCGGAAGGCTTCGTACGTCTCGGTTTACCATTGCATTCCTGCATGATGTCTTCGAGAACTCTGAGTTCGTAATCCATCTGCTCCTCGCTGGCATAACCGATTACCATTACTCTTACGAGATGGAAATTAGCCAGAGATTCTTCGCTCTCCTTGAGCCAGATGTCCCAGAATTCTTCTTTATCTTCCGCTTTAGCGATAGCTCTCCAGAATACAGGTACTTTCGTGCAGGCAGCACAGATTTCTGCAGCACCGATTTCGTACATCGCTTTAACCTGATCAGCCTTGGAAGGAACCTGATAGTTGATCCATCTGATTCTCTTTTCGTCGAGAGCCAGAGAAGTATTAGGAGCGATACCCTGCGGCTTAGGGGATTCCTGAATGAACGGCAGATACTTAACAGCCATTCTTGTAACGATACCCATGCAACCTCTTAAGCCAGTGAAACCTCTCAGGATGCATCTGAGGTCAGGACCAGGACCCTCGCCCCAGAACGGATCGTCAGAACCAGCCAGAGAACCCATTCTAACAAGTTCACCATCAGGTAAAACAAGCTCAGTGCCGAGGATTCTTCTGTGAGGGAGACCAATCTTCAGGGAGATCGGAGACCAACCGTCACCGAGGAGGTTAGCGATTGCAGAGCACTGTGCGCCGCCGCCGCCGATTACACCGTAACAACCCTTATTGAATGCTTCCTGCTGTAAGGAAGAATAAATGATTCCAGGGCCGATATCGGCATACATATGCTTTTCATCCCACTCGAATTGCTGCATACGCTTCATGTCGATGATGAGCTCATCGTCAACATGGCAGTGAGTCTTAGGACCATAGAAACCAGTTGCATATGGTACATACGGAATATTGTATCTGCTGCAGATCTTCACGAGCCTTACCACTTCGTCAGTGTCCTTCGGAAGTGCAACTGCTGCAGGAAGAACTGTCATTACTCTTTCATAACCGAGACCAGCTTCATAACCACCAGGACCGGATTTATAACCCTGCATGATGACTGGATCGTCGGAGATATATCTAGCACCTACTACGTTCTCAAGTGCTTTATACGCCTGTGTTGAGATTGCCATTTATTTTCACCTCCAGAATGCTTAAAGTGCTTTAACGATAAGTTCAGTAATATCGATAGCCTCAATACCATCCTTAGGATCAGCATAAGTATTGAATGCGTCTCTGCACTGAGGATCAGCGGAAACGATAGTTTCGATACCACATTCCTTAGCTTCGTCAAGGCGGTGACCTGTAGCGAACTTAGTTAATGCAGGGAAAGCGATGTCAGCGCCACGTCCGGCACAGATATCGAAAGCATTTTCTCTGATTCTGATAAATTCAGTGTTATCAGCGCCAGGTACAGCTGCCATGATAGTTCTTGCTTCGGCATACAGACCTTCTCTACCTCTTCTTCTTCTGAGGCCCGGATATACCATACCCATCCAGCCTCTTTCACCTTTGTAAGGTGTCCAGTCGTCGCACAGTCTGGACACAGAAGAAGCATCGTGATAAGCCATTCTTGTGTCAACCGGAGTAGTCAATACGAGAGTACCTTCTTCGATTGCTTTTGCAGCGAGACTGAGGATATGAACTACTTCAAATCCGAGATCTGCAGTTGCTATGTCGAGGAGCTTAGGATAATCAACTTTGATCGTTCTGTAAGCTTCTGCATCTGAAACCACAACCCGTTTTGCACCAGTCGCTTTAATCGCCTCAATGTTTTCTTTTGCAATTTTTCTCGCTACATCTACCATACCGATAGAAGAAGGAACATTTCCGTCGTTCTTTTCGTTGTCAAGGAGCATGAAGTCGATGCCGAGTTTTTCGAGAATAGTCGCAGTTGCCTGTGCTATCTGAGGATTCTTATAAGAAGTGTTGTCCCCAACATAGTAAAGAGTGTCAGCCTTCTTTGCAACCTTAACGTTCTTAGCCCAAGCTTTACGGTCACCCTTTTCACCGTAAATGTTGCCAGTTGCGAGGATTTTGTCAACTGCAGCCTTGTGTGCAGGAAGAGGAGCGGCGCCGTCCTGGACTGCCTTAACTCTCATAGCTTCGAGGGAGAGTTCGATTTCCAGGTCGAGGTTTCTCTTACATGCAACATCGCAAGCGCCGCACAGAGGACAAGCGTAAAGAATCTGCAGAAGCGTCGGGGACCATTCGAGTGTGCCGTTAATGATTCCCAAACCGATTCTCATCTTTCCGAATGCGCCGTAAGCATCAAAATCGTTCCAGAGGTTTTCCGGACATCTGACATTGAACCTTACGCCTGGGTTATACGTGTGTTCCACCCAGTAGCAGCCTTTGCATTTAATGCAGTGGTCCATGTCATATTTGAACATGTTGATGTCTTCGATATCGAGTGCTAACGGAGTTCTCGGAGTATCATACCTGCCGTGAGAGTTGCCCTTACCGTCGCCGTATGCAGGATCGATAACGGACATCTTATAACGGTCACCAGTTAATCTTTTATCTTTAGCGACTTCAGCAGCATACTCCATATTCTTTTTGGTTACTGATAAGTCGAAACGATCATCTCTTGCCATAGTCAATGTGCCTCCTCCCTAACATTAGAAACATAAAGTACCAGGATTTAAGATATTCTTCTCGTCAAAGATGTTCTTAAGTCTCTTAAGTGTAGCTGTATATCCGCCAGCTCTGTCATAGATAACAGGAACGAGGTTTCCGCAAGGTCTTGTGAACTGAGCGCCGTTGTTCATCATCTCAATACCTGCTTCATAAACGATGTCTGCGATTTCTTTCTTTTCAGCTTCGTTTTCAGGATCATAGAAGAATGTGAATTCAATCTGGCACGCACGGTTGTGTTCGATTGGCTGGATGTAAGCGCCAACCTGAGTGTGCGGATAAGTGTGGTTAGCGAGAACCTTCTTGAGGATCTCAACATATTCATTTGCCTTTTCAGGACGAGCGATGAAGAACATATCTTCATAAGCGCCAGCCGGTTTCGTCTTCCAGGAAGGTGCTTCCCAAGGAGTCTTGAGGATCGTCAAAAGCTTTCTGCCCAGACCTGGGAATCCAGGAAGCGCAGGCTTCAGAGAGATGTCTTTAAACGTAGTATTGATGACATCAGTCAGATAGTGCTCTTCGTAAGCAATTTTCTCATCAGGACGTCTCTTAACACCGCTGAGTACGATCGCGAGTGTCCACTCAGGGAGTTTCTCGCAGAGTCCAGGAATTTCTTCCGGAGTATCAGCGATGATCGTAGCGAGATCAACCTTGTTCAGGAGTAAGATTTCCTGCCCGATTCTTCTCGGCATGATCTTGTATAAGAATTCATTTGCATAATCGAGATCATCGATCGGAGCAAATAAGATTTTGTCTTTCTGACTCTTCAATTCGAGCTTAGCACTCATCCAAGTGATAATACCCATAGTACCCTGAGCGCCCTGTACGATACGATAGAAGTCAAGTCCCGGACCGGAAGGGTCAACACCTCTGGATGGAGTGTAAAGGCCATGTTCCGGAGTATTATCAGCAGCAAAACCGTGAACAGAAGCGGAGCCTGATCTGAATACGGAACCGTCGCCCCAGACGATTTCAAGTGACTGAGTTACTTCGCCATAATCGTAGACTGTATTAGTGATAACGCAGCGATCCAGCGTATCAGACAGCACAGATCTGTTCGCAAGCGGAGTTAACGGCATCATGAATCTTGCGCCGACTTTATCAAGTTCTTCATATAACTGCTTCCAAGTAACACCAGGCTGGAAACGAACAAACTTATGCTTGAGATCGATTTCAAGAATCTTATTCATATTCTTCATATCGATGACGATGCCGCCCTGCTTAGGAATGGACGCACCATACATATGAGTCTGAGAACTGACCGGAACAACAGGAATGTTGTTTTCATATGCGTATTTTACTACTGCAGAGACTTCTTCGGTTGAGTTCGGCCAAACGACTGCATCTGCATATCCTTCAGGGCACAGGCTCATATCTTTTGTGTAAGCCTCAAGATCCGCAGGATTGTCACTCGCTTTCCCAACCAACTTTTCGAGTTCATTGATTAATGACATAAACTCAATTCCTCCTTTCAATAATGAGATTATGATACATCTTCTGCCTGAATTCATTATAAATTACAGCTTTCTGTATTTCGGCAATCCGCACCGCACCGGTGTCCTGTGTGATCGAACCTTCCGTGGCAACCACCATTCGTTCATCCATAGGTTTCCGTTTGATGTTTTTATCAATCTGCCTTCGCAGTCTCCGTCTTCAGAATGACGCTCCTGAAAAATTCACGTCGGCTCATCTGACATTTGCTCTATCAAACGATCCAGACAGTATCATAAACATGAGCTACCAGCTCTCTATTAAACGCCGCCTCGTCGAACCGGCGTTTCTTAAACCTATACCCCATAAGGTACAGAAATTAAGACAATTTTTATCAATGCCGGTTGAATCCACAAAAAAAACCCAAATTCAC
Source organism: uncultured Oscillospiraceae bacterium (assembly GCA_964438605.1). Taxonomy (GTDB): domain Bacteria; phylum Bacillota; class Clostridia; order Peptostreptococcales; family Anaerovoracaceae; genus Alangreenwoodia. The sequence continues at coordinate 109,603 of CAYTKT010000001.1, forward strand.
CTTATCCGTCTAAAATAAAGCTTTCCGGCTATTTTTTCTAATTGAACCCATCAGCATTATTATATAACGCTGTATATAATGTGTCAACTAATATTATCACCTTATATTATGAGATTTCCTGTCGTTTTTGGGGAAGTCCATAAACGCTTTCATTCATTCTCCCGGAAGGTTTTGTGTAAGGAACCCGGATAAAATTATTTCGGAATCAGCTATTTTTATTCACCGCAAAATGTTTACAAATCCATTCCAGAATATGATATTATAATAGTAAATGTCATTTGGGAATCAGGATTCTTGTCCTTTTTTCCGACATTTATTTTATCGTTATACTAATAATAAGTCAACTGATTACTTTTTTGTAAGCGAAAATTTTTTCAAAATCCGTATCAGCTTGAACTTTCAAGGCTTTGAGATGGATTTTACAGAAAAATATGCTGATTAACCGCTGAACGGAGGCGGAATGTATGGAAAAGAAAAAAGTCCAGAGAAGCAAAACGCAAAACGGTTCCTTTCCCTATGATCATTTTTTTGATATGCTCAGCGGCAAATGGAAGTCCTGTATCATGATTGCGATTGATTACGAAGGACACATTCATTTTAACGCGTTTCAGAAGCTCTGGGGAATTACGAGCAAAGTTCTCTATACGCAGCTTGCCGATCTTGAACGCGACGGTCTGATCAAGCGGCAAAAACTCTGCACCGGGGATAAGAAGCAGACGACCCAGTATGTCATGACTGAAAAGGGAAAAAGCGTCATGCCGATTCTGAAGGAAATTTATTTGTGGGCGATGAAAGACCTCGAAGATAAACATATAAAGATCGACCCGCGTTCGTTTGAGTATTACATGCCGGAGAATAAGCGTGACCACGGACAGAAAGCCCAGAGCGAAAACGCCTCTCCTACCGTACCCGTACCGTATTCGTAATATTTTACAGGGCGCTGATTTTCCACGTGGAAAATCAGCGCCCTGTAAAATATCTGTAAAGAAAGTACATAAAACTGCCTTATTTTACTTCAGACCTTCTCACTTGTAAATCAGCTCAAAAAGATCCGCAAAAAAGCCGTCCGACGGCGTAATCCCCATCCCCGATTCCAACAGCTTTCCATCTTCTTCAATACGAATCACGAAACCGCGGCCGCCCGGATATTTTACCGCGATTCTCTGAATCTGTTCCAGCGTTTTCTGCACGTCTCTGCCCGCCGGTATGCTCACCCGGACCGCTTCATCTCGTTCGCTTTGTGAAATTCTGCTATTTTGCGGCCCCTGCGTATTCCACGCATTTCCCGCATTGGAAGCGTCTCGGCCGGCCTCATAATTTTCTGCAGATGCCTTGCTGACCCCAAAATCCGATTCCTGACCGCCGTAACCGCCATTCCCGCTTCTGCGATATTCGTTGTCGCCCAATCCGCCCGTCGGCGCCTGATACGTCTCGATATCCTGAATATCCTGCGCCAGAATCTTTGGCAGCTCGTCCTCGCGGCATTGCAGCGTCCCCCGGACGACGACAATGCTGTCTTCCTTCAACCTGCCGTGAAGCTGCTCATAAGTATTCGGAAAAACGACAATCTCAGCCACACCATACATATCTTCGAGCTGGAGAAACGCCATTATCGTATTCTTCTTCGTAATCATCGTCTTGCGCGAAACGATCATTCCCGCAATAACGACACGCTTTCCGTCAGTCTTCGATGCCTCCTCGCCTTCAAGGTCGATATCCGCCGTACTGATATTTGAAATCTGCCGGATCCGTTCCTCGTAGTCTTCAAGCGGATGACCGGAAACGTAGACTTCCAGCATCTCCTTTTCCATATTCAACAATGTCTTCCTGTCAAAATTGCGTACCTGCGGCATCTGCACCTTGACATCCGCCTGGCGCACCGTTTCACTTATCCCTGTATTTTCCAGATCTCCCATGTCGCCGAAAAGCGAAAGCTGACCCGCCAGATTTTGTTTGCGCCTGCTGTGGGCCGCATCGATAAACTGCTCGTATACAGCCAGCATCTGCGCCCTGTTTTCATTGATCGTATCGAGAGCGCCGGAGCAGATCAGCCCTTCAACAGCCTTTTTATTGATCTTGCTGATATCCAGCATATTTATAAAATCTTCAAAATCCTCCGGTTTCCCGTATTCAGTACGGGCGCGGATAATCTCGTCAACGACAGACTCTCCAACACCTTTTATACCCAACAGTCCAAACCGGATAGCGCCGTTCTGCACGGAAAACTCCTTTTCGCTGAACATTACATCAGGCGGCAGCACATCAATCCCCATTTCTTTACAGTTTCTTACATACCGTGCAATATGCTTCGGATCGCCCATGATCGTCAGAAAAGGCGCCATAAATTCCGCCGGATAGTGGCATTTCAGGTATGCCGTCTGGTATGCCAGCACAGCGTATGCCGCCGCATGAGATTTGTTGAAGCCGTATTCAGAAAACGCCGCGATAGAATCAAAAATTTCCTTCGCCTCACGCTCCGGAACACCGTTTCTGACGCAGCCCGGCACGTCAATCGTCCCGTCGTCGTTCAACTTTCCGTGAATAAAATACTCTTCTTCCTTCGCCATGACGTCAGCCTTCTTTTTACTCATGGCCCGGCGCACCAGGTCGCTCCTGCCGTAAGAATAACCGGCCAGATCCCGGACGATCTGCATTACCTGTTCCTGATAAACGAGACATCCTCGCGAAACGGAAAGAATCGGTTCTAATGCTTTATGTGTATAAGTGATATGTTCCGGATTCTTTTTATTTGCTATATACCGGGGAATCGAGCTCATCGGGCCCGGCCTGTAAAGCGAAATTCCGGCAATAATATCCTCAAAACAATCAGGAGCCAGATTCTTCATAAACTGCGTCATGCCGCCCGATTCCAGCTGGAACACACCGATCGTATTTCCCGACGAAATCAGCCGGTAAACTTCCGGATCATCGTATTCCATCTTGTTGAAGTCAATCTTGATGCCCCGTATTCTTTCAATATTTTCCAGCGTATCCCGAATAACCGTCAGATTCCGAAGTCCCAGAAAATCCATTTTGAGAAGTCCCAGTTCCTCGACAGTCGTCATGTTAAACTGGACACTGACGCCGCCTTTTTCAGAATAATACAGTGGAACATATTCGTCGAGAGGTTCTTTTGAAATTACGACGCCGGCCGCATGGGTTGATGCATGACGGGGCATACCTTCCAACGCCTTCGATATGTCGATCAGGTATTTCACCTGGCTGTCACTCTCGTAAGCTCTGGCCAGATCAGGATTGAGAGCCATCGCTTTGTCAATCGTCATCTTAGGATCAAACGGAATCATCTTTGCAATCGCGTCAGTCTGAGCGTACCCCATCTCGATGACACGGCCCACGTCCTTGATCGCTGCCTTCGCTTTCATCGTTCCGAACGTGATAATCTGTGAGACACGATCTTTTCCGTACTTTTCAATAACGTAATCTATCACCTCACCTCTGCGTTCATAGCAGAAATCCACGTCAATATCAGGCATACTGACGCGTTCCGGATTTAAAAAGCGCTCAAATATCAGGTTATAACGAATCGGGTCGATATCTGTGATATGCAGGCAGTACGCCACAAGACTGCCTGTCCCGGAACCCCGCCCCGGTCCTACTGCGATATTATGACTCTTTGCATAATTGATAAAATCCCAGACAATCAGGAAATACTCAACGTAACCCATCTGCTCGATTACACCCAGTTCGTTTTCGAGACGTTCACGAAGCTCAGGCGTTTCTTCGGAATACCGATCCTTCAGCCCTTTTTCGCACAGAGCGCGCAGGTACGACTTCTTGTCATATCCATCAGGCGGCGTAAATTCCGGCAGGTGAAGTGAACCGAAATCGAATTCCACATTACAGCGCTCTGCAATCTTATGCGTATTGTCGATGGCTTCCGGAATATCAGCAAAAATCCGGCGCATTTCCTTCTCCGATTTCAGGTAAAACTGGTCGTTTGGAAAGCGCATACGGTCCGTGTCACTGACAAAGGAACCAGTCTGGATGCAGAGAAGAATATCGTGAACCTCGGCATCCTCCTGACTGATATAATGAACGTCGTTCGTTGCCACAAGTCCGATTCCTGTCTCTTTGCTGAGTTGTTTCAGCATCGGATTGATTTGCGCTTCTTCTTGCAGACCGTGGTCCTGAATTTCCAGGAAAAAATTTCCTTCTCCGAAAATATCAAGATATTCAAGCGCTTCGCGCTTCGCTCCCTCATAATTGCCGCGAACAAGCTCCTGCTGAACTCTGCCCGCAATACAAGCGCTACATGCGATCAGGCCGCCGCTGTGAAGCCGCAGCACTTCATTGTCGATTCTTGGCTTGTAATAAAAGCCTTCTATATAACCACAGGAAACAATTTTGACGAGATTTTTATAGCCTTCCTGGTTTTCGGCCAGCAGAATCAGATGGCCGTTTTTCTTATCATGCTCCGGTTCCTTATCAAAACGCGTCCTGGCCGCCGTATAGACCTCGCAGCCGATAACCGGCTTAATCCCTGCTTCTTTTGCCGCCCGGTAAAAATTGATAACACCAAACATGGCTCCGTGATCAGTGATGGCGATGGAATCCATACCTAATTCGGCCGCCCGGGCAATCAACGGTTTGATACGCGCCGCGCCGTCGAGCAGACTGTATTCCGTATGCACGTGCAGATGTGTAAAACTCATAACTTCTCCTCAATTGCTGCGTTTAATGCCTCAAGACTTTCGTATTCTTCGTATTGATCGGGAATCGGCTCGCCCTTCAAATATTCCCGCCTGATATACCGCTCTGCAGCGCGCTCCCCGTCTGTTCCGAGCATCAACAGCAGAAATCCCAGATCTCTGCGTGTTTCCGGATGCATCAGATACTTTCCGGCGCCCTTGTAAAAATAGCGAACCGGGCTGTAATCAGTATAATCATCCTTCTGGTACGTCTTGCAGGCCGCCACTCTGTCGCAAAACATTTCCGCAATATAGCGCCTCGGCATCGGCATCCCGCGCACGGTACCCGCCTGATGCTCGTTATAATCGAGCCAGTATTCAAAATGATGCTTGTTTCTGCCCTTATGGTGCAGCCACGAAATGGAATATCCGAACAGCTCCCGCTCGTAATTATTCGGACTGCGGTATCCCTGGTAATAGCGGCATCCTCTGGAAAATTCCGTCCAGGAATATTTTGATAAATCATGGAGCAACCCCTGTCTGTACAAGCCGATGCGAAAGCACATCGCCATGACTTTGTGCCGGTGTTTCGTTATCGTTAAAAAATGTTTCCATGGATGCATATCGTCTTCTCCTGCCGCTTTTCGTGTTTTTTCTGCCTGATGCTGCCCGTGCATCAACGCCCGTTATCCGGTATTCGGCGGCGCGACAAAACCGCTGCCGGTTTCGCCGCGCCGCCGAGCCGGATTTTCATTTCGTGCAAAGCAAAATCGCGCCGATTTTGCTTTGCACGCCAGACCGGCTGCCTTTTTCCGCAAATCAGTCTTCTCATCCGCGCCTGTAATGCTTGCCCGTCCCTTTTCGATGCCGGACCGGCTGTTACGTCAATAACTGATTTCCATTCCCTCACGGATTTTCGCCATTTTCTCATCGTACATACTATTATAGAGCAGATAATAAATCTCCTCCATACAATCCTCAAGAGGTCTGCCTTCAAAGGCTTCCCGATGTTCTTCATAATATGCCGCAGCGTCGTTCGCCAGTTCTTCCTGGCTTTGTGCCGCGCTGATTTCATCATAAAGATGCTGAATCAAATACTGCGACATATAAAAGAAAGAAACGGAGTCACCGCTGATGCCGTTTGCCGACAAAAACTCCGCATCATTACCGTTCATCTGACTGACGAAAGTATCAAGTCCGCTCTGATAAGCCTCGGAAAAAACTTCAGGTGATTCCGCCTCGTAATACTGGCGAAGCGTTTCCGCGTCCACCATATCTTTAAGAAACTGCGTCCGTTCGTCCTCCGTCAGTTTCTCGCCGGCGGCCATCCCCTGCGAGTGAAGACAGAGCGAACAAAATTCATCAAAATCAGCCTGCCCGATAACGGTATCGTTTACACGGGCAAGCTCATCTGCCATCTCCTGTGAACCGCATCCGGCGGCTGACATCACCAGCAGAACTGTCAGCAGGGCCAGTGAAACGCACCGGAAAAAATTCCGCGTTGCAGGCGCATCGCCGTTATGATTCTTCCCGCTCAGTCTTCGTCTCGCACCTCTCATCATGAAACCCCCGTATTAATCCGGCTGCCGCATAATGGCCGGTCAGCCGGTTTTGGCGCAGCTCTCAGGCCGCTGTTGTATTTTTCATAAATATATAAATTCTCTGTCCTAATATTATACTCGAATCCGCCTGCCGTTTTCTACCTGAAAACGCTCAGAAACTCTATAATCTCCGACAGCATTTTGCGATTTTTTTCGACAGGCATTTTAATAAACGGCTTCCGGCTCATATTTATAATCAGCTTCATGCCGTACTTTTCCGACAGCGCCAGCAGCGCCCTGGTATCCAGCCTATTATTGTCAGGCGCAAACTCAAATACGACTTTTCTGTCTTCCAGCGATACCCGGCGGATTCCCGCAGTCTGGCATTTCGCCTTAATCAGCGCCACCTGCATCAAAGTCTCCGTCTCCGCCGGAACGTCGCCAAATCTGTCAATCAACTCATCTCTCACGTCGGAAACGTCGCTCTCGGAACGAATATCGGCGATCCGTTTATACATATCGAGCTTCAGCTTTTCATCTTCGATATAATCCGAAGAAATAAATGCGTTGACCTTGATATCGAGAGAAACCTCCAGTTCCTCATCCTGAACAGATTCGCCGCGCAGCTTCCTGACGGCGTTGTCGATCAGCTTACAGTAAAGCTCATAGCCAATCATCATCATATGGCCTGACTGCTCTGTACCCAGCAGATTTCCGGCGCCGCGGATTTCCAGGTCCTTCATCGCAATTTTAAAACTGGAGCCAAACTCTGTAAATTCTTTGATTGCCTTAAGCCGTTGTTCTGCCGGCTCCGACAGTATCTTGTCCTTGCGGTACATCAGATAAGCGTAAGCCACGCGGTTTGATCGGCCTACACGCCCGCGCAGCTGGTAAAGCTGGGACAGCCCGAAATGGTCAGCGTCGAGAATAATCAGCGTATTTGCGTTCGGTATGTCGATCCCCGACTCGATAATCGTCGTTGCCACAAGGACATCGTACTCATGCTCCATAAATGCCATCATGATATCATCGAGCTTATTTTCCGGCATCTGCCCGTGCCCCACGGCGATTCGCGCTTCGGGGACGAGGTTGCGCAGCCCGTCAGCGACTTCCTGAATCCCGTTCACGCGGTTAAATACAACAAACGTCTGTCCGTCGCGTCCCATTTCCCGGCGGATAATCTCACGGATCAGATCGTCGTCCTGTTCCAGCACATAAGTCTGCACAGGATACCTGTCGTCAATCGGCTCGTCCAGCGTGCTCATACTGCGGATGCCTGACAGCGACATATGAAGCGTTCGCGGAATCGGCGTTGCGGAAAGAGTCAGAACGTCGATATTTTTCTTAATCTGTTTCATCGCTTCCTTATGCTTGACGCCGAAGCGCTGTTCTTCGTCGATTACGAGAAGGCCCAGATCTTTAAATTTTACATCTTTTGACAGGATTCGGTGAGTTCCTATCAAAATATCGATACGGCCATCGGCTACACGCTTCATAATTTCACGCTGCTGCGCATCACTGCGGAAACGGCTCATGACCTCGATATTGAACGGAAAATGCTCAAAGCGTTCAAGAAACGTGCGGTAATGCTGATGGGCCAAAATCGTCGTAGGCGCCAACAGAGCGGCCTGTTTGCCGTCCATAACGCACTTGAAAATTGCCCGCGCCGCAATTTCAGTCTTTCCAAAGCCCACATCGCCGCAAAGCAGCCGGTCCATCGGCCACGGCATCTCCATGTCCCGTTTGATTTCCTCAATGCAGCGCAGCTGATTGTCCGTCTCTACATACGGAAACTGTTCTTCAAATTCATGCTGCCACACGGTATCTGCGCTGAAGGCGTGGCCCTGGTGAATCGTCCGCTCTGCCGCCATTTTTACAAGATCTTCAGCCATATGTTCAATCGCGGCCTTTGCCCGTGCCTTCGTCTTTTTCCAGTCGCCGTTGTCCATTTTATTCAGCTTCGGCGCCGTGCCGCCGGAACCTATGTACTTCTGGACGAGATCCATCTGTTCCACCGGAACGTAAAGCAAACCATCATCCGCGTATTTTATCTTGAGATAATCCTTGCGGTTTCCCTCTACGCACAGCGGTTCGATCCCGATAAAGCGCCCGATTCCGTGATTTTCATGAACTACGTAATCGCCCTCCCGCAAATCGGCAAACAAACTCATATTTTTCTTTGGACTTTCTTTTTTCTTCTTCCGTCTTTTTGAGTTTTTGAAAATATCGTTGTCGGAAATCCACGCTTCCTTCGTCTGGGGGAGGAAAAATCCGTGAGGCAGCACGCCTTCCTCATAAATAAGCGACTCCGGCTGCGCATCAATCTCCATCCGTCTCGCGAATTCCTGAAGATTTTTTATGCGTTCCTCGCTGCCACAGGCGATCCGGACGATATATTTTTCTTCCAGAAGGCGACGGAGTTCCTTTGCGTAATAATCCATGCGGCCTTCAAATTCCGGCACAGTCAATACACTGATATTTGCGTGCTCCACATCATCGATCAATTTTGCTTTTTTCTGAAACGGCAGACTGACCGCACCGCCGTACTTTCTGAGCGCTGCCACGATTTCGTACATATCGGCAAAATATTCACTGAAAAAATTTTTCAATGTATGGCGTTTTGTGCCGGAAGAAAACGCAGAGTTCTCGTTTTCTTCCGGCGTCGGCGCTTCGTCCATTTTTCCGGCCTCCACAGTTTTTGCGGCCGCTTCGGCCCGTACATCCGCCGCGTTCTGTCCGATCTTCACATTTTCCGCTGTTTCCACAGGTTCCAAAGACGCTCCGGTCTGCGCGGTGTTTTCAGCCTGCACAGCCGCCCGCCCCGGCCCGCTCTCCGCAGTTTCCGCATCTTTTAAAGCCTTTCCTGCCCGCACGGTTTCTTCTTCCCGCGCAGCCGCTGCGCTTTCCCGCCGTATTTTCCTTTCTTCCGCCAATCCGTCTGTCCAATCTCTGTCAGCCAGCTCGTGCTGTCCGCAGATTCTGTCCCAGTCGTCTGCAAAAATCGTCTTGGCGCCCGTCATATAATCCCAGATAAATTCGGCGTCGGCGGGCTGCTTCGGGTCCCGGACGACGGCCGGAATAATCCTCACGTAATCCACCGCACGGACGGAACGCTGCGTAATCGGATCATAAAGCTTCAGATCGTCAACCCTGTCGTCGAACAGATCGATTCTACAGGGATATTCGCTGTCAGGAGGAAAAATATCAATAATTTCGCCCCTGACGCTGAACTGGCCCCGCACTTCTGTCACATCAGTCCGTTCATATCCCGAATCCGTCAGCTTCTCCCTGATTTCCTCATAATTTATCGTATCGTCCTTCCTGATGTTAATACACTGCGCCAGAAATTCCGCTGCACCAATCATGCCGCGCGCCGCCGCCATCACAGGCGCTACAAAAACACATTCCTCGCCGGAAAGAGCCGCTGACAGCCCCCGGATCCGCTCATAGCTGAACAGACGGCTTTTTGCCTCATATGCGAACATACTGCGTTCCTCGTCGGGAAGCAGAAAAATACGCTTTCCCTTCAAAAAGAAGCTCAGATATTCTTCCATCTGCTTCGCCCGCTCCCTCGTCGAAACGATAATGAGAATCTGGCCTCCGGCTTCCTCCATCAGCCGGGCACAGGCAAGAGCCGCCGCGCCCTCTGTCAGTCCTGTCACCTGAACAATGCCGCCTGTATCGCGAAGTTCCTTTAACCTCGCGGTAAACTCCTGAATTCCGGAAATACTCATACGTCCCCCTCCGCAGCCGCGCCAGGCGGCCCGCTTAGTTCATCACTTAACTTTTCCTCTGGTTTATCATTCAGTTCGTCTGCTGATTTGTTTTCACCAGTTTCTAATTCATCGTTTAATTTGTCATCGCTAACTTTCTCTCGCTTTTTCTTTTCCTTTCTCGTATTGTATTCGCCCATCGCCACGTCGATGCCTTTTTCAAGCATACAGATCACGGCGTCCGCTGCCCGTAAAATCGCATCCTCTGCAATTTTGCGTTCACTGCTCTGAAAGCCGCTGATTACATAATCGGCCAGATCGCCTTTCCGTTCACCGCCGATGCCGATTCTCACCCGCGGAAAATCATCGGAAACAATCTGATAAATGACCGAACGCATTCCGTTATGCGTGCCCGCGCTTCCTTTTTTGCGGATGCGCAGTGATCCCAGCGGAATATCAATATCATCATAAATAACAATCAAATCCTGCGGATCTGCTTTATAAAAGGAAAGAACCTCCCTGACGCTCTCGCCGCTCAGATTCATATACGTCTGCGGTTTCACAAGCAGAACTTTCTGGCCGCCGGCAAACCCCTCACCGACAAGCGCTTTATGTTTAATCCGACTGACGCGAATGCCGAGTTTTTCCGCCAGAATGTCAATCGTCAAAAATCCCACATTATGTTTCGTATTTTCATATTGTTTTCCCGGATTGCCCAACCCTACGATAATTCTCACTTTTTCACCGCCTCTCACAAAATTCATCTGAACAATACGATAATCTGCACTCAAAAACAGCCGCTCCGTTTCATTTGACATATAAAACACGCGTAAAGCCGCATATAAAGTACACATGAAACGTCTTGCAGCCGGTCATTTGCATATATGCTTACAGAAAAATCCCCCTGTTGTTCGCAGACCGGAAAAATGTCGCTGACAGGGGGATGACAAACAACTATTCGAAAATCGTGCTCAGAGGCTCGTTATTAAAAATCCGCCTCATAGCATCAGCAAAGACCGGCGCGACAGACAGCATCTTCATCTTTGAAGTTCTCTTTTCCGGCGGCAGCGGAATCGTATTCAGCAGAATCATCTGTTTAATCGCAGAATCCTCAATCCGCTGAATTGCCGGCCCTGACAGAACGGGATGCGTCGCACAGGCATAAACCTCCTTCGCGCCCAGCTTTTTTAAGGCATTTGCCGCATTCGTGATGGTTCCTGCCGTATCTACCATATCATCCACAAGAATTGCTGTCTTTCCGTCAATATCACCGATAATATTCATAATTTCAGAAACGTTCGGCTTCGGCCTTCTCTTGTCTACAATCGCAATCGGACATTCGAGAATTCCCGACAGCGAACGCGCTCTCGTCACGCTGCCCAAATCGGGGGATACGACAACGATGTCACTGTCAATCGTCCCGCTTTTTATCAATTCTTTTAAATATTTTCCGAGAATCGGCATTCCGATGAGATGATCCACCGGAATATCAAAATATCCCTGGATTTGCGCCGCGTGCAGATCCATCGTAATAATCCTGTCTACACCGGCGACACTCAGCAGATCGGCCGTCAGCTTTGCCGTAATCGGATCTCTCGGTTTTGCCTTTCTGTCCTGTCTCGCGTAGCCGTAATAAGGAATGACCGCATTGATTCTGCCCGCTGACGCACGTTTCATCGCGTCGATCATAATAAGAAGCTCCATCAGATTGTCATTCGTCGGATTGCACGTTGACTGGATGATATATACATCCTCCCCCCGGACTGTCTCCCAGAGGCTGACCGAAATCTCGCCGTCACTGAATTTGCTGACCGTCGCCTCTCCCAGCGGTTTTCCCATGATGGCCGCAATCTCCTCTGCCAGTTCGGGATTTGAATTCCCCGCAAATATTTTGTAATCGTAAAATACACCGTTTCTCATAATTGTATCCTCCAGTTTGTCCATCCATTCCGCGATCTGTTTTTACCGATAACGCCGCAAGCCGCCCTGTGCTCCTGCCGCCGAATGAGCTGTTTCTTTCAATAGTCCATCTTATATATTAAAAAGTTTTGTCCTCGATTTACTTCTTCTTTTTGCTCAAGCCCTTTTTCTCGACCCAGCCTTTCTCAATCACCTCGCGTGAGCGGCCGACGCAAAGAGCGCCTTCCTCAACAGGAATCGTAACCGTAGTGCCCGCCGCGACATACGCATCGTCAGCCACCTGCACCGGCGCCACGAGATTGGCGTTGCTGCCGATAAACGCCCTGTCGCCCACTGTGCTGTGGAACTTGTGAACCCCGTCATAATTTGCGAAGACGACGCCGCAGCCGACGTTGACGTCCCGCCCCACATCGGCATCTCCGATATACGCCAGATGAGCCGCTTTTGAACCGTCCCCGAAGGCAGCATTCTTGATCTCGACGAAATCACCGACCCGACATTCATTGCCGACTCTGCTGCCCGGCCGCAGATATGCGAAAGGTCCCACACGCGTGTTTTCCCCGATGCTGCTGTCTTTGACCACGGAATTCTGAATTTCCGTGCCGTCGCCGACTGTCCCGTTTTCGATCACCGTATCTTTTCCTATTATACAATGTTTTCCAATCACCGTTTTCCCCCGCAGAATGACGCCCGGCCAGATTTCCGTATCGCTGCCGATAATCACATCCTCCTCGATCAGAACGCTGTCCGGATCGACAATCGTCACGCCATCCATCATATGGCGCCGCGCAATTCGTCTGCGCATTACGCCGGACGCTTCGGAAAGCTGCACCCTGTTATTGATTCCCATGATCTCATCCGCATCGCTGACTGTGAAGGCTCCGGCTCCCGGCCCGGCTGCCGCCATAGCGATCAGGTCGGTAATATAATACTCACCCTGCGCGTTATCGTTTTTCAATTTGGAAAGATTTTCTCTGAGAAATGACGCGTTGCAGCAGTACATTCCTGCGTTTACTTCTTTGACGGCTTTTTCCGTCTCGTCGGCATCCTTTTGCTCCACGATTTTTTCAAGACTGCCGTCCTCTTTGCGGATGATTCTGCCGTATCCGAACGGATCATCAAAGACTGCCGTCATCACCGTAACAGCATTTCCGTTCGCCTCGTGACAACGCGCAAATTCTGTCAGCGTTTCCGCCGTAATCAGCGGAGTATCGCCGCAAATCACAAAAACATCGCCTTCCTCAGGAAGATAAGACGCCGCCTGCATGACCGCGTGGCCCGTTCCAAGCTGCTCGGTCTGGACAGCGAATATAATTCCGTCGCCTGCCAGCGCCTCTTTTACGAGATCCGCGCCGTGGCCCACTACAACGATGACACGCTCCGCACCGGCCCGCTTTACCTGGCTTATCACGTGGGCCGCCATAGGTTTGCCGCAGACCTCATGGAGAACCTTGGGCCTGTCAGACTTCATCCGCGTCCCCGCTCCTGCCGCCAGAATTACAGCCGTTTTACAATTCATATATTATCTCCTTCACGAACTTTTTACCTGTTCCTTATTCCGAACGATAAAAAACTGTATTTGCAATCTTTATCAATTCATGAAAATTATATCATCATCCTACCTGCATTACAAAGAAAAACGCAGGATAATAAGCCAAAAAAACAGATACGCCGCAAAGGATACTGACATTCCTGTCGTTTACACGGCGATTAGTGATTCTGTGAACCGGCCCCGCAAAGGAAGACTCCGACAGGCGCAGAAAGATTATGTGCGCCACAGACGCATCGGTCGCGTTTCTTAGAACCCGGCAAAAAGACTATCAAAATGAACGAGGCCATCTTGTTCTACAACAAAACCCCCTGCGCTGCTTCGCAGGGGGTTTTGAAACCATTTTGGAGAAGGCTTTGCTTGAAACCTCAAGGGGCGTCTGAGCATTTGCATATGTAATAACTCACTACATTCGCCACCACGGCGACCATCAAAACTATAAACGCACGTATTGATTCATCTTTTATTTCACTCGCTCATGTAATGCAAAAATCATGTTCCTCCTCCGGACACAGCGCTTTCCGCCAGGTTTTCTCCTGGTTCTCAAGCAATCCGAGAAGAAAATCGCCGCCGAAAAGTTCTGCAAAACGCGCCAGGCGTTTCATGTTTTTTCTTCCGCCCAGGCTCTCAAAGACGTTTAACGCTTCTTCCGCCGCATCAGGGCCGCCGTAACGGGAAACGATCTGCGCTGAACGTCGGAATGTTTCACTGCCGTCTGTAAAAGCCTCAGGGCCGCCCATCTCTTCCACTGCATTTAAGATTTCTTCCAGACGTTCCTCTCCTCCGCCGCGTTCCACGAGTGACTGCTTTTTCTTTGCTCCTTCGATGCCGCCGATCATTTCCACAATAATTTCTGTCTGCTCGTCAATCCTCAGGGCGACATCTGCAATCCCGCCCGCATCATCTTTTCCGTCCGGAGTTTCATTCCTCCCCGCACTTTGCGCGGCGCGCCATTCTTCCCCCTCCTTCAGGAAAACATCCATATATCGTTTCAGTACCGCCAATGTATGTTCGCTGATGCCGTGTTCCATATAACACGCCTCGTCTTCAGCATCTTCTTCCGGTATGCCAAGCTGTACCAGCCAGCTTTTAATCAGTTGATTGCGGCTGAGAATCTGCCGTGCAAGCCGTTCTCCCTCCGGCGTAAAGCTCAGCGACTGTTTATTAGACCTGCGGCCGCCCCGGCGCTCCAGCGGCAGGATATACCCGGCAATCGCCAGTTTATTTACTGAAGAATATGCCGTCGCCAGATTTGCACCGAGTTCCTCCGCCAGATCACTCACATAAACATGCCCGTACTGGAGCTTGAGGAGCAGCGCCGTCTTCAAGTAATCCTCATCAGCTTGGCGCGATGCTTCCGCACGCCTGTTCACTCTCGCCATATTTTGCTCCTTTTACCAGATTTTCAATTCTCCATTCAAATCCCTTTCGATTACACATTTTAACGCAGCATTCCGCCATCTGTCAAACGTAACGGAAAAGAACGGCGGTTCTCCTTCAGCTTTCTTCTTTTTCGTCCGCTTTTTCCATATCCCCGTTTTGCCACCCTGACAACCGCTTTGTTTTGCCGAGGAAAAACACAAGATCCGCCTGGCTGTCAGGCATTCCCAGCATACCGACAGATGCCCGCGCATATATCCGCAGAACGCCGCACAGCCCGTCATCGCTTTCCACGCACCTGACCGCGCTGCCGGGAATCAGGCAGCTTCCTCTTTCGCCGCGCTGCGTTTCATACCACGCACCGGCTTTCTGATACCAAAGCCTGTCGAGAATCCCTTTCATGCGTTTTCTGTTCCGCGGCTGATACCAGATCTGGCGCGGATAAAGAAGGAACGTGCTCTTTCGTTCCTCACGGAGAAGAATCGCCGGTTTCCAGAATCCCCGGTCGCCCATCGAAAGTTCGGCCCTTTCTTTTTTGTAAACGCTGAAATCCACTTGGTAAATGCCGACGGGAAAGGAGCTGATCTTAAAATCTGTCCCGTTTGCTTTCGGTTCCGGACGCCGCTGCAGCCAGTCTCTGACCAGCCCTTCCACCGTTTCGATTTCCAGGCTGACGATAATCCGCCGCGATTCCCGCTCCGCGGCTAACGGCTCAAGGCCGAGACTGATCTCCAGCCACTCTGTCAGCGTGCGCTGCTGCTCAAACTTCGGGGAAATATACTCCCAGCCTTCCTCTGTCAGCGTGATCTCCCCCATCATCCCGCGAACGATCATTCCCTGCGCCTCTAACGCTTCGCTAACTTTAAACACTGACGGTTTGCTCACGTGAAACTGTTCGGCAGCTTCAGAAATAGATTTGAGCTGGCCGTCCCTGGAGGCAAAAAAGAGAAGATATTCCTCCTGTCTAAGCGTGAGCCGTTCCATATATTACCTCCTTATTCTTCCGAAAATAATTTCTTTATATTATTATTCAGCTCAGCCTTCCGTTTTCCACCGTATACGAATGATCTGCAATCCCCAGCGTTGATTTTCTATGAGAAACGAGAACGACCGTCTTTTCTCCGCGGCTCTCCCTCAACGCGCGCAAAACGACGCCCTCGTTCAGGCTGTCAAGATTGCTCGTCGGCTCGTCAAGCAAAAGAAACGGCGCATCATGAAGAAACGCACGCGCCAACCCGATTCGCTGCCGTTCTCCGCCGGAAAGCGTTTCTCCCAGTTCTCCGACAGGTGTGTCATACCCCTGGGGCAGCGTCATAATAAAATCGTGAAGCGACGCTTTTCTGGCGGCCGCTTCGACTTCCTCGCGTGTCGCGTCCGCTTTTCCGATCCTGATATTATCGCCGATACTGTCGTGAAACAGATCCGTGTCCTGAATCATATATCCTTCCATTTCACGTAAATGCGCCGTCTTAATCAGATCCACGCTGGTTCCGGAAATCAGGACGCTGTCTTTCGGCGCATTCCAAAAACGCATTAAGAGTTTCAGAAGCGTCGATTTTCCGGAGCCGCTTCGTCCTGTCACCCCAATAATTTCACCCTTTGGAAATTCAATCGTCAGATCGTGCAGCACGTCTTCTCCATCGTAAGAAAATGTAAGATTTTCCACAGATGCGCCCGAAAATTCCGGCTTCAGCCCGTCTGAAATTTCCTCGGTTTCCGGTGTTTCCTCCAGCAGTGAAAGAACGCGTTCACCGGACGCCAGCGTCTGATCCATCGTCGCCGAAAGATTAGCCAGTGCTAATACGGGACCGAAAGATGAGGAAATCATGACTGTTGTCATCAGCAGCGCGGGAAGCTCTACATGAAGGCACAGCCCCGCTGCCAGCATGACAAACGTCAGAATGGTGACGGCAGCGCCCGACCACGCCGATGCGATCCCTTCATGCCGTTTGATCTGGCCCTGAAGTCCATTCAGTTCTTCTGTAAACTCTGAAATTTCACCGGAACGTTTTTCATCCTGTTCAAACTGGAGTGTTTCACGGATTCCGCGCAGGCTTTCAAGAAAGTAGCTGTTCAGGGCTCCTAACCGGCTGCGCGCCTCCATCCCCTGACTTCGTCCGAGGCGCGATGACGCGAGCGGAATGACCGCGCCAACGATCAGATAAGAAACGAGGGCAATCACACCGAGAAGCGGATGAAAGCTGCCGATCAGAAACGTCATAACAGTTGAAACGAGTATGGCGATACAGACGGGCGCAATCGTATGCGCATAAAAAACTTCAAGCATTTCAATATCGCTGGTAATAAGTGAAATCAGATCGCCTCTCCCTTTTCCTTCCAGCTTTGCCGGCGCAAGAACGCGCAGTTTTCCGAAAATCTTATCGCGCAGAATCGCCAGAAGTCGAAACGCAATATAATGGCCGCACATCTGTTCTCCATAACGGAGCCCCGCTCTCGCGACGGCACAAAAAAGCATGATGGCCGCGCACATGCCGAATGTCAGGTTCCAGGGCGACTGATCCATCAATATAAGCAGCAAATTCGCGGCCAGCACCGTCACGCTGATGGCTGCGAAAAATCCCGCCGTTCCAAGCAGAATACATAACAGCATAATATGGAGCATCGGCTTTACGAGGCCAAGCAGCCCCATCATAATTTTGATACCGTTCCTTCTCATCATGACGCAGCCTCCTTATTCCCTATATTTTCCAGTTTATTTTGTGCTTCAAACAGAGCAGCATATCCGCCTCCGGCAGCCATCAGCTCGCTGTGCGTTCCGTGCTCCGCGAGTCTTCCGGCGCGCAGAAAGAAAATTTCATCAGAATCAGTAACGTTTGCCAGCCTGTGAGAAATCAGAATAATCGTATGACTGCCCTTCAGCGAGCGGATCGCCTGCATAATGCTCATTTCACTCTCCGCGTCAATATTGCTCGTAGCTTCGTCAAAGATATATACAGGACTGTTTCTGAGAAGCGCACGGGCAAGGGCAAGGCGCTGGCGCTGACCGCCAGAAAGATTGGACGCCCTCTCTGAGATTTCCGTATCGAGCCCTTCCCGTTCCATCACAAAATCGTACAGTTTTACGCGGCGAAGCGCGTCATACATCTCGCTCTCCGACGCGTTATGATTTCCTTCGGACAGTGTATCACGGACCGTTCCGGCGAAAATATAACTGTCAGATGAAACGACCGTTATCAGCCGGCGCAGGCTTTTTTCAGAAATATCACGCAGCTGCGTTCCACCGGCGCCGTCCCGGCCGCCTATCACGATACTGCCCTGATAATTTCTGAGCCTGCCGCTGATGAGAGACGCCAGCGTCGATTTGCCGCAGCCGCTTTCTCCTGTCACAGAGATGAACGACCCGCTGCTCACAGAAAGATTCATGCCTTCCAGCGCCATACGGCGCGATTCCTCATCCGCCGGATTTTGTGAAGATGCCTGTTTTGCGCCGGAATAAGTTGCCGCGCCCTCCGGATTCCAGTCATACGCGAACGAAAGATTTCGCACGAGAATATCCCCCGGCCGGGCTTCCTCTCCGCCGTCTTCCGGTTCATCCAAATCCAGCAGCCGAAAGAGCCGTTCGCTGGCCGCCACGCCGTTCATCGCAACGTGAAAATAACTTCCCAGCGCACGCATTGCAAGAAAAAACTCGCTCGCAAGCAAAATCATCGCTATCGCGTTTCCGAAGGAAACGGTTCCTTTCGCGAATGACAGCGCACACATAATACTGCCGAGAGCCGTTCCGCCGTAAGCCACAAAATCCATAATCGTCACGGAATTGAGCTGCATCGTCAGCACTTTCATCGTTACCACGCGGAAATTCTCGGCTTCGCGGTTCATTTCCTCATGGCGTCTTTCGTCGGCGCCATAAACTTTCAGCGTCGTCAGTCCCTGAAGATTTTCAAGGAAACTGTCGCCAAGATTCGCGTATGCGTCCCAGTATTTCCCAAGCAGTTTTTTTGCAAAGCGCTGCACCGCAACAATCGCCAGCGGGATTAACGGGACGCAGACAAAAAGAACGACCGCCGTCAGCGGCGAGAGCGGCAGAAAGACGATCAAAAGCGTCAGCGGCGCCAGAAGCGCATACGCGAACTGCGGCAGATAATTGCCGAAATACGTTTCAAGCTGCTCGATGCCCTCACCTGCAAGCTGTACGATCTCCGATGTCGCAAACGCGCCGGAATACCGTCCGCCCAGCCGGCGCAACTTTTCATAAACTTCGCCGCGAAGCTTCGTCTTGACGCAGGAAGACGCACGGTGCGTCAGCGATGACGACAGGCGCGTCAGAGCAAATCTGACAGCAGCGCAGACAGCCACGCCTCCAAAGAGGAAAACGGCTGTCTCCGGCTTCAGGGACGACTGAAGAACGTTTTCAAACAGGCGCGCTGCCAAAAACCACAAACAGATCCCCGCGAGCAGGGAAACCCAGTTTGACATAGTTTTTCCGATAATAAACCGTTTCGCTTCCGGCACCATGGCTAAAAGCCGCTTATCGATCATCATTTTTCGATCCCCTCCTTTTCGCCGGTTTCAGGACACGTTTTTATAATAAATGTAAACGCGATTACATGGCAGATCCAGACGACTGCTATGCAGACGCGGCCAACCGTCGTATTTTTCATCGCTATAAATGCGATCAGCATAATGAGGCTGACTGACGCCATGATCCGCAGCTTCGCCTTCCATGTCATTCCCTCGCCGCGTGCGAACGTTTCCAGATTATTCTTGTACAGCTTTGTCCCCTTAAACCACGTGTTGAGCCGCTGTGAACTTCTCGCAAAGCAGAACGCGGCCAGTAAAAGCAGAGGCGTTGTCGGAAGAACCGGCAGAAAAACGCCGACCGCGCCGAGTCCCATGGAAACCAATCCGACTATGATATAAATTATTTTCTTCATTACATCATTCTCCTTTATACGATTTCGCCGTTTTACGTTTGAGCTGTTTCACGTTTGAGCCGTTCTCGCAATTTGCAATTTTGCGATTTGTATTTTCAAATGTTTTATAATTCATATTTTCAAAAATTATAAAACCCGATTTTGCGATTCGCGATCACGGAAAAAATGTTATACAGCCATCACGCAGAGACGCCCTTCCGCGCGGTAAACCGGCAGCTTGATGCCGTACAGCGTCTGAATACTTTCCGTATCAATCACTTCATCAGGCGGCCCCTGGACGGCAACACGCCCGCCTGCGAGGCCGACGACCTCATCAGAATACGCCAGCGCCTGATTTATGTCATGGAGCACCATGACGACAGTCATGCCGTGTTCTTTGTTCAGCCGTTCCACAAGCCGCAAAATGTCAACCTGATACTTGACGTCGAGAAACGTCGTCGGTTCATCGAGAAAAAGCAGCTTCGTGTTCTGAGCCAGCGCCATCGCGATAAATGCGCGCTGCCGCTGGCCGCCGGAAAGCGTCCCGACGCGCCGGTGTCTGAGATCACTCAGATCTGTAAACTCAAGCGCTCTCTCGACGAAAGACTGATTTTCCTCATCAAGCCCTGCCTTAAAAATCGAGCTGTAAGGCAGCCGGCCATAGCTTACGAGGCGTTCCACCGTCAGATCATCGGGCGCCGTATTTTTCTGATGGACGATTGCCGCCCGCCGGGCGAAACTTTTAAGAGAAACATCGCTCAGATCGTCTCCCTCAAGGATGATTTTTCCCTTCTGCGGCTTCAGATTTTTCGTCATAAGCTGAAGGAGCGTCGTCTTTCCGCACCCGTTGGCGCCAAGCAGCGTCGTGACAGTTCCTCTTTTAATCGTTACGGAAAGGTCTTTCAGAACCGGCTCTGTTTCCTCTCCGCCTTTTTCATAAGAAAACGTCAGATTTTCAACGCTTAGCATGTCTGTCACCCCGTTTCAGCAAAATAATAAAGAATGGGCCTCCGACGATGCTCATGATTACCGACGCCGAAATCTCGTTGGGCGGCATGATGCACCGGCCCGCCGTATCGGCAAGCAACAGGAGAAACGCTCCGAGCAGTGCGCAGAATGGCACGAGAATCCGGTGATCCGATCCGACGAGCCGCCGCGCCATGTGCGGTACGATGAGCGCCAGGAATCCGATGACTCCTACGACGGCTGTGACTCCGGAAACGAGCAGGACAGCGACTGCCGATATGACAAGCCGCAGCCTGTCGATGTTCACGCCAAGTCCCCGCACTGTTTTATCATCCAGAGATGTGAGATTGCAGGCCGGAGCAAGAACGACAGCCGCCGCGAGGCCGACCGCGGAATAGACGGCCATCATCCGCACGTCAGACCAGACGAGCTGTGCCAATCCGCTTACAGAAACTGACACTCCGGTTCTGTTGAAAAAGCTGCCCGTCAGCACTTCGTTCACTCCCGCAAACACAGCTGACACAGCGATGCCGATTAGAATGATGCGCACCGGATCGAGCGTTCCCTTCCAGGCCAGAGAGTAAATCAGCAGGAATGCCAGCAGGCCGCCGGCAAATGCAAAAAACGGCACCGAATAATAGAGCATCGGAAACAGGCCGGACACGAGAGTTGCCGCCAGCGACGCGCCGCCGGAAATTCCGATTATTCCGGGATCAGCCAGAGGATTTTTTAAGACCGCCTGAAACAGCAGACCGCTGCAGCTCAGCGATGCGCCGCCAAGCAGCGCGACGATAATACGCGGAAAGCGCAGATCATAAATCGTCGCCACCCGCTTGTCATATTCCAAAAAGAGGCCGTCAAACAGTTCCCGAAACGTCACCGAAATGCTGCCGATCTTCATTGCCGCAAGCACCAGCGCGAAAATCATGACGGCGAGAACAGCGCATCCCGTCACACCGCGGAAAATATCTCTATGATTCCGCATCTTGCGCGTGTTTTTCATCGTAAGCCTCCTGAGCGTCGTATGACGCATATGTTCCGTCGTATAAAATTTCGCGCAGCATATCGAGCGCCTTATCCCATTCAAACGTACAACTCATCCCGCAGAGGGAATAATCGAGCTGGTAAATTCTGTTTTCCTGAACCGCCCGGAAATGCTTCCAGATGTCGTTCGTCACAAATTCTTCGGCAAACATATCCATCGCCTGATCCGGCATCCCGTGGGCCGTCAGCAGGATGATGTCCGGATCGAGGGGCAGCAGTTCCTCCGTATTCCACGAAACGAAATTTTCAATCGTATCGACCTGAACGACATTTTCCGCTCCGGCCAGGTCGATCAGGGAGCCGACGTAGGAATTGGGCGTACATTCAATATATGAACCCGGCAGCCCCATCAAGACGAGAACCTTCGGAGCCTCTTTTCCCTCAATGGAAGCACGGAATTCCGCTATTTTTTCTTCGTAATCGCTGATGAGCGCGTCGGCGGCTTCTGTCACACCGTACTTTTCGCCGAGCATCTTAATGCTGTCATACATTCCCTGCACGCTCTGCAAATCTATGAACGTATACGGTACGCCTGCCGCCTTGTATGTGGGTTCAATCGACTCCGCCAGGGTGCCCGGACCGATGACGTCCGTCGGCTCAAGCATCGCGATGGCTTCCGCATCGGGCGCCATCGCGGTTCCAATTTCAGGAAGTCCCTGATAACGCTTCGGTATTTCGCCGGATGTCGTCGGGATTGCCACAAGGTCAAGGCCGAGCCTGTCACAGATTTGAAGCGTCGCATTCGACGTTGCGATCAGGCGCGGACCGTCCGAAGCAGAGGCCCCCGCGGTCACACTGTCCGACGAAGCGTCCTGACCAGGATGCTGGTCGATGCAGCCGCACATTGAAACGAGCAGAAACACGACGAATAACGCTGCGGCGAGCGCCGCCGCACGCCGCGTCTTTTTCCGGTTTGCGGCCGCGCTGACGTTGGTGCCGGTACGTCTTGCAAAAAATCCCACGTACTACCTCCTTTTGCGTATAAACGCGAATACGCCGCCTCCGACGACAGCAATAACGATGATGACGCCTGCCGCGATCAGGCCGCCCGAACCGGAACCGCCGTCATTTTTATCCGCCGTTTTATTGCTGCCGGAACTGTCATTCCTGTCATTGTTCTGAACGTCATTCGCACCGTCATCATTCTCATCGGCCGATTCTCCCTCATCCGCCGGCGTTCCGTCTTCATCTGCGGGATTATCAGCATCGTCAGGATTCGTCGTTTCATCACCGTCCTGATTCGTATCCGCCGGATCCGCCGCTTGCGTACCGTCAGGATTTTCGGCGGCCTGTACCTGGGAGCCGGCCGACGCTTTCGCCCCCTGCTGCGAAGATGCCGGAGCAGAAGACTGCGCGCCCGCCGATTTTCCGCCGACCTGAGTTCCGGAAGAAGACTGTGACGTTTGCGTCTTTGAAGTTCCGGCGGATGCCTTGCCCGTGCTGCCTGAAGAAGGCGCCTGAACAGAAGGCGTGCTTACATCAATGCCCACTTCAAAATCGCCGCTGCCCTTTTTGAGCGAACCGGTATTTATGTAAAGATACCAGACAACATCACGCCCCATCGGCGTTACATACATGGTCGCCTTAATCTTGACGCCCGCATCGCTGACCCTGAAACGATAATCTATCGAATCGGCCGACGCGTTTTCTCCCGTAACCTCATAATTTACTCTGGAATAGCTGTTATAACCGCTTCTCGTGTAAAATGCCACGTTCTTGCAGTCACTCTGAAGCAGCAGACGAATCGTAACCCACGTATTTTTTCCGTCATACTCGACGAGGCCCGTCTGGCCCGTCGCCGAACGGCACATTCCCTCGCCGAGAGCCGCGTTGGCCGTTCCGCCGTCGTCAACAGCACCCGTATCGGGATTGTAATAACTCGTCACGACGGACGCCGTATACGCACCCTTTTCAAGCGCCATCGACGGAACAGCAAACATGCAGACGAATACGGCCGCCGACAGGAGCAGCGCCCCTATTTTTTTCAAATTCATTTTATGATCCCTTTCTTTATGTTTAAGGTTCAGATAAAACCTGTCGTTCAGGTTTTGAGTTTTCATCCTTCTGACACTGCCTTGTGTTTTTTAATATCAAGCCTCTCGACAATAAATCACAAGCCGCTTTAGCGTTTCATGAAAATCCGAATCCATCACCAATCCAACTCAAAAATATTGATGATACAGCCTCCGATCCCGTGCTGTGACGGTTACCGGCCTAAATTCCGTAATAATCGAGGAAGCGTGCCAGAATTGACGCCACCTGGACTCTTGTCGCCGCCTTTGCCGGCATGAAAACTCCACCGTCCGTATCTGTAATAAACCCGGCATCCGCCAGTTTACTTACAGCATCCGAAGCCCATGAAGCCGCCTGCGTCCGGTTGACGAGAGGTGCGCCTCTCCCTTGCGGCAGCGTCAGCCCGCGAAAATCACAATACCTGACGAGCATAACAGCGATCTCCTGCTGCGTGATTGAAAGATCCGGCGAAAACATTCCGTCTCCCGTTCCGTTTACAATCTTATTCGCTGCAGCCCATGCGACATATGGCCCGTACCACGTTCCTACCGGCGCGTCGCTGAAAGCGCTGACCGGATAATCGGCCTTATTGACGTTTGAAAAACGTCCTGCCACCGTAACAAACATACCGCGTGTCATCGGATCATCCGGGCTGAACGTCGTTTCACCGGTTCCCGTAAAAAGGCCTCTGCTTACGACGGCTGCGGCAGCGTTCTTTGCCCAGTGGCCTGACAGATCCGTAAACTTGTCCGCCGGAGAACCTGATACCTGCGGCGCAGGCGGAGTGTTTTCCGGTTCTGATTCTATCGAGGTGACGAAATCGCCGCTGCCGGCCTTTGCCTGATCCGCGTCTGAACGGATGTAATACGTCACGTCGCGCCCCATAGGAATAACGTACATTATGCAACGTATATACGCGTCCGCCCGCGGCACCTCAAAGCACATATCAGCCGTATCGGCCGACGCGTCCTCCTGCATCGTATCAAAGGAAACACTCCGGTAACTGTCAGGATTGCCCGCCTCATCCTGAACGAAGAAGCGGATATTGCGAATATTGCTCATCAGCTGCATACGGATCGTCAGATATGTCTTTGCGCCGTCCGACTCGATCAGCGAACTCTCATAAATTGCAGAACGGCACATGCCCTCACCGATATCGCGGTCTTTCGTGCCTCCGTCGTCCGTTACACCCGTGTCGGGATTCAGGTAGTACGTCTTGCAGGGCGCCGTATACGCGCCTGCATCCAGCGCCGAAACGGGAACGGCCCCCGCGATGCTCACCAGAACGGTGCATAATAAAATAACTGCCGCTTTTTTCGCTTTCATAATAACAAACCTCCTGTTTTTGTTAGCCATAGCTAACATTAAGTTAAAAAAAATATTTTGGCTTATCAAAATCGAAAAAACCGATTTAATATTTGAAAACCAAGAATATTTCAACCATTATTTCACTATTATTTTAGTTCGTCACTTCTAATTTGTCAATAATATAATATTATAATCCCGTGACGCCGCACGCCTCCCTGCGGTATCGAAAATCGAAAAAAAGATAGGAATGTTTCCGCAGGCGGCATCATATACGGAAAAATGACAGGTCTGAACGCAGCAGCCCGTTTCTGTTAAAGGAACACGGCAAAAACAGGAGCCGCACCGCTGCAGCTCCCGTTTCGTATCATTTTTGATAAGCCATGAGGCTGTCAGCAGCCGCACGCTTCCTGCTTTTTCCTGCACGTAAACATGCCCGCTGCCGGTTTTTACAGTCCGGCTTTTCCGGCCCGGCTCTTTCGATTTTCCGCACCGGTCTTACTTCTTCCTGCGCGTGAGTATGCCTGCTGCCGCCGCCACGGCTGCAATCAGCAGAATCGAAATCAGACTGATCAGCGCCCACATGCCGGTGGACGAGTCGTCGCCTGTCTGCGGGGAATTGTCCGCAAATGTTCCGGTTCCGTTCTGGGCATTCTGACCATTCTGACCGTTCTGGCCGCCCGCACCATCGTCGGCGTACATCAGGGCCGCCAGGTTCGCGCCGCTGTCACCGAAGCCGCCAATATCGCTGCCGGCGGCGCTGATCGACATTCCGTTTTCGTCAGTCAGCCCGTTAAACGGATCAAGTCCTTCTCCCGTGCCGTCCGCCTGATTTTCGCCATCCTGACCCTCCGCGCTGTCAGCCGGAATCTCATCGGAAATATCGCCCATGACGGCAAACAGACCCAGCCTGTCAGTCGTCACAACATAATAACCGTTTTCCACTGTGCCGTTCATCCGCGTTCTCACGTAACTGCCGTTCCCGGCGTTACTTAAAGCCGCGGTACTTGCGGTGCTCAAGGCCACAGTCCTCACGCCGTTTCCGCCGTTTTCATCGATGCGGTAAATGGTCAGTTCCTTACCGCCGCAAGGGAAGGAAATCGTCACCGGACTGCCCGGTGCGACCGTCTTTCCGTCCACAAGAGCGTCAATCTTATAAAGCGACCATTCGCCGTCAATTCCTGCCATTGCGGTCTGCGCCTTTTCAAACTCAGCGCCCGATGTCAGCGCATTGACCGTCATAACGGCTTCCTTTCCGTCAAATGCCGCCGAATCGGCCTCAAGCTTAATGCCCGTCGTTTCATCTTTGAGCACAACGCCGGAAGCTTCTTCGGCCTCGCCTTCCACAACGGCAAACAGGCCGAGAGAACTCGTCGTGATAACGTAATAGCCGTTCTTTACGGTGCCGCCCTTGATCTCGATCTTCTTTCCGGCGTCGCTGATCCTGTAAACAGTCAGCGATTTGCCGCCGCAAGGGAATGACAGAGTGACCGAACCGTCCGGTGCCACTGATTTGCCGTCTACGAGCGTGTCGATCTTATACAGTTTCCACTCGCCTTGCACGCCTTCCATCGCCTTTTTCGCTTTATCAAAATCAGAGCCCGATGTCAGCGTTTCCACTTTCATCTCTGCATCGCTGTCGAGGCGCTCCGTATCTGTTTCCAGCTTGATGCCTGTGGCACTGTCACTCAGGACGACGTCTTCGATCTCTTCGCCTGTGATCGAGCTCGTGCCTTTTGCCGTCGAATCGTCCGCCACAAGGGCCTCGGCGTTCGTGGCAGACACCGTGCTCCAGTCGAAGCGAATCCGCGCCGTCAGCGTCTCTCCCACTGCCGCATCCATCGGCGTGTCAGGAACGTAGAAATTGACAGGAACGTAAGTGACTTCATACGCATCTGTTGGCTGTGCCGAATCCGGAAGCTTGAATTTCACGCGTTTGATGTAATCGTACTCCTTGTTCGCAGGCTTTGTCGTCACCTTTCCCGTTTCGAGGACCGACACGTTTGTGCCGTCTGCAAGCTCGAATGTGATAATCGCGCTGTGGTACTGACTGACATCTACCGGATTCGTCGTGATCTCCACGTCCGTAACCTTCCCGTTGGAAACTGTTACCAGCGCCCTGTCATTATTCTTAAACGCCACGTTGCCCATCGAAGCCTCGTTGCTGTCCGATTTCCAAAGGTCGATATCGACGTAATACCTGCCGTCTTTCGATAAGAAAAAGCTCTCATCTTCCTGAGCGCCAGGAGTTTTTCCATTTTCGTTCTTATCTGTGCCGTTTCCGACAGCGTCTGCGTACTCGGTTTCGCTGAGAGCCCAGAACGAGAAGTGATCCGTCGTCCAGGACGCCCTGTCTTCCGCCACGGTTACCGGTTTTCCTTGCTTACGTTTGTTGTTTTCGATCCAGTATGCATATTTCACCTGTTCATTGTCGCATGGAACGGAAACGGTCGCCTCGCCGTCGCCAAATTCGACTTTCGCACCTCCAACTGTCAGCTCCAGCTCGTAATAATCCGTGTAACTTCCCGTCAGGCCGGACGGCGTCTCCGCCTTTTCGATGGAAAGTGTTACAGGCGTGTTTGTCTCTGCCGCCTCTGCGACTTTGCCCATGAGCGCGGAATCGAGCGTCACGTCGCCAACATTCGTCTGAATCGTTACGTTTTTTTCTTCAAGAGCTTTCGCCGCGCGTTCGGTGATCGAAACTTCGGATTTTGTGATGCTCTCATCTTTCTGGCCGCTATTCTGTTTGACTGTCGCATCGACGCTGACCGACTTGGAAGATTCAGCTTCCACGCCGCCGCTGTCGGAACCATCACTATTTACAAAGACGTCGCCGTCGAGCGTCTTTTTCGAAGTATTTTCATCAACCGTTCCACTTCCTACCGAAAGAGCTTTCTTGTCAGCCGAAGCAACATGGACCTTGATCGTCTGCGTCAAAGGCTCAGAACCGTTCTTCGTCCCGGTCACTGTAATTGTGGTATCGCCTGCCGACTTCGCTTCGATCGTAAACTTTCCGTCAGCATCAGCAGAATCGACCGTCGCGATACTTGTGTTATCGCTTGAAGCGCTCAGTTTATAGTTGTTCGCGCCTCTGAGTGTCGCGGTGAACGTTTTCGTGCTGTTTGCGCCAGAACCGCTGGAAGACGACCCTGGCGCGATCAGGCTGACTTCGTCTGTGTCAACAGTAAGCGTAGGTTTTACATCGAGTTCTTTTAAGGTACTCCACTTCATGATCACGAGCACATTCGCATCTTTTCCGGTTCCACCATTCAGTCCGCGCATCGCGTCAACGCCGACTTTGCAGTAAAGAGTGCTGTAATCCGAGCTGTTTCCTACATACGGCATATTGATCGTAACCGTACCCGGATAAGGATATCCCGTTGTCGCAGAATCTTTCTCTGCATCAGGATTTTTTGTCACTGTATTATTTGATTCATCATGCGCATAAAAGTCTTTATACGTCGCTTCCACAGCTTTAGTTGTCACATCTCCGGTGTTGCTGTTCGCTTTTGCCTCACCCGGATTACTTCCGTTATACAACCATAACTGGAGCAGATGTCCCCACAAACCGGACGTAAACGTCGGTTTGAAATGAAGTTCTAATTTCATTCCCAGAGGATTTTCATTCGACTTACTGTTGTGATCCACGATCAACGTCGCGGCGCCGTTGACAGCTCCGGCTGCCATCGACGGACCTGCCATAGTCGTCTTATAAAAAGAAGCCTCCACAGAATATTTGCCGTCTGCCAGAGCGTCTAAATTATACGCAGTGGACGATGTTAATGCATTCAGTGCAGCGGAAAGATTCCTCGCTCTGAGATCGATCTCCATTTGATTGGCATTTTCGTTTTTCTTCAACGCTACGGCTGCATTGTATGCTTCCATAAACGCTTTCCACGTCTCGTCCGGATATTTTGTATCGTCATTACCGGCGTCAACCAACTCTTTAGCATCCTTCAGGATCTGATTCAGACCGCCGCCGTAGCCGCCTTCGATTTTTCCGTCAAAATCCTGATAGCTATATGTTTCGTTCGTTTCTTTATTCGTGCCACTCAGTGATTCTTTCGTCGTCAGAGTATAGTAGCCCTCATTATTTCCAGTTTCTGGTTTAGTGTTGAGGACATGATCCTCTTTAAATGTCACCAGTGAAGTATCCATGATCGGAATATATTCATCCCCGCAAGCAAAATATCCGCCGTTTATTTTCACGGAACTCAATCGTTCACTCATGTCCTCCAGGTTATAGCCGTTTCCAGCTGAAATGTCATCATATGAATCATTAAATGAAACCGCATATTCACTACCTTTAATCTTCGCGTCGTCTTGTATCTCAATTTCAGATTCGTTAGCCGTTATAGAATTCATATCAGCATCAATCCTTATTCCACTTGATTTAGTCCCAAGAATTTCTGCGGTTCCACCTATTTTTACTTTACCCTGTTTCGGACTTTTTATGGTAACAGGGACGTGTTTCGTATAGCTTGTTACTTTTCCGCCTGTCATTTCGAAAATTGGATCTGTTCTATCAGATACGATTTTACTTCCAATTGAAATCACAGGCATATCATCTGTAACTTCTTTATCCGAAATGATTTCACCGCCTGTTATCTTCAGACTTCCATCAGACACAGAAAAAACATTCGGCGTGTTGCCTTTCGTTTGTATAGTTCCGCCGTTCACTTCAAATATAGGAAAGTTGTCCGGCACATCTCGGCAAGCGATTGTATTAGTGACTAAACGGCCTTCTAATGTTCCTCCTGAAATTGTTGCTTTTGCGTAGTTTCCGTCTTTATTTCCTGCTAATTGAATCAGTGCTCCAGCGGTAGCCGGATTGCTGTCCGTGAGTGTCCCGCTCTCTATCAAGATTGTGGAATTTGTTCCACTGACTTTGATACCATTTTTCCCGGAAAACGAAAGAACTCCATTTTTTCCTGAACTATCATCTTCAATTACCATTGACTCTCCCGAAAAATCAAGGCAGAAATGTCCCGGCTTCGAAGTCTCTAATTCAAGAGTTTTTCCATTTAAATCAAGAGTAAATTGTTTTTGTGTTATTTTCATGGAATCGGTTGTGCTATTTGTTGTATATTGATATTTCGCATCTTTCAATACCGTCATTTTGACACTGCTATCAGATAAATTTTCATCCTTCAATGCCTCAAACGCATCTTTAGCGTCTCCGAAATAATACTCAGCAGAGGTATCGGACCCAGCGTTAGAAGAAACCGTCAGCAAAATCACATCCGAATCCTGTTTTGTCGTTCGATAACCAGATACTTCCTCACTTCCAGAAGATTCTGCCGTTTCTGCCGCCTGTTCAGATCCGCCACCATTCTCATCTTTTATTTCCTGTATACTTTCGTTACTGTCAGATAAATCAGTTTCTGCTTCCACTGCATACACAGGCAATGTCCCAATAAGCATTGCCAGCGAAAGAACAAAAGCAAGTATACGACAATTTATATCTTTCAGCTTCATATTGCCTCCTTGGTTAAAAGCCTGACAAAAATTAATCACTGAAAATCAAATTCCCGTCAGACAGCCTAACTTAACCGACTATCCTAATAATTCTGTTACTTCGCTGACAACGTTAAAGTAGCCGGCATATTATGAGTTACTTCATCCTCACGGTTAATATTGAAAAGAATAACATCCTCAAAAGATGTCACTGTGACATCAGAAGAACAATAGATGATAAGATGGCTATTTTCCACCTGAGCCGTATAACCATCTGTCATGCTACGTGCGCCTTCAACATAACCATATACAACATTACCTTCGGAATCCTCGACCTCCATAGGCTGAAGTGGAATATCGATCTTATTCTGTGTTCCTTCTACTGTCACGGTCGCATCACCCGCTAAAATGTTCAACTCATGAGGCATTTCTGCAGGGCCCTCCAGTTTTGGCGTATACGTTCCCGCATCCATCGCAAACGCGCCAACCGACATCGCGAGCACCATCACGAATGCCATCACAACTACACCGAATTTTTTCATCCTGTTTCTCGTCTTCATAAATCTTTACCTCCTTATGAGACTTTTTCCCCCCCCCCCGACTGCTGCGGGGGAGAGCAACTTTTTCCTTTCCGCAATACCGCAATTTCCCTTCATTTTTCATTCAGGGACACACCGCCGCCTCACGGAAAGGATGCCCAAGGCGGCGATGAGGCAGGGAAGCTTACCGAAAAGCTGTCCTCCGGCGCCTTCCTGCCGGTAAAGACAGAAATGCGCCGGCTGACGCGAAATCAGACTGACATTCCGATACGACTCATCGTTTTCGGACAAACCATGTAAAAAAGCCGAATGGACTGCACAGTTTTTATTAGTTATGGCTAACCATAACTAATAAAAAAATACTATTCTTCATATCCTGACTTGAATAGTTGATATACAAGAATAATTTTTCCTTTTCTTCCTTGCATTTACATACTAATTTGTCGTAACTAATTTGTCAAGTTCCGCATTTCCCGTTTTACGATTATCTTTTCTCATTTAGCTTTTCCGTACCAGGCCCGGCACGGTCAACAAATGTTAGTGTAAAACAGGAGAAAGATCGCCCCGGACGGCTGCTCACAAAGCTCGGAACGATAAAATGAAAACGAAACTATTACTACGACAATCCCTCAAAGGAACCGGCATATCCGAAGGAAAAATTCCACAACAACTTGGCCGCTAAATATAGCTGCAGGGGTTGACTTTTACACGTTGTGAAGGTATCATAATTGTATTTTACAAGTAACAATTCATAGTTGAACAGGAGGAAAAAACATGAAATTTAGAAAATTCCTTTCCGCAGCACTTTCTGCGGCGATGATTCTGGCCGTATTCACAGCGTGCGGCAGCGACAACGGCTCCAGTCCGACTTCCGGCGGTTCTTCCAGCGGTTCTTCCGACGCGGAAGTATCCGGAGATTCCTATAAAATCGGTATCTCCCAGTTTGCGGAGCATCCTTCCCTCGACAACTGCCGGGAAGGTTTTCTGGCGGGCCTCGCCGAGGAGGGCATCGTTGAAGACGAAAACCTCGAAGTTCTCTACGACAATGCTCAGGCCGATACCTCTGTCACCACGACGATAGCCAGCAGCTATATTTCCCAGAATGTGGACATGATTGCGGCCATTGCAACGCCGAGCGCGTCAGCGGCCTATAATGCGGCAAAGGACACTGAAATTCCTGTCGTCTACACGGCAATCAACGACCCTGTCGGCGCAGGTCTTGCAAATGAGGACGGATCGGGCACAGGCAACGTCACGGGTTCTTCCGATGTCCTGCCTGTCGGGGAACAGCTTCAAATGATCCGCGAGATGCTGCCTGAGGCAAAAAAAATCGGTATTATCTATACTACAAGCGAATCAAACTCTGTCAGCACGATTGAAACCTATAAGGAACTCGCTCCTGATTACGGCTTCGAAATCGTTGAAACGGGCATCAACGCCATCGCTGACGTCGACTTAGCGGCATCCGATCTCGTAGAAAAAGTCGACTGCATCTCTAATCTGACGGACAACACTGTCGTACAGGCGCTTCAGACGGTTCTTGACAGAGCAAACGCGGCAAAAATCCCTGTCTTCGGCAGCGAGGTCGAACAGGTGAAAAACGGCTGTGTGGCGTCCATGGGCATCGATTATTATGAACTCGGCAGACAGACGGGCCTGATGGCTGCAAAAATCCTGAAGGGGGAAGCTACCGCCGCCGAAACTCCGTTCATTAAAGCGGAAAAAGCAGAACTCTATGTCAACACGGCAGCAGCAGAAAAGATCGACATGACGCTCGACGACTCTTATATCTCCGGCGCAGCGGAAACGTTTGACGAAATCACCGCTTAATCCGTCATTCCGGCAGTACAACTCTACATCACACCGAAAAGCGGAAATAAAGCGATGACTTTAATATTAAGCGTATTAGAACAGGGCATGATCTACGCGATCATGGCCCTTGGCGTATATATTACATACAAAATTCTCGACTTTCCCGATCTTACCGTCGATGGCAGCTTCCCGCTGGGAGCCGCCATCGGCGCAGTTATGATTTCAAAGGATCTCAACCCGCTCCTGGCGATTTTCGCCGCATTTTTTGCGGGCATCGTCGTCGGAATCCTGACGGGTATCATTCACGTCAAATTCAAGGTGCGTGATCTGCTTTCCGGCATCATCATGATGACCGCCCTTTATACGGTCAATCTGCGGATCGCCGGACGCGCCAACCTGCCGATTTACAATAAGACAACGATTTTCAGCAACGATATTGTCGACAGCATATTTACCGGCCCTCTGGCCCGTTTTAAAACGGTCATCATCATATTTCTGATCACAATGATTTCAAAATACCTGCTGGACTGGTATCTGAACACAAAATCGGGCTTCATGCTCCGGGCTGTCGGCGATAACGAAACGATTGTCACATCTCAGGGTGTTGACAAGGGCAAAATTAAAATCATCGGTCTGGCTCTCGCCAATGCTCTCGTTACCATGAGCGGCTGCATTTTCGCGCAACAGCAGAGATTTTTCGATGCGTCCATGGGAACGGGAACTGTCGTCATCGGCCTGGCGAGCGTCATCATCGGCACCAGTCTGTTCCGAAAGATTACCATTTTTCGGATTACGTCAAGCGTCGTCATCGGTTCGATTCTCTATAAAGCCTGTGTGGCTGTCGCTATCCGGCTCGGAATGCCGTCGAGCGATCTGAAGCTGATTACGGCCGTTCTGTTCCTGATCATCCTGATCCTCGGAATGGACAGAAAAGAAAGGGGGAGGACGGATGCTGGAGCTTAAAAATATCTGCAAGACGTACCAGGCCGGCACGGTCAACGAACAGGTTCTATTTCACGACTTCAACCTGACGATTCCGGAAAATGACTTTATTTCAGTTGTCGGCAGCAACGGATCCGGAAAAACGTCGATGCTCAACCTGATCTGCGGCAGCATCTATGCCGACAGCGGTCAGATTATCATAAACGGCACAGACATCTCAAAACAGAAGGATTATGTGCGCCACAGACGCATCGGCCGTGTCTACCAGGACCCGGCAAAGGGAACATGTCCGAGCATGAATATTCTCGAAAATCTCTCAATCGCCGACAATAAGGGGAAATTTTACGGCCTTTCCCGCGGCACGAACAAAGGGCGCATCGAGTATTACAAGGATATGCTCCGTGGCCTGAATCTGGGGCTTGAGGACAAATTCAACGTGCCCGTCGGCTCTCTTTCCGGCGGCCAGCGCCAGGCCCTCGCTCTGATCATGGCGACGCTGCAGCCTATCGAATTTCTGATTCTCGACGAGCATACAGCAGCCCTCGACCCGAAGACGGCTGAAATCATCATGGAGTTGACTGACCAAATCGTTCGTGAAAAAAAGGTTACAACGATTATGGTCACTCACAATCTCAGATATGCTGTGGAATACGGCAACCGCATCCTGATGATGCATCAAGGCCGCATTATTCTCGACAAGCGCGAGAAAGAAAAAAAAGAAACATCGATCGACGCTCTGCTCGGCCTCTTTAACGAAATCAGCATCGAGTGCGGGAATTGAAGCGAAGACTGTTGAAAACGCGAGAAGTCAGTGTCGTATCAGACATGGCGACGCATATAAACATATATAGTTTCCCATATTTTACATAACTGCAAATCAGATTATTTCTGACAAAAAAATATCAGGGAGACAAAAAATTAGAAAAATTGCTATACAAATTCAAAAACCGGCAAACGCAGTTTCGACGCTTTGCCGGTTTTCATCTCTTTACGACCGTCACCGACGAAATCATAATGCCGCAAGATACCGCAAATCATTTTCTCGTTTAGCCGTAATTTACAATTATTTACTTCTGCTTATTATGATTCATTCTATACTCTGTCAATTAAAAAATCACAAGCCGGATTCCAGTTCCCAGAAAACAAAAAATATGCGCATTGATCGTACTTTTCCCAAGCGAAAACTTACACGCCGCCCTGCTCTTTCTGAAACCGAAAATTCCAAATCTGCCTCTAATAATTGTTCACTCCATACATAAACACGTTGCCTGCGATAGCTACAATCAGAATATACAAAACGATTACGACGGCTTCTATAATCAGACCCGCACGGCAGAAATTTCTGCGGTTCACATTTCCACTGGAACTAAATCCCCAGACAAAATACATAATAATGCCGACACACGGAATCATCATCACGATCAGAGTAATCAGCCACTGTGATACCGTCATTGGAGATGTATCAAACCCGCCCGTATTTCCACCATAGTTATTTCCATTGTTATTGTAATTACCGTTATAGCCGCCGTTGTAATTTCCGCTGTCATAACTGCCGTTCATTCCGCCGTAATTCCCGCCGGCCGCGCCATTATAGCCGTCCGCATTGTTGCCCTGAGCGTAATTCTCATTCCTTTCTCCCTGCTCCTCCGGACGCACAAACTCATAATTATATTCGCTGCCCGAACCGCCGCCAGTCGCATGATTCGTATTATTCATATTATCTTCATCTTTTCTTAAATCGTTCATATCCATACGCGCTTCTCCCCATTTCATATTCTCTGAAATCTGTAATATTTCACAATAACTGACTAACACAAACACGGTTGCTAAAAGACTTGTCTATTGTATCATATGTCCTCATGTATTCGCAAGCAAATATTTTACAGTCTATTTTTTTCCATCTTCATCATTCGATGCCGGCTTTGAAAAATGATTCGAACATGCTGCACACCCTGCGACACTTTTCGCACCCGTTTCACTTACACAACCTATCTGAAATCCGTAGAAACAGCGCTTTCATAGCATTTTCCCCG
Source organism: uncultured Oscillospiraceae bacterium (assembly GCA_964438605.1). Lineage (GTDB taxonomy): Bacteria > Bacillota > Clostridia > Peptostreptococcales > Anaerovoracaceae > Alangreenwoodia. The sequence goes on from CAYTKT010000001.1 coordinate 145,340, forward strand.
ATTTTTCTGTATCAAGCCGGAAGCATCTGTACTCTCTTTTTATAAAGTAATCCCTTACTCCCCTGAATATAGTCTTTCAGCCATCATCACTGCGATATTTTTATGATTCTCTTTGACAATTTATTATATCTGTTTTTTTTTCATGCCAGTCTATAAAAAAAATCCGCTTACGGGAAAGCTGCCAGAATGACAGCTTTTTTAATTATATTCCTTCTCGTTATTTCGTATTATTTCGTACTGCTTGATACCATTTACACGATCAATATAAATTCCTGCGTCATCTTAAAAATTTCAGATACTCACTATATGCGGAAGGCACCGCGTACTCTGCCCGGATCGTTTCTGTCTCCAGAAACACAAGTCCGCCAAATCCATCAAATTCGCGAGTTATGCCGAGCTCATGAGTTTCAGTCACTCTGTCGATTCCATCCGTTCCGGCGGCTGCCCGTGATCTGCTGTTCAGCTTTCGATTTCTATTTTCTTTCATTTCGACCGTTTCACTGATTCCTCCTGGTTTGCTGTTTCGCTCCGCAATGTCAACTCTGTCCGCTTCATCTGTCCCGCAGGTTTGACCCGCTTCCGTAGTCAGCAGCACACGATACCCTATCATCCTCCATTCCGTATGAGAAAAGATATGCTTCGCTTCACCCAGAGGTTCCACGTGCAGTACATGAAATCCGGCATCTTCCAGATAAGGCGCCACTTCTTCCTCTCCAAGATAATCCTCTGATTCCGGAAATCCCCATAAACCTGCCAGCAAACCGCTGTCGGGCCGCTTTTTGAGCGCCGTAAGTCCCTCACGTTCCAGCAGGAAAATCGTTTTCTGTTCTATTTTACGCTTCTTTTTCGGCAGCTTGAACGGAAAATCCAGTTCTCTTTCCTCAAGATGCGCCTGACACAGCCCGGATACGGGACATTCCCCGCACTTTGGCGCACCGTTCGGCAGACAAACGGTAGCGCCCAGTTCCATAAGAGCCTGATTAAATGCAGATGGCTCTCGTCTGACAGAAGGCAGAAGTGCATTTTCGATTTCGCGGCGCACTTTTTGCTTTGAAATATCGCCGGCATATGCCAATAATCGCGTGATAACCCGCATTACATTACCGTCCACGGCAGGTTCCGGCTGCCCGAAGGCGATTGACGCCACGGCTCCCGCGGTATACGGCCCGATACCCGGCAGAGTTTTCAGTTCCTCTGCAGTCTGCGGCAGACCTCCGTACTTTTCCAATGCTGTCTTCGCGGCCTTCTGAAGATTTCTGACCCGATTGTAATATCCCAGTCCTTCCCAGAGCTTCAGCAGCGTCGATTCATCCGCCTCTGCCAGAGATTTCAAATCAGGCAGCACAGACAAAAAACGCAGGTAGTACGGCTTTACCGCTTCTACCCGCGTCTGCTGAAGCATGACTTCGGAGATCCAGACATTATACGGCTGCGGATCGCTGCGCCACGGAAGAATCCGTGCGTTTTGGGCATACCATTCCAGCAGAAGATCCGCGAAGTCCTTCGGAATCTCTCTCATATCACACCTCACATTTTTATTTGTTTCTGATCGGTTACTTCTGAATACCGCGATGGCCGGCCCGCCATGACCGTCTGCCTGAACAGGTTTCAAACGAACAAGCGGTCAAAGTTTCACGATTTTCACACGCTTTCCCCGCACTGGCCGTCTGCGGCCGGACAGTCCACTTAAAAAATCACACATTCCAGCTTTTCAAATATTCTTCCTGCTCGTCAGAAAGAACGTCAATCGTAATCCCCCACGCCTGCAACCGGCGGCGGGCCACCAAATTGTCAATTTCGTCAGTCACATAAATGACTTCATTTTTGAGTGTTTCGTGATTTCGGCGGATATAGAGCGCCGAAAGCGCCTGAACAGCAAAACTCATATCCATAATTTCAGCCGGATGCCCGTTGGACGCGGCAATATTGACGAGCTTGCCTTCCGCAAGAACATGAATCCAACGACCGTTCGGCAACAGATAAGCCATAATATTTTCACGCGCTTCCTTTTTTTCTACAGCATTCTTTTCAAGCCATTCCATATCGATTTCAACGTTGAAATGGCCCGCATTCGACAGAATCGCATGTTCTTTCATCGCCATCATGTGTTTCCCCGTAATAACGTGCTCACAGCCTGTAACCGTAACAAAAATATCGCCTTTTTCGGCTGCGTCAGCCATCCGCATGACATCGTATCCATCCATTTTCGCTTCTATGGCTTTAACCGGATCGATTTCCGTAACAATAACTCTGGCGCCCAGAGCGGAAGCGCGCATCGCCACACCTTTGCCGCACCACCCATATCCGGCGACGACGACCGTCTTTGATGCGACGATCAGATTGGTATTATGCATGATGGAATCCCAGACAGACTGTCCCGTTCCATACCTGTTGTCAAAAAGATGCTTGCATTTCGCATCGTTTACAGCTACCATCGGGAACTTCAGCACACCCTCACGCTCCATGGCCTTCAGACGAATGACACCTGTCGTCGTTTCCTCGCAGCCGCCCCAGACGTTTTCCGCGAGTTCCGGCATCTGCCGGTGAATCATGCTGACCAGATCGCCGCCGTCGTCAATAATGATATTGGGACCATTTTCAAGCGTTCTACGGATATGTTCATCATATTGTTCCTCACTTGCTCCATGAAGTGCGAATACACGCATCCCCTCCTCAACAAGGGCCGCCGCAATCTCATCCTTTGTCGACAACACGTTGCTGCCTGTCACAGACATTTCCGCTCCGCCAGCTGCCAGAACGCGGCACAGATATGCCGTCTTTGCTTCAAGATGGACAGAAAGCGAAATCTTTACACCTTCAAAGGGCCTTGTTTCAGAAAATTCAGCCTCCAGGCCGCGTAAAAGCGGCATGTTGTTTCTGACCCATTCGATCTTTCTGCAACCGTCCGGCGCAAGAGAAATGTCTTTGATTTCGTACTTCTGCATTATATTTTTTCCTTTCTTCCATTCAGTCCTGACTTTTGCGGATTGAAAATAATGTGATCCGTTCCGCTTTGCCTTGCCGTGTCATTTTCAAAACGTCTCTTAAAGCAGAATAATCGTAATTCCATGATTGCAGCGTTCCAGGTCACTGTCACCCGAAAGTTCAGGATAGCGCAGCAGCGCTTTCTGCGTGATCGGATCAAAGATGGAAAAATCCTCACCCCGGATATAATCCCTGATATTTCCCTGGCGCATCTGCGCGTTGAGAAAAGATGGCAGAGAATTTTTAATCTGGCCTCCCCTGCCGCTAGAACCGTAGCCGTGGATTATCTTCAGGCAGTCCCATTTTCCAAACTTCGCTGCGGCGATTTCATCTTTTATGCGCTTTTGGGCCTCGTCCACAGTGGGCAGGCCGTGTTCGATATTGCAAACTTTGATTCTTCCGCTCCCATAAGACGCGGAGGACGCTGCCGTTGCGCGACGCCGTTTTGCCATTTTTAACCGCCTCCGAAACAGTTGCCTGTATTTTCGCAGCGCCGTCAGCGTTCGGAAGAAATTCCGAACGCTGACGGCGCTGCGATGCCGATCGTGCGGGCCGGCTCGCCGGCCCGCACGATTCCAGTTAAAACCAATCAAATTTTATATTTTATGAACCACCCGAATCTTCGCAACCGTCAATCTCGAAAACCAGTATGGCAACCAAGCCGCAGAGCTCAAATCCTACGCCCCACGTCGCGCCTAAACCGCACGGCGCCGCACAACGGTGCAAAATCCTGCCTGTAGCTTGCTAACAATGCCACCAGGATTTTGACATTCTTCCGCCTTAAAGGCGGGGGATTTTCCTGTTAAAAAAGTCAACCCGCCAGGCGTTTTCTTTACGAAACCTGCGGGCAGCCAGCAAGGCTGCCCACAGGTTTTCATACCGCGCCCGATTCCGCGCAACAATTCCACAAGCGATTGCAAACGATTGACGATTTGCGTGATTCTTATTCCTCTAACGCTCCGGCCTCGTCACTTGCTCCCGGCGCGCTAAACGCTTCCAGATCCTCAATCGTAAAGGCTGATGTAACATCCAGATGTCCGCCAATCGTTTCCGTCTGCTGGCCTCCTACCGTAAACTGCACGCTGCTGATCTCATCAAACGAATTTATCAGCGAACCTGTAATCTGATAAATCAGAAACTGCTCTGTATATTCATCAAGTCCTCCTTCAGGAATCGCCGCAAAATCGACGGTCGCCGTACCGTCGTCACTTACAGTTACGTCGCTGATTTCCATTTGGTCAACGACCGTCGTCAGGCCCGTCTGCTCTTCCGGTACAGTCTTCAGCAACTTCAAAACTTCGCTGCACGCCGCCGCAATATCGCCTTCGGCAGCCGTCACCTCTCCAGGAACGTCAGTTACAAGCTTTTCCAAAGAATCGTCGCCTTCCGATATATAAGCACCGTTTACATAAGTCAATTTAACGTCACGCGTAACGTCTTTCATTTCGGGTTCAGTCGACAGTTCGGGTGATGACACCGATGATGGCTCATCAGAAGAAAGTTCGCTTACCTGATCTCCCGTATTGCTCGTGGAATCAGACGACGAATTTCCGCATCCTGCCATGCCGAACAACGCTAACAGCAAAACGATCAAAAGTGTCAGAAATTTCATTCCATTCTTTTTCATCATGATAAATAACCCCCTTTTCCGATCTTTTAAGCCGGACATATCATGGATTGAATAATTTTGCTTCATTATTATACATCCTTCCAAAGTCTGCCGCAACCGGAATTGAACATACTTTTCCGATGGGAATATTAAATTTTTCTTACAAAATCCCAGACGGGCCATGACAGCCGCCGCTGCTCCTTCTAACCCGCACTTTTACTTGACAAAACGTATCAGCCGGCATGTCAGCAGCGATGCCAGCACGATTTTGATGAGGTCAGGAATGATAAACGGGAAAACGCAGATTCCGAGGACCGCTCCGATGCCAACCGGCCCCGTGTGGCGCATAGAAAGGAACAGATACCACGCTGTTCCGAACGCGTAGCATCCCGCCATGCCGATGAGCATCGAAACAAGAAGCACCGGCATCTTTCTTCCGAAACGCTCTGCCATCCCTCCCACAATCAGCGTGACAAAGAAGAATCCGACGATATAACCTCCCGTCGTTCCAAACAGAACGCCCAGTCCGCCCCGGAAGCCTGAAAAAACAGGCACTCCGATGATGCCCACCAGCAGATAAATGACAAGCGCCAGCGTACCCCTCTTCATTCCCAGCAGGCCCGCCGCAAGACAAACCGCAAATGTCTGAAGTGTAAAAGGCACTGCCGTCGGAATTGAAATCCACGCACTGACTGCCAGAAGTGCGGCCGCCAACGACGCGTAAACAAAATCGAGCGTCTTCATCCTGCCCTGGCCTTTCCCAGCCATGGCTGCGCTTTTCCGTAATTCCATTCATTTTCCCCTTTTCAATAAATAAAACAATATTTCACATTCTGCCGCAAAATCCGGTCAAAACCGCCTGCATTCATTTGCTTCACATTATATGACGCCGCCCGTCTATTGTCAACCTATTATCATTTTTAAGTTTACAATTTGATCGCACTCCTGCGCCATATTTCCTGACCCTTCCCGCTTTTTCATCGTCAACCGCCGTTTATTTTTAAACCGACAATTCGCCTACACCCCACATCTGGCCTTACGCTCTCTCTTATCCTGGAATTATCAATCAATTTTTGCTGTCAAACCGGCTACCACCCTGCGCTTCATGCAATTTTTTATCGTATTTCATTTTTTACATTCCATCAAAATCCCCGTTTATCCGCTTATCATCACTTTTTATGCAACCGCAGCGGTTGTCAAACAGTCTGCAATTGTTTATACTATAAGTATCAAAAATGTGACAAAGACGAATGTCAACAGGTGTACCGCCTTTGAACCATAGAGTTTGCAAGACGCCTCTGGGATTACCGCAATCCAGCTAAATCCAATAATATAAGCCGACCGCTTCCTCTGTTCAGCAGTCGGCATCGCCGGAAGAAAATGCGCCGGAACCTGACAACTGATATTGCTGTGCCACTCGACCGGAGGATAATCTGGTCATTCTGAAAGGAGATAAACAAAATGGGAAAAAGATCTGAACAGGCTGTTCTCTATCACAGCCGCGGCTATAACTGCGCGCAGGCAGTGGCCTGCGCTTTCGCCGATGTTATAGATATGGACGAAAAAGATATCTTCCGGCTGAGCGAAGGATTCGGCCTGGGCATGGGCGCCCGCGAAACGTGCGGTGCCGTCAGCGGTATGCTTATGGTCGCCAGCGCTCTGTCAAGCGACGCGAATACTGAAGCTCCGGCCACAAAACAAAAAACATACAAACTCATGCGGGAACTCCAGGACGCTTTCCGTGAGAAAAACTCATCTACGATCTGCCGGGAACTTCTCGGCGGCCAGGGAAAGCCAAAACTCAGAAGCTGTCCCGGATGCGTCGAAGACGCTGCGGAACTTCTTGAACAAATGCTGAATGATAAAAACATCGCCGTCAGCGGCAAAAAAGAAGAAAAAGACTGAACCTCGCTTTCAATTTCAATGACCCGCCGGTCGGACGAAAACAACGAAAACGGCGGAAACGATGAAAAGTAAGAAAAACGGCGAAAGCGGCAAAGAACTCTGGGAACCACAAATTGCAGATCGCTTTTGTATGCACTCCATTGTTTAAAACAGTCGCTTCAAACGCCGCTTTTTTAATTTCAAATTTCCGTAAAACATGCTGCAAATCGAACTGACACACCTAACTCTTGGCGTAAATAAACGGCGCGTTCTCATAAGTCAGCTCGAAAATATAGATATTCATTCCCTTTCTGCGCCGCGAATTCGTCATACACGGGTCGTACATCCTGGTCTGGCCGTCGATATCGATTTCCACCCAGCCGTGGGATTCCCGTCTCGTGCCGACAAGCCCCGCGATTTCACGCGGATCATATCCGACATTCTTAGCAAGATGGTAAAATGCCGACGCAAAACAATAACAATTTCCTTTTAATTCACCGAGCATAATCTGTGCGTACTTTTCCGTCCAGCCAGTGGAACCCGTCTGCAATATATCTTTCTTCCGATACGAACAATTATTTACAACATAATCAAATACAGCCTGAAGCATTTCGTGTTGCGTCATACTGCTGTCAACCGAGGTTGCCGTAGCCGTTCTCACAAGTCTGTCCAGTTCCGCGATACCTGTCGTATATCGGCCATCCGCGTCATAAGCATGGCTTCCTACCATCTTGCTGCGGGCAAAAAGACCATTATCCTCAACGAGATAAAGGGTGCCGTCAATAACATGGTAACCCGGCTCCAGCACAGTCTTCTCCCTGTCAAAAGAAGTCCAAAATTCCCCTTGCCCGCTGCTCGTATATTTGTGGCCGGTTGACGCTTCCATGATGGCAAGATATGCCCAGTGATTTATTGGAACATCAGGGAAAATACGGATTTCCTGAGAATTTTGAATGATGTCGGAATCACCGGTGCGCCCAAGAACGCGGTTCAGAATCACTGCCGCTTCTGCTTTTGAAATCGTGCCGCCCGGCTGGAACGTCCCGTCCGGATAACCCGTAATCCAGCCTTCAGACGATGCGAACAGAATATCGTCCTCTGCCCAGTGTCCGGAAGGCACATCGGCAAAATGCGTTCCCGCCGAAGAATACACCGCTGGATTCTGCCGTTCCTCGTCATAAAAGCCAGCCAGTATCGAAACAAACTCCGCTCTTGTAATCGCGTCATTCGGCCGGAACAGACCGTCTGAACCGTTCATAATACCGGTGGAAGCTAAAGTTCTGACAGCGTCAGCAAACCACTCTCCGCCGGAAACATCAGAAAAAGAAACATTACCGGCCGGCTTTGCGGATACTGCACCGCCTGCTGCACCTGATGAATTTCCTGTATTCGTCCCGCTGCCATTCCCCGCGCTGCCGCCGCTTCCTAAACGCTTCGGCGTCGTTTTGCTGCCACCTGTCTGGCTTGCACTGTCGTTTTCAATAACAAGGAGCGTATAAACCATCTGCGCCGCTTCCGCCCGCGTCAGCGAATCCTCCGGATGGAACAAGCCGTCACTCCCTCCGTTTATGTACTTAATATGATTTACCGTATCGAGCTTTGCCTTCATGCCACCTGCTACAGATTCCCCGGTTCTGCCGGCGTTAGACGATTCCGATAAATCAGACAAACCGGACACATCAGACAGTCCGGATACTTCTTGCAAATCGTCTGCCTGCCCGTTCTCCTGCGCGAAAACTCTGTCCGGAACCGCCGCCAGTGAAATCATCAGCACAAAAATAAGCGGCACTGCACATACCGTACAAAACAAATGTTTTATATTTTCTTTCATACTAAATCCTCCTTCGGGACAAAAATAACAGAGATGACAGACTGTCTGAAAACTAATCCCAGCTTGTCATCACTCTCCACTTTGGCTTCTGAACGAGCCACAAAATCGTTTTCTGAAACCATTTGACTTTCCATTTTGACATGATATTAACGCTATCTTCCACCTTGAAAATTAACTTTTGAATTTTGGGGCAGTCTGATTTTGACATACCGTTTAAAGTCAGTGAGATTACGGCAGCTACCAGTACAAAATTCATATGTTTGGCTGTCATATTTACATATCATGTTCACGGCTGTAAGAAATAATCTTAAGCGCAGCATCTCTCCTCCGCAGCTGGAAACCGGAAACCCGATCATTTAAATTTCCGCCTCCTGATTCCGGATTACTCCGGATTTAAATAACATCCATATCAAAATCAGATTAAAAAGTTGTTTTCTAATCTGGCAGCAGTTCAGCCGAATCGGTGATTTTTCTTCCATTTCGTTCAAGCCAAATCCGCCGTCCTATTTTAACAGCCCGTACTTCTCCTTGACCGACAGAATCCGCCGGACGCTTTCGTCGATACGCGCCTCACTGATCGTACCGTTTTCAACCGCCTGCATCATTGCATACGCGGCCTGCGGCATATTATACGGAGATAAAATCATATCGCAGCCCGCCTTCACCGCATTTACAGCCGCCTCTGCGGAAGAATAATAAGCGGAAATCGCCTTCATCGACATGGAATCCGTCACTACAACGCCCTCAAATCCGAGCTCACCCCTGAGAATATCAGTGATCAGAATTTCAGACATGGTTGCCGGCACACTGTCCACGTTCGGCACAGTGACGTGAGCGCACATGACAAAATCGGCTCCGGCCTCAATTCCCGCACGGAAAGGAATAAATTCCGCACTCCGCAGCTGATCGAGCGTTTTATAACTATAAGCAACGCTTGTATGGGAATCTTCAGCCGTATCTCCATGCCCCGGAAAATGCTTTAAAGTAGCGATAACACCGTTATCCTGCAGTCCCTTTACCACAGCAGCCACAAGCGCCGCGACCGTGTTCGGATCATCGCCGAAAGCCCGCGTGCCGATCACTGTATTCGCCGGATTCGTCCATATATCAGCAACAGGAGCATAATCCTGATTAAAGCCGAACTGACTGATATCTTTAGCCAGCGCAGCCCCGATTTCATAAGCCTTATCCGCCCCCTGATTCCGATAAGTGTACATCGGCGAAAACTTCGTCGTTCCCAGCTTGGACGCCACACGGGCCACTTTACCGCCTTCTTCATCCACCGTAATGAACGGGGTAATCGCCGAATACGCTTTCGTATCCGAAATCATCTGAACAGTTTGCGATGCGGAAATCAAATTGGCAGTATTGTACAAAATTCCGCCTACTGGATATTGGGCAAGGGCATTTTCCATTGCCGCACCCACCTGAGTAACCGCACCGGAACCCGTCAGCTTTTCCGGTGAAACGACGAGCATCTGATACACCTTTTCATACAAACTCATTTGCGCCATCAGTTTATCCGTTTTAGAAAACTTTGGGATTTCTGGTATTTTAAATTCTGATAACTGCTTTCCGTTGCACACCATATCGAGACGCATAATCGCAAAAGCCGCCTCCGCGCGGTCTGTATTCACGAAAGACAGAAAACTGCCATCCTGATATCCCGAAAAAATACCGCAAGCCGCCACAAGATGCACATTTTCTTTTGCCCATCCGGAAATATCATTTTCATCCGTAAACGCAGCGGACGAAACAGCACTCCGTTCTGCCAGATCAACGCCTCTATAAGACGCATACCGTGCCAGAATCACCGACATCTGCTCATGATTTATCACAGTATCCGGCCGGAAACTCCCATCGGGATAACCTGTCACCAACCCGTTTTTCACCGCCCAGCCGAGATAAGGCGTGTACCAGGTTTCCTGTGCCGTATCCGAAAAATCCGGTTTCGGATACGTACCGGCCTGATTTTTTTCCAGTCTTCCCAGCACTGTGATAAACATGGCCCGCGTCATAAAATCCTCCGGACTGAAAGTGTTTTCCGCCGTTCCTTGAAAATACCCGTTTTCAGCCGTGTATTCCACGGCATCCCTGTACCATGCATCTTCCGGCACATCATTAAAAACAGACGTCCTCGTAAGACCGTTCACAAGAACAGCGCAGACAGACAATATCAGAGCCAGTATCAGGATCAGACCCAGCATCATCGCCGGCCGCAGTTTTTTGATACCCTTCATTTCCTTATACCTCTCATAAGCAATCTTTTCTGTAAAATCTCTCATCTGCTATGTAAAAGAACAACGAACATTCATTCCGCTGTTCTGCTATTCTTCATATTTCCGCACAAGACATTCCTTGCCGCAAAACGCCACGCCATATGCACAGACATCTTCGTAACCGCGCGTATGTGCGCCGTCCACGTATTTTTTTTCGCGAATCTGATTTAACGCCTCCGCACAGCCGTTTTTCAGATCCTTTTGCTCCTTCACTATCTTAAATTCAAAGACAAAATATCTCCCGCGAATCCTCGGAGGAACGAGCGCCAGATCCGGCCGGCCCGTTCCGAGTTCCAGGTTTGACTGAACCGTATAATTCCCCATATTCTGGTACATGCCCGCCAAAAAGCCGTGATAATACGCTTCCGGGCTGTCAAAATAGCTGATCGTCCGCAGCAGAATGTTACAGAACTCATCTTCCATTTCGTCTGTATCGCCTGCCATCGTCGCCTCGTACAGCCGGTCAAGACCTCCGCCTGTGACCTGAAGATGAAACCAGTTTCTGATGTGATTCCGATAAATCGAACGCACCTCGCGGTTGGGAAGCGTCAATCTCAGGTAAATTTGATCCGGGTCTTCCCCTTTCTGTTCGTTTCCCATCCATTCCGATACTTTTTTTAAATATCCGGTAAAAAACAGGAAATTCCATAAGTTATTCTGAATGGTCTGTGGAGAGAGTTCTTCCAGTTCATCTTCTTTCCCGTCCCTGTTTTTGGCGTTTTTTATTTCCCCATACGTAATATCCTCGTGAACCGGTTTCTCAATCGTCCCACCAGCCAATAGAATTTCCAGTTCCTCCCGTGCCGTGCTATCTGCTTCGCGAATCAAGTCGCGCACGATCTCGTTGGAACTCGTATTCGCCCAGTAAGGTCTGCCAAAGGCGTTTTTATTTGCTCGCAGGGCTTTCATGAAGTTGACAACGCTCCAGGGATTGTACACTTCGGAATTTCCAAACAGATAGCCGTCGTACCACCTGCGGATGTCGTCCATGCGCTCCTCCACACCGTAATACGCAGCCATCGCCTCTACCTCTTGGGGGGTGAAACCGAAATGTTCGCCATACGTTTCATTGAGAATCGAAACAATCTCCAGGTTGTTCAGTCCGGTAAAGATGCTCTCCTTGCTGATGCGCAGACAGCCGGTAATCACGGCAAATTCCAGATGATCATTCGTCTTGAGCGCTGATTCAAACAACGAACGGATGAAGTCGATCATTTCAGGATAAAATCCACGAAAATACGAATTTTCCAATGGAACATCGTATTCATCGATCAGGACGATACTTTTCTTGCCCGTCACTTTATAAAGGCAATCCGATAAAAATTGCAGTGCATCCGCATAATGTGAAACCTTTGCTTCCCAGTCTCTGATCTGAACAAAGAGTTTTTTTTCTGCCTCAGACAGTCTGTCGGAATTTAAAACAAATTCATGGCGCTGGAATTCCCTGGCGATTCCTTTGACCAGCATATCGTATGCTGTGGAAAAATCCGCCTGTTTTGCCGATTTCAGCGTCAGCGAGATCACCGGATATTGCTGCATCTGTTTCGTATATTCTTCGCCAGCGTCCATGATTTTCAGACCGTTAA
>CAYTKT010000002.1:0-61821 GCA_964438605.1 uncultured Oscillospiraceae bacterium
GGTTTCTATGGATCTTTCAATGTTCAAGTGTTCAAGTTGATTTTACAATTCGCACAAATTATTTTTCACAAAATAAATAATATTTATTAAAATGCTATAAATTAAAATAATTTTTAATCTCAGATTCTCCAATCACTGGAATTTCTTTTTTTCGCAGCATCTCTGCAAAAACTCCATCGCCAGGAACACGTGTGCCTGAAAATGTGCCGTCATATATCATTCCATATCCGCAGGAAGGACTGTTTTCTTTCAAAATAGCCAGCTCACATCCGAAAAAATCAGCAATCTGGACCATCGCATGGGAACCGCGTAAAAATTGGGTTGTCATATCCTCTCCACTGCGCGATACAACCCTCTCCCCTACCCGCTCTGCAGGCTCACGCGGAACAGACAGGCCGCCGTAAGATTCCGGACAGACAGGAATCAGCTGATGCTCTTTCATCAGTTTCTTTAAAACCGACTGATAATTATTTCCACCGTTATACTTGCAATTGACTCCCAAAAGACAAGCGCTTACCAGTATTTTCATTTCAGGCCTCAAAATTTTTAATTTTTTACTTATTATTAAATTTCAATCTCAATCAATAACTTTGAAGATGTTGTTCGGCAGGGTGCTGCGCGCATTTCAACCACGTGATAGTCAATTTCAGCCTCGCGCAACATTAACTGCCAGTATCATTAAAATTTCGGGAAATTGTTGCATAGAGCCGATCCGAAAGCGGCGCCGCCGGAGACGCTCTCGCTTGGCGCGCACTGTTGATATGTGCGCGACACTCCTGCGGAGCCGTTTCTACGCTCGGCTGTACTCAATAGGCGGACGTTTTTGGGGTACGTAATATAATGGTTTGCTTTGCAAACCGGGTCAGGTCCGCAGTAGCCGTTTCCTGCCTCAATCAGCCGTTATTTCCATGATCGTCTGACTATCGGAGAAACTTTGCATAGAGCCGATCCGAAAACGGCGCCGCCGGAGACGCTCTCGCTTGGCGCGCACTGTTGATATGTGCGCGACACTCCTGCGGAGCCGTTTCTACGCTCGGCTGTACTCAATAGGCGGACGTTTTTGGGGTACGTAATATAATGGTCTGCTCCGCAAACCGGGTCAGCTCCGCATTAATCCTCGCTTTTTTTCTGTCTGCCCATCAGCAATCCGACTGCCTCAGCCGCTGTCAGCTGGCCGCAGATCACATGGTAAATCTGCTCCGTAATCGGCATTTCCACACCGAAGGATTTTGCCAGTTCATATGCCGCCTCCGTCGTAAACATTCCTTCTACCACCATACCAACGCATTTCGTCGCCTCATCCGGCGCGACGCCTTGACCGATCATCATGCCGCAGCGTCTGTTGCGGCTGTGCATACTGGTGCATGTAACGACAAGATCTCCAATGCCTGACAAGCCCATAAACGTATTTTTTTCAGCGCCCATTTCGACGCCAAGACGCGCAATTTCTGTTAAGCCGCGCGTAATCAAGGCAGCCTTCGCATTGTCACCATAACCCATGCCGTCAGAAATGCCTGCGCCAAGAGCAATAATATTTTTCAGGGCGCCGCCGATCTCCGTGCCAACCACATCATGCGATGTATAAACACGCAGAAAATCAGACATAAAAAGATCCTGCACATAAACAGCAACCGATTCGTCTGCTGACGCCACAGTCAGCGTCGTCGGCAGCAGCCGGGCAACCTCCTCCGCATGAGACGGCCCTGAAAGAACGGCAAAAGGCACATCAGGTCTGATTTGAGCCGCAATCTGAGAGATAAGCAGATGAGTCCTCTGCTCTATCCCCTTCGCGCAGTTGATAACAGGCACGCCGCTGCCAAGATATGTATTCGTCTCCTCAAAACACGCTCGAAACGCCTGGGCCGGCACGACGTAAACCGCCGCATCTGCATTGGAAAGCGCCGCAGCAGCGTCGCTCGTAAACGTGATCTTCTCATCGAGGATAATATCCGGAAGATATTTTTTATTTTCCCGCGTCCTCTGAATTTCCCTCATAGACTCGCTGTTTCTTCCCCAGACTGCAATCTCATGTCCGTTTTCCGCAAGCACGATGCCAAGCGCCGTTCCCCAGCTTCCCGCGCCTAAAATCGCTATCTTTTTTTTCATCTTATTCATATCCTCAAATCACATGCCTGCACCAGCGCAGTAAAACACTGCACGAAGAAGGCATGCATATTCTTTATTCGTTTTTATCTTTTTCGTTTTTTTCATCCCTCTTAGAGAGAAAACTGAAAGACGGCTCCTCACCGCGCACAATCCGCAAAAGATTGCTCCGATGCTTCCAGATTACCAAAATGCCGATACATGCCGCCCAGATATGCTCCCAGCCGCCGCTGTACCCGCTCTGACTTATGTAAATATCGCGGACTATGAAAAAATAGACTGCGATGGGAAACGTCACGGCCGCTGCAACAGAACCGCAGGACACCCGTTTCGTCACCAGAGCGCCAAGCGCTGCGAAAACGAGCGCCGTCAGACCGACGCGCCAGTCGAGAGCGAGCGCAACGCCAAATCCGGTAGCAATTCCTTTCCCGCCTTTAAAGCGAAAAACAACCGGCCACATATGACCCAGCAGTGCGCCTGTACCGGCGCAGATCGCCCAGAGAATCCCCTGAGCGTCCTGCGCCGCAGCAGCCGAAACGAAAACAGAATCGGAAGCGTTAGTCGTCACATCTGCCAACGACGCAGCGCTGCCGAAGGACGCTGCAAGCATCTTTCCTGCCAGCGCCGGCAGAAATCCCTTCAGCACATCGATCAGCAGCGTACATGCCGCCGCTTTCTTCCCAAGAGTTCTCAGTACATTCGTCGTGCCCGGATTTCCGCTGCCTTCTTTGCGGATGTCAACACCGTAAATTTTTCCCATCAGTGTAGCCGGCGAAATATTTCCGAGAAGATATCCGACTGCAAAAAGCCCTGTCATCCACGCCAGATCAAAAGATGTCACACTCATTCCTCATTCTCCCCTTTTTCGCGAAAGACGAACTTGACAGATGTTCCCTTGAACCCGAAATTCTCCCGGATTTTGTTTTCAAGATAACGCGAATACGAAAAATGCATCAAATCTCGCTTGTTCACTTGAAAAGAAATAAGCGGAGGCTCTGTACCCACCTGCGCCGCATAATAAATTTTCAGCTTTTTTCCCTTGTCTGAAGGCGGCTGGCGCATCAGCGCCGCATCCGCGATCACAGCATTCAGCTGCCCCGTCGGGATACGCTTTGACCGTTCCTGCGCCACCTCCCTGGCAAGATTCAGTACATTCATCATCCGCTGTCCCGTTTTGACCGAGATAAACAGCAGCGGCGCGTACGAAATAAAAGAAAGCTCCGACCGAATTTCTTTTTCAAACTTTCGCATCGTATGAGAATCTTTTTCAATCAAGTCCCATTTATTTACAACTACAATAATTCCCTTGCCGCTCTCATGGGCCAGTCCGGCGATCTTTTTATCCTGTTCTGTAACGCCATCCTGAGCGTCGATCATTAAAATACAGACGTCGCTCCTCTCAATCGATGCAATAGCACGGATGACGCTGAAACGCTCAATATCTTCCGTTACTTTTTTTCTGCGGCGGATACCCGCCGTGTCGATTAAAATATATTTCTGACCCTGATGTTCAAAAGGCGTATCAATGGCGTCACGCGTCGTGCCCGCAATATCGCTGACAATGACTCGCTCCTCACCGATTATTGCATTGATGAGCGACGATTTTCCGACATTCGGTTTCCCGATAACGGCAATCCTGATATCGTCTTCTTCCGCTTCTTCGACGCTATCTTTTGGAAATTCGCTGACAATCATATCCAAAAGATCGCCGAGATTCAGCATATTCGACGCAGAAACGGGAACCGGTTCGCCAAGTCCGAGTTCATAAAAATCGTAAAAATCATCTGTCAGTTTCGGCGTGTCGATCTTATTGACTGTTAAAATAACATTTCGTCCGGTGCGCATCAGCATCTCTCCCACTTCGCGGTCGGCCGATGTCAGCCCGGCCCTCCCGTCAGTCACAAAGACGATGACATCCGCCATATCAATAGCGATCTGCGCCTGCTCCTTTATCTGGGAGAGAATGACGTCATCGGAATCCGGCTCGATGCCGCCCGTGTCGATCAGAATAAAAGGAATACCGTTCCACTCGGCTTCTGCATAAATTCTGTCCCTCGTAACGCCCGGCGTATCCTCAACGATGGCCACACGGCTCCCGACGATCTTGTTAAAAAGCGTTGATTTCCCCACATTTGGTCTGCCTACTACGGCAACAATCGGTTTACTCATATAATCTTTCTACCTGCCCTTATTTCGTGTTATCTGCAAGAAAAACATCTCCCGATATTTCCCTTTTAACTGACGAGCTGTTAAATATTTCAATATATTTACTTTTCAAATAGCGCGTCAGCAAACATTTCCGGATCAAAAACCTGCAGATCATCCATTCCCTCTCCGACACCGATAAACTTCACGGGAACATCAAACTCATCAGCAAGTGTGATAACGATTCCACCCTTCGCCGTACCGTCCAGCTTCGTTAGAACGATACCTGTCAGCTTTGCTACGCTGCCGAAATTCTTCGCCTGAGAAACGGCATTCTTCCCCGTAGCCGCGTCCAGTACGAGTAGCGTCTCACGCGATGCTTCCGGAAATTCACGATCTATAATTTTATTCATCTTTTCCAGTTCAAGCATCAGATTTTTCTTATTTTGAAGCCTGCCCGCCGTATCACAGATTAAAACGTCTATATTTCTCGCCTGAGCCGCTTTAATCGCGTCATAAATAACAGCGGAAGGATCGGCTCCCTCCTGATGACGGATAACGGGAACACCGGCCCGCTCTCCCCAGATTTCAAGCTGTTCAATCGCCGCCGCCCGAAAGGTATCGGCGGCAGCCAGCATGACGCGTTTATTTTCGTTTTTAAGCAGATGAGCGATCTTCCCGATCGACGTCGTCTTGCCCGAACCGTTGACGCCGATCATCAGTATGACCATCGGAAGATCAGAAGAAAGCTCACTGCTCGCTTCCTTTGTAATAATTCCGGTAATAATTTTCTTGATCTGCGCCATAACCTTTTCCGGCGTATCGAGACGTTCCGTCTTAATATCGGAACGGAGCTGTCCGACGATTTTCAGTGTGGTATCCATTCCAATATCTGACAAAATCAGAGTTTCCTCAAGCTCCTCCATCATATCCTCATCGATCTGCGGCCGCTGAAATATGACGTCCTCGATTTTGCCTACCATATTGTCTTTCGTCTTTGTCAGTCCTTCCTTCAGACGACTGAAAAAAGATTTCTTTTCCTTCAAAGCCATTCCCAATCTCCTCTCTGGAATTTTTTTAAATGTATTTTACAGTTTCATGGTGTACTCACTTTATTTCACACTCATTCTGCGATTTCCGCCATCCTTTCGGCATCAGCCAGTTTGAGAGACAAAATCTTTGAAATGCCCTTCTCCGGCATCGTCACGCCGTAAAGAACATTCGCATGTTCCATCGTAACCTTCTGGTGCGTCACCAGCACAAACTGAATGTCCTTAAAAACACTGAGATAATCGGCAAAGCGTTCGATATTCGCTTCGTCGAGCGCCGCCTCCACCTCGTCGAGAATACAAAACGGCGTCGGCTTTGTCTTGAGCACTGCAAACATCAGTGCGATTGCGGTCATCGTTTTTTCACCGCCCGACATCAGATTCATATTCTGAAGTTTCTTGCCCGGCGGCTGAGCCACGATGTCGATGGCGCACCCTAACGGATCCGCCGGATCTTCCAGGATGATTTCCGCTCTGCCGCCGCCGAACAGTTCAGAAAACGTAGATTTGAAATGCTCCCTGATCTGGTCGAATGTCGATTGAAAATCACTGCGTATCCTGCGGTCCGTATCCTCGATAATCTTTCGCAAAGACGCTTCTGCCTCCGTCAAATCATTTCGTTGCTCCGTCAGAAATTGAAACCTTGTGCTGACCGACTCGTATTCCGCAATGGAGCCGACGTTCACGTCGCCGATCTCTCTTAATTCGCGCTTTGCCTTCTTAGACTGGCGTGTTGCCTCTGCCGGATCCGGAAACTTCTCAGTCAGCCGGGCCTTTTGTGCAGCAGCCTCAAGCCATGCCAGTTCAAATTCCTCCCAAAGCCTGTTCTTCAGATTTTCAGCCCGTTCCGCCGCGCTCTCAGCACGCATTTCTATCTCACGCCGGCTGCTTTTCCATTCAAACAGTTCCTTTTCCTTTTCGTCCCGGATATTTGCAAGCTTTGCTAAAGATTTCGTGATTTCTTCCCGTTCTGCGCGAATTGCGTCAAGCCTTGCGCTGCCGGCCTCGTCAGAATTTTCCATACATTTGATTTCTTCCTCCGTTTCGGTCGCCTTCCTGCGGCTTTCCTGTATCCTGGCATGTAATTCTCCGGAAGCGCCTTCCTTTTCCAATATCTGTTGATTTATATCGTCAGCTGACTTTCCGGACAACTCCACAAGATGGGAATTTCCTGCAAGTTCCCCCTTCAGTGATTCCGCCGAAAGGCGTAACTGCGTAATCTCGCCTCCAAGAGTTTCCAGTTCGCATCTGAAACACTCGCTTTGGGAAATCGCCTCCTCAGCTTCCGCCTCAAAACGCTCCGCCAGATTTTCCGCTTCAGAACGCTCCTCATTCAACCGCTGTATTGATAATTCCGTATCGTTTCTTTCTTTTTTAATACGCTCCATCTCGCGCGACATCCGATCCCGCCGGTCAGCGCTCTGACTGAGCCGTTCCTCCATCAGCGACAGCTCGTTTTTACAGTTGATCACCCGCATTTCAGTCTGACGCCGTTCCTCATGCAGTTTTTCTGCCCACGTCCGCTCCCTCTCGGCTTCCGCTTTAAGAGCCTCAAGTTCGCTTCCTGCCCGGTCCTTTTGCGCGGCCAGAAGTTTCAGCGACTTCTCCAGTTCATTCAGCCGCTGCCTCCTGTCGAGAATTCCTGCGGAATTTTTCCGGTAGGCGCCGCCGGTAATAGCCCCTGACGGATTGATCAGTTCCCCTTCAAGCGTTACATAGCGGCATCCCGTGTATTTTTTTGAAATCCGCGAAGCGTGCTCCAACGTATCGACGATGACGACACCACTAAGCAAATATTTTACAGCTTTTTCATATTCCTTCTCGGATGTTACACATTCCGCTGCTGCCGCGAGAAAACCTTCCTCATGAAAGATTCCCGGATCAAAACGCCAGTTCGATGTCTTTAAACTCGCAAGCGGCAGAAACGTCAGCCGTCCGGCCCTGTTTTTTTTAAGCAGACGGATCGCCTGTTCCGCACTTAAATCGTCGCGGCAGATAATATTCTGCATTCTTGCGCCAAGAACTGTTTCAACAGCCGTCTCGTATCCTTTCGGGACTGTGATCAGTTCGCCTACCGTGCCGAAAATTCCATCGAGCTCCTCGGCCTGCATGATAAAACGCACTGCGCCGCCGTATCCCTCATAGGAATTTTCAAGCTGGCTCAGTGCCTTTGCCGCCGCCGACTGTTCGCTGTACTGACCGGAAACACGTGAAAGCTCCGCCTCGGCGGCATCAATTCTATGCGACATCTCGCCTATTCTATCTTCCGACAACTGAATCCCGCCTGACTGTTCCTTAAGCCGGCCTTCAAGTTCCTTCAGCTGTTCCCTCTTTTCTGCAACCTCAAAAGCCGAAAAACCGCCTTCACCCGCCGCATCCGCCTGGTTTTGAAGCTGCTCCTGTCTCGTTCTCAGCGATTCTCCAAGATTTTTTATGCCTTCGGCCTCCGCTGATTTTGAAGAAATTTCCATTTTCAGTTCGTACAGCCTGCTTTTCAGTTCCTCTGCCCGTGATTCACTTTCCTTCAGACGTGCGGACTGCCTAATGAATACATCATTTTTTTCGGAAAGGTCTTTGTTGACCCTTTCCCAGGCTTCCGTCAGTTTTTTATTTTTTTCCAGAACTTCCTGCGCCGCAGTCTGTTCATTTGCAAGGCGTTCGCGGAGTTGGGTCAGCTCGCGTTCGTTATTATGTAAATTCTGTTCCAGAGAAGCTCCCCGCTCCTGCTCCATACGAAGCTCCGCCTTCAGCAGTCCGAGCCTGTCGGAAAATTCCATCATCCGCTGGCGTTCCTCCATATCCTTCCTGTCAGCTTCCTGACTTTTAAGATTCAGCTGCCTAATCTGTTCCTCCGCTTCGTCCCGCAACTGCTGTTCTCTGCTGATCTGCCGGCTGAGATCGGATGCCTGGGCTGCCAGCGCCTTCTGTGTCTCCGCCAGTTCGTCTACCGATTTAAGAATGACAAACGTTTCCGCTTCACGATAAACCCGGCTGAGTTCCAGATAGCGCTGCGCCTTTTCAGATTCTTTTTCCAGCGGTCCCAGCCGTTCCTGAAGTTCCGCAATAATATCATTGACACGTTCAAGGTTTTGGCGGGCACTTTCCAGTTTCCGTTCCGTTTCCGCCTTACGGCTTCTATATTTCACGATACCTGCCGCTTCCTCAAAAATTTCACGTCTGCTCTCAGGTTTTCCATTAATGATTTCAGCGATTTTCCCTTGGCCGATCAGAGAATACCCGTCAACTCCAATTCCCGTGTCCATGATCAGTTCCCGGATATCCCGCAGCCGGCAAGGCGAACCGTTAATTGAATATTCGCTCTCACCCGAACGGTACATCCGGCGGCCGATCGCTACCTCGGAAAAATCGACGGGAAGCACGCCGTCTGAGTTATCGATGACGAGAGTTACCTCGGCCATCCCTCTGGATTTTCGGGAAGCCGTACCCGCGAAAATGACTTCATCCATCTTGCCGCCCCGCAGCATTTTCGGACTCTGCTCACCAAGAACCCACCGCAGGGCATCAGAAATATTGCTTTTTCCGCTTCCATTCGGCCCGACTACGCAGGTAATTCCCCTGTCGAACTCGATTGTGACGGGATCCGCAAACGACTTAAAGCCATGCATACTGATCTTCCTGAAATACAATTTAACCCCTCATTTTTTCCAGCGCCATCTTCGCGGCATTCTGCTGCGCTTCCTTTTTAGTGCTGCCGGAGCCGCGTCCCCAAACGACGCCGTTATTTCTCATAGATACGAAAAATGTCTTATTGTGATCAGGCCCGGACTCTCTTTCAATCTGGTAAGAAATGTGAGCATCGCCTCTCGACTGAAGCAGTTCCTGAAGCATCGTTTTATAATCGCGCTGAAGTCTGCCGCGGAGCGCTTCTTCTATCGTATCGCCAAACAGCCGCAGCACTGCATTTTTCGCACAATCCCAGCCGCCGTCTCTGTAAATGGCTCCAATCGTCGCCTCAAGTGCATCCGCCGCCAGAGACGGTGTCTGACTGTGTTCAAGCGTAATCCGCTCCCCGCGTCCAAGCCGCATATAGTCTGACAGACGAATCTCTTTAGCCTTTTGGTAAAGAGACTGTTCGCAGACAATAGAAGCACGCAAACGGCTCAGATGACCTTCTGCGTTTTCCGGCAGTCTCGCGCAGAGCTCATCCGTGATAACTGCGTTGAATATAGAGTCTCCAAGAAATTCGAGACGCTCATTATTTTCTCTGTAACTGAGCCGGTGTTCATAACAATAGGAACTGTGCGTCAAAGCTGTCTGAAGCAGATCCTCACGATTGAAAGCATATCCAAGAGCCTTATACAGTTTCGTATAATCTCTTTCTTCTTTTTCTTCCTTATTCACTGATTGCTATTTCCTCCAATTCTATGACGGAATCACGAATGATCCCGACTACATCGTTTTCTACATATGGAATCGCTTTGATAACAGCGTTCAGCAACGCATTCGCCGTGGAAGATCCGTGGATTTTTATAACCGCTCCTTTTACACCGAGAATCGGCGCCCCACCATATTCCGAATAATCAAATACTTTTTTCAAAGCTTTAAAATGATCGGACAGAAGCAGAGCGCCAAGCTTCGACCTCGTAGACGATGACAACATCTGCTTCAGCAGGTCAATTATCTTCTGGGCAAGTCCCTCCGTCAGCTTAAGCACCGTATTTCCGACGAACCCGTCACATACCAGCACATCAGCGACGCCAAACGGAATATCTCTGCCTTCAACATTTCCGATAAAATTAAGATTGCTCTTTTTCAGGAGCTGATGTGTCTCCTTGAGCATTGTCGTTCCCTTCTTTTCTTCGATGCCGATATTGATCAGCCCGACTGTCGGCCAGTCGACGCCGAGCACCTCACGCATATAAATGCTGCCCATCACTGCAAATTCCAGCAGATTTCCCGGCTTACACTCCGAATTTGCGCCGGAATCGACGAGAAACGACATGCCTTCGCCGAGAATCGGATAAGTCATGCCGATTGCCGGTCTGTCGATTCCCGGAATTCGGCCTAACGTAAACAGTGAAGCAGCCATCAGTGCTCCGGTATTTCCTGCCGAAATGACCACGTCGCACAATCCGTCGCGGACGAGAGAAATCGCCTTCACCATAGACGAATCTCTTTTCGTCCGGACCGCTTTGACAGGCGCGTCTTCATTCGTAATAACCTCCGACGCATGTACGATCTTAATCTGATTCTTGTCGAATTTATACTTTTTAAGTTCTTTTCTTATCACGTCCTCTGCTCCGACGATAAAAATTTCATCGTCAATGATTGAGGCGGCCTGAACACAGCCCTTGACGATCTCCTGAGGAGCATTATCTCCGCCCATTCCATCCACTGCAATTCTCATTTTTTTCGTACCTCCCGACATACGACTGGAAATATGTAAATCATTCGTACATTATACCTTTTTATCACTGTAAAATCAATACACTACTCGCCACTCGGAAATTTCCTCCCAAAAATTTCCGCATCAACTCTGCAACGATTTCCACCACATCGGATTAAAAAGGTGCGGGGCGAAACTTTGGAAACGCTAATGTTTGTTCGTGCACAGATTACGCGCGCCATATTCCTGCGTTTCGCCCCGATGCCGTGAACCTGTTCATACGACCTGCCGAACATCGACACATCTGTCATCAGAATGTCTGTTCTGTCGTTTTTATCTGTATTCATCAAAAAACCTCCTTACATATATCATTTCCAGATATATGTAAGGAGGCTTCATACCTAATGATACTGTGTACTGTTTCCCGGATATTATGTCGCAATTAACGCCGGTTTACCGACACATAAATTCGCCGGCTGCCTGCCGGTTGCTACGGACTTTACGAATCCCACAGACGGGCAGTTTTCAAAAATTTTCACAGATTCTGCGCTTTCCAAAATTTATAGAATTTTGGATATGCTTGAAATATATGCAATCCACATTATTTTAAAACGAGCATCGTTCCCGCAGTCCTGTTTTCTTTTCATTTTAATCTATTTTTTCTTTTTCTGAACGGAATATCCAAATTTTCCGATTTTTTTACCCAATTCATAATACCCGCCATGATTATAAACGAGCGGCAACGACGACGCCAGATCAAAACGGCCTTCTCCGTCCATATATTCACTGTCCACCGCAACACCGAGCACCTCGGCGATAAACATATCATGCGACCCCAGCGGAATCAGCTGACTTACCCTGCACTCGATATTAACAGGCGACTCCGCGATGGAAGGCGCCGCCACAAACCGCGACTCTGCAGGTGTCAGCTTCATTTCAGCAAACTTATCAATCTCTCTGCCCGACTTGACACCGCATGTATCCGTCACACGAGCCAGTTCCTTCGTCGTCAAATTTATGACAAACTCGCCGGTTTCCTTGATAATATCATAAGAATAACGCTCCGGACGCACAGAAATATACACCATTGCAGGATCGCTGCAGATCGTGCCCGTCCAGGCTATCGTAATAATATTCGGCTTTTCACCGGGCCGCTGGCAGCTTACCATGACGGCAGGCAACGGATACAACATATTACCGGGTTTCCAGTATTCTTTCTTTCCCATAAAACAGCCCTTCCTCTATCTGTTAATCTTTCCGATATCTCTGCGGAACTGAGCGCCCTCAAATGTGATTTTTTCCACATTTGAAAAAGCCTTTGCCCGCGCCTCATCATTCGTCGTTCCGACCGCCGTTATGCCCAAAACGCGTCCGCCGCTTGTGACAATCCGGCCGGTCTCATCGCGCGAAGTCCCTGCGTGAAATACAACGATATCGTCATCAACGCTTTCAAGCCCGCTGATCACCTTGCCCTTTTCGTAGCTTCCCGGATAGCCGCCGGAAGCCAGCACGACGCATACGGCCCGGCAGTCACTCCACTGAATTTCCATCTTGTCAAGCGTTCCGTCAATGCAGGCGTTAAAAATATCGGCTAAATCCGTTTCAAGCCTCATCAGAACAGACTGCGTCTCAGGATCGCCAAATCTGTTGTTGAATTCGATCACCTTCGGGCCGTCGTCACCGATCATCAAGCCGATAAACAGAACACCGTGAAAATCGAGGCCGTCCTCGATAAATCCGTCAATCGTCGGCTGGAGGATTTTCTCATCGATTTCATTCATCAGCGCGTCATTGAAAATTAAACTTGGAGAATACGAACCCATTCCACCGGTATTCGGCCCTCGATCGCCGTCAAAAATCCGTTTATAATCCTGGGCAGACTCCATGGGAACGATCGTCTTTCCATCCACAAAACAGAGCATCGACGCTTCGACGCCTCTGAGACACTCCTCGACAATGACGAGATCGGCGGCGCTTCCGAAAATTCTGTCGCCCATCATCTCCTCAATCGCCTTTTCCGCTTCGTCATGATTTTCCGCTAAAATAACGCCCTTTCCTGCCGCCAGACCGTCAGCCTTCAAGACCATCGGATAACCGAAAATGCCGATGTCCTTTTTCAGTTCTTCTTTATCTGTATACTCCTTATATCCGGCTGTCGGAATATTGTGGCGCTTTAAAAACGCCTTCGTAAATGACTTGCTGCCCTCAAGCTGTGAACACTTCTTGTTCGGTCCGAAAACACGAATACCCGCCTCGTTCAACAGATCGGCAATCCCCATCGAAAGCGGCACCTCCGGCCCGATCACCGCCATATCGACAGCGTTTTTTACACAGAAATCCCGGATTCCTTCGAGAGCTTCAGCTTTGACGGGAACGCACTCGGCCACATCTGCAATTCCAGCGTTGCCCGGCGCGCAGTAGAGCTTCTTCACCTTCGGGCTCTGTGCCAGCTTCCATGCGATGGCGTGCTCCCTGCCGCCACTTCCCACGACTAATATTTTCATTGTAAAATACCTCCAAAGGACACCGGGAAGCACTTCCGTTTCCGATCTCCTTGTCTTTCAAAATCTTATACGCCTTTAAAATTCTCAAGCTCGCCGGCACAGAACTTCTTTGCCGCAAGCGGCAGAATCTTATGTTCTACTTCGAGAACTCTTGCGGCCAGCGTATCAGGCGTGTCATCTTCAAATACCGGAACCTTTTCCTGGATAATGATTTTGCCCGTATCCACGCCCTCATCAACAAAATGAACGGTCGCTCCCGATTCCGTTTCATGACCCGCAAGAACCGCCTCGTGAACATAATGGCCGTAAAAACCCATACCGCAGTACTTCGGAATCAGCGACGGATGAATATTGATAATCTTATTTTTATAGGCCGCAATAAGCTTCGGCTGAAGAACGCTCATATAACCGGCGAGGATGACGAGATCTGTATTTTCTTCGTCCAGCGCCCGGATAATCGCGTCAGTGCGCTTCTCCATGTCAGGATAATTATTTTTCCCGATGTATACACCTTTAATTCCGTGATTTGCTGCCCGCGTCAGAGCATAAGCATCCTCTTTACTGGAAATGACCTGGGCAATTCTGGCATTTTCAATAAAGCCGTTTTCCACATTGTCAATAATGGCCTGAAGATTTGTTCCGCCGCCGGAAACGAGTACCGATATATTTTTCATTTCTAAAACCTCTTGATCGCTTTTCAGTCCAAGCTGAACCGATCAGCTATAACACCTTGCCGTCCTTGTAAATGGAAATGCCTTCTTTTTTTGAAATTTTGCCGATGACAGCCGGCCTCTCGCCCACTGCCGAAAGAGCTGCCATAACGCCGTCAGCGTCCGCCGGATCAATAATCAGAATCATTCCAATGCCCATATTAAATGTAGAAAACATTTCTCTGGCCTCGACATTGCCACATTCCTTGATATATTTAAAAATATATGGAACCTTCCATGTACCCGTCTCGATCTCAGCGCCCAGTCCGTCGGGAAGGATGCGCGGAATATTTTCATAAAAGCCGCCGCCCGTCATATGTACGATGCCGTGAATATCATACTTGCCGAAAATGGCCTTGCATGCCTTGACATAAATTCTCGTCGGCGTAATCAGCGCATCTCCCAACGTCGTTCCCAGTTCGTCCACATAATCCTGAACGTCCATATCCATCTTTTCAAAGAAAATCTTTCTGACGAGAGAATAGCCGTTGCTGTGAATACCGCTGGAATGAAGGCCGATCATTATATCTCCCGCAGACACTTTGCTGCCGTCAATAATCTTGTTCCGGTCAACGATGCCGACGGCAAATCCGGCTATATCATATTCGTCTTCGCCGTAAAAGGAAGGCATTTCAGCCGTTTCTCCGCCTACGAGCGAGCACTCCGACAAAACGCAGCCATCAGCGATGCCCTTGACGATGTCAGCAATCTTCTCCGCATGAACCTTATCCGTGGCAATATAATCCAGAAAGAAAAGAGGAACCGCTCCCTGGCAGACGATGTCATTGACGCACATTGCTACACAATCCTGGCCTACCGTGTCGTGTTTATCCATCAGAAAGGCGATTTTCAGCTTCGTGCCGACGCCGTCCGTACCAGAAACCAGTACAGGCTCCGTAATGCCGTCGAGATCAAGACGGAACATACTGCCGAAAGAACCGAGGCCCGTCAGTACATTTTCGCTGAACGTCCGCTTTACGTGATCTTTCATAAGTTCGACGGCTCTGCCGCCTTCCTTTGTATCGACGCCGGCGTCTTTATAAGTTAAATTTTTACTCATTTTCCTTATCATTTCCTTTCTTGCGTTTCCGCACACTGTCCGGCGGAAAATTTTCATTATAACCTCTTGTCCGCATCTATGGTTGCGCTTTGGGCGATGTTTTTTCATCTAGCCGTGCAGTACGCGGCGCCAAAAGCGCTGCGTACTGCACGCCTCTGCGAAAAACACCGGTAATTCTGCCCGACTTTAAACTGTATCCGGCGCATCTGGCAGTCGCCCTACTGCGGAGCAGACAGCCCCGCAGTAGGACTGTTTTCCATCGGCACTGTCCGGCCGCTGCCGACAGCGGCCGGACAACATGAACGGTGACGCACAAAAAGCGCACCCGTCTGCTGCCGCATACCTGGCCGGCAGAATTTTTACCGGAATATCAGTCGTATTCGCCGATAAACCGGCGCTTGTCGGCCGCCGCCTCATGCTCCGCCGCATAATCGAGATCTGAAAGTTCAACAGGATAATCGCCGGTGAAACACGCATCACAAATCTCATCGCCAAACCCGATGCATTCTTTTAATCCTTCCACGCTGATAAATGCGAGAGAATCCGCCCCAATATGACGACACATTTCGTCAATCGTCATATTGGCAGCCATCAGATGCTTCCTGTTCGGCGTGTCGATGCCCATATAACAGGAATGAGTGACAGGCGGCGAACTGATGCGCATATGAACTTCCGCAGCTCCGGCCTCCTTGAGCAGCTTGACGATCTTTCCGCTCGTCGTTCCTCTGACGATGGAATCATCGATCACAATGATTCGCCTGTCTCTCACATTTTCCTCCAGAACATTCAGTTTCATCCTGACGCTGAGATCACGCATTTCCTGTGTCGGCTGAATAAACGTCCGGCCCACATACCTGTTTTTTACAAGACCTTCGCCAAATGGAATCCCCGACTCCTCAGCGTAGCCGATTGCTGCCACCGTACCCGAATCGGGAACAGCAATCACCAGATCAGCGTTTACAGCGCTTTCCCGCGCAAGGATTCTTCCGGCCTCGCGCCTGGAAAGATAAACGCTCCTGCCGTCGATACGGCTGTCCGTTCTGGCGAAATAGACGTATTCAAAAGAACAAACTTTGCGCGGCGCCGTCTCATTAAACATAACAGAATGAAGCTCGTTATTTTCAATAATGACGATTTCGCCCGGCTTCACATCGCGGACGAACTCAGCCCCCTGAAGCGGAAAAACGCAGCTTTCTGAAGACAGAACGTACCCCGATTTCGTCTTTCCGATACAAAGCGGCCTGATCCCGTTTGCATCTCTGACCCCCAGAAGTTTGTCGCCCATCGTGATAACGAGAGCGAAAGCACCCTGAATAATATTGGCGACACGGCAGACAGCAGTCTCGACGCTGCCCTCCTTCAGATTTTTCGCGATCAACGCCGCAATAATCTCAGAATCAATCGTCGTTTGGAAAATATACCCGTCATCCTGCATCTGCTCCCTGAGAACTTTCGCGTTGACGAGCGTGCCGTTGTGGGCCAGCGCCAGCGAACCCATTCTCGAATAGACGACGAGAGGCTGCGCGTTCGATGCCTGACTTTCTCCGGCCGTAGAATATCTGACGTGACCGATACAGATGTCGCCCGGCAGCGTCTTTATAATATCATCGTTAAAGACCTCCTGGACTAATCCCATATCCTTGTAATAGCTGATATTCCCGAACATATTAGACGCGATTCCCGCACTTTCCTGGCCTCTGTGCTGCAGAGAATGGAGTCCGAAATAGACATCCTTCGCGATATTCTGCGCTCCGGGAGACGAAATTCCAATGACGCCGCATTCATCATGAAATTTGTCGTCATCTAATAACTTTGCGATTTCCCGGCTCCAGTCTTTCTTTCCGTTCATGATTCTCGTCCTTCCGAATGTGCTGCAATTTTCTCTGATTCCTTGCGATTCTTTCTGTTTTTTACAAGTATTTCCGTTTGTTTTTGTTATAACTATCCTCAGCTATTTTCAATTTATTCTATTTATTTATTTATTCTTTTCCTCACTGATTGCTTTCGACCCGCTTTAAAACCTCCTGATAAGTCTCCTCAACGTTTCCGAGATCCCTTCTGAATCTGTCCTTGTCCATCTTTTCACCCGTATGAACATCCCAGAGACGGCACGTATCAGGAGAAATCTCATCGGCCAGAATCACTTCGCCGTCGCAGACGCCGAACTCGATCTTAAAATCGATCAATCTGAGATCCGTCTTCAGGAAAAATTCTTTCAGAAAATCATTTACCATAAAAGCGTATTTTCTGACAGTATCGAGCTGTTCCTGGGTTGCGAGCCTGAGAGCGAGAATGTGATCGTCGTTAATCAGCGGATCGCCGAGATCGTCGTTTTTATATGAAAATTCGAGAACCGTTTTTGCAAGTTCCGTCCCTTCCGGTACGCCGTATCTCTGCGAGAAGGAGCCGGCCGCCACATTTCTGATGATGACCTCCAAAGGAAGGATTTTAACCGCTTTTACGAGAGTTTCTCTGTCGCTTAACAGCTTTACCAGGTGCGTCGGAACGCCCCGTTCTTCGAGCTGCTGAAAGATGATGGCTGACATTTTATTATTGACGACGCCTTTTGAGGCAATCGTTCCTTTCTTTTCGCCGTTAAATGCAGTTGCATCGTCCTTATAATCAACGATATAAAGCTTCGGGTCGTCCGTTTTAAAAACTTTTTTTGCTTTTCCCTCGTAGAGCTGTTCCAATTTCTGCATGATACTTCTTCCTTTCCGGGCTCGGCGGCCCTGTGCAGCTTCGCTTCCTGAAGTTTATTTAAAAATTAAGATACAATATATGATAAGCCTTAATCGGTTTACTATAATAAATTATTTTCAACCTTCCCGCTTTAAACCAGATCTGAAACTCAATTTCCGACTTCAAAATCCTCGGCGATTCCCCTGTCTATTTTTCAATCCGGCTTGCGGTTTATCTGTTTGTTTTTTAATTTCTTTCTCGTCCTTCTGTTTATTTTTTAATCCGTTCCTCAAGCCCTCTGTTTACTTTTTCATTCATCCCGCAGACCCGTCTGTTATATCATAAAAACCCGGCCGACGGCTCTTTTGCTTTTCCCAAAAAGGCTTTGCCGTCTATTTTTTCTGAGTCAGTCACTTTTTCTGAAACTCGGCATCTATCGCAAGAACCTCGCGTTCCATCTTCGTCTTGTAATCCTTCATTGCCTGCCTGAGCTTCGGATTCTTTAATGAAAGCATCTGAACAGCCAAAAGGCCCGCGTTTTCCGCACCGTCGATGGCCACTGTGGCCACCGGCACTCCTTTCGGCATCTGAACGATAGACAGCAGCGAGTCAAGACCCGTAAGCGTTGACGATTTTATCGGAAGTCCAATGACAGGAAGTGGCGTATATGCCGCTAAAACACCGCCAAGGTGAGCCGCTTTGCCTGCCGCCGCAATAATGACTTCGATCCCGTTTTCTTCGGCTTTTGATGCAAATTCCATAGCCGCCGCCGGCGTTCTGTGAGCGGAAATAATCCGCGTTTCATATTCCACACCGAAGTCAGCGAGAATCTTTTCCGTGCGTTCCACCACGGGATAATCGGATTTACTTCCCATTACGATTCCGACTTTCATAATCTGATCTTCCTTTCTGCTATATTTTTTATCTGTTTCTCGATCGTTTTATTTAAAATAATTGATCCCCGACTCAAACAGCTTCTGGTCGAAATTACCCGGCACGTTGCGGTAGAGATTCTTGCCGATGCGTTCCGAATGACCCATCTTGCCGAAAATCCGCCCGTCAGGTGAAAGAATCCCTTCAATAGCCTGGTTGGAATTATTAGGATTAAACCTGATGTCAGATGTCGGATTTCCTTCCAAATCCACATACTGCGTTGCGATCTGACCGTTTTCCGCCAGTTTCGCAATCAGGCTGTCTGACGCGATAAATCTGCCTTCTCCGTGAGAGACAGGAATTGTGTGAATGTCGCCCACCTTGGTACCGGCCAGCCAGGGAGATTTGACTGAGGCGATCCTCGTGTTGACGAGACAGGACGCATGTCTGCCAATACTGTTATACGTCAGCGTCGGAGCGTCCTGCGCTGCTTCTACAATCTTTCCGTAAGGAACAAGACCCAGCTTTATTAACGCCTGAAATCCGTTGCAGATACCGAGTATTAGGCCGTCCCGCTTTTCAAGAAGCTCTGTGACAGCTTCAGAAACGGCAGGATTCCGGAATACCGCCGTGATAAATTTCGCGGAACCATCAGGTTCGTCGCCGCCGCTGAAACCTCCGGGAATCATAATAATCTGGCTCGTTTTAATCTTCTTTACCATCTGATTGATTGACTCGTCAAGGACTTCCGGCGTCAGATTTGCGAGAATCTGCATTTCAACGCTGCCGCCTGCCCGCTCAAAGGCACGCTTGCTGTCCATTTCACAGTTCGTTCCCGGAAATACAGGAAGAAACACTTTCGGCTTTGCGATCTTAACTGCAGGCGATAGCACGCTTCTCTCCGCATAGGAATACACTTTGACAGGCCGGCTGTCTTCCTTCGCCTTTGTCGGAAATACCGTTTCCAACGGTTCCTTCCATGCTGCCGTCATTTCTTCGAGTGTAATTGATTCGCCTGTGTCAGAAATAAAAATTTGTTCTTTTTCTGTAGTTTTGCCGATAATCTCAAAGCAAATGCCCTCAAAGAGCGTCTCAGCGTCATCTTCTGCACCGATCTCGATAATAAGCGCTCCCATTTCGGGGCTATGAAGCTCCGTCCCCGACTTGCCGTCGATGACAGCACCGATCATGTTTCCAGCCGCCATTTCGCATACGGTGACGAAAATTCCGCCGCCACCCACCGGATTCATCGCAAGAATTTTTCCCTGCCCGGCCAGTTCGATGACTTTCGCCATGTTTGTTCTGTACTGTTCAAAATCTATGACGCCGTATTCGTCCGTTCCCTGAAATACATGGACGATCGTGCTGCCGGCCTTTTTAAACTCGGTCGAAACGACTTGATTGGCATCGACCGCCGCAACAGCAAACGAAATCAGCGTCGGCGGGACGTCGATATCCATAAATGTGCCGGACATACTGTCTTTCCCGCCTATGGCAGGAATTTTCAGTTCCGCCTGAGCCGTCAAAGCGCCCAGCAGCGCACCAAAAGGCTTGCCCCAGCGTTCCGGATCAGTGCCGAGTTTTTCAAAAAATTCCTGGAAAGAAAGCCTTGCTTTCCTGTAATCGCCTCCGAGAGCCACAATCTTGGTTGCGGAGTCGACGACCGCATAAACAGCGCCGTGGAACGGGCTGCGCTTTGAAATCGCCGGGTTAAACCCGAAAGTCATCAGCGTTGACGTGTCTGTATATCCTTCTGTCAGCGGAAGTTTTGCAGCCATGCCGGCAGCCGGCGACAGCTGGTATTTTCCTCCAAGCGGCATCAGTACGGAACCTGCCCCGATTGTGCTGTCAAAACGCTCCGTCAGCCCTTTCTGGCTCGCGTTTCCGAGCTGCCTGAGATAGTCAGCCAGCGGCTTCGGCTCACTTTGCGCACCCGCTCCGGTCTTTGACGCCGCCTCCGCGCCCGCTGCATCCGCCGCATCTGCTTCTTCCATGGAAAAATCCGGCATCGGAGCAAAAGCGACGACAGTATTCTGCTTTACGCCGTTCGTATCGAGGAACGATCTTTTCAAATCGAGAATACACTTGCCTCTCCAGTACATTCTGACGCTGCCCGTATCTGTAACTTCGGCAACTGCAACGGCTTCCAGATTTTCCTCCCGGGCGTAAGCGATAAACTGCTCCACATCTTCCGCCCGCACGACGACTGCCATTCTCTCCTGCGATTCAGAAATTGCCAGTTCTGTGCCGTCAAGTCCTTCATATTTTTTCGGAACGAGATCGAGATTGATATCAAGGCTGTCAGCCAGTTCGCCGATAGCCACCGAAACACCGCCTGCACCAAAATCGTTGCAGCGTTTTATCAGCGTGGAAACTTCGTTTCTGCGGAAAAGTCTCTGAAGATTGCGTTCTACCGGCGGATTGCCCTTCTGGACTTCCGCGCCGCAGGTCAGAATCGATTCCCGCGTGTGCTCCTTTGAAGAACCTGTTGCGCCGCCGCAGCCGTCGCGCCCCGTCCGGCCGCCAACAAGAATCACGCGATCGCCCGGCGCCGGCTTTTTTCTTACAACATTCGCTTTGGGAGCCGCCCCGATGACAGCGCCGACTTCCATTCTCTTTGCTACATAGCCTTCGTCATAAACTTCAGCCACCTTGCCCGTGGCGATACCGATCTGATTGCCGTAGGAACTGTATCCGTGAGCCGCACCCGTCGTAATCTTTCTTTGAGGCAGCTTGCCCGCCAGCGTATCAGCAATGCTCGTGCGCGGATCGCCGCAGCCTGTGACACGCATAGCCTGGTACACGTAAACGCGCCCGGAAAGCGGATCGCGGATCGCTCCGCCCAGGCAAGTTGCAGCGCCGCCAAAAGGCTCAATTTCCGTCGGATGGTTATGCGTCTCGTTTTTAAACATGACGAGCCATTCCTCCGGCTTCCCATCGATTTCGGCTGTCACGTTAATGCTGCAGGCGTTAATTTCTTCCGATTCGTCGAGATCGTCGGCAAGCCCCATCTTTTTTATGTATTTCGTCCCGATCACGGCGAGATCCATCAGCGTAATATCTTTTTCCGCAATTCTGTCGCCGTAAACTTCCTCTCTGATCTTTAAATATCTTTCAAATGCCTTCTTTACCAGCTGGGAATATTTATCATCTGCGAATTTCACATCGGTGATCTTTGTAGAGAACGTCGTATGTCTGCAGTGGTCTGACCAGTAAGTGTCGATAACTCTGAGTTCCGTGACCGTCGGATCGCGCATCAGTTCCTCAGAATAGTGCTGGCGCACAAAAAGCAGATCCTCCTCACTCATGGCAAAGCCCATATCGCTGCGAAACGCACGAAGCTGTTCATCGCTCATCTTGCGGAATCCGTCTATCGTCTTCACATCTTCCGGCACATCGGCCATCATCGTGATCGTCTCCGGCTTGTCCATCGACGCTTCCTGAGAATCCACCGGGTTAATGCAATAATTCTTTATCGCTTCCGCGTCCTGTTCCGTCAGGTTGCCGTACAGAGCGATGACGCGCGAAAATCTCACTTCCGGCTTCTGCCCCATACTGATCAGCTGGATGCACTGAGCTGCGGAATCGGCCCGCTGGTCATACTGACCCGGCAGGTACTCCGAAGCGAACACGAAAGCGGCGCCGGACAAGTCCGCCGTCTCCTCTGTCACCATATCAACCGCAGGTTCCGCAAAAACGTCAAATACAGACTCGCGATAAAGCTCGTCGCCAAGTCCGTCCATATCGTATCTGTTCAGGATGCGGATGTCTGTCAGTCCTCTGATTCCGAGATTTTCCCTGATATCGGCGCACATTGCCTGTGCCTGCACATCAAAGCCCTTTTTCTTTTCAACGAAGATTCGTCTAACCATTCTTTCCTCCTGAATATTTAGGCATCAGCCAAGTTCGTCTGCTATGCACTAATTTAATAATTATATCAGTTTTTAATCTTTATTTCGACTGAAATTAAGATTAAACATGGTTTTTTTCGACATTCGCTGCGATGCCGGTGATTTTTCGTTTTCCGGCTGCAAACAAATCGGTTAAACAGTCAGAACCGGAATGACGCATAAACGAGGAATGAATACGCCTTTCCGGTTCTGCTTTAATAATATCGGAACCAAAATTCAAAACATAAAATATAGAAATTCAGGAACAGTTTTGAACTCTGCTTTTCGACAACTCCTGACCGCCGATAAAACGGCGACATCATACAGCCGCCTTCCTGCTGAAATTGCAAAACAAATGACGAACGGAACAACAGCTTCCTGCTTTACGCGTTCTTGTTTACGATCCTCGTTTCATAAGCGCCCGTTTCGATATCAATAAACCGGACAAACAGAGAAACCTTATTATCGTCATCAAGAGAATTCCAGATCGCAGCGGTCATTTCGTCTATGCTGCCGCTGATTTCTACCGGAGTGGGTTCGCCCTCGTAGCTTGGAAGCGGATTGCCGTCACCCGTATATGTATGGAGATAACGGCCCGTGCCCGCCTTCGGATTAGAATAAGCAAATGTGTAACGGTTGCACGTTTCCGGATTGTCAATATCGCTCTTGAGAATCGACATCGCATAATTAAACGTACCGGCGTCCACCTTCATAATGCCGCTGATTCTCGGCGTGAAATTCGGCGCGTCCGGCTCAAATTCTCTCGTGCGCAGCGCCTGTTCAAATGTCATCTGCTGATTCATCAGATCGTAAATCGTGTCGGTCTGGTCGCCGTTCGTCACAATCGTCTTATTCCCCAGCACTCTGACCGGCGCATAAATGATAAGGCTCGGATCACTGAGCTTGGATGGATCAAATGCCTCCGTGCGAATGCCCTCGCCCTCCTCGACGAAAATACGGTTTCTGCTGTTTTCGCTTCTGCCCATGATAAAATAGGCGGTAATGGCTTTCGCTCCGTCAGCCGATCTGCCGATGATGATGCCTCTGCCCGGATAAGACGTGCTGCTGAGTTCCTTTTCAAGTGATACGTATTTCATAATTAAAAACTCCTTTCTACCCGCGCTCGTCGCTGCGGGTTCCCTTTTAAACTGCCCGCGCGCTTGTCGCCATATGGCAGTTTCAAACCATCTTTATATTTTTCGCAGCGGATCGATTTCAAAGCGCATACACTTTCCGCTACAAATTTCACTTCAAAGCGCGTACAGTTTTCATCATGGATTTCATTTCCATCCGCACGCATCTCCCGCCGCAGGTTAATTCAGACTTCTGAAACTGCTTTGCGGATTCAGGCTCTGGATAAACGCGAGATTCATCTCGATCTGCGGCTGAAGCGGCTGGTGCCTGTCATATTTCACATAAATCAGGAAAAATGCCGTCTGAAAAATCTCCTGCTGCTCCTGCAGCGATTTTGCCTCGTGCATCAGCCGTGAACAGACACTTCCCAGACGTTTATACAGTTTGACACATTCGTCATATTCCTCGATATCGAACCGATCCAGCCAGTCCTGGACGCGGTGTTCCTCGTCGCGCCCGGCGGCGCAGTCAAATTCGTTCAGATAATATCGGAACTCCTGATCTTTTGTCACATCGTTAAAAAACAACATGCGACCAAGCGGATAGAGAGAACAGACGATGGGCTTTGCCTGATGTATCGTACATCTCCCCTTTTTAAGAAAAGAACAGCTTCCGTCAAGCCGCTCCTTCAAAACGACGAGCGGAAGCATCGATTCGTCTCCCGGCAGCATATCACAATACTTTGACAATACCTCGTCGATTTCTATATCGAGATAATTTGCCGCTCTGTAAATATCCACCGGGGAAAGGATAATCTTGTCCTCTTTTTTGACATTCCGGCAGCAGTCGCCACATTCGGCACAGCGGAATCTGAAAACAGAATCCTTGCTGATAAAATTCTGGTCAAGCTTGTTATTCTGATAATCTTTTTTCTTCCTTGCCATTTTTTGATTCTCCATTTCGGTACAAAAATATTATATACCATCCTGCCGTCTTTGCGCAATGCAATCCCGCATCGTTGCAGATGCCGATGACGCCGTCGCTCATTAACGGCAGAGAGAACTTTGCGCCGTTTTTTGATTCACCGATGCAAAACTTTTTTCATTTTATCATATCGCGGCGCTTCATTTGTGATAGAATTGCACTGCAACAAGGCTTATCGTTACAGAAAACCCGTCATTACAGGAGGCTGATTATCTATGAAACCGCAATACAAAGGAATCTTTCTGATTATCGCGTCAGCGTTCTTCTTCTCGCTGATGAATCTTTTCGTCAAACTCTCAGGCGACCTTCCGTCAGTTCAGAAATGCTTCTTTCGTAACTTCGTCGCCATGTTATTCGCTTTCTTCATGCTCCTGCGCAGCGACGAAAAATTTTCCATTCAAAAAAGAAACCTGCCGTTTCTTATTCTGCGTTCCGTCTTCGGCACGCTCGGCATCTATTGCAACTTCTATGCCATCGACCATCTGGTCTTGTCCGACGCCAGTATGCTCAACAAAATGTCTCCTTTTTTTGCAATCATTTGCAGCATGATATTTCTGAGGGAGCGGGCACATCCGTTTCAGATTGCCGCTATCGTCGCTGCTTTCGCCGGCTCGCTGATGGTAATAAAACCGACTTTATCAAATATCGACCTGTTCCCATCGCTGATCGGTCTGCTCGGCGGCTTGGGCGCCGGCATCGCCTACACTACTGTCAGATACCTCGGGCAGCGCGGCGAACGCGGTCCTGTCATCGTTTTCTTCTTTTCCGCTTTCTCCTGCGTCTTTTTCCTGCCACTGATGCTGGCCACATACGTTCATATGGAAATCTGGCAGTTAATCATCCTGATTCTCGCGGGCCTTTCGGCTGCCGGCGGCCAGTTTACCATCACTGCCGCCTATTTCTACGCGCCGGCCAGCGAAATTTCAATTTACGACTATACTCAAATCATCTTTGCCACTGCGTGGAGCCTGATTTTCTTTTCGCAGATGCCAGATCTTCTCAGTATTGCCGGTTATATCATCATCTGCGGCGCCGCCCTTGCAAATTTCCTGTTTTCAAATCGCAAACACAAAAAAGCGGAGGGAACGATGGATCAACCAGTGGAATAAGCGGCAGGAGCCGGAAATGTTAAAACTGACGTCTCCTGCCTTTTGTCAACTGTCACGCATCTGAAAGTACATGACTTGTAACTGCCAAGTCGCAACAACGGCTGCATAAGTTTCTGTTCAAGCTCCTAAAACGGCAAACGACCATGATACAGATAGACTAGCGGCCTTTGACTTTGACACGTTCTGCAAACCGTTGAATCCCGGATAACTCTTCTAAGACAAAAAGTACGCACAAAGTACGCGCCTGGAATTGCTTTCAATAAGTGAGTGCCTTTGACACGACACGCAGCAGCAGTTATTTTTTGAAAGAAGGGGCCGCCTTCTGAACAGCAGACCACGAAAGAAGCTGCAATACCACCTTCCGGAGGAACAGTTCGATGACTTCCCAAAGACTGTTTCCGCAGTCTGACGGTCGTTCATAGATAACCCCGCAAGGCTGTCCATGAACGAGGTTTTTGGCTTCTAATTTCTGCCGCGGGGTGTCTAACTTGTCCTTATAATTTTTAAACTCATTCTCTCCTAAAGGTGCGTCCATTCATTTCGCAATCTGCACCCCGTCTTTGAAAGTCCGGAATTTGTTGTCATTTGGCGGCTGCTTTGCTAAAATAAAGAGAAAGCGGATTTTGTACGGCGGTGCAAAAGCGGAAGATAGGACTGCGGGATCGGCTGATTGACGTCGCGCAGCACGCAAAATGCGAGACCGAAATGTGCATGGCGACGGAGTCTGGTTGGAGCGGGCAGGATGCGAGTAAAATACGCCGAGCGCGGACGCGGCAGAAAGCCAGGCGCAGATTCGGCATGACGGCATGATTGAGATTCGCGAAATAAGTGTACAGCGCGAAGAATGCTGGGAAACCGGACGTGATGTTTCGCAGTTCAGGCCGCAGTGCGACCTGTATCTTGATTGTGGCAGGAGGGTTATGCGGTGCTGAGAGAGCAAGCCGCAGTGCGATTCGCTTGAATAAAAAGGATTTTTGGAGACAGAGTATGCAGAGGAAAAACAGAGTGGAGATTCTTGGCGTTCCCGTAGATATGGTGGACAAGCAGCAGGCATTTTCCATTTTTAAGGAAATTTTCCCCCAGGCGGGATGCAGTATGATTGTGACGCCGAATTCGGAGATCATTCAAAATGCGTCGAAAGACGAAAGCCTGAAATCACTAATTGCGGGGGCCGATTTGATCATTCCGGACGGAATCGGCCTCGTTTACGCGTCGAAGATCATAGGATGTCCGCTGTCAGAGCGTGTTACGGGCGTCGATTTTCTGGAAAGTATTATCGCGTATCTGGCAAAGACCGGAGAGTCGATTTTCCTTTTCGGCAGCAAGCCGGGCGTGGCGGAGAAGGCAGCTGATAAGATGAAGGAAAAATATCCGGGACTTGTGGTAGCGGGAACGCGCAACGGGTATTTTCAGCCGGAGGAGGAAACGGAAATCGTCAGTGAGATTGAGGAGAGCGGCGCCGATTTTTTGTGTGTAGCGCTTGGCGCACCGAAACAGGAGCGGTTTATCGCAGATCACAGGGCAGAATTCACTCATGTACGCGGAGCTATCGGCGTCGGCGGCAGTCTTGATGTCTGGGCCGGGGAAGTGAAACGGGCGCCGGAATTTTATCAGAAGCACGGACTGGAATGGCTTTATCGGCTGATTCAGCAGCCGGCACGGTTTAAGCGGATGCTGGCGCTGCCGGCATTCATGCTGCGGGTGATTTTCAGCCGTGACGGCAAGTCGGAAAAAAGGTGATGCTTGATGCGATGCAGGTGCGGGCGGCGGGCCGTGCGCGGAAGCATGAAGAAAAATCGACAGGTCCGGCGGCATTGTATTGTATCGGAGAGGAACCGAAGAACGGATGGCTGACGTTTCGATCACAAAACGGCTGCGGAAAAACGGATAACGAATTTCCGTTCAGCCTGCATGAGTATTTGACGTTTCAATCGCAAAACGACTGCGGAAAATCGACCGTGTGCATCTTTGCGGCGGAAAGAGCAAGGCAGCTCGCAAGGTGTTTTTTTGTTCCAGTCGCTTAGGGCTGCGGATGAGAGCGGAAGGAAGAATCGACAGCGTTGCTCCGAAGGATGCCGAAAGGCAGCGCTGCCGTTCCAAAACCGTTCAGGAGCCGTTCAAAAGTGCGAACGCGAAAGTGAGTTCGTGCGGTGAGTTTACAGTTTACAGCAACAGACAAGAAATAGATTTAAAAACGGTTTAATAGTTAATAATAGTTGCTGATAATAATTGTTGATATGTTACAGCATGATTTAAGGAGGAACCGGAAAATATGGCAATCAATTTGAAAATGCTACAGGAAAAGGCACGGGACATCCGAATCGATATTATCAGGCAGATTTATTCTGCGGGTTCAGGGCATCCGGGCGGCTCTCTTTCGGCGGCTGACATTATTACGTACCTTTATTTCGCAGAAATGAGAATCGATCCTGAAAATCCGGACAAAGCAGGCAGAGACAGATTTGTGCTTTCAAAGGGACACGCGGCGCCGGCTCTTTATGCGGCGCTGGCGGAACGCGGTTATTTCCCGAAGGAAACGCTGCTGACGCTGAGAAAAATCGGCAGTATTCTGCAGGGCCACCCCGATAGCAAAAAGATTCCGGGCGTCGATATGTCTACGGGATCACTTGGCCAGGGGATTTCCGCGGCAGCAGGAATGGCGCTTGCCGATCAGATTGACAGCACCGGCGGACGCGTTTATTCTGTGTTGGGCGACGGCGAACTTCAGGAAGGTATGGTCTGGGAGGCTGCTATGGCTGCATCACATTACAAGCTTTCAAATCTGACAATTTTTATCGACAATAACGGGCTTCAGATCGACGGCAAAAATGAAGATGTTATGACGGTTGCGCCGGTGGCTGAAAAGTTTGAGAGTTTCGGATGGGACGTTCAGAAGATCGACGGCCATGATTTTGAGCAGATCGCGGCGGCGCTAAAAAAAGCAAAACAGGTGACTGACAGGCCGCAGGCCATTATCGCAAGGACGGTCAAGGGAAAAGGTGTTTCCTTTATGGAAGATCAGGCGGGCTGGCACGGCAAAGCGCCGGACAGCGATCAAGCAAAGCAGGCAGTAGAAGAACTGGGAGGAAAATGGTAATGGCAGACAAAATTTCAACACGCCAGGCTTACGGCGAGGCGCTGGTGGAACTTGGAAAGAAAAATAAGGACATCATTGTAATGGATGCGGACCTCTCAAAATCGACGATGACTGCAGGGTTTAAGCAAGCATTTCCTGACCGTTTTTTTAACGCGGGGATTGCGGAATCAAATATGATGGGCATGGCCGCCGGCCTGGCGTTGTCCGGAAAGACCGTGTTTGCAAGTACGTTTGCGATGTTCGCGGCGGGCAGGGCGTATGAAGTTATCAGAAATTCCATCGCATATCCGAAAGCGAATGTGAAAATCTGTGCGACGCACGCGGGTGTTACGGTAGGGGAAGACGGCGCGAGCCATCAGTGTATTGAAGATTTGGCACTGATGCGCGTGATTCCGGGAATGACTGTCGTTCATCCGGCGGATGCTATTTCGACAAAAAAGCTGCTGGAGCAGGTTGCGGCGCTTTACGGCCCGGTATACGTCCGTCTCGGCAGACTGAGTATTCCTGTGATTTACAGCGAGGACGAGAAGATTGAGCTCGGCAGGGGCAACTGTGTGAAGGATGGCAGCGACTTGACGGTTATCGCCTGCGGCCTGATGGTCAACGAGGCTCTGATGGCGGCAGATGAACTGGAAAGAGAGGGAATCCATGTGCGCGTCATTGATATGCATACGATCAAGCCGGTTGATGAGGAAATTATTGTAAAAGCAGCATCTGAAACGAAGGCGATTATAACGGCTGAGGAACATTCAGTGATTGGCGGCCTTGGCGCGGCTGTGGCTGAGGTGACGGCCAGGAAATGTCCTGTGAAAATGGCGATGGTCGGCGTGCAGGATCGTTTCGGTCAGTCGGGCAAACCGCCTGTACTGATGAAAGAGTACGGCCTGACGGCGGCCGATATTGCAGCAGCCGCAAAGGGTATTCTTTAAATTCATATGCCTTTTTGAAAACGAATGTGTTTTAGTTTTAATCAATTGGATATTTTTCATTGACGTCTGAAATGAATAGTGCTACACTAAGAATAGAAGTTGACAGTTTTTTCATTTTATATCTTTCATTATATAAAACCGGAGTGATTCTCCGGTTTTTGTGTGTGGAAAATCTCATGTTGAACACAGGGTTGTACTCTGTTTCAAGAATCAATTTTATGAATTGTTGTTAGTCTACATGACGCAGATCGCAGCAGCAAGTGGGACATCTGCAAAGCGTAGCTATCCTTAACCCACCGGGTCCTTAGACAATGAGTTAAGGGCGCCGAGGACAAATTTTTACAGCAGATTGTTCGTATAACGGGAAAATCAAAAAACAGACACAAATATTTATTACAGCGCCACGTTATCTTTGTATGCAGGTGTAAAAAAACTGTTAAATATCAAAACAACTCGTGCGAACGGAAAAATTGTTAGAAGAAAAGCCCGAAGCGCTGTGAAAATACAGGCTCCGGGCTGAATTGTTTTTTGACTTCTTGCGGCGCTCCGCACTGTGTTCAATGCGAAAGGTAGCTTTCAAAAGACGAGGATTTCACGCATCTTTACCGCTTTTTTTACGGCTCGCCTTTTAAAGTCTTGTTTTGAATTTTAAAACACGAGGAGAACGACCGTCCGCCGCTTGAGGCCGACAGCCGTTCGCGTCAGTGAAAAATACAGGACGCTCTCAATGACGCTCTCAAGATTTCTTAGGCCAGATCACGATATAAGAATGTTACGATTTCCGCACGGCTGCAATTTACGTCCGGTGCGAATGTAGTCGCACTCGTGCCCGTCGTGATGCCGTTGGCAACGGCCCATGCGACAGCGTCAGTGTAGTACTGGCCGGCTGCCACATCGGTAAAGCTGGCTGCGCTGCCGGCGGCAGGAGTTCCTTCATAACGGTGGAGGAACGTCACCACCTGAGCCCGCGTGCAAACGGCATCCGGAGAGAACGTGGCAGCACCGGTGCCTGTCGTGATTCCCTGCCCGACTGCCCAAAGAACAGCGTCGGAATAATACGTGCCTGCGGCTACATCTGTGAACGGACTGCTGCCTGAAGCCGATACCGGGGAACCTGCGGCGCGCCAGAGGAAGGTCACGATCTCGGCGCGTGTGCAGTCCTTATCAGGGGAGAAGGTTGTCTCTGACGTACCCTCGGTAACTCCGTTTTCAACAGCCCAGCGCACAGCATCGGCATAATACTCATTTGACGGCACATCGGTGAAGCTACCTATAAAGCCGCTGCTCTCAACGAATGTAGCTGAGACAGTGACGTTGCTCTTCGGCATTGTGAAGGTGTAGGTGTTCTCGTCGACCTTTGTGAGAGGAATCTCATCGCCGTTCTTGTCGGTGACGATAAGTTCGTCGAGGACATAGCCCTCATCAGGGGTAACTTTTACGGTCACCTTCTTGCCGGCAGCAGAGGATTTTGGGGTAACGGACACCTGGCCATGCTCGATGTCCTTATCCACGCTCACGGAGTATCCGGAGCTGCTGCTGACGGAACCGCCATAGGAACCACCCGGATTAGAAGTGCTCGTATTCTTCCAACCATATGCGAAGGTCTTGGACCCGATTGAATCTACGACTGAATCATATATTTTGTCGGCATCTGCAGTCAGTTCTGAACCGTTAACAATTTGGCCTGAAATATCGTCATCGCACAGGGCTTTACCACCGGGAGAAAGCGTTATATTTCCCTCAGGCTGTGCAAAGAGCGCCACTACTCCGCTGACATCAACATTGCCATCGCGAACGACAAGGCCTAATCCCCTCTTATCATCTTTGTGAACTTCAAGGGTCCCATGCACGTTTACGGTGCCATCGACTGTAAGTCCACCGCCACTGGCGATATCAAGGGTAACACCTGAACCTACCGTAGCAGAAGCTCCTTTGTCAATCTCAATCTGCATAGGAACAGATGAATAATCATCATAAACCAGCAACGCTTTGATTGAATCGTTAATAGAGACATTTCCCTTGTTCACTTTGAGGTTGATATATCCATCGCTTGCATTGGCAAGATTCAGTACAGCTTCTGCCTCTCCATCGACAGAAAGGAACTCTCCCTTGTCGCCTATAATATTATAGTTTCTATATTTGACAGTGGCACCGCCATTGATAACGATATCTCCCTTCATACCTTTTCCATCCGTGGAAGCTGTAACAGCATCCTTATTGAGGAGGGGTAGATTTAAGGTACCACCATTGGCAACGATAACTTTACCGGTCTTCGCTATATCCAGCTTGCCGCCCTGTTCAACCGTAAGTGTTCCCTCGACTGTGAGCTTTGAGCCGTCCCCATAAGAAGGAACTTTCATTTCTCCTGTCGACTTGACAGTTAAAATTGAGCCTTTGGGAATTTTAACATCGATCGGCTGCCCGCCGAGATGCAGACGGAAAGAATTACTCTCTGCTTTCTCGACAGTGCTGTTTCCTTCCAGTGTAGCAAGGGGACGGGTACCGCTGAAATCAACTGTGACCTTCCCATCGTTCTCAAGTCGACCACCTTGACCAACCCACAAGACTTTGTCTTTATTACCATTATCAGGGAGATTTACTTTACCGCCTCCGGAAATGGCAAGCGTTCCTTTGCTTTCCATCATTGAAGCAACAACCTCAGCATCAGCGCTAATAGTCAGTTCAGTACCTGAAGGAACCACAAGCGTGACATCCTCAGGAATCTGGCATCCTTTCTTATAGGGATCATCACCGATTGTTACTTCAGTGCTTCTGACGATAGTGATTACATCGCCCTTCTGTGCTTCTTCCAATGCAC
Organism: uncultured Oscillospiraceae bacterium; assembly: GCA_964438605.1. Classification (GTDB taxonomy): domain Bacteria; phylum Bacillota; class Clostridia; order Peptostreptococcales; family Anaerovoracaceae; genus Alangreenwoodia. The sequence goes on from CAYTKT010000002.1 coordinate 32,375, forward strand.
CATCTGTACCATCAAGTGAATTATAATATTTTTCGCTGTTGATGACTGCTTCTGCACTACCAGCCTCACCACTAATATTGCCAAAATGCTGCGCGTTGTCCCCTCCTACATAGTGGGCAGAGGCAGACTGGTCATTTGTAACAATATATTTTTTATAATCATCCACCGCCGCTAACACGGGGGCCTTGCTACCATCCTGGACATATACATTTGCACCTTTATCAATTAAAAGTGCTCCGCCAGATGTCAGCAGAATATTTCCTTTCTGGCCTTTCACTTTTTCAGAGCCTTTATTAAGTGTGATGCTCCCTCCGGAGGCAACTTCCATTATACCGGTTTTTTTCACATCAACTTTTCCATAATTAGAAAACTCAACGGCTCCGTTTACGATAAGATTTCCTCCCAGCGTAACAAAGGCACGATATGCTCCGTTAGTGCCTGATTTACCAGACGGGATATCGAGCGTTCCACCCTTATCCACGGTCAATGTTGCACCTTGCGGAATGCTCAATTCAATGCCGTATTTTTCTTTTTTGTCTAACAGATTGTCTGTTAGAAACAGGAAAGCGGTCTTATCGGCGGGAACTGACACCTTGGCATCTTTGGAAAGTTCCCATTTGCAGTGTTTACTCGTAGCTTCACCATTATGGTTATTTTTGAATTCATTGATGCCACTCACGATGATGGACCCTTCCTCAAGGTTAAACCGTGCATTTTCTCCGCCTATATAGTCCTCATTAAATCTAAGAACGCCAGTTGCATTGACCTTTATGCTTGCTTTTAAGGCTTCAAGCGCGGTTATCGAGGTAGCCTTAACTGTTACACCTTCGTTAACAATTATGGTTTGCTGAGCGGTAAGTTTTTTAAGGGAGTTTTCATCTGAGCTGTTAATCGTATAATCTGCGACCACCGTAATATCTTTATCAGTAGAAGCAGCGCTTACGGCATTAGCTAAATCTGGATAGCCTTTCCCATTGACCTCGAAGATATCTCCTGTTGCAATAGTATCAACATCTTCTGCTGATACGGGGAGAATTTTGTCTTCCTCCTCTTCCGGCTCTGTCACAACGCCTACTTCTTTCGGCACATCAGGTAGAGATTCCTCTGCCAGCGCAGTCACCGGCAGCAGAGAAAATACCATGCACAGGCTCAACAGAACAGCTATAATACAGCTTTTTGTTTTTCGCATCATGTTACCTCCTAATCATTTTTCATGTTTTCTGAATTCATTTTATCTTTCCATCCTCTCGGACCGGTATTCTTCCATTATTATGGCGGTCGACACCGATGTCCGTTCCATCCGCCTTTCCGGCGTTGTTTCATTCCGTTTGCTCCTTTCCATCCTCCGCTTCCCGCTTCATCCGGTAAAACGTGCTGACCGCCACATCGCAGAGACTTGCTGCTGTCGCCGCAGTAATGTTTCCATCCAGATACTGCCTCAATACCAGTGGAAAATTAGCCGGCGGCTCCCGCTTCGGCCGTCCCAGATGCACGCCCCGCGAACGCGCCGCTGCAATTCCTTCCATCTGCGCCGCCCGCTGTTTTCTTTTCCTCTCCTGTTCCAACGCCAGGATTATCCGCTCCGCCAGCGCCTGAATCACGTCGTCCGCGCCCCGGCCGTTTCGAAAAAGCGCATCTGCCTCGTCCACCAAAGCTGCATACTCTTCCGGCTTGAAGAGCCTGTTGAGAGATCCATTCCCCATTTTTATCCGCCTTCCTTTCTTTTGCTTTTTCCTGCTTCTTTTTCCTTTTTCTCATTTTTCCTTTCGTCTCTGAACTTTTTCCGCTTCTTTACGGCTTTGTCTTTGGAGCAAATAGCTCTCATCCCTATTCGAGACGAAAGATTTATTTCGTCGCATCTTCATCGGCCGATAGTTCCATTTGAAACATTCCAACCTTGGAAAAATCAGGATAAAAAACAAAAAACAGTGATTTCATCAAAAAATGCGTAAAAAAATATGCCCTTCCGGCTCGTGAAAAGAGCCGCAAAGGCATGAAAATACAGGGCCGCCGAATCATCAAAATCGCACGGTCCTCTTTGTGGTGCAAAAAATAGGCAAATTACTTGAACATCTCGAACTTTTATGTTATACTAAACCCAGTTCTTATGTAAATGTATCATTTTTCAGTGAAATATCATCACGAAATAAATCTTTCGTTTCCTCTTGTTTTTTGACAAACACAACTTGAAATTCGTAAATATCAATACTTGCAGTTGTTGATCTTCTATTTTGTCAGAATTTTTTCCTAATTTTAGATCAGTAAAATATTACCATTTTCAATCTGCTGCGTCATCAGCGGTTAAAAAACTGGGAAAACAATCGGCCACCCTTCATCGCTTTGGTATCTTTTGCGCAAGCGTTGGAATTTTAATCCCTGACGGTGCATCGAAACGCCTGTATCCCGCCACATCTGAATGATTTGCTGTAATCTGCCGCCATCCACCTTGAAAAATTGTGATTCCTCTATAAACACGTGATCCGTTTAGGAAACGAGCTTTAACTTATTCAAACAGCGCTCGTGTTCCTCCCCGGTGGAAATCAGATAAAGACGCGTCGTCTCCACACTGCTGTGGCCCATCAGATCGGCCAGCTTCACAATGTCTTTGCAGTTCTTAAAAAACGTCCGTGCAAAGAGGTGGCGCAGGTTGTGCGGAAACACTTTCGACGGTTCCACGCCGGCAAGGCCGCAAAGCGCTTTCATTTCCGCCCAGATCTGGCGGCGTGAAACCGGATTGCCGTTTCTCGTCAGAAAAATTTCACCGGAAACGAGGTGTTCTTTTTTGGCGTACTTGCGCAACTTTTTACAGAGTTTTCCCGGCAGAAGAATCGTGCGGATTTTGCCCTTGAGCTGGACGTCGGTCCGTCCTGCCATCGCCGCTTCCACCGTGATATACCGGACTTCCGACACGCGAATCCCCGTCGCGCAGATCGTTTCCATCAGCAGTGCCAGCCATTCTTTGTCCGAATCTTTGGCGGCCTTCACCAGCCGTTCGTATTCCTCTTTTCGCAGATTTTTCGATGCATCCCGGAAGATCTTTCGCTGAACTTTCAGCGCTTTCACTTTGCAATCCGTCCAGCCGGCAAAGCGGAAAAACGAATTCATCGCCGCCAGCATCGAATTGACGGTCGTCGGCGCATAATTCTGCCGGATTAACTCGTCCTTCCAGGCGATGGCTGTTTCCTTGGTCACGATGGGTGCTGTTTTTTCCGCGGTTTTTGTATCTTTCCCCTCGTATCCTTCTGATGTCTTTATCGTCGCGCTTGCCGCCTTTTTTGCTTCTCCGGTATCGTCCGGATTTCCCACTGCATTTTCCACTGCCGCCAGACCTTTGGAATCCGCAGTCACCAAAAGTCCCGTTTGCTCTGCAATCGGAGAGACATCATCTGTCGGATTTTCCTGCGCGCCGCCGCTTCCCCTATTTTCCATCATGCACTGCTGATTGCTCAAGTTTTCGGTTTGGGTGAAGTCAGTATTTGGCCCACCGGATGCCGTCGCGACGGCCGTTTCTGGTCCGTCTGCTTTCTCCAGACTTTCAATACCTTCTGATCCTTTGTAAACTGCACGATTCTTCTCCATCCATCCTGCAAATCTGCGCACATCCCGCAAATACTTTGCAATCGTTCCCTTGCTGCGCTCCTCACGGCGCAGAGAAGCAGCAAATTCTTCAACCATTCCCGCTATCATCTTATGTGATGTCATCTTGTATTCTGTCATTTTCTTGTTCCTCCTGGTATCAATGTATCAAACGCTTTCCATTATTTTACCTCAGATGGGACAGGATATGCTATTCTCTGATGATTCTTGCGGGATTTGTGGGAAAAGGACGGTTTCATGAGTTCCTGCATCGGATGACAAAATTGAAAAAGAGAAGAAAAGAGAATACTTCCAGGGAACGCGGTCGCACTGAGGAATGAAAAAACATAAAACCCGGTCCCTTCTCCTTACAGGAGGCATGCAGAATCCCCCTAATGACAAAATACAGTTCCCGGCGTGATGTTCCGACCGCCCGTATCTGTATTTACGCCCGCATAAAGCCGTGCATCGATTCACTTCAACACGCGAATGCGGCATGAACAGCGCAGCCATACCCGCCTGAAGCCGCACCCGTTCACTTTAATTCAACACGCGGCCAAAAAATAGAATCGGGATATGCCCCTGTGGACACATCCCGATTCGGCGATCGCATATATATTGAGCTTTCCTCCCTTCGCTGAGTCGGCCGCGCTTGCAGCCCGCATCTCTGCGGCACTCGTCTTTGACCTTCGCCTTTAACTGTGCTATCTGCGCAACTGCTGCCGACCGCCGCATTAGTGATGGAAAAGTCTCAGTCCTGTAAATGCCATGGCGATATGATACATATCACACGTTTCAATAACATGATCATCACGGATAGAACCGCCCGCCTGGGCAACGTATTCTACACCGCTTTTATGTGCCCGCTCGATATTGTCTCCGAACGGGAAAAATGCGTCAGAGCCAAGAGAAACACCTTTCATCGTGGCGAGCCACTCTTTCTTTTCCTTGGCCGTCAACGGTTCAGGCTGACGCGTAAACACTTTCTGCCATTCGCCGTCACGCAGTACATCGTCGCAGAATTCCGAAATATATACATCGATTGCATTATCACGGTCGGCGCGTCTCACGTCCTCCTTAAATGGCAGAGACATGACTTTCGGATTCTGTCTCAGATACCAGACATCCGCCTTATTTCCAGCCAGTCTCGTGCAATGGATTCTCGACTGCTGGCCGGCACCGATGCCGATAGCCTGTCCGTCTTTTACGTAACATACAGAATTTGACTGTGTATATTTCAGCGTAATCAGCGCAATCAGCAGATCCCGCTTTGCCTCATCAGGAATATTCTTGTTTACCGTAGGAATATTTTCAAGAAGCGCTTCGTTGATCTCCGCATTATTCCTGGCCTGTTCAAACGTAATACCGAACACATCTTTCGTTTCCTGTGCCTCAGGGACGTATGACGGATCCATCTTCATCACGAGATAAGAACCCTTTCTCTTTCCTTTCAGAATTTCCAGCGCTTTTTCGGAATAAGACGGTGCAATAATACCGTCGGAAACTTCTCTTGCAAGGAAGCTCGCCGTTTGTTCGTCACATTCGTCAGAGAGTGCGACAAAATCACCATATGACGACATTCTGTCAGCGCCTCTCGCTCTGATGTATGCCGTCGCAATATCAGTCAGCTCGATACCTTCAACGAAATAAACTTTTTTCAGCGTCTCGTCGAGAGGAACAGCGACTGCCGCGCCCGCCGGGCTGACGTGCTTAAACGATGCCGCTGCCGGAAGACCTGTCGCCTTTTTCAGTTCTGTGACAAGCTGCCAGCTGTTAAACGCATCCAACAGATTTATGTATCCCGGTTTGCCGTTGAGCACCTCAAACGGAAGCTCTCCCTTCTTCATGAAGACTTTTGCCGGCTTCTGATTTGGATTGCAGCCATATTTCAATTCGAGTTCTTTCATCTTCATCACCCTCCTGTTTGTTCTGACAGTATCAAGTCAATCACTTGTCTAAATCGCTCAAATTAAGCGGAATCAATGCTTTAATCGGTTCCGATGCTTTGAAAGCATCAAACTCAGACTGTCCGAAAACTAATTTTCGCGGGTCATCATTCTCCACTTTCGTTTTTGAATCAATCGCAAAATCATTTTCGGAAATCATTTTATTTTTCGTTTTTGACATCGGATTCACGCTGTCCTCTATCTTAAAAATTGACTTTTGAGTTATCGGACAAGCTTCTCCGTCTTCGTCCTTTTAGTTTGCAATTCTTTTGTTTCCGAATCCTCTATCAAGCCCGGACTAAAAGTCCGTTCATTTCAGGCTTGACGGGATTTGGAAAGCATAACTAAAATGGATTCAAAAGGAACGTAAGATGAGCGTTTTTTCGTAGATGGCTTGGCACTTCCTTTTTCTGTTCGCTCGGATTTATCTGAATTATCAATTTTCTTATTTTATCATGTCTGCCGTGATTTCAATATCGTTTTTTTTCTCCGGCAAAAACACAAAAAAGCCGACAATCCGGGGAAATTGCCCAGACGGTCGGCTCTGCTTCTCAATTATACTTCATGTGGTCAATTCCACTTCCGTCAGTCGTATAACCGAAAATTATATTAACATCTCAGAAATAACTTTTCAAGTGTTTTCACGATAATTTTCACGAATATTCATCTCATGTTCCTGCTTTAGAATCGTGATCGTGAAGTTAGCCGAACTCTCATGCCACAGCCTTAATTCCGGCTTCGGACAAGTACACCGGACGCCTGAAACATAATCAATGCCAACAATCCGAGTTCCCTCCTCCAGGCCGGAATCTATTTTTCAAAGGCTTCCAAGTACCTCCGCACAGTTCGGTGTAATCACCGCCGATCGGTGAATCTGCCGAAGCAATGTCGATATCCGAAAACTGCATCGGCAATATTTCACCAAAGGCATCTGTTTTTGCTGCAATCTGTATTCCGTCAGTCAATTTCCCGGACGAAACAGGTTTTTCGTCGATTTGAAGATCTGTGTTCTTTCTTTCTCTGCCGCCTCCAACAGACAACCACGCGACATCATCTGCGCTGCGCCGATTTTTATTAGCAACAGTTCTCCGTTTATTCGCATTGCTTTAAAAATCCGACGAATCCGTGCCTGTCAGATCACGATCCGGCGGCATCAGTGGACGCTTTGGAAGAATCTGCATCGTTCGGCGCCGCCGTGATCTCTGTCTGACCGCACGCCGTTAAAAACAGGAGTGTCGCTGAAAGAATGAAACTCACGGTAATTCTCAACAAACGTCTCCGCCAGTTCCCCGTTCGGCTCCTCCCATTTTTGTTTGATGTATAAACTATTTTTCTTTTCTCCATTCATATCTGCACTCCCAAGAATCTGCTTCTCGCTGCGGGGCGCCTGACCGGCGTCTCACAGCAGATCAGCCACACAGCGTGAAAAAGCTTTAACAAAGTAACGATCTGATCACCCGGCAGACGTCAGCGATGCTGCCGGCGCCTGTGCGGGAATTGCTGCAACCGTAGAAACATCCACTTGCACAAAGTTTTCCCCTGCCGCATATACTCCACAGCACACGGCGGATATAACGACACAGACAAGCATTATCAAAAAGAGACATCGTTTTCCTTTCATAACCAAGCCCTGCCTTTCCTGCCTCTTTTACGTGAACTAAACTGCTCTGTTCTCTTGAAATCATTCCGCAGGTCGTTTAAGCGCTGATAATCGACATATCATTTCTGCTTTCCGAATCCTTTGTTACGTATATATAACACCACAAATCCGTTTTGTGTGACAGATTTCTGAAAAAAATTAAGAATTATCACGTTCCATCATTGAAACTGCTGCAAAATTATTTCTTCCCGCGGATTTCTTCAATCAGACTGTCTACATCGGTATCCCACAGACCTTCTCTATTCTTTTTCGACAAAGCCAGATATAAGTCCGCGTTAAATGAAACGGATTCAAGTTCTTCCAGCGTCAGCTCACGGGCGACTTTTGCGGGACTTCCCATAATCAGGGAATTGGGTGGAAATTTCTTTCCTTTCGTAATCAGTGAGCCGGCCGCAATCAGCGTGTTGTCGCCGATCTGCGCACCGTCCATGATGATGCTGCCCATGCCTACGAGAACATTATTTCCAATCGTCGCGCCGTGAATAATGGCGCCGTGACCGAGACTTACCCGCTTTCCGAGTGTTACCGGCTGTTCGCCGTGAATGACGCAGCAGTCTTGTATATTGCTCTCATCGCCAATCGTCACCTTGACGGAATCGCCGCGAACGACCGCGTTATACCAGATGCTTACATTTTCCCCGACTTCGATATCGCCGATGGCTTTTGCGCCTTCCGCCGCAAAAGCGAATTTCTTCAGATTATCCATTTCTTCTCCTTTTCCCGGGAAATTTGCGTCCCGCTTGTATTGCTTTTTTCCAGGCAGTTAAACCGTATTTAATCTCCACTGAATGAAATTAAACCGCACTTATCGTCATTTCATATGCTTATCTTGTCCAGAGCCGGCAAACCTCATTGACTTGTCCAAAACTGTCAAAACGTATTTTCCCCTATTCCAGTCCGTCAAGCGCATTGAGAATCGCCGGAATCACCTTGTATAAGTCGCCCACAATTCCATAATCAGCCACTTCAAAAATCGGAGCGCCTTCATTTTTATTGATCGCGACGATACATTTTGACTCCTGCATTCCCGCAAGATGCTGAATTGCGCCGGAAATGCCGCAGGCTATGTAAAGATTCGGCTTAACCGTAGTGCCCGTCTGACCCACCTGATGACTGTGCGGAATCCATCCGGCATCAACAGCTGCTCTGCTGGCTCCGACGACACCGCCGAGACGCGCCGCCAGTTTTTTTACCAGTTCAAAGCCTTCCGGTCCGCCAAGTCCGAGCCCCCCGGAAACGATAACATTAGCGTCTGTCAGAGAAACCTGTTCTCTCATTGACTTTACGACTTTAATCACGCGTTCTCTCAGTTCGTCCTCCTCAAAGCTGACTTCAAGTTCCACCTCTCTGGCGAGATGCTTTCTGTCATACTTCGCCTTTTCCATGATTCCCGGACGCACGGTAGACATCTGTGGTCTATGCTTTTCACAGACGATCGTCGCCATCAGATTTCCGCCGAAAGCCGGCCGCGTCTGCATCAGTTTTCCATCTTGTGGATTAATCTCAAGTTTCGTGCAATCAGCCGTCAGTCCCGTACCGCACTTAACCGCGATGCTCGGTCCCAGGTCTCTGCCGATATGCGTCGCACCAAGCAGCAGAATTTCAGGCTTGTATTTCATAACAGCCTCGTAAATGACTTTCGTATATGCGTCCGTCGTATACGTTCTCAGTTCCGGCGCATCCGCATAATAAATCGTATCGGCGCCATAACAGCTGATCTCGTAAATCATCTGATCTATATTTTCACCACACAAAATGACGCCCAGTTCGCAGCCCAGCTGGTCTGCAAGGCGCCTGCCCTCGCCCATCAGTTCGATTACGACAGGCATCAGCTTGTTTCCGCGCTGCTCCGCAAAAACCCAGACATCATGATATTCCGAAATATCGACGCTGCTGCCCGTGCTGTCGTCCACTTTTTCAAGCGCTCCAAAACGGCAGACTTCAAGACAGGCGCCGCATTCCGTACACGCCGGACCGATTTCCGGCAGTTTGCCCGACATTTTTATCGCTTCAAAAGGACAGCTTCTGGCACAAAGCGAGCATCCCCTGCAATTTTCTTGAATTACTTTTATCGACATTTATGGCACCCTTTCTCTTAAATTATATGTTTTTCCATCAATTTAGAAACGAGCGTCTGCGCCATTTCATTGACTGTGCCGGAAAGCATCTCGCCCCGGCCCTTTGGCGGCGGCGTAAAGCTGCGGAACACTTTCGTCGGACTGGCGTTAAGCCCGCAGTTCTTAATATCCAGTTCTACATCTTTTTCATCCCAAACGGTGATTTCCTTACGGTATGCCTCTTCGATCCCGATAATCGTCATGTATCTCGGTTCGTTCATCTCCTTGACAGCCGTAAGAACACACGGACGCTGAACCTCCAGGATCTCGTACCCGTCTTCAAGCTGACGCTCGACGATGACCGTCTTTTCACGGATCTCTCGGATATTCTGAACGTATGTCGCAATCGGAAGACCCAGACGCTGCGCCAGCTGCGGCCCCACCTGGGCCGTATCGCCGTCAATCGCCTGTCTTCCCGCAAAAATGAAGTCATAATCGCCGATTTTGCTGACGCCGTAGGCCAGCGTCGTGCTCGTCGAACAGGTATCCGCGCCGCCGAATGCCCGGCTGCTGAGCAGAAACGCACGGTCTGCACCCATCGCCAGACATTCCCTGAGAGCATAAGACGCCTGAACAGGACCCATAGACAGGACGTCCACCTCTGTGTCCGGATGCTCGTCCTTAATTTTAAGAGCCGCTTCAAGCGCGTTGGCATCGTCCGGATTCAGAATACTCGGCACGCCGTCACGCATCAGTGTTCCTTTAAGCGGATCGATTTTGATCTCCGTCGTATCGGGAACCTGTTTTACACAAACGATAATTTTCATATTTGAAAATCCTCCTTTTTATTTGCCGAATACCTGATTTACCGACCGAATATCTGACCGGAAATGACCATCTGCTGAATCTGGCTCGTACCCTCGTAAATCGTAAAGACACGGCAGTCCCGGTAGAGACGCTCGATCCGAAATCCGCGCACGAAACCATATCCGCCGTGAATCTGAAGCGCCTTTGCCGCCACTTCATTACAGATTTCGGACGCATAATATTTCGCCATGGAACTGGCCATCGTGCAATTCTGCCCGCTGTCTTTCGTGACGGCCGCATCGTAAACAAGTTCTCTTGCCGCTTTCACTTTTGTTGCCATGTCGGCAATCATAAATGCGATGGCTTGATGCTCGTACAAATATTTCCCGAACTGTTTGCGCTCTTTCGCGTATTTGACCGCTTCGTCAAGACAGGCCTGGGCGACGCCCACCGACTGGGCTGCAACACCGATACGTCCGATATCGAGACACTTCAGCGAATCTTTAAACGCTTCGCCGACATCACCGAGGATATCGTCCTGATGAACGCGGACATCCTCAAGAATAATATCGCTGGTGGCACACCCGACAAGACCGAGTTTTTCTTCTTCCTTGCCGACGCTGACTCCTGGCAGCGTCATGTCTACAATAAAAGCGGTAATGCTGTTTTTTCCATTAGGGCGCTTGCCCGTATTCGCATAGATCACCGCATAATCAGCAAACGGCGCCATCGTAATAAACGTTTTTCTGCCGTTTAAAATCCAGTAATCTCCATCCTGAACGGCTGTTGTCTTCATATCTCCAGCGTCCGAGCCGCCGCCCGGCTCAGTTAATCCGAAAGGGATTACGATGTCGCCCTGGACGAGAGGACGCAGATATTTTTGTTTTTGCTCCTCTGTGCCTGCGATTAAAATCGGCATTCCGCCCAAGGAATTTGGCGAGCTGACATACAGACTGCCCACCGCGCTTACCCTTGCAAATTCTTCAATCGTAATTGCATATGCTAAATGATCGGAACCCTGACCGCCGTATTTCTTCGGGACCTTAATCCCGTAAAAGCCGGTTTTCGCCATCTTCTTCTGAAGTTCCACGGGAAAAACTCCGCTGTCCTCCACTTCATCAAGAATTTCAGGCGTCAGTTCCTTTTCCGCAAAGTCTCGTGCCAACTTGCGGATCAGCTGATACTTCTCTGACAACTGCATTGAAAACCTCCAATGTATCATAATAAAATATACTAAATAAATTATACAATATATCTTTGCAAAATGGATGAATATTTTTATTTTTTCTCGAAATTGACAGACATCCTTTTCTATTGCCTCCAAAAATCCAGTTTTCAGCCACATTGATTCCCCAAATAATCCTTATTTTATTTCAAAAAATGAAAAATGCGGCAAACGACCGGCATAACTGGCAGGAACTGTACACTTTCTCTTTCGCGCACTCTGCGCACAATGAATAATGCTGAATTTTCTAACAGGTAATACGACATTTTCCCTTTCCCGCGGAAGAATAATGCGGTACATAGTTAAAGAACTTAAAAACATACGATTCTGCAACAGTATAAAAGTGATATAATAATTTTTATAGATATAAAGCATTAAAACTGCTGAAGCAATCCGAAACGGTTCCAAATAACGGGACAGACAGGGAATATCCAGAATTTCAGAACTGTTTTGAACAAATTGAGATAGTTTACCGTAATTTATTATTGTTTGTAATCAACATGTATAATTTTTGCCGCTGAAAAAACGGATTTCCGCATCAGTCAAGACATCCGAAACAGCGCGGCAGCAACAGATCGGAGTGTGAGTAATATTGAAAATATTAGTCGTTGAAGACGAAAGAGACATGAATTACCTGATCGTTAAAACATTGAAAAAGAAAAATTACAGCGTGGATGCATGTTATGACGGGGAAGAAGCGCTCCTTTACCTGTCAGGCGCACAGTATGACGCGGTCGTACTTGACGTGATGCTGCCAAAGCTTGACGGCTACGAAGTGCTTCGGAAGCTGCGCGAAAAAGATCTGGACACTCCCGTCCTGTTCCTGACAGCCCGTGATGCGGTAGCAGACAGAGTGAAAGGTCTTGACCTCGGCGCAGACGATTATCTCGTCAAACCTTTTTCGTTTGACGAACTGCTTGCACGCATCAGGGCGATTACGCGCAAACGCGCCGGCAGCCGCAGCAATCTGTTTTCAGCCGGCGGCCTTTCTCTCGATATTGAAAGACGCACGGTTACACGGGATGGGACAGAGATCACGCTGCTGCCAAAGGAATTTACGATTCTCGAATATATGATACGAAATCAGGGCGTCGTTCTGTCCCGTGAGCAGCTTGAAAATCAGATTTGGAATTATGAATATTCCGGAAGCTCAAACAATATCGACGGATATATCAGCCGGCTGCGCAAAAAAATAGACAGCGGCTATGAAGATAAGCTGATCCATACGATTCGCGGCGTGGGATGGGTGCTTCGGGTAGAAAATAAAAAGATGGAAGTTGATCCGGACGCGCTAGAAGAATACGCACAGTCCGCACCGGCGGATGCAGACTGTCACAAAGTTAATGGCACTCCAGTACAACCAGCCCAGAACAATAAAAATAAGGCGATAACGAATCAAAAGAATCGGAATTTATTTCAAGTGAATCAAAACAATAAAACATCGGAATTGACGAATCTGAGCGGTAAAAAAACCGGATATTCGGGCCGGAGAAAGGAGCTGCCATGAAGCGTCTCTCCGTAAAAGCGAAAATCACGCTCTGGCTGACGATCCTGATGCTTTTTCTCTGTGGAATCCTGATAACCTTCCTGCTAATATCAAGCGGAATGATTATCCGACAGGCGTCGGCGAACCAACTCACCCAAACGCTGCGCAGCAATTTAACACTCGTCAGTTCCTCTGACGGGCAGTTAGTTTTAGATGACAGTTTTCAGTTTTATAAAAGCGGCGTCACAACGCTTGTTTACAGCAGCAGCGGCAGCCTGCTTGCCGGTCAGATTCCGCTGTCTTTCGACACATCAGGGCCGGAAAGCGCTTCATTCCAAAACGGCGAAATCAGAACGGCAGAATCGAACGGCGACATCTACCTGATTCTCGATTTCTGGGTTCCCTTCAGCTGGAACGACGGCGTATGGCTGCGGGGTCTGATCGAAACGCCTGAACAGCTCAAAGCAGCCAGCGGTATGCTGATTGCCGTCATAATCGCGATCCCTGCGTTTCTCACGCTGGCCGTCTTAGGCGGATATCTGATCGTCAGGAAAGCATTCCGCCCTCTCGATAAAATTACGGCCGCCGCATCAGCCATCAACGAAGCCGGTGACCTTTCGGGCCGCATCGCGCTTCCGCCCGGTCGCGACGAATTTTCACAGCTTGCAGAGACATTTGATAAAATGTTCGCCCGGCTTGAACGTTCTTTCGATGCGGAAATCAGGTTTATAGCTGACGCGTCTCACGAACTGCGAACTCCCGTATCAGTGATCCAAAGCGCCTGTGAGTATGCGGAAAGTTTTGATGAAACACCGCAGGAACGCCAGGAAACGATTTCGATTATTCACCGCCAAGCGGTAAAAATGTCTGATCTCATCACGCGGCTGTTGAACATGGCGCGCCTCGATCAGGGGACGGAATCTCTCAACTTCAAAACGGTGAATCTTACGGAAATATCTGCATCTGTATGTCAGGACTATAAAAATTACGGTTCCCGCCTTTCAACATATCTGCAGGAGAACGTCATGGTCCGCGGTGACTCCGTCCAGCTTTGGCGTCTGCTCAATAATCTGATCAGCAACGCCTTCCAGTACGGCGGACATGATTGCCGTGTCCGCGTCTCTCTTTATCAAAACAGCCGGGAAACGCTGCTCTCTGTATGCGATGACGGTATAGGCATAGCAAAAGAGGAACAGGACAAAGTCTGGCAGCGCTTTTATCAAATAGACCCTTCCCGCAGCAATAACAAAGGCGCCGGCCTCGGCCTGTCAATGGTTCAGCAGGTTGCACGGATCCACGGCGGATACATGACACTGGAAAGTGAACCGGGTTCAGGCAGTAATTTTACATTCCACCTCCCACTGTCTGAAAAAAAATAAAAAAACAAATCAAAATTTCATATTCATTTAATGTTTTCCGCGTACAATCATCGTATAAAAGGAAAGAGCAAAAAAATACAAGGAGGTGTATAATATATAATGAAAGCAAAGAGAACAATGCTCGCCTGCCTTTTCGCAGCTCTTTTGACATCTCTGCTTTTGAGCGGATGTACCGGGCAAAACAGCAAATACATCGGAACAGATAAAGCTGCCGATCTTGCGCTCCGTGCGTCAGGTATCTCAACCGGGCAGGCTACATCCCTCGAAGCCGATTTAGATAATCGCGACGGGACAGACTATTATAAAGTCACTTTCGACGCTCAGGGGCATGAATATGAGTATTGTATCGACGCGGTCACAGGTGTTATCATCGAGCAGCGTACTGACGGCCAGATTTCAGCTAATGGTTCAAGCGGCACATCATCTGATGATTCGGCTTTGGCAGATAGCGCTAAAAAGTCGTCTGGCAGTCAGGCTCCGGCTAACGGCTCAGGCAGCACATCATCCGGCGGCCAGGCTTCAGCTAACGACTCAAGCGGCACATCATCCGGCAGTCAAGTTGCGATAAATAGCGCTGACGGGTCGCCGTCCGGCAGTCAGGCTCCGGCTAACGGCTCAAACGGCATATCATCCGACGGCCAGACTGCGTCAGGCAGCACTGGCGGGTCATCCGGCACAACATCTGCCCAGAATGTCATCTCTGAAGAACGGGCAAAACAATTAGCGCTCGCCCAGGTTCCGGGGGCATCTGAGAGCAATTTCAGAAAGTTCAAGCAAGATTACGATGACGGACGCTTGGAGTACGAAGGCGAAATTTATTATAACGGCATGGAATATGAATTTGAAATCGACGCTTACAGCGGAGCATTCCGCAATTGGGACTCTGAACCGATTCATGACTAAAAGGAGGTAAAACTTATGTTAAAAATGAAATTAAATAAAACTCATTCAAAAAAAACAATGGCTCTGCTGACAGCAGCCGTATTGACTGTCGGCACACTGACTGCTGCGGGTATCGCTTTGCCCCAATATGTATCAGCCGTGGAAGCGCCTGCCGTAACTGAAGTTACAGCGACGCTGTCCCCTGACATTTCCGTCACACTTGACGGCACAGTCTGCACGTTTTTTGACGTTACGGGTCAGAGAGTCTATCCTGTCCTTTATAACGGAACGAATTATCTGCCTGTTCGTGCTATCGGTGAGTTGATGGGTAAAAATGTAAACTGGGATCAATCCACATTGACGATCAGTCTTACGAGCCCACGCACCACAGCTGCGGCAACGGGTGAAATAGGCGCTGTTCCTGAGCCACAGGACGTTGTTGTTTCCATCCGACCTGATTTTACGATTCTGGTGGACGGCAGCGAACGCCAATTCCAGGATGAACAGGGACATCAAGTCTACCCTCTCCTCCGAGACGGTACGACATACCTGCCGGTCCGCGCCATTGGCCAGCTGATGGGCAAATCGGTCAGCTGGGACAGTGCAACAAAGACGGTCGTCCTTAAAGAGCCACAACCGCAGGACAGCCTCGTAACAGACGCCGATACATTCGGCCAGACAAATCCTGGAACTTCCAGCCAATCTTCGCCTTCTGCCGATCCGAATGTTCAGGATGGCCTGATCGGCGTCAACGCAGCAAAAGAGAAAGCCCTTGCCCACGCTGGTCTGACTGAAGCTCAAGTTACTTTTTCCCGCGCTTATCTTGAATGGGATGACGGACGCCGTGTTTACGACATTGAATTTTATGCGAATAACGGCAAAGAGTACGATTATGTAATCGATGCCGCCACCGGCGGAATTCTGGAATTTGATTACGATACAGACCATCATTCCGCTTCCGGTGCCAACGGCGGCTCTCACCAATCCGTTTCCGGTTCTGACCAGCAGACCTATATCGGAATTGACGAAGCACGTTCCATTGCTCTCGCCCAGGTTCCCGGCGCGACAGCGAATAATGTCAGAAAATTGAAGCTGGATTCAGACGACGGACGCCGTGTTTACGAATGTGAAATTGTCTACGGCAATTGTGAGTATGAATTTGAAATCGATGCCGTTACCGGCCAGATACTCTCATCCGACCGTGACTTCGACTGATTTCGACTTAATTAATGGAAAATTGATGAAAATTTCATTAGCCGATTTCATATATTCTTATCAACAAATTTAATATATTGCCATATTATCGAAGGATTAAAATGGAAGCCGCAATCAGTTCATATTTGATTGCGGTTTCTTTCTGTTACTTTCCGTGTTGTTTTCGCTGTCATACGATGCTATACAATATCTCACCGTCTCAGCCTGTTGCATCTTCAGTTTCACTTGGATACAATATCGCACATTTCATCTCAATCAGGTCCATTTTTACTTTTTTACAGTGCAGCATTACAGCACAGTACCGCCTCAAACGCTTCCTCTTTTCATTTCACTCGGTGCAGTACCGTACGCTCCGTTTCAACCTGGAAACATTTTCACTCTTATATGACGCCTGACATCCCGTTTCCGACCGCTTATGTCATAAATTTGGAAAAAACACCAGAAAAAATGATTGACAACTTGTACTAAATCAAATATTTTTTAATAGAAGAAAAAATATTTGATTATTTCCATTCATATCCACCCAGCACACGACACAAAGCAGAAGTGGAAGAAAACAAGGTATGTCAGACAAGGAGGCCCTTCATGAATTTCAGAAAAAAGAAAGCACCCACGCAGACGTGTGACCGTGGCACACACTTTCACAGACCGCTATACTCCTCGGAAACATCACGACAGAAAAAAATATGCATCCGCCTGGCTGCAGTCACGATTTCCGTTTTGTTTTACGCACTGTTCGACGTTCATTCCAAATCAGTCCGCTCCACATCCAGCAGAGCGTCTTTTGTTGAAAAAAGCACGGCAAATCCGAAAGACAGAAATATTTCTGACGCTATTGGCGCTACCAAAACATCATCTGCTGCAGACATTCCGGACGACCGCCCAGAGAAAGCCAATATCACACCAGAAGACGCGTCAGCGAACGCATCTTCCGGCAACATATCATCTTCGGCTTCTTCCCCAGCTGCTAACTCTGAAACCGCCTTCTCGGTTCCCGTTTCATCAACTGATGCATCTTCCGGCACCGCATCAATTTCAGTTTCTTCCGAAACTGATGATCCTGAGACCGGCTTCCCGGCCTCTGTTTCGCCAGCCGACGCATCTTCCAGTGCCGCATCCACTGCGACCGCTGACGCTGAAATTGATGCTCCGGCTCCTCCACTCGCGTCTGACGCTGACACCATTCCCATTTCCACGTCGGCGCCCGGCGAAAAACAAATCACAGATTGCGAATTTTCCAACAGACGTCAGAATGGCTCTGTTATGGTATGGATCACAAAGCGAGGATCAAAATTTCACAGAAAAAAAGCCTGCGGCAGAATGTCAGCGCCAATTCAGATCACGGAAGAGGAAGCTCTCAAACGGGGACTTTCCCCCTGCACAAAATGCATTCAGACCGATGACGAATAATTTTCCCACCGTCCTTGCTTTTCTGCCGTACTGCATAACACTGCTGCTGCATAATGGTATAACGAATAACAAGCAACCGACGGTCTGACTGCAATACCGCAAAATAGCTATAACAAAAAAAGTTGTCTTAACCATGCCTGCAAATAATATTGACAAAAATCGCAAAATAATATAAACAATGCTTGACACACCCCTGAGCACATGCTATTATTCTGTTGTTCGCGTAAACAATGGACTTTGCTTCCGTGGCTCAGTTGGTAGAGCAGCTCATTCGTAATGAGCAGGTCGACGGTTCGAGTCCGTCCGGAAGCTCCAAAAAACAAAAAGGCTGAGAACTTGTTGATTTTAATGAGTTTCAGCCTTTTTTCTTTGTCGTCTAACGAGTTAATTTAATCTGATTTCATTCCAGAAGTTAAGAAACGGGAGAAATCAAGTTGCTTGACGTTGCTTTATATACAAAAGGGATATAAGCAAACCCGCATAAACACTTGATTTACGCGGGTTTACTGCTGGCGGAAGCGGTGGGATTCGAACCCACGAGCCCTTGCGGACTACTGCATTTCGAGTGCAGCTCGTTATGACCACTTCGATACACTTCCATTTAATATTGATTCAATTTTTGCGGCGCATAACATGATTTTAAGCGGACCTGTTATGACCACTGTGATACGTTTCCATAAAGATAAAAATTATTTTGTGGCGAGCATAGCCGCCGGCTACAGATCAAACGGAAACTTACGCTTATCCTCTTGAAAAATATCAGTTTATATTACCATTGTTTTTTTTGACTGTCAAGAATAAATTTTAAACTTGGTTCATTTTACAATCAAGTTGGACACTTTGAGGAAAAAGGAAGTCCATAGTGACAGAGTAATGTGAGCTTTTTTCTGTAAATTTGCCTTCTGCGATAAATCATGAGATAAGAATTTCCAGAATTTGTGACAAGAAAAACGGACCATTTCTTACCCTTTTAAGCTGAATCATATCATCTCGGATTTTAAATGCTACGGCTCTGAAACTGTGATTCTCACCCTTTCCATCATATCTTGACAAAAGGCTGAATGAAACCTTTCCGGCCCGAAAAGTATGCGCCGTGTACTCTGCCGCCGGTGCTTTTACGTCTCGCGTCCTGTCTGCACTTCATCGCCCGCCTGGCGCCTTTGCATCCGGCGCCAGTTAATAAACCCGTAAATATCATTAACCAGAAACATAATAAAACAGACAAGTACAGACAAATAAGAAACATCCGTTATAGCTGCCAATGTCCACAAAATAATCAGAATCACATCGTTTGATGCATACGCCAGCGCAAAATAAGGGCTGCGCCGTGCCGTCAGATAAACGGCGATAAAACTCGTCGCTACGGAAAGAGTGCTCGGCACCAGATTCGCCGTATGAAAAAATTTCAGAATAAATAAAAGACAAACGTCACCGCAATCGCCAGTCCCAGCATCAGCGCGGTTTCCCGCCGCCCGACGGAATGAACCTCCACCTCCGTCCTGTTTCCATGATACGGATTTCTGAGCCATGCAACCAGCGAAACGACGGCCATCGGCGTAGTCATTCCCAGATAAGTCACCACTTCACCGTAATATGTAAAACGATACGATATGATTCCGTATAAAACACCGAACAAAATCATCAATATTTGCCCTAGCGGATTTCCCTTCGCACAGAAAATCAGAGATGTAGCCCCAATCAATGACGCCGCCAATGTCATATAATTTACTCTGTCAAATATAAAAAAGAAAACCGTGATCAATAACATTGAGAAGAGCCACAGGGCCAGCTCGCCCCTTGAAAAATAGCGGAGCATTGATTTCATTCGATTCATTGATATCTCCCTAGTTTAATTTAAACTAAAATATTCTATTTAAAAGTATTATTCTACGAAAGCATGTTATTCTAACAACATCAAATAGTATCATATAATTCCGTAAAATGATCATGTTATGCTTATTTAACTTTGCAATATGCCATCCCGCAATATCACGTTTCTGTCATTCCATAACGTCGTAATGCCGTGTTGTTTTCCCAACACAATCTTATGCTACTGTCATTACACGTTAAAAATCAAGCGTCGGACAGGCGTCCAGCGTCAAATCATCACATAAACCGTCCATGTATTTGTAATAAGCGGCGCAGGCAATCATCGCCGCATTATCCGTACAGAGAACAGGCTGCGGACGGTAAAATCCAATGCCGTTGCGCTCACATTCCTGGCGCATCATGCTGCGAAGCAGACTGTTTGCCGCCACGCCGCCGGCCAGTGCCAGTTTGTCCCGCCCAAACTCAAGTGCCGCACGCACCGATTTGTGAACGATGACTTCCATTACAGCCATCTGAAAACTTGCGGCAATATCGGCTGCGCAGACCTCCTGCCCCTTCTGTTTCAAATTGTTTACATGATTCAGTACGCCTGTTTTCAGACCGCTGAAACTGAAATCATAACTGTCCTTTTCAAGCATCACGCGTTTAAATTCAAAAGCATGAGGATTCCCCTCTTTTGCCAGATTGTCAATCTTCGGACCGCCCGGATAACCGAGCCCTAAAACGCGAGCTACCTTATCCATGGCTTCCCCCGCCGCGTCATCACGCGTCACACCGAGCAGTTTTAGGTCATTATAACCGCGAACATCAATAATATCCGTATTTCCGCCGGAAACGACGACTGCGGTAAAAGGCGGTTCAAGCTCCGGCATAGCGATGTAATTTGCGCTGATATGGCCGTGAAGATGATGTACGCCGACGAGCGGAATCTCTTTTGCAAAAGAAATCGCCTTCGCGGCAGCCACGCCGATGATCAGCGCACCAACAAGCCCCGGCCCATGAGTGACACCCACCAGATCAATTTCATCGAGAGACACATCGGCCTCGGTCAGCGCCTGATCGATCACAGAACTGATATTATTCAGATGATGGCGCGATGCGATTTCCGGCACGACACCGCCGTATCGGGTGTGAATTTCTATCTGCGACGATATGACGCTGGAACAGACCTCCCGCCCCTCTGCAAGCACAGCGGCAGCCGTTTCATCACAGCTGCTCTCGATGCCCAGCGTAAGAACTTTTCCTTTTTTCATTCCTGATTCTCCATATGTTTTATTTTTATATAATTTATAAATAAATTATATTCATATCCCGGCGGCCTGATGTGATATCCGAACATGCAGTTGAAACCCGTAACAGACAGGGACAGGTCCGCACATTGTTATAACAATGTTGCGGACCTGACATCGTTTTACTTCACAGTTTGACTTCATTTTACTGAAGTGTCTGCTGCGCCATGCCGCACTTCAAATCTCTGCGCTGATGAATACAACTGTCACAACTCCTGTAATCACCCATATTCATCGTCGTCGACCTGACCGACGGCGCATAATGATTACATCCGCTGTAAACATGATACCCGCCGAAATCGGAAGATGACACAGCTGCCGTCTCCTGTCCGCCCTCGTGCCGGTCAGCAAAACGCCCGTCCGCCGGCATCACCGGCCTGTCCTGAGGCGTCATGCCCGCAGTCATATGATCCATATACGATGTCATTTTCTTACCTCCTGTAAAAATCATGTTTCTCCGGCACCGCCGGCGATTTTATCTTTCACATGGTATTGTTTACAGGATATGTAAAAATTATCCTAGATTTCAAAAAATAATTGCTGATGCTCAGAATCGACTGCCGCACGCCGTCAATTCTCCGGCATCGCCCTCAATCACTACCCCAGTGTTCCTGTTTTCTCCCGCTCCGCCACACACTTCCAATTTTAAAGAGGATGCCTTCTAATCACCGCTAATCCGGCCTCCGGTCCTAGCTCTTTTTCTTCCTGCTTCGCGCCGCCAATTCCGGCGTTTCTTTTAACTGCCGTTAATCCGATTCGGTTCTTTTCCGGCCTGTCACCGTCAATTTCCGCGCTTCATCAGCAGTGCGTTTTCCCCGGTCTGCGCATAATAACCGTTCCGCTTCCCGACAACGCGAAACCCGCTGTTCTTATAAAGCGCAATCGCCGGCCTGTTCGCTTCACGGACCTCAAGGTAAAGCGACGAAACACCCTCGCTCTCTGCCGCTTTAATCAAAGCAGCCATCAGTCTGTCGCCGATTCCCCTGCTCCGGTAAACCGGATGAACGGCCACACGGCAAACCTCTCCCTCGTCAAGAATGCATGAAACCCCAGCAAACCCAATAATCTGCGCCCTGCTGTTTTGCGCCGCAATATAAATCGTCTTCTTCGATCCGCCAAGCTCACTCTCATAAGCGCTCCGGCTCCATGCGCTGGAAAAGCAGAGAGCATCCAGCTCCGCAAGAGCGTCAACATCTTCACTCCCCGCCCTTCGCAATTCGATTTCTTCATCAGCCGGCGGCAGCTCAAAGACGGTTTCTTCCCTGCGTTTGTCCTTCTTTTTGATGCCGAGTTCCTTCGCTTCCAGCTTCCGTTCCGCCTCCGATTTTCGCAGATAAACCGGCTGAATCTCACGATACGATGTCAAAACTCCTGCTTCTGCCAGACAATAAGCCATGCGCGCCGTGGATTCCATCCGGTCAGCTTCCGCCTCCCTGACGATTTCCAGCTTATAAATCCGGCTACTTCCGGATTTTCCATCCCAAAACTTTTCTCCGACCGTACCATGCTCCGCTTTGTCCTGCCCTTTCGCTTCATTCTTTCGTATCCGGCACGCATCATACTCACGGGCATCTCCCGTCGTTTGAATCCTGCCGTTTCCGGATCCTCCGGTAATTTCTTCAAATTCCGCTTCGATCAGTTTCCGATAAGCCTCCGCACCGTCTCCGCAAAAATACAGAACAGGAAAAGTTTCTGCCTGCCCTGCGGCTTGTTCTGCGAGCTTTACCGCTTCTCTGACGAATTCCCGCACATCAAGAACGTCTTCCTTCATCAGAGGTTCAGGCAGAAAATCTCCGATTTTCCGGCTTTTTACCGAAAAAACTCCAGCATAAACACTTCCATGGCGCGCATCAATCATCGGACAGACGATACCGCTCGTCTCATTCAGCCCGTACGCCAACAAGGCCAGCGACGACAGGGCAATCATCGGAAGACCCCACGACTGCGCCAGCGTTTTCGCCGTGGCCAGTCCTATGCGGATTCCTGTAAACGAGCCCGGCCCTACTGCAACCGCAATATGCGTCACTTCGCCCCTGCTGACGCCTGCCCGCTGCATCAGCCGCTGCGTCATCGGCATCAGCATTTGAAGATGGCTCATCTGATCCGACGAACATTCCGTCAGAACTTCTTTTCTTTCATTTATAATTGAGACGGATGCCGTAACACCCGTCGTATCTATTGTCAATATTATCATATCAAACAATTCCTATTGTTTACGATTTTCTATAACCTCGCCTGATTCATTTTCTTCCGATTTCATAAATCCGCTCATTTTCCGATTCTCCGTATGAAATTCTGATGAACCGGCTTCCTGCCGGGATTTCATCGGCAATCAGGTCGGCCCACTCGATCACACAGACGCCGTCACCTGAAAAATACTCGTATGCCCCGGTTTCAAACAGTTCATCGGGACCGCTCAGCCTGTATACGTCAAAATGATAGAGCGGAATCCTGCCCGAATGGTATTCTTTTACAATGTTAAACGTCGGACTTGCAATATTCTCCGTCACCCCAAGCCCCTCTGCAATCGCTTTCGTAAGCGACGTCTTTCCCGTGCCAAGATCGCCGACAAGACAGAGAATATCGCCCGGCATCAGCTGACTGGCCAGCGAAATGCCGAAACGACGCGTTTCTTCTTCATTTTTAATCTTCAAAAGCATAAAAAACTCTCTTTTCTCTGTTTCCCGCGCTCTATTTCAATCTGCGAACTTCTTTCAAACGACCGCCAGTCTGTACAGCGTTTCCGCGTAAATCTTTGCCGTCAGCACGAGACGGTCTATTTTAATACATTCATTCGCTTCATGCATGATGTCGGGATCCCCCGGATAAAGAGCGCCGAAGGCAATCGCGTTTTTCATCTCCCTCGCGTAAGTCCCGCCGCCAATGACAAGCGGCTGCGATTCCTCATCGCCTGTGTATTTCCTGTAAATTGAAAGCAGAGTTCTGACAAGCTCGCTGTCAGATGGATAATACAACGGCGGCTTATACATTGATTTCAAAATTCCGATGTCATACTTTTCCAGAACCGGCCCCATCGCCGCATAAACATCATCATCGCTGAAACTGATCGGGCACCTGACGTTGACCGTAACCGAAATAGCGCCGTTCTCCATCAGAACAAGGCCCGTATTCCAGACCAGCTTCCCGGAGATTTCATCTTCAAACGGACACCCGATCGCCCCGCCGTCAAGCTCAAATCCGATATGCTCGTTATAAAACCGGATAAAATCATTTATCCCGCTGCAGTCGAAATCGAGCTGCCCCAGAAATTTCATCAGAAGAGAAACCGCGTTTTTCCCTTTCCAGGGCATCGCACCGTGGGCTGATTTTCCGACACATGTCACTTCGAGGCTCTTTCCCCTGCCTTTGAGATCGACTTCGCAGCCCGTTTCCTCAGAAAACAGCGACGCTTTCGCCCGAATTTCATCATATCCGCCACTGCTGACGATGACAGCCGATGCCCGGTCGGGAACCATATTGGGCGCGTTGCCGCCCCAGAGCCGCTTTAACGAAACGCCGCCTTTGTCCGCTTTTCCCGTCTTTTTTACGAGATTAAAGACGAGAATTCCTTTTTCGCCGTTTACCAGCGGAAAATCGGAGTCGGGAACGATAGAAACATCAGGTGTTTCCACGTTTTTCATATAATACTTCATGCCCGCACCGTCGGTTTCCTCGTCGAGTCCGAGAATCATCCTGATCTTCTTCTTTGGCACAACGCCACATTCCTTCAGTGCCTTCATCGCGTAAAACGCCGCGACAGTCGGCCCTTTGTCGTCAAGCGTTCCACGCCCATACATGACGCCATCCTCAACCGCGCCGCTAAACGGCTCATTCTTCCATCCGCTGCCGGCTGCCACGACATCAAGATGACATAAAATTCCAACTATTCCATCAGTAACGCCACTTCCACCGCTGATGATGCCGAAGTTATTTCTTTCATCGTTGCTGATCGCAATTCCACCTTTTTCGGCACGATTATTTTTTTCACTGCTCTCTGATGTTCCGCCGTCTCCGGCGCCGCCTGCAAAATCCATATGGCCGCCGTAACCATCCGCGTCATATAACTCAAAGCCCGCCTGCCTGCCCATGGACATCATACATTCATAGGCTTTCGCAACGCCACGCCCGAATGGAGCGCCTTCTTCCGGCTCCATCGGCGTACTGTCGATTTTGACAAGTCTGCTCAAATCGCTAACCATATCATCCCGATGCGAATCGAGATAAGAGCTTAATCTGTTCAAAATAATTTCATCACTCATGTTGATTTCCCATTGATTCATATCTATTCTGAAACGACCGCCCTACTGTTTTCCTGAAAAGTCGCAAAGCAGCCCTTATTTTCCATTTTTCCTAAATTTCTGCCTGTTTCCTCATCTTTAAATCATCTCTTTAAAATATCACGCAGCAGCCCTTTATTGCTGTATTTTAAATGCCGATTTTGTAAGATTCTGCCGCTTGAATCTGTCGCTGCCATCGCCAGTATTTTCGCACTGTTTCACATTGTCCGCTGTCTGCTTTTTTTCATTCAACTGCTAAAACATCCTTCCCGCCCAAATATTCGCTTCCAAGTAACGCGGTCGCATCATCCAACGCCTCCTGCGCACGTGCCAGATGGCCGGAAGATGCCAACGCTGCGTTTGACGTTAGATTTTCGTCCAGAGGAACGATCGAGTAGCGCAGCGGGCTGCCGTAGCGGTCAAGCCATGTCGGCACCACTTTCACTTTTTCCGCAATAATTTCGTCCGTACTTTTCATCAGACTGATATCCACCTGCGCCATCATCCCCTGCTCCGTGTACCGGCTGTTTGAAATGCTGCCCAGCGTTTCGGAACGCTGATTGGAAATAAAATTTCCCATAGAATAAAATACCGGAACATTCTTGCCGTCAGACGATTTCAGCACATCTGCCTTCTGAAGAACATGAGGATGAGAAGCGAAAATAACATCAGCGCCCGCATCCGCAACTGCCTGCGCCATAGAAAGCTGATAGCTGTCAGGATCGCGCTGATATTCATTTCCCCAGTGAAAATAACAGATCACCAGATCAGCCCCTGCCTTCTTTACACTCTGAATATCATCGCCGATGCGTCTGAGATCCTCATCCATTTCATTATAATTAAAAGAATTGATCAGTTCCGCCGCTTCTTTTGACACGAAATTGCCGTTGATAGAAACAGAATTGTCATTCGGCCCCGTCGTCTCATAAGTATAAGCTACAAGACCGATTTTCAAGCCTTTCGTCTCTGTTACAGCCCAGGTATCCTCGCCGGCATAACGGCTTCCCACCGTCACAAGTCCCTGATTTCTCAGAATTTCAAGCGTTCGCTGCATTCCGTCAAAACCGGTGTCCATCATATGATTATTGCTGGTTATCCCCACATCGAATCCCGCGTCCATAATTGCGTAGGAAAGCTCGTCAGGTGCACAGAAAAGCGGATATCCCGATGGCGTCCCACCGCTAAACGTCGTTTCCACATTACAGAGCGCCAGATCCGCATTTTCTATGTACGGCTTAACATACTCGTAACTGCCAGTAAAATCATATCCGCTGCCGCCCGCCGCATTTTTCGCAGCTGCAATATTTGGAGAATGGGCCATAATATCGCCTACGCAAAGAATACTGATATTTACAGCTTCCTGCGCTTTCTCAGACCGTGTTTCTACACTGCTCGCACCCTCTTTGATGCCAGAGCCGCAGGCGGTAAGTCCTGTGATAAGCACTGCCGTAAGAAAAAACGCGATCATTCCTCTGATTTTTATTTTGTCTGATTTCATATCCTGTCCTTTGTTATTATTCTGCTCTATTTATTCTATCTGATTGCCGGTTTCCCGCCGGCACCAGTGTCAGTTCGCGTTCTTATGCCGGGGCAGCCTATTCACATGCTGCCGCTTTTATCTCTTTTGGAAGCCACTTTCCACAGCTTTCTCTTTTCCGTCAGGCCGGCCCTCCGCGTGCTGCACGCTTACAACAAGCGTCATATACTCCAAGACACAAAGCGCCCGGTCCACGCACTGTCGCACCACCGCTTCCGCCTTGCGGGATTTTCCACGGCTCTCTACCCCGCCTGCTTTTGCTCCCACACGTCTGCGATAGTCCCGTACATCGTCGCTTACAACAGCGCACCACAATTTTCTCCGAAAAACGCAAACAGGGGACGCCTGAAACAAGCGCCCCCGCAAATTTCCGGTCCCGTTTTAGACCGCTTCGATTCCCGTAACCTCAGGAACGGCTTCTTTAACAATCCTCTCCACTATCGACTGGAGCGTAAGCTGTGCTCCCGGACACCCGTGGCACGCGCCCGTTAAGCGCACTTTAACGACGTTTTCCGGTGTCAGTTCCACAAATTCAATGTCTCCACCGTCCCTTCTCAAAAAAGGCTTAATTTCCTCGATGCTCTGCTTTACTAAATCCTCCATTGCTTTCCTCCTTTATAAAACCATATCTCTTTCACCGGCAAAACGGCATATCGCCGCACCATCAAAAGATATAACTGAATCAGGCGCCGCCTGCTTACGGTACCGTTACCTTTATTCTAATTTAAATATTCCCATACTGCAAGATATTATCTGTCCGCAAACGATTTTATTCTCTGAATCGTACGCTCCTCGCCGAGAATCTGCTGGATTTCCCAGACGTCAGGCGACTGAGTGCGGCCGGTGATCGCCAGCCGGATTACCGTGCTGACATCGCCCACATGACCCTTGTACTGATCAGGATTCTTCTTATAATCCTTTGGCTTTGCCGCAAATCCCAACTCGCTGCCCAGCGCCCTGATTTTTTCAAACCAGACCGACTGGTCGTCGCCATGATGATATGTGCTGAGATAAGCGTCGATAATCGCATGAGCGTCCTTCTCCGAAACGTTTGGCGGCAGTTCCCCTTCTATCTCGAAATAATCATCAAAGAAATACTTTATAAATTCAAATATCTGTTCTGCATAAATCAAATCCTTGCGCGGCTTCTTTCCCGTTCTTCCCAGGTCGAGAATTTTTTCGATATATTCCTCGTGTCCTTCAAGCAACGGCAGAATCTCCGGGCGAAATTCTGCCGCCCATTCCTTCAAAAACGCGGTCAGTTCCGAAGCCGGAACTCTGACGAGGACATCCTTGCAGACGTCGTTGAGCTTATTGAGGTCAAACAGCGCGCCGGAATTACTCATCTTTTCCGTCGTAAACTCAAAATCATCGAGAGGCAGCCGGGGATTTGCAATCCGCCATTCTTCAAAATCTGAATTGAGAATCGTCATCAGATATTCTCTGACAGCCGGCGGATAATAACCGTCCCTGCGGTAAAAATCGAGAGACAGCTCCGGATCTTTTCTCTTTGAAAGCTTCCGCTTCGTACCTTCCTCACCGATCTTCATCAG
This sequence comes from uncultured Oscillospiraceae bacterium, assembly GCA_964438605.1. Classification (GTDB taxonomy): domain Bacteria; phylum Bacillota; class Clostridia; order Peptostreptococcales; family Anaerovoracaceae; genus Alangreenwoodia. The sequence continues at coordinate 60,504 of CAYTKT010000002.1, forward strand.
ATGGGCAGTATGACAGTAAACAGGCATTTCCCAGCCCATGAGCCTGAAAAGCTCTACATGAATCGGCAGAGATGACAGCCATTCCTCCCCCCGGACTACATGAGTTGTCCTCATAAAATGGTCGTCGATAACGTGAGCGAAATGATAAGTCGGTATGCCCGTGGCTTTCAGAATAACGACGTCCATATTGTTGGCCGGCATCGTGATATCGCCGCGTATCGCGTCACTGACGGTAATCGTATCCCGTTCCTTTGGCGGGACATCAGTTTTTCCCGAAGATTTCAGACGGATTACATACGGCTTCCCGGCGTTTAGATTCGCTTCAATCTCTTCATAAGAAAGATTGCGGCTGACCGCCCACTTGCCGTAAATTCCAGGATTCAGCTTTTCAGCTTCCTGTTTTGCACGTATGCCGGCCAGTTCCTTCTCCGTCAAAAAGCAGGGATACGCCTGGCCCCGGCTGACGAGGCGCTTTGCAAACGTCTGATAGATTTCACCCCTTTGGCTCTGATGATACGGACCGTAAATGCCGTGATCGCCGTCTGTTGACGCGCCTTCGTCAAATCCGATTCTGAAATAATCTAGCACATTTACAATCGTTTCAACGGCGCCTTCCACATACCGTTTATCGTCCGTATCCTCAATTCTCAGAAAAAACGTGCCGCCGCTCTGATGAGCCAGCCGTTCATTCACGAATGCGCTGTAAAGATTCCCTAGATGTATAAATCCCGTCGGACTTGGCGCGAGCCTCGTGACCTTGGCGCCCTCAGGCAACTTTCTGAGCGGATAAATTTCCTCGTAGTCCTCAGGCTCCTTCGTGATATGCGGAAAGAGACGTTCCGCAAGCTTTTCATAATCCATAAAAATCCTCCCGCAGTCTGACAAGATCTGCAATCTTTCATGATATTTTTCAGTATATATGCTGATTTTCTATTGTTTTATATTTTCTGGTTCAATATTTTTCGATTTTATATGTTTTGGCTTTGTGCTTACTGTTTTTACGTTTTCAGACTTGTATTTTTGGTTTTCGGTACTTTCCAGGTTTATATCTTTCCGCTCCGCACTTATTGATTTTATATTTTCAATTTTACAGTTCCGGTCCAGCATTTTCCGGTCTTGTGTTTCCGGATTTATATTTCCGCTTCCACTCCGTATATTCTATTTCCCTGCCATTATTTAGACTTGCTGTTTTCCCTGATGTTTTTTGTATCTGATGCCATTTTGCGGTCGGGGGGTGGGGGGAGGGCGCACCCCCCCGGGGGGACACCCACCCCCACCCCCAAAAAATAAAGAACCAAGCAAAAAAAAACATAAATAA
>CAYTKT010000002.1:61831-65395 GCA_964438605.1 uncultured Oscillospiraceae bacterium
GGGGGGGGGGTTTTCCCCCCGCCCCCCCCCGCCGTCCCAAACCCCCGACCGCCGCACTTTCAGACATGCTGCCTGCCATAAATTCGCAGAATTTCATCTGAATACCCGCCGTTGTCAGCGTACACCCAAAGCGGTTCCAGCAGTTTCAATTCTCTTCCCGCATTTTTCCTGCACTCGATCAGCATCAGATTCGGCTTTTCACCCTTTCGCGGACTGATTAACTGTAAAAATTTAGGTTCCAGTCTGTTCTGCCGACAGAGCACCGAAATATCCACAATCCGCGACGGACGGTGAATCATATAAAAATAGCCGCGATCCGCCAGCAGCCACGCTGCTTTTTCGATAAAATCGGAAAGGCTTGCCGTCGTTTCGTGACGCGCCGCCGTCAGCAGATTTTTTGCGTTTTCGATTCCTCTACCCGACGCCATATAAGGCGGATTCGTGACGACACACGAAAAACTCCCCGCCGAAAACAGGCCGTCAAGCGCCATAATATCCGAATTTACAATCTTGATTCTGCCTGAAAGTCCATTGAGTTCAACACTGCGCTCCGCCAGCCGGCAGGCGCGCTCCTGCACTTCGATGCCCACAATCCTCGGCGCATTTCCCATACTGCTCATCATCAGTGGAATCACGCCGTTATTTGTTCCCAGATCGACGATGCTTTCATGATGCCTGCGCGATGCAAAAGCCGCCAACAGCACGGCATCTACACCGTAACAGAACATTTCCGTATCCTGAATCAATTTCAGGCCGTCGAAACCGATTTCGTCGATTCGCTCTGCCATATCAGTCACGCAGCAGATCTTTGACTTCGTCAGACAGTTCGAACAGTTCATCGTCATACTCTGCCTGCTTTTTGTTGCCGTGTCTGCGCCCCAGCCGCCGGATCTCCGACTTTTTATAAACACTGATCTCCTGACTTAACTTATCCTCGCTATCCTGCTTATTCTTGTCATAATCAAGAAACAGTCTGACACGAACCTGCTGTCTCAGCACATTCGTATCGACAACGACAGCCGGACCATCAGGTGTTTTGACACGATCCCCCGGCTCCGGCAGTCCTTCTTTCAGCGAACCGTAAGCTTCATTTTCATATTTCAAACAGCACATCAGCCTGCCGCAGATTCCCGAAATCTTTGCGGGATTCAGTGAAAGCCCCTGCGTTTTCGCCATCTTGATGGAAACAGGCTCAAAATCAGGCAGCCACGTATGACAGCAAAGGCTGCGCCCGCACGTCCCGATACCGCCTAACATCTTTGCCTCATCACGAACCCCGATCTGGCGCAGCTCAATCCTCATCTTAAAAATGCCCGCCAAATCTTTCACAAGTTCACGAAAATCGACTCTGTCATCAGCCGTAAAATAAAATATAATCTTCGTATTGTCAAACGTGTATTCCACGTCGATCAGCTTCATTTCCAGCTTGCGTGCCTCAATCTTTTTCTGGCAGATGTCCAGTGCGCTCTGCTTTTTCTTCAGATTCTCATGATACCGCTCCGTATCCTGCTCGTCTGCGATGCGGACTACCTTTTTCAGCGGTTTGATCACTTTTTTTATACAAACATCTTCGGCCGGCGAGGCCACCTCGCCGTATTCAAGCCCGCGGGCTGTCTCCACGATCACCTTGTCGCCTGCTTCCAGACTGAAGCCCTCCGGATTAAAATAATAAATCTTTCCGGCCGGTTTAAATCTGACACCGACTACGGTTACGAAACTTCTTTCCTGTCCGTTCCCGCAGGACGCGCTGCACAAAGAATCTGCCGCACCCTTAGAATCTATGGCAACATTCACATCCGCTTCCTCTCTGAGCAGATCCTGACTGGCATCAGTTTCAGTCTCCCATCCGTTCGCTTTGGACGCCTTTACGCCCGTTTTTTGTTTTTCCTGACCCGCATTTCCTGTTTTTCCTTTCATCATCCGATTACTTCCTTTTTATTTATCTGTTATCAGCCCGCGATCCCTGATTTTGAAAAAATTTTCCACACTTGTTCAACAGTTCGGTCTGTTCCGCCTCTTTCCATCTCTTACAGCTTATGATTTTCTGCTCAATTTTTCCTGAATATCAAAAATCATGTATTTTAACGCATGTCCCGCACTCACACCCGCCGTCAGGTCCTTCATCGCTTCATGGGCCGCCTGGAACACATCTGCAATCTGGCGCGGCGTAAAATCGCGCATACACTTTTCGATGACATCAAGCGATTCCTTATGGCTGACCAGACAGGCACTGCGGCCATAAAAGGAAATCAGAATATCGCGGTAAAACAGAGCCGCTTCTGAAACCATCAGCTCTGCTCTCGCCTTAGACGAGGAAAACATTTCAATTTCCGGCTTCAGCTTGTAAAACGGCCTGCCGTATAAAATGTCACATGCAAACGGAATCATCCGCGCAAGTTCCTCCTCACTAAAAATATCTTTTCCGTCTGCCCGCTCATCTATATCTTCTGCTCCGGCACCGGTCGTCCTGCCAAGAGAGCGCGACGATGCCGCCTGGCCCTCCGGTTCCAAAATTTTGGAAAAACCCGGATTGTGCGCCCCGTCAGCCAGCTGCCCTGTATTTTCCTGCGGCTTCAGCCGAAAACAGATGCAGCGTGAACGGATCGTTTCAGCCAGCAGTTCGGCATTTTCCGCCAGAAGAATCAGTTTCACGCCTGCAGGCGGCTCCTCCAGCGTCTTTAACAGTCTGTTCTGCGCCCGAACAGTCATCTGCGACGCATTCTTTATCAGCAGAAAAACAGGCCGTCCCGTATAAGATTTTTTCATAGCTGCTGAAATCAGATATTCCACTTCCTTATCACGAACCGTACCGTTGTCACCGATGACGACAACGTCTTCACTGTTCCTGTTATGAATCTTCCTGCAGGAAAGACATACGCCGCAGGAGTCACCATCCCCCCGTTCGCAGAGAACTGCCCGGATGAACTCCATTGCAAGAGCCTCCGTATCCTCCGGCCTTCCCTCAAACAGACATCCGTGAAACAGTCTGCCGCTGCGAATCATCCGTTTTAGTCCGGCGACCAGTTTTTCGCTGCCTTGCAGCTGCAAATCGGCAAATGACATGAAATAACCTCCAAAATCTGCGCGGCACGCAACAGCTATACTTACTTCTTATTGATTCTGTCTTTTAAAATGTCGTCGAGTACAGAGTGAAGCATGATAACCGCAATATATATCAGCGGCAAGACGAGCGCCGCGATCAGCAGTATTTTAAATACGATCATGCTAAACCTCCTTCATTACAACAATATCTGCTAAAAATAATTACTGCATATTTTTTATCACAGTTGGATTTTTTTACTGATTTCAAACTAAATCGTGCCAGTCCGATACAATCTATCAATAAATTGATCCGTTCTGACTTCGCCTCCGGCTCGTCAATTACTGTGTGTCTCATGATACCGTGTCGACTACGATTCGAACTTCGCTTCCCTTTTTTTGCTCGTTCTCATCGAGGGACTTGGTATCTGTGACACATCAGTTCTGACTTCGCCTCCGGCTCGTCAATCACTGTGTGTCTCATGATACCGTGTCGACTACGATTCGAACTTCGCTTCCCTTTTT
>CAYTKT010000002.1:65495-81511 GCA_964438605.1 uncultured Oscillospiraceae bacterium
TATCTGTGACACATCAGTTCTGACTTCGCCTCCGGCTCGTCAATCACTGTGTGTCACATTATACCACAAATCAGGGTACTAATAAATTGGTTTCTATGGAACCGCGCCGCAAGGGACCGCCGCAAAACAACTCCGGCTGCGCTCACCCCTGCCTGCCCGACATTCGCTGAGCTTCGGGAATTTGCTGAACGGGATCCGCCCGGAAACTGTTTTGCATCAGCCTCTCTGTTTTCCGGCCCGCTCACTGCTTTTCAACAGCTTCCCGCAGCAGACGCAGCGCCTCCTCCATGTCGTCAGGAAGCGACACGCGGCAGACGATTTCGTCTCCACTGACAGGCTGATAAAACCGCAGTTCTGATGCGTGGAGTGCCTGCCTGCCGATCAGTGCCGTATCATCCTCGTGGCCGTAAAGCGTATCGCCTGCCAGCGGATGGCCCGTATAGGCCATATGGACGCGTATCTGATGCGTTCTGCCTGTTTCCAGGCGCAGACGAACAAGTGTATAACCGCCTCCACCAGCGCCGGGAATCTTAAAACGTTCCAGTACATGACAGTGAGTCACCGAAGGCTGGCCGTCCGCTACGACCCAGCGGCGCACGCTGCCTGGATACGGTCTGCCCAGCGGCAGATCAATCGTCGAGTCGTCTTCTGCAATCAGCCCGTGAACGATAGCTATATACGTTTTTTCCATCTTTCCGGCTTTCATCTGTTTTATTATGGTATCCTGACAGTAAGAATTTTTTGCGGCTACCAGAAGACCGCTCGTGTCCCGATCAAGCCGATTTACAAACCGAATCTTAAACGGCCGGCCCGTATCTTCCATATATTTCATCAGTCCGTTTGCAATCGTTCCCACGGGATGCCCCTTCGTCGGATGAACGACGATATACGGCTGCTTATTGATGACGAGAAGATCTTCATCCTCATAAACAACCTCGATAGGAATATCCTGGGGCAGAAATGAGCAGCGCTCCTCCGGCAGTTCTGCCTGAATCACGTCGCCCTCTATCACATCGGCAAAGAGATGAACCTTCCGACCGTTTCGCATCACGTATTCGCCTGTCTTCAGTTTCTGGAGCAGTCTGGAAGAAAAGCCCATCCTGCGTTTTAACACCTGCTTCACCGTCATTTCACCGTCTTCCGGCGTCACAGTATAAATAAAACGCCCGCCACCCGCCGCAGCAATCTGCTGCTCTGCCGTTTCGCCGCGGACAATACTTGTAATCTCACTTTTTAAATTTTTTTCCGGCATTTTCCTACCCTTTTCCGTTCCCTGAACCACATTCAAAACGAATTCTCACACTTTATACCTGTGCAAAACTATTCCATTTTTATATTAAATCCGTTCATTTTGTACTAACCAAAACAAATATTTTAATTTAATGTAAAATTATTACTGTTTATTTTTATCAGATTTCTTAAATGATAAATTAACAAAACAATCGGAGGGCGGCATAACTTCCTGTATCGATCTGATTTCAACATATTCTTACCTCTTTTTTCTCCATAGACATATAGCCGTCCTGCCGATTGTCTATTTTATTTTGCTCTGATGTATTTTGCAGATTTCGTCGTACCAATCTTCTTAATCAGGTCGTCTTTGAGCATTGAGTTAAGTACAGCCTCTATTGTTGATTTAGAAACATCTGGAAGTCTTTTGCATATTTCGGATTTGGAAATCGGCGATAAAGAATTTAATACCGTCATTTCAATAAGGTCCCTTTTAGTAACTCGTTTTTCGTCAAACATAGCAAACCGCTTATCCAGTTCTTTATAGCACATATATAGCATGGAAAGAAAATTCTCAATAAACGGGAAATAGCTATTTTCGTTCATATCCCATCCTTCCGAAGATCGTCTAAGTGATTCGTAATAATAATCTCTATGTCTGTTGATTTGATCCTCAAACGATATATATTTCCCTATATCGTATTCATTTTTATAAAGTAATAACAAAGATAACAGACGTGACATTTTTCCGTTGCCGTCTTTGAATGGACGAATACAAAGGAAATCTAAAATCACACACGGGATTAACAAAAGCTGGTTTATATTCGAGTCGTTCCTCGCCTCAAGATATGCAAGTTCCATTTGTTCCATCATGTTATTATCCGTCGTGTATTGACCATCGTGTTCTTGTGTCATGATTTCATACAATCGTAAAATGCTCGTCTGTGAAAAATCAAAATGATATATTTCATTCAAAGCATCACGGTATCCGGCGATTTCAGCCTCGTCACGATTCAGTGATGGACTGTTCTGATTGACGATATCAACAATACGCTCGTCGCTTATCATGATGCCTTCCATTTCATTTGAACTTTTGACAGACTGTATTTTGGCGACCGATTCAAGTTCCGTGAATACTCGCACATGTTTTTTCTTGCGAACACTCGTCAGAGCTTTAAGTTCTGAGATGTTGGCGGTCAGGTTAACGAGTCTTGTCGGAATCAACCCATTATTTAAAAATGAGTAGTCAAATTTTCTCATATTTTTCACCTCTTAAACAATATCGAACACACTTCTTCCATAGATTTTGTTACGTCGTCATATATACTTATATCTTTTATATCTTTGTCTAATATAATTGTATGCTATCTGTTTCATCTGTAAAAGCATAATTGTTAATAATCATATCTGCATTATCTGCTATTTGAATGATATTAGTCATAAGAAATCCTCACTTTCTTAATAGGATGCAAAAATTTATCAGCATCTTGGTATAAATCTTCTAAAATTGATCTTAAATCAATATATTCTTCTTCTGGTTCTTTGTTGTGACGATATTTTGCCATAACAACAAGATACCCGTCATCCCATTCTTTAATTTGAGTATATCGCTCTAAGGAATACGGAGCTTTAAATCTAATAACCGTATCCCCGTATTTAAAAATTGTGTATTGCTGATCATTGCTTAATATTGCTTCGTTTGTATTATTTGTTGCTTTGGGAAACATATCGTAAAAGCCTCCGGATTCTTGAAGTTGATATTGTCTGGGTTTTCGTCCGCTCTAAAACGAATCCAATTATTTTCATATCATATCTATTCATATCTGAATATGCAATAAACTGTTCGCATCAAATTTATTCATGTTATATCAAATTTTATCCATTAGTTTATATCACATTATGCCTGCTTTTATCCATATAAAACAATCCATTCTATTTATGTTAATCCTGTTCATTTCATATCAACGTAAAATTAAACCGCCTGTCTGCATCGGATTCCTGCTTTGAACGTTTCTTCTTTCCGGCGCTCTGCCGTATAGATTTGCTACAAAATTTTATCCTTGACCTTGCTCCAAAAATTATAATTACTGAAACGCACGATTCTCGCTTTGCGCTCCGCCACGCGCACTGTTACCTTCTTTACTTCGTCCCGGACCACAATACGCCCGTCCTCGATAACGACAGCAAATCTGTCGCCTTCCCCGGCTGGCACAATTTCTATCGTTTTATTCGTCGGAACGATAATTCCTGATGTAAATGAACGATACGCCGAATTGTTGACGGGCGCCATCGGCGTAATCTGGAGCATATCGACTTCCGGATCGACGATGACGCCGCCCAGAGAATAATTGTAAGCCGTGCTGCCTGCCGGCGTGCAGATCAGAATTCCATCTCCACTGAAACGCGAAACATGATTGCCGCCGATGCTCATATCAAGATGCATCAGCCGTTCTCCCTCCCCGCGGATCACGATTTCATTAATCGCCGTAATCTGCGTTTCACCGTTCTTCGTCATGATTTCGGCGGTCAATCCGCTGTTTTCCTGAATATGGTAATCTCCCCTCTGCAGCATCCTGATGAATTCGTCAATACCATCTGTCGTAATCTCCTGAAAGAAGCCGAGATGTCCCGTGTTGATTCCGACAATAGGCGCTTTGGGAAACCGATACTGGCGCAGCAGCCGCAGCAGTGCTCCATCGCCACCGATACAAAAAATCAAGTCGGCCTCTGTTTCATCCTCCGTTCGGACAGCGCCCAGCGCTTCCATTTTTTCTGTAATCTCCGTCGCAATACGCTGTGACATTTCGTTTTTGTTTATAAATATATTAAATTTGCTAATCATTTAGAATGAATCCTCCGTCGTTTTCAAAAATGTAAAACGCTTCATTCTTCTCGGCCGAACTTCACGGGTCACACACAATTCCTCATCAACAGGCCTGTGGGCCGACGCCCGGTTTTTTCCAACAGGTTCATAGCCTGAAGACCGCAAACACAGCCCTTTTCCAAAGCCCGCAGACCGATACCCAGCCTTTCTCAACAGGCCCGCAACCACCTTTTACATCACTTGCTCCGAACCAGTTCCTCAAGCTGATCGATCAATCCGCGGAATGTCTTCATCGCCCGCTCCACCACATCAGGCGTACTCATATCAACGCCAGCTTTCTTAAGCAGTTCAATCGGATAATCGCTGTCGCCCGCCGCCAGAAATTCCATATATGCATTCCTGGCCTTGGGTCCGTCATTCAGAATCGCGTCAGAAAGCGCCACGGCAGCCGAATAACCGGTAGCATATTTATAAACATAAAACGCATTGTAAAAATGCGGGATTCTCGCCCATTCCATCGTAATATTTTCATCGTATTCGACATCTGGACCGAAATATTTTTTGTTCAATTCCCCGTAAATCTCACAAAGGCGGTCAGCCGTCAGTACTTCACCGTTCTGCGACGCCTCATGAGCTGCCAGTTCAAATTCGGCAAACATCGTCTGACGGAAAACCGTAGCGCGAAATTCTTCAATATAAACGCTCAACAGATAAAGCCGCTCGTCTCGGTCAGTGCAGTCCTTTAGCAGGTCGTGCATCAGCAGACATTCATTGACAGTCGACGCCACCTCAGCCGTAAAAATCGAATGGCCGCCGTAAATATAAGGCTGTTTCTTTCTCGTATAATACGAATTCATCGAATGGCCCAGCTCGTGAACGATTGTAAACGCATCCTTAAATTTATTATTATAATTCAGCAGCACATAAGGCATACTGTCATAGCTTCCGAAAGAATATGCGCCGCTCGTCTTGCCCTCGTTTTCATAAACGTCAATCCAGCCAGCTTCAATCCCTTCATTCAGAATCTTCAAATAATCGCTGCCCATCGGCTGAAGTCCTTTGCGCACAACTTCAAGCGCTTCCTCATACGGCACATCACGTTTCGGCATCTCCACAAGCTGAGCATACATATCGTACATTGCGATCTTATCAACGCCCAGCAGCTCTTTTCGCAGAGAAACGTACTTGTGAAGCACGTCGAGATTGTCGTTTACCGTTTTTACCAGATTGCGGTAAACATCCTCCGGAATATTGTCGCCGTCAAGTTCGGCCGCCAGCGCCGACGGATAATTGCGAATCTTTGAAATAATGCAGTTTTTCTTCACATTATAGTTATACGTAGCCGCCAGCGTGTTCTTCTGCGCACGGAAAGATGTGTAAAGAGTGTCGTAAGCCGCTTTTCTGACACCGCGATTTCGCGATTCCATCAGGCTGATATAATTTCCGTGGGTCAATTCGATCTCGTCTCCGTCCTCGTCGACAACACGACCGAATTTCATGTCCGCATCATTTATCATCCCGAAAATCTGCTTCGGCGCGTCGGCAATTTCACTCATCTGGGCCATCAGCGCCTCGCCTTCCTTGGAAAGCACATGGCTGCGGCGCCTGAGCATATCAGTCAGCAGATAAGAATAAACCGAAAGTTCCTTTGATTCTTCAAGGTATTTTTCAATCGTCCCCTCAGGAAGTTCCATAAGTTCCGGCGTAAAAAACGCAGTCTTCGCTGAAACTTCAGCAAGCATCGACTGAGCGCGCTGATTCAGTTCCTGATAACGACCAACTCTGTTATCTTCATCTTTCTTCATCTGAGAATATACGTAAACCTTTTCGGCTGTCCTCCACAACTCGTCACGGTCGCGCAGCGCGTGAAGCAAAACGTCTACGCTCTCTCCAAGGCGGCCGGAATAGCTGGAAAAAGCGTCAGCCAGCGACTTGGTCCGCTTAAAATCCGCCTCCCAATTTTCCTCGTCGGCATACATCGCTTCAATATTCCATTTATACTTCGGGTCAATCTCATCCCGCTGTTTTAATTTCTTGCTGTCGGGCATAAAAATACCTTCCTTTCTAAATATAAGTTCTGATTTTCATAATTCTTTCCAGCAGATATATTCAAGCACATTTGATATAAGTCGCACTTGTTTATAGCAAAAACAATTTTTTTACTCTACCTAAATCCGCGATTCATACAATCTGTTCCCCTCCGAAAAAAACAGGAAATTTCCTGCCGGAAAAGTTTAAAACATCGCAAACAAACTCAACTGGTCCGACTCCGGAATTCCATCCAAAACGCCATGCTTCCTCAGCGTCTCAATATTGCTGGAATTCACCGACGTTCTGCTGCTCAAATCTTCAATCGAACTGAACGGCTGCTTTTCAAACTCCCGCTTCAGGCTGATGGCCGCCGCCTCTCCCATGCCTTCCAGCGCACGGAAAGGCAGCCTGATCTTCCCGTCTTCCACACCAAAACGCAAGGCATCCGACTTACCCAAACGCGCCGGCAGAAATTCAATGCCTCTGGCGTACATTTCATAAGACACCTCATAAACGAGATATTCATCCTTGTCTTTATTTGATGCATCATCGCCCATCCGCCGGATCTGCTCCATTCTGTCAAGCACCGCCGTAAGACCGCCGAGATTAACGTCCGCATTAAACGCGTCGATCTTTGTCGTATAATGAACGGCATAAAACGCTTCCGGATAATAGACCTTAAAATAAGCAATCCTGTAAGACATCATAACATATGCCACCGCATGAGCCTTCGGGAACATATATTTTATCCGCTTGCATGACTCGATATACCAGTCGGGCACGTGATTCTCGATCATCAGATTTTCCTGTTCTCCAGTAATGCCTTTGCCCTTTCTGACGCGCTCCATAATCATAAAAGAATCCTGCGCCGGCACGCCCTTTGAAATCAGATAATTCATAATGTCATCACGCGTCGCAATCGCGTCGTCCATCGTCGCCTGACCGCTTTTGATAAACTCCTGCGCGTTGTTGAGCCAGACGTCCGTGCCATGGGAAAAGCCCGCAATCCGCACGAGATCCGCAAACTTTTTGGGCTGCGTATCATCAAGCATCTGACGTGTAAAACTCGTTCCGAATTCCGGAATCCCAAACGTGCCGTGGCGCTGCTGATAATCGTCAATCTTAATATCCAGCGTGTCGGTTCCAAGAAAAATCGCATTGACTCGCTCATCCCTCAGAGGAATATCGTCAGGAGCAACGCCCGTAATATCCTGAAGCATCCGGATCATCGACGGAACATCGTGGCCGAGAATATCAAGCTTCAGCAGATTTTTCTCGATTTTGTGGTAATCAAAATGAGTCGTAATACTGTCCTTGATGGCGCCTTCCGCCGGATGCATGACAGGACAGAACTCGTAAATCTCCCTGCCTTTCGGCACGACGACCATACCGCCCGGATGCTGTCCCGTCGTCTTCCTGACGCCAGTGCAGCCGAGCGCAAGCCGCTCCATTTCACACTTATTGGCCACTCGGCCCCGCTCCTCAAGATATTTTCTGACATAGACAAGAGCTGTCTTATCCTTAATCGTACTGATCGTTCCGGCCCGGAACACGTTTTCCGCGCCGAAAATCTCCTCCACAAATTTATGAGCCACCGGCTGATATTCACCGGCAAAATTCAAATCAATATCAGGCTCCTTGTCGCCCTGAAATCCAAGAAAAACTTCAAATGGAATATTATGGCCTTCTTTTTTATACGGTGTGCCGCAAACCGGACAGTTTTTATCGGGCAGGTCGACGCCGCAGTCCGAATCAAATTCTTTCGGAAATTCGCTGTGCTTACAGTCGGGATTCGTACAAATATAGTGAGGCGGCAGAGGATTTACCTCGGTAATTCCGTCCATCGTCGCTGCAAAAGAAGACCCCACAGACCCTCTGGATCCGACGAGATAACCGTCGGACAACGACTTTTGAACCAGCAGCTCGGCCGCCACGTACATAACAGCGTATCCGTTGCCAATAATCGACGTCAGTTCCCGTTCAAGCCGCTTTTCCACAATTTCAGGAAGCGGGTCGCCGTAAATCTCGTGTGCCTTATTATAACAGCGCGTCCTTAAGCGTTCCTCCGAGCCTTCAATCTTTGGCGGACACTTTTCATCGGAAATCGGCTTTACGTCATCGTCTATCATATCGGCAATCAGCTGCGGGTCATCGATTACAACCTTTTGGGCATCTTCCGGTCCGAGATAGGAAAACTCCTCAAGCAGTTCATCCGTCGTTTTCAGATAAAGACTCGGCTCCTCATCCAGTTCTTTGAAGCCATGGGCCGCCATAATAATATTTCTGTAGATATAATCTTCCTGATTAAGATAATGAGCGTCACACGTTGCCGCCACCGGCTTGCCCATCTTTTTTCCGATTTCCAGAACTTTCCTGTTTAGATTCCTAAGATCATCATCACTGGAAAACATTCCCCTCCGGAGCATAAATCTGTTATTGCAAATCGGCTGAATTTCCAGATAATCATAAAACTCTGCGATCTTCATCAGTTCTTCGTCCGACCTGCCCTCAATGACCGCACGGAAAAACTCGCCTGCCTCACAGGCCGATCCGATAATCAGCCCTTCCCTGTGTTTTACAATCTCGGAACGCGGCATTCTCGGCCTTTTATAATGATAATCTATGTAAGAATACGATACCAGCTTATACAGATTTTTGACGCCCGTCTGATTTTTCGCGAGCAAAATAATATGGCGCGCCGGATTCGTCTTATAATCAAGCGACCCGTCCGGCAGCTTTATATCTTCGACAAGATAACCTTCTATCCCATAAATCACTTTGATTCCCTTCGCCTTTGCAACAGCGTCGGGAAACGCCTGGACGACGCCATGATCTGTAACAGCCACAGCCGGATGGCCCCATGCCTTCGCTGTACCGATCAAATCGGCTACATCCATAATGCCGTCGATCTGACTCATCTTCGTATGGGCGTGGAGTTCGATATGTTTCCGCTTTGCCGTATCCTGGCGCATTTTTTTCTCCGCCTTTTCGATATTCTGGGCCATGACGACGTTCATCTTCTCAAAACTGTCGTATTCACACCTTCCCTGAACTCTGATATACGAGCCCGGTTTGATATGCTCGTCAAAATCAGCCTGTTTTTGAAGCGATACAAACATTTTAACGCAGATGGAGTCTAGATTGTCCGTGACATAAAAAGAAGCAATCGACCTGTTATTTTTCGTCGTCCTGGAATCCGTCTTGAAAACGCTGCCTTCTATGATGACGTTATCCGTATCGCGCCGCAGATCGCAAATCTTCATGGATTCGCCGCAAATCGGCTTTCCGACAATTCTATCGCCTACGACGGGTCCTTCATACCCGCGTTTTCTGAAATTCTGTCCGCCGCCGTTTCCACGCTTCCATCCGTCCTCCGGCCCGCCGTTTCCTGCGGCGATGCCAAAGCTGCCCTGTCTGTTTCCGAAATTGCCAAAGCCCCCTGCATATCCCGGATTGCCGGAAAAGCCGCCGGCCGCCATTTCCGTCTCTTTCGCCATCCGGACAGCCTTTCCCGCGCGTTTTGTTTCCTCGTTCATCCGGCGCAGTTCGTTCTCCGTTTGTATCTGCATTGCGTGGAGTTTTTCTTCATATTCTTCTTCCCTATTCCTGAAGACGAACATCTTGCGTATTCCGAAATCGTGAAGAAACATATCGCTCATCACCGGCGCCGCCACCTCATTGAGGCCGCGCACCGTCTGCTCGCCCAGCGCAAAAAGAGTGACCTGATCGCCGCTGATGCTGAAGTTGCCCGTATCCGTCGTATGGCGCAGCCTGCCCAGATCGGACATGGAATCCATCATATGCGGAATATACAGCGAAATCAGTTCCTCCTCGCTGAGAACCGGTTTATCATATCTAAAACGATAAGAAACTCCGGAAATCCCCTGAAATTCCGTACAAAACGACGACGTAATCCGCGCCAGATCGTCATGAGGAATAACGAAATTCAGCGCGATGTCAAGATTTAGCTTTCGGGCGTCTCTGATTACAGCGGCGTGCTCCACATTGAGCAGAAATTCACTCCGTTCATGCGGAGCCAGTTTCTTCCACGTAATCTGATTTTCAATAAAATGATTCATAACGGCAATCTCTTTCCCTGCAAAATGGCATTATTTTCGCTCGCTCGTATCTTCCGTCAAAATTCCCTTTAAAGAGGACGCCAGGCCAGCCAGTCCCTGGATTTCCGAAGGAATAATAATCTTCGTTGCCTGTCCGTCGGCAGCCGCTGTGAATGCTTCCAAACTCTTGAGTGAAATGACCTTTTCGTTCGGGTCTGCCTCAACGATCATTCGGATGCCGTCAGCTGTAGCCTGCTGAACGAGACGAATCGCTTCCGCTTCGCCCTCCGCCTGCTTGATGGCCGCTTCCCTTGCAGCCTCGGCCTCAAGAATCGTAGCCTGCTTTGACGCTTCCGCTTCGAGAATCGCCGACTGCTTGTTTCCTTCCGCAATCAAAACGGCCGATTTCTTTTCGCCTTCCGCCTTGAGAATCGCTTCGCGCCTTTCACGTTCCGCACGCATCTGCTTTTCCATCGCATCCTGAATATCCTGCGGCGGCACAATATTTTTGACTTCCACCCGGTTAATCTTTATGCCCCAGGCGTCTGTCGCTTCATCGAGGACGATTCTGATCTTCGAATTGATAATTTCGCGGCTCGTCAGCGATTCGTCGAGTTCCAGTTCTCCGATGATATTTCGCAGCGTCGTCGCCGTCAGATTTTCGATGGCTGCCATCGGATTGGCAACGCCGTAAGTATAGAGCTTGGGATCTGTAATTTGAAAATAAATTACAGTATCTATTTCCATCGTAACATTATCCTTCGTAATGACCGGCTGTGGAGGAAAATCAATAACGTGCTCCTTCAGCGACACCTTTTTCGCGATTTTATCAATGAGCGGAACCTTAATATGAAGACCCACCTCCCATGTCGTCATATATGCGCCGAGGCGTTCCAGCACATATGCGTCTGCCTGCGGCACAATTCTGATGTTCGCGGCGACAAGCACTATAATAAGAACCATAATTATAATTGCAAAAACGATAAGCATATGACCTTCTCCTTTTTCTCCACCGGTTACGAAAACCGTTACTATTTATCGTTATTCGTAACAAATCCCCTTTTTCCTCTGACGACAAGTTTTACCCCTTCAACTGCGACGATCTCCACTTCCTCCCCTTTGCTCACGCTGTCGGCGCCGGACGCCAGCACGGCGGTCCACAGCTTATTATCAGCTTTCACCGTCCCTGTTTCATGGATGATCAGATCGCTTTCGGCCACGCCGATGCTCCCAATCACCGCCGCAATATTCGTTCTGACAATTTCTCTGTTCAATTTTTGCTTGACAACAGGTTTCGTAAAAACAAGGAGCAGAACTGACACGACAAGTCCGGCCGTTATCTGAATCAAAAAGCTGTCTGTCGCTACGGACACAGCCGCCGCAGTTACGGCGCCGCCGGCAAACCAGATTGTAGTAAGGCCCTGGGTCAATGCCTCAATCACGGCTAAAATGACAGCCACAATCAGCCAAACGGCAAATGCAGGGATTTCCATATTAAAAAAACTATCGTGCATATATTTTTTCCCCTTTCAAATCATCCAAATCATCTATGTCCGCATCACCGAACTCATCTGCAATGCCAAGATACCGCAGGCCCGCAAAACGCCTGACTTCATTCCGAAAAAGCCGGCGCACTTTGACCAGAGGATAGATAATTTTTTTACCGATATTGCACGCTCGCTGCCCGTCAGAGCGCTTTTGTCCAAAATCAGTACTCTGACACGAGCCGGGCAACCTCCGAAACGATCAAATCACAAATCCATTCTTCGCCGACAGTTCTGACAACTTGTCCTTTTTTAAAAAAAACGCCTTTTCCTTTGCCGCAGGCAATGCCAAGATCGGCATCTTTCGCCTCACCCGGCCCGTTGACGGCGCATCCCATGACGGCGATCTTCAGTTTCGGCATCTTCTTTTTTATCATTTCCATTTCGAGCTTTCCGAGACGTGTCATAATCCCGTCGGCAATCGACGTCAGGTCCGTTTTGCATCTCGCGCAGGTCGGACACGACACAAAATCAATGCCGCCGTCAAAACAGCCCGTACATTTCAGGATTTCCCGCGCCACCGGAATCTCTCTGACAGGATCGGCCGTCAAGGATACGCGAATCGTATCACCGATGCCTGCCAACAACAGCGCTCCAAGCCCTGATGCCGATTTGACAATGCCCGTTGACGGCGTTCCCGACTCTGTAACACCGATATGGAGCGGACAGTCTGTCTGCTCCGCTATCAAAAGATGTGCCTGATAATTCATAACCACGTCCGATGATTTAAGCGACAAAACGATGTTATCAAAGTCCATGCGGCGTACTATTTCTACGTTTCGCAGCGCGCTTTCAGCCAACCCTTCGGCCGTCGGTCCCCCGTATTTTTCCAGAATATCCTTTTCAAGCGAACCGGAGTTGACACCGATTCTGATCGGAACATTCTGCGCTTTTGCGGCATCGACCACTGCCTTTACATTTTCTTCCGAACCAATATTTCCGGGATTGATCCTTACTTTGTCGGCCCCGGCATGAATTGCTGCCACGGCCAGCCGGTAATCAAAATGAATGTCGGCGACAAGGGGCATTTCTGTCTTTTTCCTGATTCTGAAAAATGCATCGACAGCCTCCTGATCAGGCACAGAAATGCGGACAATCTGGCAGCCCGCTTCCTCAAGCTCCCTGATCTGACACAGCGTCGCTTCCACGTCATGCGTATCAGTATTCGTCATCGACTGTATGACGACGGGTTCTCCGCCGCCAATGGCGACGCCGCCGCAGATGACCTTCTTTGAAATTCTTTTCACTCAGGCCTCCTGTCATCAATATGGCACTCCAATTATCTTAAATATTGCGCAGCACACTCCGCAAACTGTCAGCCATCTGAGGCCGGCAGATTTTCTGTTTTATCATTCCCGCATGATTCCCAGCCGCAAGTGCGAATCCGAAATTCTGCTCCCGTTTAATCCATCAGTTGATTCATTTGCTGATTTTTATTTTATTGTTTTAATTCATACGGTTCATTGATAATACAAGCAGTTAATTTTATTATCGGCATTTTCCTTTTTTGTATCATCACAATCCGTTTTTTACGGTCGATATTCAATTTTTCAAAATAAACATATTAAAATCCTTGATCGTAATAAAAATCATCAATGCAAACAGCAGTATCATTCCGATCAGATGAATCTTTGCTTCCATCTCGTCGCTGATGGCCCTGCCCGTGATCTTGCGAATTACGATAAACAAAAGCCTGCCGCCGTCAAGCGCCGGAAACGGCAGAATATTGACGAGAGCCAGATTCAAGCTTAAAAGCGCCAGCAGATAAATCAGATCGAGAATTCCCGACTGAGCGCTCTGATCCACAATGTTGACGATGCCGATAGGCCCGACCACGTCAGCCGCACTGCCTTTTCCAGTGGCCAGGTCATAAAGCGCTTCAATCATCAAGCGTTCCGCGGTCACAGAGCCTCGCACACCCATGGCAAAGCCTTCTATTATATTATGATTCACGTCAAATACGATGCCGATTACCCTGTTGCCGTTTTCGTCTGTCGTAAGCGGTACCTGCAGTGTCTTTTCACCGTCCGATGATTCGATACCCAGCGTCACACTCTCCGCCGAAGAATCCTTTGCCGCGTCTGCAAGCAAATCCCGCAGCTCGCCGCCGTCATCAGACGCCTTTCCGTTTACAGATACAATCTTGTCACCCGGCTCAATGCCGGCGCCGTATGCCGGAAGATCTTCCGGTACCTCAGCGATTACGGAACTCACAGACGTTCCCGTATACGTAAAAAGTCCGGCCAGCACGATGATTGCCAACAGGAAATTCATGAGGGGTCCCGCCGCAACGACGAGCGCTCTCGCCCATGCCGGCTTATTATTAAACGCCCGTTCGTCTTCCGACTCCGAATCTTCGCCTTCCATCGACACGTATCCGCCGATCGGAAAAGCCCTGACGCTATACGTCGTTTCTGACATTTCTTTATGAAAAAGTAGCGGTCCCATCCCGATGGAAAATTCGTTGACCTTGATTCCCACCGCCTTCGCCGTAAAAAAATGACCGCATTCATGTATTATAACGAGCACCGCGAAAATCACTAACGCGGCAAGAATGCCGATAATAATATGCATCCGTCATACCCCCAATATGCGTTCTGCCAGTCTGCGCGATTCCGCGTCAGCCTGAATGATTTCCTCCAGTTTTCCGCCCGCCAAAGGATTATGCTTCTGTATCACCTCATCAAGGCAGTCGGCAATATCACAAAACGCGATTTTTTTTTCTAAAAATGACTGGACGGCCACTTCATTCGCGCCGTTTAACGCTGTGCAGTATGTGCCGCCGGCACTGAGCGCGTCATAAGCCAGCCCAAGACAGGGAAACGTCCCGATATCCGGCTCCTCAAATGTCAGTGAACCGATTTCCTTTAAATTAAGCCGTTTCGCGCTGCTCGGCAGCCGTTTCGGATATTCAAAAGCCAGACTGATGGGAATGGCCATGTCGGGCAGTCCAAGCTGGGCCATCACTGCGCCGTCACAGTATTCCACCATAGAATGTATAATACTTTCAGGGTGAACTATTACGTCGATTGCCTGCGCCGGCATATCGAAAAGCCAGCGGGCCTCAATGACCTCAAACCCTTTATTCATCAGTGTGGCCGAATCAATCGTAATCTTGCTGCCCATTTTCCAGCGCGGATGATTGAGCGCCTGAGCCAGCGTTACAGATTTAAGCTGCTCTGCCTTCATGCCGTGAAACGGCCCGCCGGAAGCCGTCAGGATAATGCGCGTTGCCTGACGTCTATCATTTCCCTGCAGGCATTGGAAAACGGCACTGTGCTCACTGTCAACAGGCAGAATGAGAGCTCCCGTTTCCGCCGCCGTTCTCATAATCAGCGAACCACCGGCAACGAGCGTTTCCTTATTTGCCAGAGCTACCGTCTTTCCCCGCAGTACAGCATTATATGTAGGTTCAAGCCCGGACATTCCTACCAGTGCGTTTAAAACAATATCGCAGTCCGTCTGGGAGGCGACGTAAATAAGTCCTTCTGTTCCCCAGAGAAACTCTGTTCCACTGTCAGCAAACTGGACGCTCAGTGACCGGGCCGCCTGTTTGTCCGATACGACGGCAAACTCCGGCCGGAATTCGGCCACCTGACGCTTCAAAAGCTTCGTATTGCTATGGCAGGAAAGAGCACATACCCTGTACTTTTGCGGATTTTCACGGATAATCTGAAGCGCCTGGGTTCCGATGGAACCGGTGGAGCCCAAAATCGAAATCTTCTTCATATATGCCTCCTGCAGACCTGATCCGATTTGCAAAGCTAATCACTAATATGACGTACCTAAAACGTCCGCCTATCGAATACAGCCGGGCGCAGAAGTGGTTCCACCGGAGTGTCGCGCACATATCGACAGTGCGCGCCAAGTGACAGTGTCTCCGGCGGAAGCGCTTTCAGACCGGCTCTAGGCGAAGTTCTCTCGATAGTCAGCCACCCTTGAAAATAGGCTGACTGAGGTAGGAAACGACTGCTGCAGACCTGACCCGATCTGCAAAGCTAACCACTAATATGACGTACCCCAAAAACGTCCGCCTATTGAATACAGCCGGGCGCAGAAGCGGTTCCGCCGGAGTGTCGCGCACATATCGACAGTGCGCGCCAAGCGGCAGCGTCTCCGGCGGAAGCGCTTTCAGACCGGCTTCATGCAAAGTTCTCCTGATAGTCAGCCGCCCATGAAAATAGGCTGACTGAGGCAGGAAACGACTGCTGCAAACCTGACCCGATTTGCAAAGCTAACCACTAATATGACGTACTTCAAAACGTCCGCCTATCGAATACAGCCGGGCGCAGAAGCGGTTCCGCCGGAGTGTCGCGCACATATCGACAG
>CAYTKT010000002.1:81611-91563 GCA_964438605.1 uncultured Oscillospiraceae bacterium
TGCGCGCCAAGCGGCAGCGTCTCCGGCGGAAGCGCTTTCAGACCGGCTCCATGCAAAGTTCTCCTGATAGTCAGCCGCCCACGGAAAATAATGGATGACCAAGACAGGAAACGATTGCTGCAGACCTGACCCGCATACAGAATAATTGTTTTCATCCCCGGCTGTCTCCTGCAGAAATGCAGTTACGACACGATTTTCGACAGGAAACACAGGCAGTAATAAACAGTCGGCGCCGTAAACAGAACGCTGTCAAACCTGTCCATAATCCCGCCATGCCCCGGAATCAGCGTGCCATAATCCTTAATGCCCATCTTGCGCTTAAAAATCGATGCCGTCAGGTCACCCAGCTGTGAAGTAATACTGCCGAGAATCCCGATGGCAAAACACGCCCAGAGCAGCGAATGATCCATAAAAAACCAGCCGAACAGCATCGAAAAAACGAGACACGCGACGATGCCGCAGATAGATCCTTCCACCGTCTTTTTCGGGCTGATATCAGGGCAAAGTTTATGCTTTCCGAAAAAATATCCGCCAAAATACGCGAAAATGTCAGTGCAAAACGCCGTAATCAAAATCAGCCAGACGGGCGACGCACTGCACAAGTCCGCAAAGGAATCCTCCGTCAGCACCGCGTGATACGAAAAAAAGGCGATATATACAATACCCGTCAGCGTCACCATGGCATCGTCGAGCTTGCGCTTCTCAATTTTAAACAGATAAAGCATACACATCAGCACCGACAGAAACAACCAGGCCGTCAGTGCCGCCGTCTCCTCCCGCTCGCTGAAACCCGCAAAACGCACTGCATAATGGGAAGTATAAAGCAATATGACCGAAACGACGGCAATCGGATACGATGCGTGAACGCCAAGATTTTTAAATCCGTTAAAAAATTCTTTCATACCCATCAGCGCGATGAACAGACAGATCAGTGTGATCAGCGGTCCGCCGAAGTACACGAGTATTAGAAAAGGCGCCATAATGAGTCCGGATATGATTCGTGTCTTCATAATCACAGTCCTCCATAGCGTCTGTGACGCTGATTAAATTCTTCAATACAGTCTTCAAGCTCTGCTCTGCCGAAATCCGGCCAGAAAATATCCCTGAAAATCAGCTCACTGTAAGCGCACTGCCAGAGTAAAAAATTGCTGAGGCGCAGTTCGCCGCCTGTGCGGATAATCATGTCAGGATCAGAAATCCCATCGACGCTCAGCAGTTTGGAGAAACTCTCCTCCGTAATATCCTCCACGCTGCCGCCTTCCCGCTGAATCCGTTCAAATATCTGCTTTGCGGCGCTCACAATTTCCCTGCGCCCGCCGTAATTCAACGCGATATGAAACTGAAGTCCTGTATTTTTCGAAGTTTCTTCGAGTGCGTACAGCATACTGCTCTTAGCGTCTTCCGGAATTTTCTCCCATTCACCGATAACTCGGACTCGGACGTTTTCGCGCTTTAACTCATCGAGTTCCTTTGCGATATATTTTACCATAATCTTAAAAATGCCGCTGACTTCGTCCTGCGGCCGCTTCCAGTTTTCTGTGGAAAACGCGTAGACCGTCAGACATCCGACGCCCAGCTCGGCGCAGGCCTTTACGATCTCCTTCAGTGACTGCATTCCCGCATTGTGTCCCATGATGCGCGACATTCCTCGCTTTTTTGCCCACCGGCCGTTTCCGTCCATAATGATGGCGATGTGATTTGGAACTGGCATATCTCCTCCCGTCATCCCTCGTAAATATTGCAGACAGACAAAATGAGAGTATTTTCCGGTGTCAACCGCTGCCTTACTACTCTCATCACGCCTGCTTTTTCCTGTTCATTTTCTCTCTTTCTGACACCCTGGGGCCGAAGTTCCTCCGTCTCAAACGAAACACCTGCCGCGCCGAGAATCTCGGCGGCGGCAGATAACTTTAACCCGACTATATCAGGTATTTTCTTTCTTTCCATTTCACTTAAAACGCACTAATCATATTAAACTTTATCTAAATCTAAATTTTCAGTTGCTCTTTCAACCGATATTCCAATCAGATGCACAGCTGCTCTCTTTCACAACAAGTACAACAGCCCTGGTCAAACTTCTGTCTACCTTTTCTTATGAAAAACAGATCGAGCGCAACCGGGCTTTCCTCCGCCTCAGATTTCCAGAATTTCCTTGTCTTTCTTTGAAACCTGTTCGTCAATTTTCTTAATTCCGTCGTCAGTCATCTTTTGAATCTGTTCCAGTCCCTTCTTCAGATCGTCCTCCGTCAAATCGCCGTCCTTTTCCATCTTTTTAACCTTCTCGTTAATATCACGCCTGATATTTCTTAACGCAACCTTCGCGTCTTCGCCCATCTTCTTGACTGTCTTTGTCAGTTCCTTACGGCGCTCCTCCGTCAGCTGAGGAATCATCAGACGAATCGACTTGCCGTCATTCGACGGATTCAAGCCGAGATTTGCCTCGTTAATCGCCCGTTCCACCGCACCGATGCACGAAGGATCAAACGGCGAAATCAACAAAGTTCTCGGATCCGGAACAGAAATATTAGCAAGACTTTTCAACGGCGTTGGTGTTCCGTAATACTCCGGCGTAATCTTATCTAAAATCGCCGGATTCGCCCTGCCTGCTCTTACCGTATTCAGATCCTCCTTCAAGATATTTAATGTCTTTTCAATCTTGTCTTCGTAATTCTTTTTTATCTCTTCCATCATTGCATTCTCCTTTTTATGATGAACAATCATCTTACTTCTAAACCTGTAAAACCGATGCTTTATCCGATGCATCATACGGTTGCGTTCGCGTTATACAGTCTTGTATGCAAACACGCGCCGCCATTACGTGTTATACCTGCGTTTGCGTTACACCGTTCGCGTACAAAGCCCGTTTCCCTTGCACGCCGCACCTGTATCCGCTTTACACGCCCTGTGCCGACGGCCGTCTTTGCTTTCTGCCTCGCGTTTGCTTTTTACAAATCCGCATGAATGGTTTTTATCCGTCCTCACCTTGCTTTTGCCATACAAATCCATGAAAATGTCCCGCGACGACCATGCACTTATTTCCATCAGCTGATCAGCGTGCCGATTTTTTCTCCACACACCGCCTTAATGACATTGTCCGGTTCGTTAAGGCCGAACACATGAATCTTTATCCCGTTATCCCTGCAAATGGATGCAGCCGTAGCATCCATCACCTTCAGGTCACGTTCGAGAATTTCCTGATGCGTCAGCGTCTCGTACTTCCTCGCGCCGGGATTTTTCTCCGGATCACTGTCATAAACAGCATCCACCTTCTTTGCCAACAGGATGATGTCAGCCTCGATTTCAGCCGCACGCAGCGCCGCCGTCGTATCAGTCGAAAAGAATGGATTTCCGATGCCCGCGCCGAAAATTACGACGATATTTTTATTAAGCTGAGAAATCGCCCTTCTTCTGATATACGGCTCGGCAACTTCCCTCATCTCGATAGCTGTCTGCACCCGGGTCGGCATACCATTTCTCTCAAAAGCGTCCTGAAGCGCCAGAGAATTGATGACTGTAGCCAACATTCCCATATAATCCGCTGTCGAACGATCCATACTGCCGCTCGTCCTGCCGCGCCAGAAATTTCCGCCCCCTACGACGACTGCCACCTGAACGCCCATATCATGTATTTGCTTTACTTCCTTCGCAACGCTCTCAAGCATCAATTCGTCAAGTCCCACATGTTTTTCACCTGCCAGCGCTTCACCGCTGATCTTGAGTATCACGCGCTTATATTTCGGTTCCATATTTACCTCTCCGATTATGAATCAGTCCTTTTTGTTATCGGTATATTTATATAAAGTATATCATCTTTTTCTTATCGGATAAACAAAATATGACAAAAATATGCGACGGATTTTCTCTGCTATGTTAAAATAAATATGAAACTGTTTTCCGACCGCACAACACTGCGGGATGAGACACAGCCAAACCGGGCCCGAACAATTTCGCTGTGCGAACAGAAATACGAATTCCCGCTCTCATAATACCGCGGGATGATATATAATCAGACCTCATCCGAACAGCTTCGGGCGGGCAAAATATAAAAAAATTCCGACATACTTCCAAAGGGGGAAAAATTACTTTGAAACCAACAACGTACCACGCCGGAATACACCGCAACGGCTCCGGCAGAAATGACAGGGCGGTGACATCATGAGCGAAATCCTGAACAATATGCAGAACTATCTCTCTGACATCCTGCCGCAGCTCGGAAGCATCATCGGCCAGTTCTTCGAACGCGCTGCAGGCGTCATCGGCTATCTGTTTGACAAGCTGACAGGCGGCTCCGTTTCAGCCGGAGACATTTACACATCCGTAATCCGCTGGATCATGCCGCTGCTGGCTCTTTACATCCTCGTGACCGTGCTGCGCAGTATGCTGCGGGTGCGCAATCCGAAAGAAACATGGGGCTACCTGCTCTCGCCCGATCTCGGCAAATTTCCGATCCATCACTGGGAATGTACCGTCGGTCGCGCACGCCACTGCGACATCCGCATCCGGTTCGCCACCGTCTCAAAGACACAATGCGCCCT
The DNA here is from genome assembly GCA_964438605.1 of uncultured Oscillospiraceae bacterium. Taxonomy (GTDB): domain Bacteria; phylum Bacillota; class Clostridia; order Peptostreptococcales; family Anaerovoracaceae; genus Alangreenwoodia. The sequence continues at coordinate 86,147 of CAYTKT010000002.1, forward strand.
GATACGAAACGACGAAGGCGACTGGCGCGTCCACAACCTCGCCGAAAAAAACATTACACAACTCAACGGTGAAGATGTCACAGATGATATGACCCTCCGCCATGGAGACACACTCTCCATCGGTGGCGTCGATCTGCGCTTTGAAGCCATTACAGAGCTTGAATTCGAGCGCAACAAAGCCCGTCGTATCAGAAAAAGCCGGCCTATTGCGCCGTGGACTTCCTTCATTTACATAACTATTTTCCAACTACTTACAGTCATTCAGCTTTTCATTACGAAGCCTGATATACGGAAAGAAACGGCCATCTCATACGCTATCCTCTGCACCGTCATGTGGGCATACGTCCTGATTTCGCGTTCTTTTGGCAAAACGGGTTTTGAGCCTGAGATTCTGGCGTTTTTTGCCTGCACGCTAAACCTGGCCGTCACCGCCACGGCACTTTCCTACGCCATGATAAAACAGACGATTGCCATCATCATCGGCATCGCCCTGTTCCTGATTCTCGGCTTTTACCTGCGCGACCTCAATCGTGTGATAAAAACACGCCACCTGATGGCCGGCGCGGCCGTAATTCTCCTGATCATCAATATCATCTTCAGCGAAATTTCTCACGGCGCACGCAACTGGATTTCCGTCTTCGGAATTTCATTCCAGCCATCGGAGCTGACAAAGATCTGCTTTATATTTGCCGGCGCGGCCGCACTCGACCGCCTGTTTGAAAAGCGAAACCTGTTCGGCTTTATGTGCCTGTCTGGTTTCTGCCTGCTGTCTCTCGCCTTTATGAGCGACTTCGGCACGGCTTCCGTCTTTTTCGTGACATTTCTCGTCATTGCATTCCTGCGCTCCGGCGATTTTGCAACGCTCTCCCTGATTACAGGCGCCGCTGCAGGCGCTGTCCTTCTCGTCCTGCGTTTTCGGCCTTACGTCGCCAGCCGTTTTACCGTCTGGGGGCACGTCTGGGAGCAGGCGAGCGCCGGCGGCTATCAGCAGGTGCGCACTATGTCGGCCGCTTCAAGTGGCGGACTGATTGGTGTCGGTTCGGGAAACGGCTGGCTTCATAACGTGGCGGCCTCCGAAACAGACCTGGTATTCGGTGTCCTTTGTGAAGAATGGGGATTGATCATAGCGCTGCTTGCAGTTTTTAGCATATGCGTCCTCTGCATCTTTGCATTCCGTGTCGTCCAGACAGGCCGCTCGTCATATTACACGATTGCCGCCTGCGCAGCCACATCGCTTCTCGTATTTCAGACGATGCTCAACGTTTTCGGCTGTGTTGACATCCTGCCGTTTACAGGCGTTACATTCCCATTTATTTCCTGCGGCGGTTCGAGCATGATCGCCTCATGGGGACTTCTGGCATTCCTGAAAGCAGCCGATACCCGACAAAATGCCAGCTTCGCAGTCCGCAAAAAGACGGCCCTCGGCGAACTTCCTCCCGACCCGCTTTACGAGCTGACTGACGAGAGCATTCCCGTGAAAAAAAGCCGCGGTATTCTCCGCAAAAAGAGATCGCGCGAGGAGGAAGAAGCGGAAATGCAGGAATTTTTCAGCCGCTTCGATGACACTGACGATTCCGACGATTCCGGCAGTTTTGACGACAATCCCGGCAGCTTCAACAACCCTGGCAATTCCGGCGGTTACGAGGAGGATGACGGTTACTCCGACGACGCCGGCAGTTCCGGCAGCAGCTTTAACAATTCCGTTGATTTCGCTGATGCCGGCAATTCCGCTACTATCCCCGGCCAACGCTCCGATCCGTCAAATGACAGGAACGGGACCGTCCTTTTTGATGCTGAACAAGAAATGGATGATTTTTTCCGCCGTTTTGAGGAACTCGACCTTTATGACACGCCGTCGCAAAACCCCGGCAATGTCGGCTCATCCGGCTCCCGCTCCGAAAACGGCGCACCAAAAGCGGAACCCTGTTTTAGCGACAGTGCCGACGACAATATCGACAAAACAAAGACTGGCTTTTACCTCCACCCTTCAAAGAATACAAATTCGGAAAGGAGGAATGACAAGTGAAAAAAATTACATCACGAACTGTCATCTGCTTCCTTTTAGCGCTTTTGCTGGTGGCCGGTTCCATTCTGTTCGTTTTCCGTTTTTTCAAAGACGGAAGCCAGTGGGTTTCCTTTCCGTCAAACAAGCACCTTTATTCCGACGGAGTTCTTAACTGCGGGCGCATACTCGACGTAGACGGAGACGTTCTCGCTTCTTCAGGCGAAGACGGTTGGACATACAATGAAAACAAAAATGTGCGCTGTGCGCTTCTCCACGCCGTAGGCGATCCTAGTGGAGCCATCGGCACAGGTGCCATGACGCAATTCGCTTCAAAGCTGACAGGTTATAATCCAATCACCGGTGTGCGCACATTTACATCGAATTCAAAAGGGCGCGACATCTGCCTGACTGTCGACGCCGACGTCTGTGCCACCGCTTACAAAGCTCTGGGCAGCCACAAAGGCACCGTAGGCATATATAATTACAAATCCGGCGAAATCATCTGCATGGTCAGCACACCAACTTATGATCCGGCTGACCCTCCGGAAATCGAAGACGGCGATGAAAAGTGGAACGGCGTGTATATCAATCGCCTCCTGTCGTCAAAATTCGTACCGGGTTCCACATTTAAACTGATTACGGCTGCGGCTGCCATCGACAACATTCCTGATATTTCAGAACGGACGTTTCAATGTACCGGCTCCACGAATATAGGCGGCACCACCGTCACATGTGCCAGCGTACACGGCAGCCTCGATTTCAACAAGGCACTGGCTGTTTCCTGTAACGGCTTCTTCGCTACGCTGGCCGTGGAAATGGGCAGTTCCGTCATGCAGGAATACGCTGAAAAAGCCGGCCTGACAAATACCTATTCGATAAATGACATCCCAACGACGCCGTCCACCTTCGATTTTCAAGCTGATGGTGATGCCGGTCTTGCCTGGTCGGGCGTGGGCCAGGGAAAAGATCTCGTAAACCCGTGCTCTCTCATGGTCTTTTGCGGCAGCGTTGCAAACGGCGGCAAAGCGGCAATCCCGCAGATTATCGATCATACGGCCTTCCGCGAGGGCGTCCGTACCAGTCTTTACATCAAACACAGCACGCCTGAGCTTCTTTCCGAATCCACATCTGATACGCTGCGTTCCATGATGAAGCAAAACGTGGCCGACAATTACGGTCAGGGAAACTTTCCCAACCTGAACATCGGCGCGAAATCAGGTACCGCTGAAGTCGGCAGCGACAAAGCATCAACAGCCTGGTTCACCGGTTTTCTCGATGACGAAGATCATCCGCTGGCCTTCGTCGTCATGGTCGAAGAAGGGGGTTCCGGCGCGGGCACCGCGGGCAGAATCGCAAATACAGTCCTTCAAAAAGCTGTCGAACGGGAATATTAAACGTCAGGGATGTCTTCTCTTTGGCGAAGAGGACCCTGACCGTTCGTTGAAATATAAATCGAAATATGATCTTTATTTATTTTAATTGAAAATAATTTAATGTGATTTAATTCATTCTTTATCTATATTTTTAGATGCTATAAATGGCCTTTTTACAGAACAAATTTCACACATTTATCTGATTTCCTGTTTCAATTTATAAAAAAACCGGAGATTGCTCCTTGATGAAGAAGGAATCTCCGGCTTTTTCTTTCGGACATCTGGCGTTAACACAATTCTTTGTTTAACGCTTCGATTTCGGATTAAATACAAGAGAAACAAAATATCCAAAAACGACTGCCGCTGTAATCCCGGCCGCCGTATTTTTCACTCCGCCGGTCAGCACGCCGAGCCATCCGTCGGATTTCAGACCTTCCAGCGCACCCTTGACGAGAGAATATCCGAACCCCGGCAGCGAAACGGTCGCTCCGTTCGCGGCAAATTCAACGATTGGATCATAAAGACCAAACGCCGTAAGAATTCCGCCAGCCGTCACAAACAGCACCAACATCTTTGATGCGTTCAAATTAGTAAAATCGAGCAGCAGCTGGCCAATCACACAGATAGCCCCGCCTACCGCAAAAACTTTTATCATTTCAATAATATCTATACTCATAAAATAATTTCCTTCGTTATCAACAGCCATCCGGCGCGTGTTCGTGCAGCCGGCTCGTCTGTATCGACATCACAGCCTGCCTGTATCTTGCCGCCACCGGCTCCGTCTGGCGTCAGCAATCGGAACCGTCACATCCGGCGCTATCCCCTTTCCTTCGTCCACCGCATATTCGCGCAGTTGGCATCGCAGCCTGATTCTATGCCGGCGTTCCGTCATCTATTTCTCGTATTCCACCGTTACAGCGTGCGCAATTCCCGGAATCGGCTCGCCCTGCTGACTGCTGATCGTCGTCATCAGCGCGCCCGTCGAAATCAGCATCGCACGCCGGATTCTTTCAGACTCTACCTCCCGGCAAATACGCTCCGCAATAATCGACGCGGAACACCCGCACCCGCTTTCGCCGGCATGTACATCCTGCCTGTACACATCAAACATCAGTGAGCCGCAGTCGGCAAAAAAATGCACGCCGAAAAAAGATCGGCGTGCTCAAGCTGAAGACAAAGGTCGCACGGTATAAGGGGCATGGTGCAGCCTTTTCGATCGAATTATCTTAAAAACGTTTAAATTTCAACAATTTACCGTTCTATTGTAGTATATATAATAATCATGAAAGAACAGTCCGAAGCTGGGATGCCGAAAATCGGAAACTCAAACAGAAAGAGACTTATGAAAAACTTGCTCAGGTTTTTCAATGCGACGTTTCTTATCTTCTAAATGATGAAGAAGTTTTCGTTCTGAATGCAGCGAAAAAATACGACAACCGTGGAAAGCGCCAAGCAAAAGAGCTTGTAAATGAGATCGGTGGCCTGTTTGCCGGCGGTGATCTGACAAAAGAAAACAAAGACGCAGTCATGCACGCTTTACAGGAGGCCTACTGGCAAGCCGAAGAAGAAAATAGGAAAAAATATACTCCCCAAAAATACCGTTCGTCCGATCCGAAAACGCCGCCTGTGCAATCATCAGGAGAGGAGAGGCTCACGAAATCGGACATGACAGGCTGCACCGTTCCTAAATGAACCCGGTCCATCAGAAGATGGACGGGAAAATCCCGCTCGCGGTTGACATGCCTTTGAACATCAATTATAAATAAAGTAGCCGTCGAGAGTCCGCAATCAATTAAAATTCCGCTTTTCTCGACATCAAATCTTATCACAGGAAATCCTATTGACAGAGATGACTTCACATACTTCTTTTTTCAAATTTTCAAATATCTCAAACCTGAATTTTCATCAAAACTTTACTGTCACTCATTCTTGTATTTCAAAAGAACCTGTCTTTTCGATTCCACCTCATTCAATATAGATTTCTGCCTTTTCCATTTTCACACGGCACTGCTTTCGGAAAAAGGCGATGCCGATGTGCC
>CAYTKT010000003.1:0-90404 GCA_964438605.1 uncultured Oscillospiraceae bacterium
ATTTAAATGTCAATGTTCAAGTAACCGCGTGTTCAATTTGTTATTGCAATTTGAGATCTTGGGAAAACAATACATAACATAATATTTTCTTGAAATAGGATGCCCCGATTGCGGCGCCGGCATACCGGAATTTGGTTGATTGTTTCATGAAAAGCAGCGGATTGATGAGCGATGCAGCGAAAGTTGACCGATTGTTTTTACGAAAAGCGGTAGATTGGTGAACGCCGCAGCGAAAGTTGACTGATTTTTTGACAAGAAGCAGCGGATTGTGTCGCAGCCGTGACAGAATCCGGCTTGGTTATTTATATAAAAACGATAAATTATTTTGTAAATTTATAGATTTAATGTAAAAATGAAGGGAAACTCTCTGGAATTGTATCATAATTCCACTTATTTTACTCTTTAAAAAAACTTATCAAGGAAGATTATGAAAAAAATTACAGTTAATAATTGACATGCGCCTGCCAATATGGTAATATTTTACTGCAAACGATAAATCAATGAAAGGAGGGCGAAATGTTTGGGAAAGATGAACATATGTCTGGTTGACGATGATGACTGGTTCCGTGAAATGTTTTCACAATATTTGATGTGTACCTGCCGGAATGTGTCCATATTCTCACAGGATTTTCAAAGCTGGAAAAAAGGGCTGGATCAGGAAAATGACGAGGAAGCCGAGGATTTTGGGTTATTTGTCTTTGACGGTGGCTGCTGCGGAGCTTTGGCGGAACTGAAAAGCGTGTCAGCAGTGGAACGGGCGGCGGAAAAGGCGCTGTTTTTGTGCCGCAGGGAGGACGAATACGGAAAAATTCGGGAATTATTTCCTGATGCTGACACAGCCGATAAATATGTGAGCGCTTCAAGTATTCTGACGCGTATGAATCAGATTCTGGCGGAACGGAAGACAGGATACCAGATTATGTCGGATAACAGCTCGTTTTTTGTCATTTCGGTGACGAGTGCGGCGGGCGGCCTGGGGAAGACGTCGCTTTCTATCGTCATAGCCCGGCTTTTGCATCAGAAAAAGAATAAGAAGGTTTTGCTTGTAAATACTTCTATAACGTATGATTTACATAATTATTATCCGGCTGATCAGGATGCGTCGCTCAGAACATTGAACGAGTATATCTATTATCTGTTTGCGGGAACGAATCCGGAATCGTCGCTCGCGTCGTATCTCGTTACGGATGCTTACGGAGTTTCATCTTTTTATATGAAGAAGGGAATCAGCGAGCTGGCGGCGCTGAATGCCGATGAAATGGAGCGTTTTCTTGACAGTATCCGGCGTTCCGGTATGTTTGATGTCGTCATTTTTGATCTCGATAATTCAAACGACAACGTAACGGGAATGATCGCATCAAGGTCCGACGTCGTTTTGCTGTTGTCGCCGCCGGAGAGTGATGCAGAAGCGCAGACGGAGCTTTGGAAGGCGAATATCATACAGAACGCGCCGGATGAACCGGAAAATATTCATGTGATCGTCGGCATGGACGGACGGAATCAGGAAAGCATTTCTTTTTTCCAGGATTACGTCAATGAGGCAGACGGACCGAAGTACGGAGACGGAATCAGAATTCCATATGACCCAAACAGCTTTTATTTTTCAGAAGGGCAGCGCCGGATCAGTATGACAGGCGGGCTGGCCGCCGCAGCCGACAGACTTTTAAAGGAAGTGATCGGCATTGTATGATATGAAGCAGAGGGCTGACACGATACGAAGGATCGCTGACGAAGTCAGGCTAGCGGCGGGAAGCCGTGAATTATCGGGTGACAGCGAGATGCGTGAGCTGATTGAGTCTTACGTTTTTCAGTCGGAATATACGGCGAATCTCAATTTTAAAGAAAAAATCGCTCTTGTCAACGGCGTTTTTAATTCGATGCGAACAGATCTCGGCCTGCTTCAGCCGTATATGGACGACGATCTGATCAGCGAGATTATGGTCAACGGAAAGGACGATATCTTTGTGGAGCGCGCAGGGGAATTGATGCGTGTCAATGAAGCATTTCCGTCGGATGAGGCTCTCGAAGAAGTTATCATGCGGATTGCCGGAAGGGTGCACCGTGAGATAAACGAGATGAACCCGATTCTCGACGCCCGTCTTACAGATGGCTCACGAGTTCATGCGGTTTACAAAAATATTTCACTTTCGGGACCGATTTTGACGATACGGCGTTTCCCAAAGAAGCGGATTACAATGGATACTCTCGTGGAATTGGGATCGATTACGCAGGAAGGCGCTGATTTTCTGAAAGTGCTGGTGCGGGGAGGGTATAATCTGCTGATTTCAGGCGGAACGAGTTCCGGAAAATCGTCGCTGCTCAGCGCTTTGACAGATTATATTCCAAAGGATGAGAGAATTATCGTCATTGAAGATTCGGCGGAACTTCAGATTGACGGCATTGAAAATATCGTGCGGCTTGAAACAAAAAATGCGAATTCTCAGGGCCGTGGAATGATTACGATGCAGGATTTGATTAAGGCGAGTCTGAGGATGCGCCCTGACAGGATTATCGTTGGAGAAGTCCGGGGCGGAGAAGTCGTAGATATGATTACGGCTCTGAACACAGGGCATGACGGCGGAATGAGCACGATTCATGCGAATTCTGCGCAGGCGGTTTTCGGCAGACTTGAGACCATGTTTTTGTCAGCAGCGCGTTATCCGGTTGATGCCGTGCGGGGTCAGATCGCGTCGGGTATAGATGCAGTCGTTCATCTGTCGCGTCTGAAGGACAAGTCGCGGCGTATCCTTGAAATTTCAGAGTTGTTGGGGTTTGAAAACGGCAGGGCTGTTATGAATCCGATCTTCAGGTTTCGCGGAGAGGCGGGCACTAAGGGGATGCTTGAGCCGACCGGAAACAAATTAGTCAATACAGAGAAACTTGAAATGAGAGGCATAACGATATAACAGGAGTCGTGTGAGGATGAGAAGCAGTTGTGCAGGGATGGAAAACAGCTGTACTGAAATAGAAAGCGTACAGAAGAAGGAAAAAAGAAGGAAGCCCGAAAGCGACCGGAAAAAACAAGAGAACATCAAAAAGCTGAAAAAAGTAAAAAAATCGGAAAAATCAAGGAAACGGGAAAAAGCGGAGAGCGAAGAGAAACAGGAAATTCCACAGCGGCAGGATTACTCCATTTACAATATGAAGCCGGAGGAACGGCGCAATGTAATGATGCTGGGCGCACTTTGCGCAGGATGCTGCGGGTACCTGTATTTTCACAGTCTGATCGTCAGTCTTGTCATGATATTTCTTTCAGCGTTTCTGCTGCCCGTATATAAACGAAAGAAAGCCGAGGATCGGCAGCATCAGCTTCGGCTGGAATTCCGGGATTTTCTGTATGCCGTGTCGTCTGCCGTCAATACGGGCAGAAGTCTTGAAGAAGCGCTTGAAGACGCCTGGGAACCCGTCATGCTGATTCACGGCGAAGGATGCATGATGGCTTCTGAGATTTCATGGATGAATCATGTGATACGAGAGACGAACTGCGGAGCGGAACCGCTGCTTCGTGATCTGGCGAGACGTTCTCATATCGACGAGATCACACAATTTGTCGATGTGTGCACGGCCTGCAGAAAGACGGGCGGGGATCTCAGTGCGTTAATCGTGAAGGCAAGCGCCATTATTACTCAGAACATCGAACTGACTCAGGAAAAACACGCACTGCTGTCGCAGAAAAAGCTGGAAAGCACAATTCTGGCGGCCATGCCGCCGGCTGTTATCTTTTTGATTCATATGGCGTCTTCAGATTATCTCGTGATGATGTATGAAACTTTTGAAGGCAGGCTCATTATGGCGGGATCGTTGATGGCGACGCTTGGATCGTTTTTGTGGAGCTACCGGCTGATTTCGTTTGACTGAAGAATATGAAAGAAAAAAAGGATAATAAGCGAAAAAAAGCAGAAAAAAGGATGAGTTTTGCCGGAAATTTTGTGAAACGATTTTCGGATTTGGCAATGAAGGCGTGTCCCGAAAAGATCAGAGGAGATTCGGAAACGATGCGGCAGAAACTGTCTGTCAGGTACGAAGCGGAGCGTTTGGATCAGGCTGTAGAAAAATACCAGAGAAGAAATGCAATGATTTATACAGTTTTGGTCTGCGGTACCTTGGTTCTGGCGTCAGTCATTTCCATACTTTCTCTGACGGAAAAGGATATTTCAGGTGTTTCGAGGCCGCAGCACGGAGAAGGACAGGAAACGATTCCTGTGACAGTTCAGGCAACGCGGGGAGAAACTGAAGTCAAGGAATCCGGCAGCATTGTAGTTCTTGAAGAAGAACTCAGCGACGCGGAAAAAGAAGCAATACTGGAGGAATACGCGGCAAAGCTGCCTGATCTCATCGCCAAGGAGGAAAACGGAGTCAGGGTGGTGACAGAAAATTTTTCGCTGCCTGACGAAGATGACACCTACGGAATTTCCGTGACCTGGGAATCGTCCGATCCTGTTTTGATTTCAGATGACGGAACATACGATGTGACGGCTCTGGCCAGTGATCAGGAGACGGTGAAACTGACAGCCTCTCTTTCTTATGAGGGAATGGAGCGCGAGGTTTCATTTGACGTTGTCCTCAGAGCCGATGAATCGCTGTATCGCGAATCCATCAGCAAAAAGGTTCAGGAAGTAATTCATGAAATTTCGGCAGGAGCGGAAGGGAGCTCCGTAAAACTGCCCGATAAAGTAGGAGATATTTCATTGAAATGGAAAGAGTACAGCGAAGGCGGCAGCGTCTGGGTGATTTTGCTGGCAGGGATATTGTTTCTGTTCGTGTTTTTCCGGCGGTATGCTTTTGCAGAGCATGAAATCCGAAAGTATCGGGAAGGGATTGTGCGGAATTTTCCGGCGTTTATTGATAAGCTGGTTCTGTTGTTGAACAGCGGACTGACTGTGCTGGCGGCTATGGAAAAAATGGCTGAGGACAGCAGGATTCAGGCGGAATATGATAAAAACAATATGCTGGCTTATGAAACGGCGCGGATTGGCCGTAATGTGAATGAGACAAACGCATCTGTTGTCAAAGAGTGGCGCGGGCTTGCCGCCCGGACAGGAATTCATGAGATTATGCGTTTCAGCACGATTATCGAGGACAATATAAACAAGGGCACGGCGTTGGCGGAAAAACTTGAAATTGAAGGCGATTTACTCAGAGAGTCAGAAAAAAAGAAGATACAGGAGAGGATCAGGATGATTGATTCGCGGCTGACACTGCCGATGATTCTGATGTTGTTTTCACTGGTGCTTGTGACAGTGGCGCCGGCGATGATGCAGATGTGATCTGATACAGTTCAAGAAATTTTAGCGAATGATTTAACGATTAAGCATTTTAGATATTTGACAAGTTAACAGGGTATGGTTTAGGATTTTGAGGAAATGGAGGATAAGTATGAGAAAATATGGAATGATTGTATGCAGGAAATTATGCGAACTGCCGGCGAAAATGAAACTGCCGGCAAAGATGCCGCTGAAATCGAAAAAGGGGATGGAACTCGTTCAGGTAGGTATTCTGATCGCTATCGCGGTGGGGATCGGACTTATTTTTAAGGAACAGATTAAAGCTTTTGTCGACACGACGTTCAGCAGTTTGCTGGGAGCCAGCTTCAGCTGATATGCGTGTGCGTAAATTCCTAAGAGGGCGCAGAGGCAGTTATATCACAGAGGCGGCGTTTATTTATCCGTTTATCGTCATCATTTCAGCCATGCTGCTGCTTTTCATGTTGTTTCTGTTCAACGTGAATCAGGATGCGGCGAAACTGAGCTTCAATGTGCGCAGCGCGGCAGGGGAGGATTCGGGTACTGTAAGTTATGAAATTGAGCGTGACATCAGGACGCTTTCTCTCCGGCAGGGTTATGCTGACGAGGTGTCGGAAACGGCTGTTTCGAAAGAAGGCGGCGGACTGTATTCTCAGTATACGTCGGATGTCGTTCGCAGCGGCAGTTTTTTTTCGCTGATTCCCGTAACAGTGCAGCGGCAGACGAGGTCAGTCTGGACATCCTTAGATGAAGACAGGATTATCAGAACGGCCGATCTCATATTTGAAAAGATCAGTGTATAATAACGCGATGTGGAAGAAAAAGAGAGGATCTTCAGTCGTAGTGCTGACGTGCATATTCCTTTCTCTTGTGCTCGCGGTCGGTTCTGTCGGCGAGGCGGCGTCCAGGCGGGGCGCCGTTTCGGCGGCGGAGTGCATCGTGGAAACGGCGGGCAGGTCTGTTCTGGCCGGTTATGATAGAGGGCTGAAAGAGCGTTATTCGCTGTTTGGATATGAATATGACGAAGCACGGATTGAGGAAATGATCAAGACACTTTCGCAGGAATCGCTGGAATCGTTTTCGCTGACAGGCAGTGAAATTTCTGAGGTCAGCGCTGAAAAGGCGGGCTATTGTCTCGCGGACCCAGAGGTTTTCTGCGGGCAGATTTCCGATCTGATGAAGGACGAAATACTCGACGGTGCAGCCGATGATTTTTTCGGAATGTTTCAGTCGGCCAAGCAGGCGGTTAATCTTCTTTCCGCGAAAGAGGAGCAGAAAAATGCGCTTGAGGAAGCGAAGGAAGAAGCGCGCCGGGCTCAGGAGGAACGCCAGGCCGAGGCCGAAAGCGAGTCTGATGATGAGGAAGGAATTGATTTTTCAACGGCTGACAGTGTTCACAATATGCTGAAAAACCTGAGGAAGGACGCGGAGGATGATGTGGAATCTGTCAGCGGGACACCGTCGCTGCAGTCGGAAAAGCGAATTTTACGCAACGGGAAGGTGACTGACGTTCTCCCTTCGGTTCAGGCTGGCTGCCGGCATAATACCGCCTTTTCGGGATTTCTGTCGGCTTTGTCGGAGTTTTCGGAGTTTGCCGGAATTGACGAAGTGCAACGGGAGATTTATGTGGACGGATATATTCTTAATTTTTTCAGCGAACATACGAAGGAGCGTTCCGAGCAGAGTTTTTTTCAAAATGAAGTCGAGTATATTTTATATGGAAATTTTTCTGATGAGGAAAATTACAAGAATGCTCGGCGGGCAGTGTTTACTGTGCGTTTGGCGCTGAACATGGCGTATCTTTACAGCAGCCCCGAAATGATAGAGCAGACGCTGGCGCTGGCGGAGAGTCTGACGCCCGGTCCGTTTGCTTCACTGACGCAGGCTTTAATCATAATGGCGTGGAGTTCTCTTGAGGCGCTTAACGACGTAAAAAATCTGGAAGCCGGAAATGGAATTCCGTTGATGAAATCGGCCGATACCTGGAAAATTACGCTGTCAACTGTGGCATCAGGGCAATTTACGGGCGGAATGATTGAAAACGACAGTCCGAACGGCATGAAATACAGTTCCTATCTGCGAATTTTGCTGCTGACGGAAAAGACGGAAACAAAACTGTATCGGATAATGGATCTGATTCAGATTAATATGAAGGGAAGTAACCGTGGAGATTTTGTCCTTGGAAATCTGTTTACGGGATTCGTTGCTGAGATGGAACTGACGAAAAAGAGCATTTATGCCGGAATTCCGACGGGGCGGACAAGTCTTCGGATTGCTCATACGTATTGATCGCGTGTCGTGGAAAGGAGGTATGCGTCATTGTGTTGTTTCGCGGTACGCGGGCAGGCGCCGGAAAGGCGGGGCCTGCCGGGAGCAGGAAAGGGTCTTTGATTGTTGAAACGGCAATTTTTCTTCCAATATTTATTATAAGTATTTTAACGCTTTCTGCTCTCATAAAAGCCGTCGGTCTTCAGACTGTTTTGGCGGAGACGTTTGCAGATGAGGCGAGAAAATTCTCTGTCCAGTCTTATGTCTTTGAGAACCTGACGGAAAATCTGCCGGAGGATATTACGGGACTTGCTGTTAATGCGGCTGATCAGGGTGTTTGTCTGCAACAGATTCGTTCTGCTCTCAGGCAGCGCGGCATCGATCCGTCGTGTGTAAAGCTGGATTCTTATGTTCGCGGCTTGACGCGGGGCGGTATTTCTGACGTAACAGAGGCACGGATCAGTTATGATATGAAAATCGCGCTGCCGGCGCCTCTGATAAAGAAGATTGCGATTGAAAATGTTCTGTATTACCGAGACTGGGACGGTGAAAATCTGTCAGGTGAATTATTTTCATTTGAACGGATGATGGTGGACGAAGACGGAAGAATCGTCTGTGTTTTTCCGAATTCTGGAACGCGCTATCATACTACGACTTGCAGATATGTCAATTCTTACGCGGTGGAAACAGTTCTGACAGCTCAGGTGATGCGGGAATACGATCCGTGTCCGCTTTGTATAGATGAGGACGGAGTTTTGGGAGAGAGAGTATATGTTTTTCGGTATGGAAATTCGTACCACAGGGCCTCCTGTAACGCTGTAAAAAAATATGTAATCGAAATGGATCGTGAGGACGCAAAGGCGAAGGGTTATTTCGCGTGCAGTGTGTGCGGAGGATGATAAAAGCAGGGGTTTTGCGCAACAGCGGGTACAGATAAGTCGTAAAACGTGTGAAATTTGCGGGGAAAAGCGGCCGATGTCTGCAACGGCAAGGAGCGGAGCGCATAGGAAAAGCTATGTGATGCCGTTTGCGGTAAGGTGCGAAGCGCGTGAAATTTGCGGGAAAAAGACGACTGGTATCTATAGCGGTGAGAGTCAAAATGTATAGGAAAAGCAGTGTGACGCCGTGCGGTGATGTGCGCAGTATGGGAAAAAGTTGTATGACAGCGGGGCGGGTGCGGAGCGTGCGGGAAAGCCGTATGGAGGTCGGGTTAGGAGGCTGGGTTATCTTTCGGCGGGATAAGCACCGAAAGATGATCTGCGAAAGGCTGTCCGGAGGATGCGTCAGAAAAAGGAGGAGAAAGGACAGGAAACGGAAAAATGGGAAACAAGTATGAAGGCAAAGGACGGATCAGAGGGTATGGAGCGAGGAGTGCGAATGCGCGGCAGGCAACGGCTGAAAAAGCAACTGACATGAATTACGGGCCAATGTCTGTGGCGGCGGACAGATTGACTGCGGGATTTGAAGATTCAGCAGATGAACGGATGACAGGCGGAGAAGATACCGGCTCGATCAAACAGGAAAACGAGTATATTATGCGGAATTCCTATCAGCAAAGAGGCGGGGAACGCCATCTCCATATGAAGTTTGCGGGGAATGCTGTCAGCCCGTATGAGAAAAACGTGATTTTGGAGAATCAATGTCCGGCTTTTGTTGAAATGTACGCAGCGAGAAACGGAACGGATCTCGACGTGTATTATAAAATGACGGGCTGCGTTTCACTTGGCTCCTACCTGAAGAAAAACAGCCCTTCGGAAAGTGAGATACTGAAAATTACCGCAGAGCTGCTGAAGCTGATCAAGTCATGCGAGGATTATCTGATGTTCCCGGAATATATTCCGATTAAGATCGATTATGTCTTTGTTTCGACCGAACAAAGTCTGCTTCGGCTGATGTATCTGCCGGGATACCGGACAACACGGCCTTTAAAGACGCTGCTTGCGGGATTTCTCGACGACGCTGCTGCGGTGCGGGAAAACAGGCGCGACGAAGGAATTCTGGCGGAATATCGCAGACAGATTCTGATGAGCGAATATGGACTTCGCGATTATATTAACATCGCTGAAGATCTGATCCGCCAGAACCTCGATGCACCTCGTGCGGAAGAATCTGCGCATGAAGAACTTTCCGATGAGATTTTTCTTGAGGACGACGAAAGCAATTATTTTTCGGAAAAAATCAGCGGCATGATCAGCGTGAAGGAAAGGATTATTGATTTTGTGGAAAATATTCTTTCGTAGCTCCTGCGGCGGTTTCGATGAGCGGGGACCGCCATGGTTTTTGCGTTACAGGGAGTCCTGAGAATGGTGTGACGATGAATCGAAAGACTCTGTCTGGCGTCCTTGAGTTTTTTGCCCGGAAGGATTCTGCGTCTTTTTGTGCGGCTGCGGACCGGAGGAATCACGTGTCGTTTCCTGAGCGAGCTGTGTTTCCTGCGGAGAGTGTTGATTTCGCTTACTTTTTTCAGCGGTTTTTGAGTTCGGGAAGATCAGACGCATCAGGATTGAAATCTTGAAAGTCAGCGTGATCATAAAGATGGCAAGCGAGATAACTTCGGTCCGTTCAAAATAATCGCCGTAACGAGTCAGGCTAAGCGTATGGTATGTCGGATATTCGATCAGGGAATAGAGCCGATCAACGAGAACGTTTAATGAAATAAGCTGAATGACAGAAATCAGAATGGCGGCGGCTTCGCGGATGCTTTGGCTCAGGTCAAGACCATGGTTGCCGCTGCCTGGCGTTTCGGCGGTCAGTATATCTCCGTCTTCCGCTTCGTAAAGAGCAATCGGCACGTTAAAGCGGATTTCTTCAGTTTTGAGAATAAAATCGGAGAGCTCATCGAATCCTTCCAGGCCGGCTGTCTTAAGATCAAAGAGAATCAGGCGGATATGACCCGTGTACAGGTTTGAATCCAGCTTCAAAAGATTCTTGCTGGCATCTATGATAGAAGTGGCGGAAGCTGCGGACAGTCAGAGAATGGTACGGGATACCGAAGGATTCCAGAGAGCATACGGAAAAGATCAGCATCAGAATACCGAAAAAATAGCCGAACAGTCCCATGGAAGCGGCAAGGAACAAAAGACCGAACCGCAGCACGATAACAGGCCCTTTTAATTGCGGAATGATCAGGCCGGTAATGCCGGAAAACGCGACAATGATAATAATCGGAAGGCTGACGAAGTGAGCGCTGACAGCGGCTTCGCCCAGCACGATGCCGCCTACGATGGAAAAGGCGGTGCCGATACTGGAAGGAATTTTAGCGCTTCCTTCGCGAACCATTTCAAAGATAAAGATTAAGATCAGCGTTTCCATTAACGAGGAAAATGGCATTCCCTGGCGGCTTCCGGCGGCGATCAGAAAGTGAATTGGAAGCATCTGGATATGATGTGTAATCAGTGCGATATAGTGGAAGACTAATCGTAAAAAAGAAGCCGATCAACCTCAAAATACGGTTGAATGACGCGTAATATGCGTCATTGTAGTAATCATCGCCCGATTCAAAGTATTCCAGAAAGACGAAAGGCGCAGTCAGAACTACAGGAGAACTGTTGACGACAAGAGCGATTCTGCCTTCGAGAAGCTTTGCCGCAGCGATATCCGGCCGCTGAGTGGAACCGATTGTCTTAAGAGGCGAATATTTGCCGTCTTTGATGATTTCTTCGATATACTGCGCATCGAAGATACCGTCGATATTGACGCTTTTGACGCGGCGGCGCATTTCGCTGATGAATTTTTCATTCGTCAGCCCGTCTATGAACATGACGCACACTTTGACGGAGCTGTCGGAGATATTGGAAAAGCGCCGTACTTTGATGGTGATGTCGCCTTGGAACAGGCCTGTGATATAGTCGATGTTTTCATTCAAACCGGATGAAACCGGAAGTTTTTCAGACATGAGAAATCATTTCCTTGCCATTGTTTCTGTAATTAAAACTAAAATAAGTCTGTCCAAATTTATAGTAAAGATACCTTTGCGATGGTATAATATACAAGATAAGCAGACTACAGGGAGAATGGAAGCAGATGAACAGAAATGAAATGATCACTGAGCTGAAAAAAGAGTTTAAAAATATATATGAAGATTTTGGAAAACGAAGAAATCGCGGTGCGTGGCGCAGCGCGGTTACGGATGCTTACGAGCGGTTTCCGGAGGAAACGGCTAAGGTTGCGGCAGGTTTTGTGCTGTCGCATCCGCTGATCCCGGCAGCCTGCGTGCGCAGCTTGCTTCAGGCGGTAGATTTGAGAAACAGGACGGCGCTTCTGTCAGATCTGTATACGGAAGAACTGATACGCGGATTATGCAAGAGAATGTCACATAGAGATCCGGCAAGATATGAGTATTTGCCTGAAGATCTGACTGATGAACAGTTGATCTTGTTTTTCGATGCGGTCAGAGAAGCGCGTCAGCATTTAAAACGCCACAGACTTTATCTTGCAGAAAAGAGTATCGGCAGAGCGGAAGCAATCTGTGCCGGACACCCGGATCTGGCACTGATGCGAGCGAGAATCTGCTGTTCTCGTTATGATTTTATGTCTGCGGAGCGGATTATGGACGGGCTGCCGTCGGCACAGGTCACAACAGACGAGGCGTATGAGCTGGCGGGAGATATTTGTATGGCTAAAAAGCTGTATCCGCAGGCGTACACGGCTTATCGGAAAGCGCGAGAACTGTCCGGCTGGTCTGAAAGGATCAGGGAGCTTGAAAAGAAGACGGGAGAGGCGGCAGCCAGGGCAAATCGCATGGATTCCACTTACGCGAGCAAAGCGAAAGAGATTTCTTCGCTGATGGAAGAAGGACTTCGTTTTGAACGCGCGGGGGATAAGACAAAGGCGATGCTCGTTTATCAGCAGGTTATCGCCGAGGATTATAAGCAATTTGAAGTGTATGATTCGCTGAGTAAAATTCTGCTTGAAAGAGGAACCTGGGAAGAAGCTGATTATCTCGCCGAAATTCTGCTGAATTTTGACGCGATGCCGGCCAAGGCGAATCTGATAAAAGGGCGGGTTCTCGAAGCGCAGAATCATCTGGAAGATGCCCTTTTCTACTATAACGCAGCGGTCGCAGCCGCGCCGGATGATGAGGAAGCGGACTGTTACAGAAGGCGGCTGACGGCGATTCTGGAAGGTGACTTAAAAACGCAGGCTGAAGCCGAAAAGGCTCTGTCAGAGCTGGAAAAAGCAGAATCGCGTCCGGTGCATTCTTCGGTAGCGCTTTTCGTGTCGGAAACTGCAAAGGAAAAGCAGATTGATAAGATAAGCAGCGATATTGATGATCTGTTGCAGCGCGGCCGGATGACAGAAGCGTATTACGATCTGATGAAGAAACAGACGAAATATCAGGATGCGCCGGCTCTGCTTTATAAAAAGGCGGTGATTCTCTACCTGATGAACCGCGATATTGAGGCGCGGAAGATCCTCTGCACACTGCGTGACGACGATGTTTTTGCCCAGAGGGCATCTGACTTTATACTTGATATTGACTGCAGGATAGCTGATGAAAACAGGGTAAGAGAGGCGGAGGAAAATATCAGGCCGGAAATCCTGTTTCATGCAAAGAAATATGAGCAATGTCTGAAAGCCATCGGGCGAGTCAGGAAGAGCAAGATGACGCCGGAGCTTACGGCACTCAGGGGCAGATGCGAGATTGCGTTGAACCGTTTTGCGGATGCGCTGAAATCACTGACTGATGCACTGGAAGAAAATGAGAATTTAAAGGAAATCCGGATTCTGAAGGGAATGATTCTTCAATCAAAGGGCGATTATGAAAATGCTCTTGAGATTTACAGCGAAGCACTTGAGCGGGGTGAGGATGCGACAGAGATTTGCAGTCTGAAGGCTTCTCTACTCTATCAAATGGAACGGAGCGCGGAACTGCTGCTGTTCCGAAGCGAGGCGGAACAGCAGATACGGCGCGGCAGCGACGCTGACGGGTATGCCGGGCTGGTGTATATGAAGCGAACGACGCAGGATGTGAAGACGGGACTGAAATTTTTGGAACGTGCGATCAGCGCGGGCAGCAGGAATGCGGAATTTTATACGGCAGCGGCAGAAGCTTATTTTAATGAAAGAAAATATTATTCAGCCCGCCGCGTAGCAGAGGCAGGGCTTTCCGTGATACCAGACTGTCAACAACTGTTCATTCTGAAAGCAGAGATTCTGTTCAGCCTGAAGAAGTATGATGCGGCACAGATGACAGCAGGAACGGTTCTTTCAGAAATGCCGCAGACAGCACGGCTCCATTATCTGCTGGGGCGTATCGAATCGGATCGTGGAAATGGAAAAGATGCGCTGAAATGGATGAGGAGCGCATATGAGCTGGAAAGTGAAAATCATACGTATGTCTGCGCATATGCTGACAAGTGCTTTGAAGACGGGGACGGGCGCACGGCGGAAAAGATGTATGCAAAAGCGATTGAACTGGATCCGGGCGACAACATTTCACGGAAACGGCGCGCGATTCTCAGAAAAGAGCGCGGAGATGACGAGGACGCTATCGCTGATATTAAAGCGGCGCTTGAGATCGAGCCTGAGGATGCGGAAGCGTATGTCATTCTCGGCAATATTGTATCGATGTATGATATTGAGGAAACGGCTGAGGACCTTGAAGATACAGACACGGATTTGCAAAATGCGTCTGTTGCATCAGGATTGTCTATTGGGTCAGAAGCAGCAGGACGGCCTGACGGTGAAGAGGGTAGGCTTGTTTCGGGGGAAGACACGGGCGCAAAATCGGCGGCGTCCATGGACGCTGATCCCGATGACGATGGCGCGGATGGCGGCAACGGCATGAATCGTGAGGCGAGTGCAGAAGATTTCCAGAGCCCGGATGATGAAAGCAGTGCAGAGGATATCAAACCGGACGCAGATATTTTATCCGGAGAACAAAAAAGGGATGAAAATGATAAAAACGATAAAATTGAAAGAAACGAAGGAAATGAAGAAGTAAGAAAAAATTGGAAAAATGACGATAAAAATGCAGGCATGAACGGCAGCAAAGACGACGGAATGGCGCAAAAAACGGGGAATGGTAAGAACAGAGACGAATCCGGCACGCAACAGGGCGAGGAGGATGATATAGAATCAGCTCTTTTTTATTACGACACGGGAAACAGCAGCCATGAGATGCTTGAGCAGCTCGTTGATGAATTCTGTGCAAGTCCTGAGTTTTATTTCAATAAGGCGATCAGTATAGATCCTTATTACCGTCAAAGCTATATCAGTCTCGCTAAGTATAAGGCAGAGAACGGAGAGAACGCGGAAGCGCTTTCGTGCATCGAAAAGGCGATTGAACTGAATCCTGAAATGACGGACGGTTATATGGTCAGAGGCATTATTCTGCATCTGACAGGCGATAATGAGGCAGCTTTGCGGGATTTTCGCAGGATTGTTGAAAAGGAGCCGGATAATCTGCGGGCTTACAGCTATATTTCAAAGTGCTGCAACGCGTCGGGACGTTACGAAGAAGCGGTGGAGGCGTCAAACGCCGGTCTGAGAGTTAACTCCGACTATGTCAATCTGTATGTCAACCGCGGTGTGGCTCTTTATCATTTAGGCCAATATGAGGACGCTATCGAGGCGTTCCGCAAGGTTATTACGAATCAGAATTCCGTCAATACGGCGGCTGTGGAATCAGCATATCGTTTTCGCGGAATGTCATATGAGAAAGTGGGAAACAGCAAGAAGGCACTGTCAGATTATCAGAAATTTCTGCGGTACAATCCGGACCGTCAGGATATTAAACGGCGTGTCAGGGAACTGGAGATACAGATGGAAGAAACGAAGCCGAAATCGAGGCTGTCTTCGATTTTCCACAGAAAATAGGGCTGTAATGTAAAAAACAGGAGTTTTAAAATGAGTGTGAAAAGTGAGAAGATCATGGTCTTTGCCGGTTCTATCGAGGCGAAAAATTTCGTGGATTCTCTTTCCGAGTATACGGATCATGTTTATGCTGTCGTGTCTTCGGAATACGGCTTGCGTCAGCACGTTTCAGGCAATGTGACGGTGATTTCGAGATACCTCGACAGGCAGAGCATTCAAAGCTGGGTTATGCGGGTAGGAATCAGCGCTCTGGTGGATGGCACAGAGATTAACGCGGCGGAAGCTTCGGCGGAGATTCGCAGGGCGGCAGAGGAACTTGGTATTGATTATTTTAAAATCCGCAGTAATGTGAGTATCGATTTTACTCATACGTCAAAATGTAAAAACGCGGACGATATTGCGAAAGACGCAGGATACACGGTAGGAAATGTTCTGATGATCGGATGCAGTGAACTGATTCGCGATGTGGTTTGTGCGAGGGATGGAATTTTAAAGGACCGTGTGATTGCGCTGCTGCCGCCCTGCGAAGAAAGTATCCGGCTGTGTACCGAAGCTGGCTATGCCGATGAAAATATTATCTGTATGAAGATGCCGGTACCTGTTGTTCTGCTGGGTGGTCTGATTGAGGCAAAGAATATTACGCATCTTGTGGTTTCGGCTGGCGATGTGGCATCCATAAAGGATATTCTGAAAGCGGCGGAAATCGCAAAGATCAAAGTGTCACTCTATGGTGAGATTGCGCAGCAGGATGGATATGAAGAGGCAGAGATCTGGGAGATTTTTAAGGAACGTCTGGGGATCGAAGAGCTATGATACATCTTTATTGCGGAGACGGAAAGGGAAAGACGACGGCGGCGGCGGGGCTGGCGCTCCGCGCCTGCGGCAACGGACAGCGCGTTGTTTTCGCACAGTTTTTGAAAGGCCGTGAAACCGGAGAAATCGCTGCGTTGAAGCGGCTGCCGGAGATTATCGTGCTGCGCGGTGATTTTGACACAAGGTTTACATTTCAGATGACTGCACAAGAACGCCTTCAAACTGCCGAACTTTGCAGCAGACTGCTGAGTGAAGCTTTTCAGCGTGCGGCGGATGAAGGGGCGGAGCTTCTCGTCCTTGACGAAGCGGTGACGGCCTGTGAGCGCGGTGCCTTACCGTCTGAGCTGCTGAGAAAGCAGTTGCAAACGTACCGGCAGAATTTTGAAATCGTGATAACGGGTTCTTTACCGGAGGAATGGATGGTTCGTATGGCTGATTATGTAACTGATATGGAAAAGATTAAACATCCTTATGATTTGGGCGTGGCTGCGAGAGCCGGAGTGGAATATTAAATTTTTCCGTCATACCGGATTAAAGGCCAGTTTCCTGGAAATAACGGCATTATATTGATATTGGAGGAGGGAAAAAGTCCCTGCGGGGTAAAACCGGTGCAAATACGTGTGTTTGCAAAATAACGTATTGTATTCGTTTGGTGCGTGGCGCCCTCTTCTCTATCATAAGAATCAATTAAGGCAATCTTATCAACTTAACGGTTTTCAGCGATAAACAGTCGATATAACAGAAGGAAAAGAGGGGAGGCCAAAGGAGCGGATGATACCACTGTCAACGGCGATGAGACCGAAGCGGCTGGAGGAGTTTAAGGGACAGGAGCATTTTCTGTATCCGGGTTCTCTGCTGTATAACGCGATAAAAAACAAAACTTTTGAGTCCGGAATATTTTACGGACCTTCAGGAACCGGAAAGACGACGCTGGCACGGATTATCGCTTCGGAAATGGACGCTCAGTTCTGCGAAATTAACGCTTCGGTGACGGGTACGAAGGAATTGAAGGAAATTCTTGAAAACGCGAGGTTTCGGTTTTACGGGCTTGAAAATAAAACGACTTACGTCTATGTGGATGAATTTCACAGATGGAACAAGCTGCAGCAGGATTCGCTTTTGAAGGCGCTTGAAGAAGGCGTTATCCGGTTTATCGGCAGTACGACGGAAAATCCGTATTTTGCGATTAATAATGCGGTAATCAGCCGTGTTCGTTCGCTTTATGAGTTTCACAGGCTCAGCACGGAAAATATCAGGGAAATACTGGAAAACGCGCTGCAAGATGAGGAACGCGGGCTGAAAAAGTACCGGCTCACTTGTGATGAGGAAGCGCTTTACATGATTTCTGAGCGGAGTAACGGCGATGCCCGTGTGGCTCTCGATACGCTGGGATTTATCGCAGAGAATATCGAGGCGGGCCAGCGGATTACGACAGCGCTCGTCGGAGAGGCCATGCAGACAAAAGTATCGTTTTACGATAAAAGAGAGGACAAGTATAATCTGTTGTCGGCGCTGCAAAAATCGATACGCGGCAGCGATCCCGATGCGGCTGTTCACTATCTGGCACGTTTGATCGAGGGCGGAGCAGATCCGCAGACCATCGGGCGCCGCCTGCTGGTGATCGCATCGGAGGATGTCGGCATGGCATATCCGCAGGCCATCAGTATCGTCACATCTTGTGTTCAGGCAGCGATGATGACCGGATTTCCGGAGGCGAGGATTAATCTGGCTCAGGCGGTCATTTTGCTGGCATCCAGTCCGAAGTCAAACTCCTGTATTATGGCGATTGACAATGCGGGGGAGGACCTCAGGAGTAGAAAGATCGACGATGTGCCGCGTCATCTGATGGATTCTCATTATAAAGGCGCGAAGGACCGCGGCGTGGGCGGTTATCTGTATCCTCATGATTTCGGCGGTTATGTGGAGCAGCAATATCTGCCGGATAATCTGTATAAAGAGCAGGTGAAGTATTATAATCCGACGAATCATGGCAGAGAAGGGGCGTTTAAAAAGTTTTTGGAGGCGCTTCGGAGTGAGAAAACGAAGCCGTGAGCCAGATCGGTTTTGAAAGACCTGCTGGAATATGGGGAAAATGTGTAAAAATTAGGAAAACAGGAATATGATAAATGGATTGTATAAATAATAAAATAAATGCAATATGATTCAGAACGGCTGAAATGATTTATTTTATATTAAAATCGACGGGATAAAATCGCAGAAATTAGAAACAGCAGGATAAAAAATGAAAAGGAAGGGGTTATCATGCCCGACAGAGTCGTTTTTGAGCGGAACGGAAAAAAAATAGTGCTGGCGGAATATTCCGGTTTTTGCTATGGTGTTATGGCGGCTATTGAAAAAACGGTGGAAATGGCGGAGCGCTGCGCACGCCAGGGGCGCAGAATCTTTACTTACGGACCGCTGATCCATAATGATGATGTGGTAAAAGAGCTCGCGGCGCGAGGCGTTGGAATTTGTCATCGAATCAGCGATACCGGAAAGGAGGATACCGTCGTTATCAGGTCACATGGCGTGAGTGAATCGGAAGAAGCGGAACTTAAACGAACCTGTGGTTTTTTGGTGGATGCTACGTGTCCTCATGTAAAAAGAATACACAATCTGGTGAATGACGCATATAAAAAAGGGAAGACGGTTGTTGTCATAGGAGACGCGGATCATCCGGAGGTCAGAGGAATCGACGGATGGTGCGGCGGACAGGCGGTAATCGTTCAGAGCCCCCATGAACTGGAAGAAGAACAGAATGTTGGACGGCTGGAAACGGCCGGAGAAATTCTCGTAGTGGCTCAGACGACGCTGAACCGCAGAACCTGGGAAGAGTGTACGCGGGTTCTTGCCCGGAAATATCCCGGCGCGCTTTTGAAGTGTACGATATGCAACGCGACATCAAATCGTCAAGAAGCGTGCCGCAGAGTGGCGCGGGATTCGGATTTGATGATCGTAATCGGCGGCCGGAACAGTTCCAACAGCAGGAAACTTTTTGAAATTGCGTCGGATGAATGCAGGAGAACTTATTTTATCGAAAATAGCGCACATTTACCATTGAAACATCTTGCAAAATATAATAAAATAGGAGTGTCGGCGGGAGCGTCGGCTCCTGAACGTATCATTAAGGAGGTTATTTCTAACATGAGTGACATTATCACTAACAACATCGACGAAGCAAACGAAATGGATGCCTTTATGGAAGAGATCGAAAAATCTCTGAGAATACCGCAGCGTGGGGAACTCGTGAAAGGTGAAATTATTCAGGTAGAGCCGCGTGAGGTTTACGTAAACCTAGGCTGCAAAAAGGACGGTATCATTCCGAAGGATGAGATGGCGCTTGAAGCAGATCAAGAGGTTGAATCTTTCTTCAAGCTGGGTGACATAGTCGAGGCTCAGGTCGTAAAGACAGATGACGGCGAAGGCAATATCTTATTATCTCGTAAAAAGGTTGAAATCAGTGAGCACTGGAATGAAATCATTAAGGCTTATGAAGATAAAACAATTGTTAACGTTAAAGTTATCAGGGAAGTCAAAGGCGGTGTGATCGCGGGCTATAAGGAAGTGACAGGTTTTATCCCTATGTCTCAGCTGAATGACAGATATGTGGAGAAGGCGGATGAATTTATCGGAAAAACTCTGCCTGTCAAGGTCACGAGAGTAGACCGCAAGCGCAACAAGGCTGTCTTTTCTCACAAGCTTTATCTTGCAGAGGAAAAGAGCAAGAAAATTGCGGAAGTCTGGGCGTCTATCAATGTTGGCGATACGGTAGAAGGTACGGTGATGAGATTTACCGATTACGGCGCATTCGTTGACATTGGAGGTATTGACGGTCTTCTTCATATTTCGGAAATTTCCTGGGGCAAGCTGAAGCACCCGCAGGAAGCTCTGAAGATCGGCGAGAAGATTAAGGTCAAAATTCTTTCCATGAACGAAGAAAAAGGAAAGATTTCTCTCGGTCTTAAGCAGAATACGCCGGAACCTTGGTCTGTCATCAATGAAAATTACAAAGTTGGCGAAATCGTGACGGGTAAGGTAGTTCAGATTAAAGAGTACGGCGCATTTGTAGAACTTCAGCCTGGTCTTGACGGCCTTGTACATATCTCCGAAATCGCTCACAAGAGAGTTACGAATATCGCGGATGAGATTAGCGTGGGCCAGATGGTGAACGCAAAGATTCTTGAAATCGATGAAGAAAAGAGACGAATCAGTCTGAGCATCAAGGAAACTCTTGGTACGGAAGCAGCTGCTGCACAGGATGAAAACGAAGCGCAGGATGCTGCTGAAACAGAGGTCCCTGCAGAGGAAACGGGCAAAGTTGCGGAAGCACCACAGGATATTGCAGCGCCGCAGGATACTGCAACTGAAGCAGAAGATGCAGCAGCGCCGGAAACGGCTGAAACAACGGAAACTCAGACAGAGGAGACTGCGGAGGAAGTGAGCCAGGCAGAAGCGCCGCAGGAAGCTGAAAAAGAAACGACTGAAATGGAAGAAGCTGCGGAATAGTCAGCTTCGGCGCTTTCCGATCTGTTTGCCGGAAAAATTTGCTGAAGAAAAATACAAGCGTTAAACAGACTTGATCATATGAAATTGCGCGAACCGGAGCAGGAATGTTCCGGTTCTTTTCCGTTTATCGTTAAAAATTTTGTCTGCGAGACAGGGTGCAGAAACAAATACAGCAGATTGCTGCAACGCCTTTGCGCTCACGGAAAGTCAGGAAGGGCAAAGCGAGGCGCAGACAGCGCGATGGGGTGTCAATATGTGTTTTTTGAATTTGTATAGCATTTTATACAGAAAGAAGCGTCGGCAAATGCGGGATGGCGCAGGCGCAAATGACGATGGAGCTGCAGCGGGCAGTTTCTGGTGCGGGATGAGCGGGATGAATAGTATTATTGAATTTTGTCAAATCAGGGATAGATAAGGCTGACAAAGGAGTTAATCATAGATGAAAAATATCATTCTTGTGGGGATGCCGGCCTGTGGAAAGAGCAGCGCAGGCGTCGTTTTGGCAAAGACGGCGGCCATGTCTTTTATCGATACGGATTTGCTGATTCAGCAGGAGGAGGGCGAAAAGCTTCAGGATATTATCAACTGTCGGGGTATGGACGCGTTTTTAAAGATTGAGGAACGGGTGCTGTGTCGGATCAAGGCGGAAGGTGCGGTGATTTCTACAGGCGGGAGCGCGGTATACAGCAAGAAGGCGATGGAGCATCTGAAGCAGGGCGGTGTCGTGATCTATCTGAAACTGCCGCTTGAAGAAATCGAACGCCGTCTCTGCAATATCAGGACGCGGGGGATCGCCATGCATCCGGAGGAATCCCTTGCGGATTTGTACGGGTTTCGGGCGCCTCTTTATGAAAAGTATGCCGATATTACGATTGAAGCAGCGGGTCTGTCGATTGAAGATGTGATTGAGGCGATTTTAAAATATCAAGACAATGTTAAAGATATTTAAAATATTAAAATTCAGGCTGCCTTGAAGCAACCTGAATAAATAGAACGATTTTATTTGCAGCGATTTAATTTTTCGCATCATATTTTGAACTCGCCAGAAGTTCTCTTGCGCTAGCCAGAGTTGTCGGCGTGATATTCGTACCGCCTAAGAGGCGCGCGATTTCTTCAATGCGTTCTTCCTCCGTCAGGCGGCGGATTGTGGTGTAATTGCTGTTATCGTCTTCATCTTTGGTGATCAGATACTGGTGGTCGCCGGCGGCTGCGATCTGCGGCAGGTGGGTGATGCATAAAATCTGATGTTCTTTTCCGAGCTGGGACATTTTTTTGCCGACGATGCTGGCGGTGATGCCGCTGATTCCGGTGTCGATCTCATCAAAAATCATGGTGCGGCACGTGTCGGAAATGTCAGGAAGGCTCTTAAATGCCAGTGAAATTCTGGAAATTTCACCTCCGGAGGCAATACTGGCCAGAGGCTTCAGTTCGGCGCCTTTATTTGCATTAAACAGAAATTCCACGATGTCGCATCCTTCGGCGGAATACAGTTTTTTGCCGTTGCTGTCGGCGGCCTGTTGTATTTTGACGGAAAAGCTGGCATTTTTAAAATTGAGCTGTGTGAGCTGGGCTGTCATCTCACGGGAGAGACGCTCGGCAGCGTCCGTGCGGATTTCCGTAAGACGTGACGAGAGCTCGTCCAGTTTCACGCGGCAGGATTGAAGAAGCTGACGAAGTTCTCTTTCTTTTTCGTCGATGTTTTCAAAGGTATTCAAGTCTTCGGTTATGCGCTCGCGATATTCGATGACTTTTTCGACGGAACCGCCGTATTTTCGTTTCAGTTTTTCCAATGTGTCGATGCGTTCCTGGACATCATTCATTTCTTCAGGCGAGAAGGAGATGCTGTCGCGTGTTCTGCGAATTTCGGCGCAGACATCTTCCAGCGTATACATACAGTTTTGGATGGTTTCGAGGAAGGCGGCGCAGGACGTGTCGTATTCGGAAATTTCCGAGAGCAGGGAAACGCATCTGTCGAGGGAGTTGGAGTAGAGCAGTTCATATGTTTCATTGAGGTTCGCGTAGATTTTTTCACTGTTCTGCAGCAGGCTGAGACGCTGGGTCAGTTCCTCGTCTTCGCCGGGCGTGAGTGCGGCGGCGTTGATTTCATCGAGTTCATAGTGCAAAAAGTCCTGACGGCGCAGGTATTCCCCGTGGTCGCGCAGGAGTTTTGCAAGGCTGCGGCGGGCTGTTACACATTCGGCGTAAACAGCGGACAGTTCCTGAAGTACGGGACGGATGGCCGGACCTGCAAAGTTGTCGAGAATTTTCAGGTGGTGCTCGGAATTGAGCAGCATCTGGTTGTCATATTGTCCGTGAATGTCGATCAGCACAGATGTGACGGCGCTGAGGACGGAGAGATTGACGATGCGGCCGTTAATCCGGGCGACGCTTTTTCCGGAAGCGTGAATGTCACGGGAAATAATCATGTCGCTGTCGGTGTCATCTTCGGAGCTGTCGAAAAAGCCGCTGTCAGGAGCGATCTGCGCGATTTTCTGTTTTTCCGCCGGTTCTAAGGTGAAGATCAGCTGCACGAGCGCTTTGTCGCAGCCTTTTGCAACCAAAGAAGAACTACTGCGCCCGCCGAGTGCGGCGCTGATTGCCTGGATGACGATGGATTTTCCGGTTCCTGTTTCGCCGGTGATGATGTTGAATCCTGCGTCCAGGTCGATGTCGATCTCACGGATGATGGCGAAATTTTTGATGTAGATATGTGATAACATCGGTTTACCGTTTTCTTTCTTTAAAAAAATATGTGTTCTTTATATGTATTTTCGTTTATCGCACGGTAATGGCGTATGAAAGTCCGCAGCGCCGGCGCGGAGCGGCAAGTTATTTAAAGCTGCTAAAGTACCTGGCGAAGGCGCAGCGTGATATGCTGTGCGGCGCGTGAAAACCTGTGGCGCCGACGCGGAGCGACAAATGATTTAAAGCTGTTAAAATCCCCGGACGAAGACGCGGCGTGATGTGCTGTGCGGCGCATGAAAGCCTGCGGCGCCGACGCGGAGCGGCAAGTTATTTAAAGCTGCTAAAGTACCTGGACAAAGACGCGGCGCGATATGCTGTGCGTCGTATGAAAACCTGTGGCGCCGGCGCGGAGCGGCAAATGATTTAAAGCTGTTAAAATCTCCGGGCGAAGACGCAACGCGATGTGCTGCGCAGCGTATGAAAACCTGCGGTCTGACTGCGGTTTCGTATGGAAAAAATCAGCTTTCCATGATTCCGGAAAACTTTTTAACAATATCGGGTACGTGTTCGGCGGAGTCGACGACGATGAAGACTGTGTTGTCACCGGCCAGACAGCCCAGGATGCCTTGTGCGCCGATGGAATCTATGGCTTCGCCGGCCGCATTTGCGCAGCCGGGCAGCGTCTTTAAAACGATCATGTTTCCGGAAGACGCGATGGAACTGACTGAATTTTTGAAGATTTTATAAAATCTTGGATTTGCTCCCGGCGATGGCGTCTGCGGTGCGATGGCGTATTTATAGCGCCCTGAAGAGGATTGTGTCTTTATGAGCTGCAGTTCCTTGATGTCTCTTGAGATTGTGGCCTGGGTGACATTGAAGCCGCTTTCGGCCAGTTTTTCAGCCAGCGCTTCCTGTGTTTCGATTTCGTTTTCGGTGATAATTTTCAGGATTTTGTCCTGCCGTGAATATCTCATAATAAAATCTCTCTCCTGTATTTTTCTGGAATTGGAATCGCTTTCGCTGAAAATGGCGGGTTTTATCGTTTCCAAAGTGATTTGTCCGGCAGCGGAAAACCGGTTGGAAAATTGACGGTTTGTCATACTGGGTTTGTCGGTTCACCGGTTTTTCATTTCATCCGTTTGCCGGGCGGCAAGGAATGTCTGACAGGTCGCTTCCTGCTGCAGTTTTTGCGGCGACCGCGACGGTTTGCAGACAGTAAGGACAGTAAGAAATGTCGGGCAGCCGGATAACAGGCGGCAAACAAGCGAACTGCCGCACAGACGGACAGCTGTTTTTATATTTTTTATATGTAGAATCAGTCATTCCTATTATACCTTGTCTTGCATCAATTTAAAACAGAAATCTTTACGATTATGGAAAAAAATGGTCAATCACAGAATATTTTTGGATGAAAATGGAAGAAAAAGAGATGCATGGTTCTTTTTTGGAAGAAGGAATATGGTTGATAGTGAAAATCAGTAAAAGCAGACGTTATGAGACGCGCCGAGATTTCGATGAAGGATAAGATTGGCCGTATTCTAATACCATCGAAGCTGAACCGGAAAAGGCGCATGAGTGCAAAACTATGGAAAAATTTGTTCTTTCAGATCTCTGTGCTTCAAAAAATCAAGGGCACTGCTTGATAGTTTCGCGTTTCTATGCTATACTTATATTCAATTTTGAGTGTACTTCACTCGGGAACGGTCGCAAACAATTCTTTTCCGATTATCTTTTATGTCGAAATACTTATTTGGTTGTTTTTGAGCTTTCAGACAGGAAAAATCAATTGGAAAAGGGGAGGAATGACCGGAAGAAGAAAACGATGTGTGAGATGTGTGAAAAGAGGCGAAGATAAATTATGCATGGAAGTGAAAAAATAAAAGGGTATATGCACAAAAAAGAATTTGTTTCGGAATTTGCCCGCAGGACGGGGATGAGCAAGGAAGAAGCCAGCAAGGCGACAAAGACTTTCCTTGATATTTTGTCGGACAGCTGGAGCAACAAGCGGGCTGTCTGTTTTATGGGGTTCGGGCTGTTTGACATCCGGCCGGTCAGCGAACGGATGGCGAGAAACCCGATGACGATGGAAGAAGCGCTGGTTCCGGCAGGGTATAAACCTGTGTTTAAGGCGAGCAAAGGATTCCGGGCGTCGTTGAACCGGGCGATTCAGGAAAAGGCGGAAGATGACGCAGAGGAAGATGAGGAAGAGGAAAAATGAAAGATCATTTCCTCCCTGTTCTTTAAGCGAGCGGCGGGAAGATTTTGTGCGCTGTGGCGCTTCAGGTGATTCGCTTTGCGTTCTTGCAGATAACAGATATTTTATATATAAATAATCGAACGGAAAGAAAGGTCCGCATGATCCGCATGAGAACAGAACAAGGCGTAAAGAGCGGGTCCGCCGGGTGCAAATGCCCTGCCGAAATCAATTT
Source organism: uncultured Oscillospiraceae bacterium (assembly GCA_964438605.1). GTDB lineage: Bacteria > Bacillota > Clostridia > Peptostreptococcales > Anaerovoracaceae > Alangreenwoodia. The sequence continues at coordinate 25,763 of CAYTKT010000003.1, forward strand.
TAGCGGGACGGAACGCACGGTTTTTTCGTTGGGATGATTCGGACGCTTTCTGAGGGAGCCTGTCCGAAAACTCGGAAGTCGATTTTTAAGGGGAGGGAGGATGATGTTGATACTATGTCAGAAATGAAAGATAAAATGGTTTCCAAAGATGATTTTGCGGCTCGTTTAAAAACGAAAGTAGGGAATGAGAACCCACGAGAATTAGTTTTCGGACAGCCGGGGGGGGGGGGCGAATGAAGCGGATGAAAAAACGCAGAAAAAGGAGACTATTTCAGTTTACGGCGGGAATGTTATGCTTGTGCATGATGATGTCTGTTGTGGCAGGCGCCGATCTGTTTTTGCCCAACGCTTATGCGGAGGATGAGGATGCGGAATCTGAAGTCGGGGCGACGGATAGCGATATCATTGTGGAGAATTCCCGCATAGCCGACCCAAATACGATGGATACGTATCAAGATGCGCTGCTCAGCGATGAGAACGGCTCCCGCTACGCCGGGCGGGTGTGGACGGATAAAACCGTGTTCGCCTATGACGCGAGCAAGGACAAGGGTGGTACGGACAACAATCAGATTAAACTGGATATGAAAACCGACGGCTATGAGGGGAGCGTCGGTTTTAACGCTGATTTCGGCCATGTATTCAGCGCTTTGACGAGTACTCAGGTCGTGAATGAGTATCCCCAAAACCCGATCGATCTGGTGATCACATTTGATATGAGTGGAAGCATGGGGCAGGATACGAGGTATGGGATTGATCCGGGAAATAACAGCTATCAGTCCGCAACGGGAAAAGATGACGAGGGAAATGCCTATCCGGAGAACGGTGTTTCCATGGCGGATCGGATAAAAAATTCCAGAGTGCAGAAAACTTTGGACGCAATCAACAAGACCATCGACAACCTGATGGAACAGAACCCTCAAAACAGGGTCGCAGTATGCGGTTATGGTGCGAATGCAACCGTGCTGATGCCGCTTGCGCATTGGAAAGGCTACGATAAAAACAGTGATGGCGTTACAGATTATCTTTCAGTAGGAGGGATGGAGACTTTGTATCATCCCAGCGATCTGCAGGCGAAAGATATTGACGGAGATGGTAAATATGAATGGTATTGGATGAACAACCGTGATACTTGTTATACGGTCGTGGTAAATGGCACGTATAATAAGACTACGACTTCTGAATTTAATAACGAGTTAAACGATGAAGATAAATGGAAAAAACACACGCGCACTGTTAGTAACAATGTTTGTAGTACAAATGTGAAAGCATTTCCGGGAGTGGAAATGCAAACAGAAGAAGAATTGCACGTGAGTGCCAAAAGAAATGCGTTAGTTACTAAAATAATGCGTACATCGGAAGAAGCTTTTAAGGCCGGTACTGCATTGTTAAAAGGAGTTATGTCAGGTACGAAAGAGCTTGAAGCAGACGAGTATGTTGGCTATTTCACCAACACACAGGGCGGTATTTATCTTGCCTATAAACAGTTAGCGGACGACGGAACGACTACTTATACAGACAAACTAACATACAATGGACAGATAGTCACAGTCCCGCGCGTTCCCGCCGCTATCATTATGTCTGACGGCGGGGCGAATTTTGCGTTCAATCCGATGGGGACGGTAAATCGAAATGACGGTAGCAAGTATGATGGTGACGAAAAATTGTCTCTTGATGCTCAAAATACGACTGTGACTTATTATAACTACGATGACTGGAAAAGAGAATTCGGAAAATTAGTAGATAAAAAAACAGATGGAATCGGAAAACCAGTAAAAGATTATGAATTCGATCAAGATGGACGTTTTGATGTTCTGGACAAATACTATCGGTTATATCAACCTGGCGCTAAAGAAGAAACGGGAAAATATGGAAACATTGGTGATGAATGGTATAAAGTTTGGCTGCCCGGCGAGGATGAGTTCAAAAATAATGTTAATGACAACAATCCATTTAAAGGGCTTCCTTCTATTTTCAACAAGGGCGCAGATATAGAACATGATGGTACTTTATCTACTCCTCCAGAATGGTATCATAAGGGAGTATTATACAGCCGTGACAACAATCTGGATGGGACTCCCGGCACAGTATTAGAGGTTTTGCTGACTGCTTCCTATATGAGTACAGTTGTGGAAAAACATTACCGAAGCGGCTGGACAAGTAATAACATTACAAACAGTCGTCGCCCGGATGGGAAAGTGTTGAGTACCTACACAATGAATGTTGACTCAGAGCACGTCCCACAGTGGGGTCGGTGGCGGCTGTATCCTACCCTAGATCCAAAGGAATACTCCCTTGATGATTTGGAAAATGCCAATCAAGAGGGGGATAAAAGTTGGGCGGCAGATACTAAAAAATTTGGCGAAAAATATGATGGGGATGATTTTGGTACCACAGGCAATAAATACAGGCATCCAACCTTCGGGGGCCTATACAATACATGGATAACGTTTAAGAACGGACCGGCCGACGCATCAATGGCGGACAATGGAAATATTAGAATTAAAATTGACAAACTTCCGGATTCTGGATATACACAGAATTGGGGCGGCACTGAAGTAGCCATCACCAACAAAGACGTCATTGAAAACATCGCCTACAACGACCAGTTTTTCGACGTTACGTCAAAGGGTCTTTCCGGCACTTTTGAAGACATCTTCTCCCTCATCACCGGACAAGTCTTCACCCCGGTCTCCGGTGTCAACGATTCCGGCGCCAAAGATTCTGTGACTTACCAAGACCCCATCGGGGATTACATGGAGATCAAGAATCAATCGATCACTGTTTCTTCTGAAAACCGGTCAGATGCTTCTGATGGCACCACTTATGATATGTCCATGCTGCTTTTCGGCGAGATGCACGGCCTGGTGCGAACCGCTGTCTATGATTTCCAGTGGAACGATGAGTGGATGAAAACTCATGGCAAAGACGTTGGGAAAAACGAATTCCCAAGAGGCTGGTACAAGGGCGACGCGGGGAAAGCACAGGCAGTTAATTCCGAACAAGACGACAGGCTACCACAGGATTGTGAAAATGCCGAATCAGCCTGGCAGAAAGGCTGGGTCTACCGGCTCGGCTATAAAGACCTGTTGGACTATGTTCCAATATCGGAAGGGAATGCGGACGCTGACACCCCGCCTGCAAACCTGCCGGAGCAGATCAAGCGCACGACGTACACCATATACTGCTTCAAAGATGATGAGAACAATCGAGCAAAACTGTGCATGAACCCGGTCTATGGAGAAAAGGTGCCTGATGATCTGCAGGCGCGATGGGATGCTGCGAGTAAGCAAGACAAGAGAGACAATTCACTCTACGAGAATACTCCCGGCGTCTACCGTCTAAGCGATATCCGCGTGTGGGGAGAGGAATACGGTGGTTATGAAGACACGGTAGGGGCCATTACTCCGAATCATAAGGCTTATGAAGCGTCAATGTATGTGAATATCCCTACAGCGGCATTGCCAACTCAATTGGCCGACATCACCTTGGGTCCGGATGGTGTGCTTTCTTATAAAACAAATTTGGGTGAAAAAACAACAATGTACACCGATCCGTCTGTTTTACGCAGTGGGCTTGCAGGACGAACTCATTCTGCGGGACAGAAGCGGCAAACAGCTCGGAGTAAATACCAGGAAGCTCTTGGGTGATTATGTCGACTCACACAAAGACACAAACAACAATATTTATTTCATCTCTAATTGTTACAGTGAATCGGAATATGGTCACTACGCTGACAGAGACGGGAGCTCCAGCCGCGGCGACCCGACAGTGAGCTTCTCACCCAGCGGCAGCAACCGTTATTATGTCTTCCAGGAACCGAGCCCGTTGTATACTCATGCGTATCAAATAGATGAAAATGGGAGTTTAAACAAGGTGGACGGGACGAATGAACCTGCTGAAGGTAACGATTCAACCACCTGGGAGACCGGCTCCGAAGGCGGCGCCGGCTGGGAAGGCGGTATCTTTGCGGGGGTTTATGAGAGCGAAAGCACTTTTGAAACTGCATATAATAACAGCAATCCCAAGAGAACGAAAACGGGCGACCTTTGGGAAATTACCGATAATGGCGGCGTTACTTATACTTTGCCGGAAGGACAAACGCTGACGGACTGCGTTGTATTCCTTGAGGATGATCTGTTAGATACGATTGACAAACCTGGTTCCGCTTATGCGGATGATTATTTCTTCCTTCTGCTCGATTACTATATTCCAACGGATGAGGTCGGAAAAGACATCCAGGGACACGAAGTTTCCGACACAAGCGGGGCTGTGGCCGTGCAGCGCGTTGTCGCGCGCAAGGGAAGCGAATTCGGTTCCGGACTGGATTTAGACAAAATTAACAAGGGTGGCATGCTCTGCTGGACGGATCTAAACGGAAATTCTGATGAAAATTCGGATTACGAATTTTCGAGCAATGACGGGGGAAATCCAACAGAAAAAACATTGTTTGAAAGTGTAAACAATGATTTGGGAAATGTGCCGGAAGAGTTAAATGAAAAAATAGATGGTACGGAAACGGACGCAACACCATGGCAGAAAAATAATAACGACAGTAAGGTTGACGACACAGAGTTTACAGATGTCCACTTCGCTGTCGCCGCAAGACCTGGCGGCATAAGGGTGGGCGATATGTATCAGAACCGCAGGTACAAAACATCGGAGACATTGGAGACATTAGATCATGATCAACTGCTTGTCATGAATGAAAAACCTGCCGGGAATATCACTGAAACAGAGGCCACTTACTATGTTCCCACCATTGCCGAAAACTCCGGAATGGGAGAGGAAGTGATCATCGACAATTACTTGGGCAACAACGGGCGACTAGCCGTGAACGGAAATGCGGAGGAGCCACAAAAGACGGAGGTTACTCCCGGTGAGGGGAAGTATGTAAACCCCGGCCAGGAGATTTTATATAAGATCTCCTGGCAAAATAATGGGGACAATAATGCGTCAGTCAAGATCACTGACACACTGGATAAAAGAGTAGATTTCATGTCCGCCTATTATGGCTATCTGGATAGCCAAACACAGACATACGAACCACATAAAGATATTGTGAAAAATGATTGCATTCTCGAAGCCAATCCTGAAACAGATGAGGAACCGCCTACGGGCAGTCAGACCGGAGCTGAAAAAGAGCCATCAGAGGATGCGGATGTACAGGCTGTGCTGGGCGCAGAATCCGATGTGGAACCGGAAACATCCGAGGAAACCCATGAAACCCATGCACAGACGGAAGAGTCCGCCGCGGAAGAGGAGACCGATCCGGAAGCATCAAATAGCGCGGCGGAGGAACCCGGAGCAGTAGGACCTTCGGATGACCCGGCGGACGGGCAGGAAACTCCGGAGGAGGTGAAGCCGGAAGATTCAGTGGGCTCTCTCTCCGAACCTGAGACAGATTATACTTTCTCCGCGGACATCATTGAACCTGAATCGGAAGAAGAAAAGCTAGGCCCGGAGCCCGACGGAGATGAGGATGCTGACAATGAAAAAAAGATACTAATAAATAGAGGATTTTTCATAGAATACGGGGAGAACACACCACTACAATTAGGGACATTGTTGATTGCTTATGAACCGGGAAACCGTATCGTCAGATGGGAATTCACCAACGTCCCTGAGGGTTTCTCCGGCGACGTCTTCCTGACAGTCCGCGTGAACGAAAACGCTCTTACGGGCGACCATATAATAAAAAACAAAGCTGAGGTGAACAATGAGCCGACCGACGAGGTGACAAACCCCGTCGGAGAGAAAGGCGGCCTCACAGTCACAAAGACTGTGACCGGCGCAGCCGGCGATCCGCAGAAGGAATGGCATTTCCGCGTAGAATTGAGCGATACATCGATCAACGGCACATATGGGGATATGACATTCACAAACGGCGTGGCGGAATTCACGTTAAAACATGGCGAGAGCAAGAACGCCACAAGCCTGCCAGATGGCATCACTTACACTGTGACGGAGCAGGAAGCCAATCAGGATGGTTATACCACCCATCCGACGAGAGAAACCGGGACGATACCGAAAGACGGCATCGCCGAGGCTGAATTCGTAAACAGTAAGCCGGACAGCCCACCTCCACCAGAAGAACAGGACGGGAATCTGAAAGTGACAAAGACCGTAACCGGAAATGTCAGTGACACGGGAAAAGAGTGGCACTTCCGCGTGGAACTCAGCGACAAAACAATCAACGGCACCTACGGCGACATGACGTTCACAAACGGCGTGGCTGAATTCACGTTGAAGCATGACGAGAGCAAAACGGCTACAGGCCTGCCGGATGGCGTCACTTACACTGTGACGGAGGCAGAAGCCAATCAGGATGGTTATACAACTACCCCATCAGGGGAAACCGGCACCGTTCCAAAAAATGGAACAGCTGAAGCGAAATTCAAGAACGATAAGCCGGCTGGCGATCTTGAGGTAGAAAAGAGAGTGACAGGCACCGGCGATAAAACAAAAGAATGGCACTTCCGCGTGGAACTGAGTGATACGGGTATCAACGGCACATACGGAGATATGACGTTCACAAACGGCGTCGCGGAGTTCACGCTAAAGCACGGCGAGACGAAAACTGCCACAGGTTTACCAGCAGGCGTCACCTATACCGTGACGGAGTTGGAGGCCAACCAGGACGATTATACTACCACTGAGAAGGGAGGCTCCGGAACAATCACGGCTGGGGGAACAGCGAATGCAAAGTTCGTCAATAACAAACCGAATGAGCCTGAAAAGCCGGACAAACCTTACGAACCGGATGAGCCTGAGCACAACGAGCCAACTGATGAACCATCCGGATCGACAGCCACGATTGAGCCTAAGCCTGATAACCCGGATAATCCGAATGACCTGAGCGAATCGCCGAACCCAGGCGGACCGAACGAACTTGGAAAACCGGATGAACCGAGTGAGCAGGGCAATCCGTCCTATTCCAACGAGGTTATTCCTCCGGGCGGTGCGCCGATGATGGGCGACGATCGCAATCTCGGACTGTGGTGTGTCCTGTTTGTGGCATCTCTGGTGGGCATTGTGGCGCTCATCGGGATCTTGCTCATCAGTAAGCGCAGAAAAACAAAAAACAAAACGAGGAAACGCTGATGCCAGATGATTTGGCCGGCGAATCCCAAAGTACGTAAGACAGCAGGACGCGCGGCTGCGCGTCAGAATAGAGAGGAGAGAGATGACCTCCTCTCTGAAAAACAAGGTGTAAGATGTCGTTTTTAATAAAAAAATCAGCAAGGTCAGTCAGAAACAGCGCTGTAATGCTTTTTCTTCTCGTTGGCCTTGTGATTTTTGACTTTTCATTGTTGTTTTTCTTTTGTTTTATGTAAAAAAGCCGCATGAACGGGAGCTGTTCACTCCCGTTCATGCGGCAGTTTTTTCGCTGTCAGTAAAACCAGACAGTTTCGGAGCGGAAAACGAGATTGTAAATTTAATCTGCAAACAGATCGTCGCCGCTTTGGAATTCAAAAGCAGGGTGAAAGTCGAATCTTACGGCGCCGACGGCGATTCCAGGGCCGACGGCGCGTTTTATACGCGCAACGCCCTCATTGCCGAAGCCGGCACACAATTCGATAGCGGTACATCCTTTCTCTACCATTTCCTTGGCAGCCGCTTCGGCCTGCGTGTAAGTGGAACATCCGATAACATTCATATCAATATCAGTACCTTCGATCACACCTCTCTGTTTTTCAGGATCACAGTTTGGGGCTACGTAAATAAATGCACACTGAAATTTCATGTTGACCTCCTTCAGTCTTCGTTTGTTTCATGATTTTGCTTCTCAAAATACGCTTTTATTTTATAACAGGAATCCCTGACTGAAAAGTGTCATTATTGATTTTTCCATAAATTATTCGTAGGAATCATTTGGCCATCTTGCAGAAGAATGTTACAGAAAGGAGCGCCAAAGCGATTGGCAATTTGACTTTTTCAGCGAGGAGTTTCCCATTTTTAAGCGGAGGATGGATTGCATCTCTTTCATCTCTTTTTGAAGATAAGGAAAAATATGCTATACTATGTTTAAGTGAAAATCTGCAAAGCGCAGTGAATAGTAAAAAACGGGAGAGCAATCAATATTCAGTCTCTTATTTGTCCTGCCATCTTATGTTAGTTGTAAAGTATCGCGAGCAGATATTTGATGATCTCTTGAACAAAGTAATAAGCGAAATTAGATACCGGCAGACGAAGCTCGTATAATTATAGATGAGATATTTATTGATTAGAAAGGATTTGGTACGGTTAATTGATAAAATATTATGATATCGGTTTAAATCTTTTTTGCAGGCAGTTTCCTGATCCGGAAAAAATTATTGCGGACGCAGCGGATGAGGGCGTTTTTTGTATTTTAACAGGTACCGATCCCAGGGAAAATGTGATGGTAGATCGTTTTTCGCGCAGTCACGATGTTTACGGGACAGCGGGAATCCATCCGCACAGCGCGGATGAGGTGGAGGAAAAAGATTTTGAGCAGATTGAGCAGATCGTGACGGAAAATCCGAGGATTGTTGCGGTCGGAGAGTGCGGGCTTGATTTTGACAGGATGTATTCGACGCGGGAAAATCAGATCGCCTGTTTTGAGCGTCAGATCGAACTGGCGGAGCGGACGGGCAAGCCGCTGTTTCTTCATGAGCGGAGCGCGGCCAAAGAGTTTACGCGGATGTTTCTTCATCATCCGCATGTTTGCAGCCGCTCAGTCGTTCACTGTTTTACCGGGGATCGCAAAACGCTGGAACGTTATCTTGAGATGGGTTTTTTTATCGGGATTACGGGCTGGATTTGTGACGAACGAAGGGCAGACGAACTGCGAGATGCCGTTTCTGTTCTGCCGCTTGACCGGGTGATGCTGGAAACGGATGCGCCGTATCTGACACCGCGCGGGATTAAAGGGCTTGGCAGGACAAATGTCCCCGGAAATATCAGGTATGTGGCGCGCGAGCTGGCAAAGTATATGGGCGTGGCGCAGGAGGAGCTGATCGCCTGTGCGAAAGTGAATACGGAACAGTTGTTTTCACTGGAACGAAGGTAAAGGGTGGGGATGGCTGCAAAACAGGACGGTTTTGAAAATGCAGGAAGGAATAGACCGGTTTTATTAAAAATTCTGCGGAATCGTGCGCATATTTGCGAAGTCGGAAACAAAGGCGGGCTGAAGGGTATGATGTTGCCGCGATTGACGGTAAGGCTGCTGTTTGGGTATCAAAAAATGGAGTTTTCCTGATTTTAGAAATCATATGGACGATTTTGCGGCGACTGTCCGCAAGCAAAGACTGACGAATGTCTGTGAATGGACGAGATGAGCAGGAATGATTTGTATTATCCCGGCTGTTGATATGTAATTAGAAAAGGCGTAAATAATGGAGAATGAATTTGAATGGCTTGCTTTCCTTTGAAACGGATAAGAAGCCATGTTTTTATTTATCGGTTTCTTTCCGTCTTTTTTTGCGTTATGATATTAAACAGTTGTGCAAAGCGGCCGGATGGTGAGGATGGCGGGAGAATAGCAAAATGGGAAAACGGAACGGGAATACCGGCGTTGATGGTTTTGACGGCAGCATCATCGATTCTGTTGGATATGACGCCATGTTTTGTAATACTGATGTCGGCGCGGTTTTTCCGGAAAAAGATCACGGTCAGAAAGCCGGCAGTATTCATGGCGGCGCTTGCGGGATTGCACGGGCCAGCGAGATTACACGGGCCAGCGGGTTTGCCGGCAGGGAAAAAAAGCGGCAGGAAGGCTAGGAGCAGAAAATGAACGGGAAGGCTGCGGCAGGCGGTTAAGAATTATATGATGTTGTAAAGCAAAGATTAGAAGAAAGAATCGCAGAAAAACAGAAACAGGAGGTTTTATGAATTTTAAAGAATTGGGTATTTCTGCAGCGCTGCTGCGTTCCCTTGAAGAAATGGGATTTGATGAGGCGACGCCGATTCAGGAGCAGACGATTCCATATATATTCAAAGGAAGGGATTTGATCGGACAGGCACAGACGGGTACCGGAAAGACTTGCGCTTATGGGATTCCGGCGATTCAGATGACGGACAGGATGGCGACGCTGCCGCAGGTTCTCGTGCTGTGCCCGACGCGCGAACTGGCGATGCAGGTGGCTGAGGAGTTGCGCAGGCTGACGAAATTCGTTCACGAGATCAGGATTCTGGCAATTTACGGGGGCCAGAATATCGAGCATCAGATTACAGCGCTGAAAAAACGGCCTCAGATTATTATTGGAACGCCGGGACGTGTTATGGATCATATGCGCCGCAGAACGCTGCGGTTTGACCAGTTGAAGATGCTCGTTCTCGACGAGGCGGATGAGATGCTGAACATGGGGTTCCGTGAGGATATTGACATGATTCTCACAGAAATTCCGCCGGAAAGACAAATGCTGTTGTTTTCGGCCACTATGGCGCCGGAAATCGTGAAATTGACGGAGACGTACCAGACGGATCCTGTTTACGTTCATATCGCGAAGAAGGCGCTGACGACGGAACTGACGGAGCAATATTATATCGAGGTCCGCGAGGATTCAAAGACAGAACTGCTCTGCAGGTTGATCGACCGGGATTCTGTAAATCTGGGACTCGTGTTCTGCAATACGAAGAAGCGTGTGGATCAGTTGACGGCGCGGCTTCAGGACAGAGGGTGTGCAGCTGATGCGCTTCACGGGGACATGAAGCAGCTTGAGCGGGAGCGCGTTATGAATAAGTTCCGGCACGGACTGACGCGGATTCTGGTGGCTACGGATGTGGCGGCCAGAGGGATTGATGTGTCAGGTGTTCAAGCCGTTTTTAATTACGATATTCCGGAGGATCCGGAGCAGTATGTTCACCGCATCGGAAGGACGGGACGTGCGGGAAATCGCGGAAAGGCGTATTCTTTCGTTTTCGGTAGGGATATGTATAAACTGCGGGAGATTATGAGGTATACAGGGTCAGAAATTACGAAAACGCTGCCGCCGAAGATCAGCGAGGTGGAATCGGTACGTATCGGGGCGGCTGCCGGAAAAGTGGCGGAACTCGTCAGCGCGGAGGAGGGAAGCCGGTTTTTGCCGGTGATACATGAACTGATCGACCGGATTTGCAGGGAAAGCGGATCGGCGGCTGGCGGAGAAGCAAACAGGAAAGCAGAGTTTAAAACGGGATATGTCGGGAATGATGCGGACGAATCAGCGGGGCAGACGGAGAGCGGAGCGTCTGAATCTGAAAGTCAGAGCGCCATGCTGCAGCCGGCGGTCAAGGAGCGGGCCGATGCGGCGGCCAGGCTTGCGGCGGCTTTGTTTTCGCTGGCATTCAGTGAACTGAACGGCCGGACATATCAGCATATGGATTTTGACGAGGAAGAATTTTCTTATGAAGGTCTGAAGATGACGCGTCTTTTTATAAACGCGGGCCGTATGGACGGGCTGACACAGGCCGATATTGTGAAAGCGGTTACTTCTCGTACGTCGATTGCGGGCAGGCTGATGGGTTCTGTTGAGATTCATACGAATTTTTCATTTACAGACGTTCCGGAAGAATATGTGGACGAAATCGTTTCCGTGATGAAAAATGTGAGGATTCGCGGGCGTGCCGTCTCGTTTGAACGCGCTTCAAAAAAGCGCAGAGGCAGATCTTCCGGATCTTTCGGCAGGAAACAGAGCCGCGGCAGCAACGCTACGGATCGCAGGGAGAACCGGGAACACGGAAAACGAAACGTGCGTGGTGAGCGCAGGGAGAAAAGGAACGGGCGCCAGACGGTGCAAGGCTTTTTCGATATCAGGACATCGGGCGGGATTCGTGTCGATAAAAAGCTGACGGCTGACAATGACGGCAGTTTGAGCCGTGCGGCAGGAAAGAGCGCAGCCGCGAAGGCAGGCGCCGCAAAATCAGGAAAACGGAAAAAGAGCGGTGACGCAGGTTTACAGCAGAAGAAAGGCGGAAAGCGGCGACGTGAATCATTGTGAAATCATTGATAAGTTGACAGTTTTTATTTTTCGGTTAAGAATTTGACGATTATAGAAAAATAATGATTGTAATTTCAAAACAGGCATGATATAATTACTCTTATATTTGCCGGCGTGATGGAATTGGCAGACGTGCGGGACTCAAAATCCCGTGGTGGCAACACCGTATCGGTTCGACCCCGATCGCCGGCACCATTTTAATTTGTGTAATATTTTGGAGGATATTCATGGAAGAGAATACAGGATATACGTTTCTCGTTTCGTTCGTACCGCTTATCATCATTATTTTCGCACTGTGGTTTATTTTAATCAGACCGCAGAAAAAAAAGGATCAGAAAGTTCAGCAGATGAGAAACAGCTTGCAGCCGGGCGATGAGGTGATAACGATCGGCGGCATTGTAGGCAAAATTCTCAGCGTAAAAGATGATAGTCTTGTCATCTACTGCGGATCGGACAAGACGAAGCTGGAGTTTAAAAAGTGGGCGATTTCGGAGGTTACGAAGAAAAGTGACAAGCCTTCTTTGACAAAAGAAACGAAAGAAGTAAAGGATGACGAGCCGGAGGACGTTCCTCAAAAGAAAAAAATAAAGAAGCTCGTGAGAAAAGAAGATGCCGTCAAGGATGAAGAAGAATCCGCCGGGCAGCATACGGACAACGACGGCAAATAAAACAACATATATAAAAGACAGCCTGCGCCGATTTTTCTGCGTGGGTTTTTTGCATACTTTTGTATATTGTCCCGGCCCCGGCCGCCGTCATATATTGTAACAGGTTTTTCCGGGCGGGTTTCCTTGCGCTGCTGCCGGTGCTCTGCGGCGCAGCGAGCGGTTTTCTCGGAGTAGGTTCGCAGACGGGGTCCGGCGGGAAGTGAGTGTAAAGGCGGCTTGACCGTGATTTTGTTCTGCATAGAGATTATCGCAGGAAAACGGCGCGTGGAGGCTGCCTGGCAGGCACCGATGAAATGGTAATATTGCAAAAGTGTGTAATTTTATGCGATAACCTTGACAGGAAATGCAGGACTATTGTAGAATATTAACGTTAATCAGGTATACGAAATACGTGCTGTTACGGCGCGTTGATAACATATTTTACGGAAAAGGAGGACATCTCATGAAAAGAATCAGGACGATCGCGAGGCCGTCTTTAAAGGATGCGGCATGCAGCACGGGCTGCGGCGAATGTCAGACTTCCTGCCAGTCCGCTTGTAAGACTTCCTGTACAGTGGCAAACCAGAAGTGCGAGAATATCAAGAGAAGATAATACGATCTGAAGATCAGAGAGGTTGCCAGAGGCGTTACTGCCCGCTTTAGGTTTTGATGTGTATGTGTCTTCGCGGGCATATCCGCAGGCGGAGCAAGTGTTTCGAGGCAGCTTCTTTTTTTGGAAGTGTGCGGCTGGATGCCGGAAATGCGCGGTGCAGATCTGCAGAATGCGAATCTCAAAAGGGCGGAGCGTGGACGGGCACACAATGTAAGATACCGGAAAGAGTGAACTCACATGTGAAATGCGAGTCAGGAAATGTGTAAAATATGCGGTGCGTACCGGAAAAAAGAGCGTTGAAAGTGTGCGGGAATCCATACAGGAAAACATGCTCGGCAATAGGAGACGCAGGCGGTACAGATCTGAAAAACGGGCGGACCGACGGCTGGCGGAGCATGAGTGTATAAAATGCGCCGGAAAGTGTGCGGATATGAAAACTGACGAAGTATGTTCTCAAGAAGAAGACTGTACAAATTTGTATGGTGTGCAGATACGGTGTGCAGATTTTGATTTTTCAGGGAATGGGCAGAATTCCGCTTTGCTCACAGAAATGAGCGGGATATGAGGAATTATATCCGGTGGGTAAACTGCATGTTGCGGTTTAACTTTGCAGAATGTTTGTTTTGCTTATCCCTAAAATTTTTGAAAGAGGAGTGATAATTTGATACATAAATATATCTTCAGGGACAAGCCGGTCGTGATCGACGTCAACAGCGGCGCCGTCCATCTGGTGGACCCGGTGATATATGATGCGCTTGATTATTATAATGAAAAGGATTGTGACCGACAGGCGATGGATGCGGCGCTAAGTGCAAAATACGGCGCTGATGTTCTGGATGAAGCGCGGGAGGAAATCGACGAACTGATCGGTGCGGACATGCTGTTTAGCAGTGATGAGGTACCGCAGGACGTTTTTAAATCGAAACAGCCGGTAATCAAGGCGATGTGTCTTCACGTCGCTCATGACTGCAATATGAATTGCGCGTACTGTTTCGGTGACAAGGGCGCTTTTGAGGGGGTCCGCTGCCTGCTGACGCCTGAAACCGGAAAAAAAGCGCTCGATTTTCTGATGCAGAATTCGGCAAGCCGTGTCAACCTGGAGGTTGATTTTTTTGGCGGCGAACCGCTGATGAATTTCGATGTAGTTGAGGAACTTGTGGATTACGGTCGCGCAAATGAGGGAAAATACGGTAAGCATATCAGATTTACGATTACGACGAACGGATTGCTGCTCGATGATCGAAAGATTAACTATATCAACAAGGTCATGGATAACGTGATTTTGAGTATCGACGGCAGACCGGAGGTCAATGACCGGATGCGCAGAACAGTGAATGATAAAGGCACATACGACATCATTACAAGGAATTATAAAAATTTTATATCAAAAAGAGACGGCCTGTATTATGTGCGGGGAACGTTTACCCGGTATAACCTCGATTTCGCCGATGACGTGAAACATCTTCTGAATCTCGGATTCCGTAACGTTTCCGTGGAGCCGGTAGTTACGTCACCTGATTACGATTACGCGCTGCGGGACGAGGATACCGGCACGATTCTGGCGGAGTACGACAGGCTCAGCGATATGTATCTCGAACATGCGCTGCGGGGTGAGCCGTTTGATTTTTTCCATTTTAACGTCGATCTGAATCAAGGGCCTTGCGTCGTAAAGCGCGTTTCCGGCTGCGGGGCCGGAACGGAGTACGTGGCAGTGTCTCCGGAGGGTGATATTTACCCGTGCCATCAGTTCGTGGGAAATCCGCTGTTTAAGCTCGGAAATCTTTATGACGATACGTTTGAAAACAAACTTTTCAATCAATTTAATGAAGCGCATATTTACAACAAGGCGGATTGCCGGGAGTGCTGGGCGAAATTTTACTGCAGCGGCGGATGTCATGCCAACGCGTATCACGCCAACGGCAGCATTATGAAACCGTACCGGCTCGGATGCGAAATGGAAAAGAAGCGGATCGAGTGCGCGATAGGCATCCAGGCGTATCTGTCGGATGAATATGATAAAGAAGAAGGAGTTTTAGAGGTAGAGGAAAGATGAAGAAGTTGAATAAAGTTCTGGCTGTCGTTATCGTCCTCGTTATCGTGGCAGGCTGGATTGTTACGGTGACAGGTGTCGGCGACGTGTTCGGATCTATCAAAGATTATATAAAACTTGGTCTTGACCTGCAGGGCGGCGTTTATGTCGTTATGGAGGCGGATACAGACAAGACGGGTGAAGAACTCAGGTCACTGATGACTCAGACGCAGGCGGTCATTGAACGCCGTGTCAATGAAATGGGTCTGACGAATCCAATTGTGACGATAGAAGGCGAAAACAGAATCCGTGTCGAGCTGCCTGGCGCTGATGATGCGGAATCGGCAGTCGAGCAGATCGGCAAGACGGCTCAGCTGAGTTTTCTGTTGGCCGACGGCACTGTGGCGGTTGACGGCTCTACCATCAGCGACGCGCAGGCGGAGCCGAATCAGCAGGGCGCAGGCTACGTAGTATCGCTGAAATTCAATTCCGAGGGCGCGACGGCGTTTGAAGAAGCTACGAGAAAAGCGTACAACGGCGAAGTTACGGCTTCGGAGGATATGACAAAGATAGGCGTACAGGCAAATGCGATCGCCATCGTTCTCGATAACGAAATCATCTCGGCGCCGACGGTAAACAGCGTCATCAGCGGCGGAAATGCGCAGATTGAAGGCGATTACACGCAGGAAAGCGCTTCTCAGCTGGCTGCTTTAATCAGAGGCGGCGCGCTGCCTGTCGGTCTTAACGAAGTTCAGACAAATATCGTGGGGCCGTCTTTGGGTATGGATTCTCTGACTCAGAGCATTATCGCGGCACTGATCGGCGTCGCTCTCGTAATGCTGATCATGCTGATCCGTTACAGAATGCCGGGTCTTGCGGCTGACATCGCGCTGGCACTCTACTGCCTGATCTTCCTGTGGATTATTGTAGCTTTTGGCACGGTTCTGACACTGCCGGGCATCGCAGGTATGATTCTATCGGTAGGTATGGCCGTCGACGCGAACGTCATCATCTTCTCCAGAATCGCGGAGGAGGTCAGAAAAGGCAAGACGATTCGTGTCGCTACGGCTCAGGGCTATCGCAGGGCGCTGGCAACCGTCATGGACTCACAGATTACGACGCTGATCGCCAGCGTAGCGCTGTATGAGTTCGGTTCAGGTGACGTCAAAGGCTTCGCACTGACTCTGATGATCGGTATTATAATCAGTATCTTTACGGCAACCGTTGTCACGAATGTGTTCCTCCGGATACTCGCGGAAAGCAAGACGTTTGGCAAAAGGAAGTTCTTCGCGATTAAAGAAGATGCGCCTGCTGCCGAAGTGCAGACAAAGGAGGCTTGAACAAAATGTTTGAAAAACTGAAAAACTTTGATTTTATCGGTCATCGAAAAATATATTATATTGTCTGCATCGTGGTGATTGTGGCAAGTATAGGAATAGGAGCGATAAGAGGTTACAACTTCGGTCTTGATTTTACAGGCGGTACGCTGATGGAAGTCGAGATGGGAAAAGAAGTCAAGATTGGCGATGTGGAAGACGTGCTTAACAGCGTCAAGATTGACGGTACGGTGACTCATGCGGGCGAGAAGAACACGCAGGTCATTATCAAGACGAACAGTTCTCTCGAAAGTGAAGACAGAGTTTCTCTGTTAGATGCGCTGAAAGAAAAATTCAAAATCAAAGACGATGCCGTTTTATCGGTTCAGAATATCGGGCCGTCTGTTGGCGATCTGCTGAAAAAAAGCGCGTTTAAGGCGATCGTGATTGCGGTTCTCCTGATGTTAATTTATATCGCTGTTCGTTTCCAGTGGAGATATGGAGTTGCGGCGATTCTCGCTCTGGCGAACACGCTTTTGATCGTTTTCGGTTTTTACGGATTGTTCCATATCACGATTAACAGTCCGTTTATCGCAGCGATGCTGACGATTCTCGGTTATGGTATCAATGATACGATCGTAATTTTTGACCGTATTCGCGAAAATACCGGAGATTCCGGCAGGAAGAGTGTCACGGCACTCGTTCCGATGATTAACAAGAGCATCCAGCAGACGGTAGGACGTTCTGTTATGACGTCTTTAACGACGATTCTCGTTATGATTCCGCTGCTGATTCTCTGCGGATCGACGATCCGGAGTTTTATCCTGCCGCTGCTGATCGGCGTGATTGCGAGTACGCTGTCATCAATTTTTGTCGCTACATCTATCTGGTATGATATAAATAAGGTGACGACGAAAGATTCGTATGCGGGAAAGGCGAAGAAAAAGCAGGCAAAGCAGAAAAAAGAAAAGCAAAAAGCAGAGAAACAAAAAACAGAGAAGCCGACAACAGAAAAGCAAAAAGCAGGGAAGCAAAAAGCAGAGAATCAGGAACCAGAAAAGCAGAAAGTAGAGAATCCTGAAAAAGAGAAGCAGAAAACAGAAAAGCAAAAAGCAGGGAAGCAGGAAACAGAGAAGCAGGAATCAGAAAAGCAAAAAGCAGAACAGCAGGAAACAAAGAAGCAAAAAACAAAGAAACAGGAAGCAAAAAATCAGGAGACAGCGAATCAGGGATCAGAACAGCAGGAAGCAGAACAGCAGGAAACCGAAAAGCAAGCAACGGAAGCTGAAGTGTAAAATAAGACGGCCTTTTTAAATCTCTGCTCTGTGCAAGCAGCTTAAAAAAAAATTTTAAAGCGGTGGGGGACGCGGCGCCGTCTCCCGCCGCTGCAGATCATAAAGTGAAAACGAATAACGATGAAAAGAGTGGCTGAAAATGCGGCTGAGAATTCGGAAGCATGTAAGCGATTGTGATACGGCTGTTAATAATAAAACGATTGAAGACAAGGCTGCAAATATCAGAAGGAAAAGCGGCCGGGAATTGTCGGATGATTAAAGAAAAGAAGACTGGGAGTTTGCCTGGAAATGATTGCAGGCCGGTTCGGTAAAGAAAAGAACGTTACAGGACGGAGAAAAACGCGACACAAAGAAGCGCTCTGAAAACAGGCAGGGGCGTATCTGTGAACACAGTACGCAAA
Organism: uncultured Oscillospiraceae bacterium; assembly: GCA_964438605.1. Taxonomy (GTDB): domain Bacteria; phylum Bacillota; class Clostridia; order Peptostreptococcales; family Anaerovoracaceae; genus Alangreenwoodia. The sequence goes on from CAYTKT010000003.1 coordinate 44,003, forward strand.
GATGTGGGAAAAACAAACAGGGATAACTGGTGATTAAGCGCGGTTTTTTATCCGCGCTTGTAAGCTATTACCGGAAAGACTTGGATTCGATTATTTTTGATGAAAAAATTGGAGAAATTGTAGAAAGAACCTTGCACAAGTGCTCGATAAAAGCTAATCTACGGGAAACTGTTGACTAAAGTTTGAAACGATGAAACTTTAAATCCCAAAAAGCAAATGGAAGCACGACACAATATTTCTGTATAATGAACGTAATCGGTGTAACTTATGAATGAATTTTTAGACTATATAGCCTCCCTGAATCCGAATTATGATTTAGAGGGAATCAAAAAAGCATATGAACTGGCGGAGAAAATGCACGCGGGCCAATTACGTAAGTCAGGTGAGCCGTACATTATCCATCCGGTGGAGACGGCAAAGATTCTTGCCGAACTTGGGATGGATGAGCAGACCATCATTGCGGGCCTGCTTCACGATGTCGTGGAGGATACAGAATATACAGAAGAAGAAATGACGAAGGAGTTCGGCAGCGAAGTGACGCTTCTTGTGGATGGCGTTACGAAGCTCGGAAATCTCGTCTTTGAAACGAAGGAGGACGCTCAGGCGGAAAATCTCAGGAAGATGTTTCTCGCCATGTCGAAAGACATCAGGGTTCTCATTATAAAGCTGGCAGACCGGCTGCACAATATGCGGACGATCAATTATATGTCGCCGGAAAAGATAAAGGAAAAATCGAAAGAAACACTTGAAATTTACGCGCCTCTTGCAAATCGTCTTGGTATGTTCAATATTAAGTTTGAACTGGAGGATATTGCGCTGAAACAGCTTCAGCCGGAATTCTACAAAGAGCTTTCTGAACAGATCCATCAGCGCAAGGAGCAGCGAGAAGCATATATAAAGAAAATTATCGAGGAACTGACGGAAGCTCTCAACACGCTGAACATCCATTTCGAGGTGAAGGGGCGTTCAAAGCATTTTTACAGTATTTACAGGAAGATGCGCGATAAAAATAAGCAGCTCGATGAGATTTTTGATCTGACGGCCGTCCGTGTGCTGGTAGATACGGTAAAAGATTGTTACGCAGTTCTCGGTGTCGTTCATACGATGTGGCGTCCTGTGCCGGGCCGGTTTAAGGATTATATCGCGATGCCGAAATCGAATATGTACCAGTCGCTTCATACGACGGTATTCGGCAAGGACGGCCATCCGTTCGAGATTCAGATCAGAACTTACGAGATGCATCAGATTGCGGAATACGGAATCGCGGCGCACTGGAAGTATAAGGAAGGTATTAAAACACAGAACTCTGAGGACGAGAAGCTTTCGTGGTTGCGCCAGACGCTTGAATGGAACAGGGATATCGACAATCCGAAGCAGTTTATGGAAACGATGAAGATGGATCTGTTTTCAAATCAGGTGTATGTGTTTACCCCGGTGGGCAAGGTTATTGAGCTGCCGGCCGGATCGACACCGATTGATTTTGCTTATAAAATTCATTCGGACGTCGGAAATAAGTGCATCGGCGCAAAGATTAACGGAAAAATGGTTCCGATTGACCACGTTCTTGAAAACGGGAATATCGTCGAAATTATCACGTCGCCAAACAGCAAAGGGCCGAGCATTGACTGGCTGAAAATCGCAAAGAGCAGTCATGCGCGCAATAAGATCCGTCAATGGTTAAAAAAGGAAAACAAGAGTGAAAATGTAGAAAAAGGTCGTTCCATGCTGGATCGCTATATCCGCAGGAAGGGTTACGAACCGCAGCAGATTATAAAGCCGCAGCGGCTTAACCGCGTCGCAAAGGAACTCAAATGTGCTTCGGCGGAGGATCTTTATTCATCGATCGGTTATGGCGGCACAATCTTGTCGAAGGTGCTCGATCTTCTCGTCAAGTTTTATGAAGAAGAAAAAAAGAACGAACAGAAAAAAAATGATATTCGGAATTTCGAGTCGAAATCTCAATCGCAAAAGCGCCAGAATGCGGATACGGGCGGCGTCAGGGTGAAGGGCGTTGACAATCTGTTGATTCGCTTTGCAAAGTGCTGTAATCCGGTGCCGGGAGATAAGATCGTAGGTTATATTACGAAGGGACGCGGTCTTTCGATTCATCGCGCTGACTGCAGTAATATCATGGCGCTGAGTGATGAAGAAAAGCAGCGGTTTATTGAGGTTGAGTGGGATGCTGACAGAGAGTTCAGTTCGTTTGAGACTGACATTTCTGTACTTGCTGAAGACAGAAAAGGGCTGTTTGCAAATATTTCAAAGATTTGTGAGGATATGGACGTTCATATTACGGGCGTCATGGGTAAGAGCAACAGCGACAACACGGCGGGAATTACGATTACCGTTCAGATCTCGAATGTCAATCAGATTGCCCAACTGATCCGCAGACTTAGATCAATCGAGGGCATGATTGAGGTGCACAGAGGCAATTTGTAGACAGGGAGGAATATATGGATATTAAATTGTTTTATACGGGACCGATGCAGGTCAACACTTATCTCTGCGCAGATACGGAGACGAAGAAAGCGTTTGTCGTCGATCCGGGCGGTCCGAGCAAGCCGTTGGAAAATTATGTGAAATCTAACGGATATGTGGTGGAGTATATCGTTCTGACCCACGGCCATGGAGACCATATCTGCGGTGTTCCGTATTTTAAGTCGCTTTGGAAATGTCCGCTTGTCGGGCACAAGGACGATATTTATTTGTTTAACGATGCATCGGAAAATCTGTCGTATCAGTTTGTGAATCAGCGGATCGAGTTTATTCCTGATATCCTTGTCGAGGACGGCGATGTGTTAAAGGTCGGAAATATGGAGCTTAAAATTTTTCATACGCCGGGTCATACGCTGGGGGGAATCTGTATTCTCGTGGATAATGTGCTGTTTAGCGGAGACACGCTGTTTGCCCAGTCTATCGGACGGACCGATTTTAAGGGAGGCTCATACCCGCAGCTAAAGGAGTCGGTTTACTCAAAGCTGTTTGTGCTGCCGGATGATACGTTTGTGCTGCCGGGGCATATGGGGCAGACGAATATCGGGCAAGAAAAGAAGTATAATCCGTTTTTATAAGTTCCGTGGAGGAGTTGTCTGAAAAACGGCCTGCCTGAAGGGGTTAATCCGGCAGATCACTGTCGCTTGCGGCTCCAGTCCGATTTATGAGGTAAATCGGTGCAAATGCCGTGCAGCAATTTTTTGATGCTTGGCAAATGTCTGCCGGTTGAGTGGAACGAGGCTGAAATGGATTGTTTTTTGCACTCGGTCAGGATATGCGCGGCTCTCTGCCGGATAAGCGTTTGGAAATAGCGACCGGAGTTGGAAGCGGGCGGAAACTGCGCGTTGTAGAAATGGAATCGCTGATGGCAGAGTGATATAGAGTTATATGTATAAATTACGCGTAAAAAACGAAAAACACAGGTACGTTCTGGAAGAACTTGTAAAGGAATTTCTGCGTCCCGGCGAGTATGAGGTCGTCATGGAAACGGATGGTCTGGACGCGAAAACTGCAAATGATGAAACTGTTGGCAGCGAAAGAAGCCGGAGTGACCGTGCGGCGGAAAAGGAACTGCGAGATGCGGAGAAGCGCCGTGTTTTTGACGAACTGGCAGAACTGACGGGCTACAAGCCGGAGTGGGGAACGCTGACGGGCGTCCGGCCGGCCAAACTGGTCAACGAATTAATGGACGGCGGGCTTGACGAGACTCAGATCAGAAAGATTTTTAGCAGCAGATATTACGTTGATGATGAAAAGATTGATTTGCTGCTTGAAACGTGCAGGAATCAGAGGTTCATTACTTCTGTGCCGGCGGGGCGGACGATTGGGCTGTATCTCGGAATCCCTTTCTGTCCGACGAGATGTCTTTACTGTTCTTTTGCATCGAACCAGGCATCGGATGAAGCGATGGAACGGTACCTTGGAGCGTTACTGACAGAAACAAAAGCAGTTGGAAGGCGCTTTTCCGCGCTTCATGTCAGACCGGAAAGTGTCTATGTGGGCGGCGGGACGCCGACTTCGCTGAGCGCCGGATGTCTTTCGCGTCTGCTTTCAAAGACGGCGGAAAGTTTTAATCTGTCCGGTGTCAGGGAATTTTGTGTCGAAGCGGGACGGCCTGATACGATTACGGCGGAAAAGCTTGATGTAATGAAGCGCTTCGGTGTCGGGCGCATCAGCATCAATCCCCAGTCGATGAATGAGAGGACACTTGAACGGATCGGTCGTTCGCATCGCGTGAGTGATGTTTATAATGCGTTTGAAATGGCGCGTGCCAGTGGGATCAAAAGCGTGAATACGGATATTATTGCGGGACTGCCGGGCGAAGATTATGAGATGTTCATGAATACGCTGAATCGCGTTATGGAACTGAATCCTGACAATATTACGGTTCACACGCTGGCCGTCAAGCGAGCGTCCCGCCTGAAGGAACAGAACGAAAATTATCATTATGAAAATGCGGCGGGCGTGGGGCGGATGGTTTGTGACGCACGCCGGATTCTGGCGGAAAACGGATATTTTCCATATTATATGTATCGTCAGAAACATATGGCGGGCAATTTTGAGAATGTGGCCTATGCGAAGCCGGGCAGCGAATCGGTTTATAATATCAGAATCATGGACGAGCATCAGAGTATCGCGGCTCTGGGCGCCGGCGGCATCAGCAAAGCCTGGTATCCTGAGAACAATCGGTTGGAACGTGTGCCAAACGTTACGAATTTTGAAATTTACATTCAGCGGATTGACGAGATGATCGAGCGTAAGGAAAAGGCGCTGTATAAGCCGTTTGAATGATTTTTTTCCGGTGCAGACGGACTGAACTTAAAATCCGTCGGCGGAAATGTGTTGATAAAATGCGGACCGCGGAGTGTGTTTTTAAGACGGGAAAGCCATGCGGAGCAGAGACGGGAAATATTTTTGCTTGGAAAATGAGATATGCAGTGTGCGTTTATCATAGTAAGGAGGATCGAATATGCTTACGAAAGCTCCGAAGGGAACGAAAGATATTCTTCCGGGACAATCCATAAAATGGCAGTATGTGGAGAATACCTTCCGCGATATCTGCCGCAGTTACGGGATCGAGGAGATCCGAACTCCGGTGTTTGAGCATACGGAGTTGTTTCAGCGCGGCGTCGGCGATACGACGGATATTGTGCAAAAGGAAATGTATATATTTGAAGACCACGCAGGCAGAAGTATTGCACTGAAACCGGAGGGTACGGCGGGTGTCGTCCGTTCTTATATCGAGAACAAGGTTTATGCCGATACGAGGCCGGCGAAGTTGTGTTATGTCATTCCGTGTTTTCGTTATGAGAAGCCTCAGGCTGGAAGGCTGCGTGAATTTCATCAGCTTGGCGTCGAGTATTTTGGTGCGGAAAGCATGATGGCCGATGCGGAAGTCATTTCGCTGGCCATGGATTTTTTTGAGAAGCTTGGCGTCGGTGAGCTGGAACTGAGGATTAACAGCATCGGCTGCCCTGAGTGCAGGACCGTTTACCGCAAGGCGCTCCAGGATTTCCTGAGCGGAAGCTATGAAGAACTCTGCGATACGTGCAAGACGAGGTTTGACAGAAATCCGATGCGGATTCTCGACTGTAAAAATCCGCACTGCAACGAGTTGTCTCAGGGAGCGCCGGTGATGATCGATTATCTGTGCGACGAGTGTCGCGAAGCGTTTGAGGAACTGAAGCAGAATCTCAGCGCCCTTGGTATCGATTATACGGTAGATACGGGGATTGTCAGAGGTCTTGACTATTATACGAAGACGGCTTTTGAAATCGTTACGAAGACAATCGGCGCTCAGGGAACAGTCTGCGGCGGCGGCAGGTATGATAATCTTGTTGAAGAACTGGGCGGCCCGAAGACGCCGGGCATCGGCTTTGGCCTTGGCATTGAGCGGCTGCTGATCGTGATGGAAGCGACAGGCGCATATCTTCCGGACATAGAAGGAGCGGATCTGTTTGTGGCTTTTGTCGGCGGCGAAGCGAAGATGTTTGCGCAAAAGCTGGTCCGCGATCTCAGAAAGCAGGGATATAAGGCGTTGCTTGACGTGGCTTCGCGCAATATTAAGGGGCAGTTTAAGTACGCTGACAGGATGAATGCGCGTTTTACGGCTGTCATCGGCGAGGATGAGATTGCAAATAATACGATTACGCTTAAAGATATGGCGACTTTCGAGCAGAAGCAGATCGCGTTTGAAGAACTGATGGAAGAACTCGATAAGAAAAGAAAGGAGCAGGCGGCTGGTGCGGAAAGATAGATCGTAACTATCAGGCAATGAACTTGAGAATAGTTTTTATATCTTGAAATTCAAAATAAAAGGATGATGCGGCTGGCGTGCCGGAGCGAAAATCAGGACAGAAAACCGGAGCGAAAACTGATGCATGGCCGAAAAACCGGAGCAAAGAACGGTACGCGGCAGCTGATTATGCCGGAATGGAGCCGGCGTATGGGGATATGACTGTCGTTTTGAGGCTTCACATCAGGATAAAAGCCGGTGAAGGCGGCTGGCGGCATCATGGAGGATCGGAATGATCCAGGAGAGACAGGAAAAATGAGAAACGTCTGGAAAAGAACGAATATGTGCGGCACGCTGAGACTCAGCGATGTGGGCAGCAAGGTGGTATTAAACGGTTGGGTGAGCAAAAAAAGAAATCTGGGAGGATTGATTTTCTGTGATCTCAGGGATAGGAGCGGAATCGTTCAGATTGTGTTTACCGATACGGTTCCCAAGGAAATTTTTGATGCGGCGGACAGTTTGAAAAGCGAATACGTGATCGGTGTGAAGGGGACTGTCGTCGAAAGAGAATCGAAAAATAAGGATCTGGATACGGGCGATATTGAGATTACAGTCAGTGATTTTAAGATATATTCAGAAGCGGAGACACCGCCAATTTATGTAAAGGACGACGATAAAGTTGACGAAAATCTGAGGCTGAAGTACAGGTATCTCGATCTGAGAAAGCCGAAAATGCAGAGAAATCTGCAAATCAGACACCAGGCTGCCATCTGCGCGAGAAATTTCTTCGATAAGGAAGGCTTTATCGAGGTGGAGACACCGACGCTGATTAAACCGACGCCGGAAGGAGCGCGCGATTATCTGATTCCAAGCCGCGTCAACCGGGGGCATTTTTATGCGCTGCCTCAGTCGCCGCAGATGTTTAAGCAGATTTTGATGGCATCGGGGGCTGACAGGTATTATCAGATCGCCAGATGTTACCGCGATGAGGATTTAAGAGCCGACAGGCAGCCGGAATTTACGCAGATTGATATGGAGCTCTCCTTTGTGGAGCAGGATGATATTATCGAAATTCAGGAGCGTTTTTTGAAAACGCTGTTCCAAGAAGTTCTCGATGTGGACGTGCAGATTCCGTTTCCGCGGCTTACTTATGATGAAGCGATGAGCAGGTACGGCAGCGATAAGCCGGATACGCGCTTCGGTTTTGAACTGAAGGATCTGGGTGACATTGTAGCGGGATGCGGTTTTCAAGTGTTTACGGGAGCACTTGAAAGCGGCGGCATCGTAAATGCGGTTAATATCAGCGGGGGTGCGGACAAGTTCAGCCGCAAAGAGATTGACAAGCTGCAGGAGGCCGTCAAGTCTTACGGCGCTAAAGGGCTGGCGTGGATGAAGGTCACGGAGGAGGGCGTCACATCGCCGATTTCCAAGTTTTTCGATGAGGAAACGACGCAGGCGATTCTCGGCCGGATGGAGGCACAGCCCGGCGATCTGCTGCTTTTTGCAGCTGATAAAAAGAAGGTTGTCTGGGACTCTCTGGGATTTTTGCGCCGTGAGATTGCGGGCAGGCTGGGAATGCTTGACGACAGACAGTTTAATTTTCTGTGGGTGACTGATTTTCCACTGTTTGAGTATAGTGAGGAGGACGGCCGGTATTATGCGATGCATCACCCGTTTACGCATCCGGCTGACGAGGATATCGAGCGGCTTGAGTCTGATCCGGGAAGCGTCAGGGCAAAGGCGTATGACATTGTCCTTAACGGTGTCGAGGTAGGTGGCGGCAGTATCCGTATCCACGAGCGCGATTTACAGAAGCGGATGTTCCATGCGCTGGGGCTGTCAGATGAGGAGGTTTCAGAAAAGTTCGGCTTCCTGCTGGAAGCTTTCAAATATGGCGCGCCGCCTCATGGCGGGCTGGCTTACGGTTTTGACCGTCTCGTCATGCTGATGTTGGGCGAATCGAGTATCCGTGAGGTTATTGCGTTCCCGAAGAATCAGAACGCACAGTGTTTGATGTCGGAGGCGCCGGGGACGATTGCGCTAAAGCAGCTTGAGGAATTGTCGATTCGGGTTGTTGAAGAACCGAAGGAGTAGACGGCTGATCTGACCGGTTTAAATAATGTCCGGCGGAATGTCCGGTAGGCTGTGCCGTTTATATGAGCGGCAATCTGGCGAAGCAAGCGGCCGCACGTAGGAAAGAGCCGCAAGGAGAATGTCGCAATGCGCCCGGATGAGCGGCAATCCGGCGAAGCGGGCGGAGAATACTCTTCTTTTCCGGGTGGAGAGACAAGCCGTTAGAGCAGAATAGACGACAGCGGGACAAAGAGAGAATGGCATTTCCCGCCGGCATGACGGTGACGGCCCATCTGTGCGGGATGCGGGTGTTTTTTATGAAAGGATCAGGCGCGGATTGAAACGAATAAAAAAGAAAGGAAATGAAACGACGAAAAAAATCAGGAACAGGAGAGCGGTATGAATAGGAAGATCGGAATATTCGGCGGCACTTTTGATCCGATCCATCACGGACATCTGATTCTGGCGGAAAATATCAGGCAGGAGGCAGAGCTTGACAAAGTACTTCTGATGCCGGCCCATGCGTCTCCTTTCAAACTGAACAAGAAAATCGTGCCGGGGGAGGACAGATTTCAGATGGTCAGTCTGGCGGTCGAAAAAAACGATTTTCTTGAGGCATCAGATTTTGAGTGCGCCAGCGACAGGATTTCTTTTACGATCGACACGATGAAACTGCTGGAAAAAGTTTATCCGCAGGATCAACTCTGTTTTATCACCGGTGCAGATTCGATTCTTGATATCGAGCTTTGGAAAGGCGCGGAAGAACTGCTCAGGCGTTATTCGTTTCTGGTAGGCGGCCGGCCGGGGTACAGGGACGCAGAGCTTCTCGATTTTGCGGAATATCTACATAGCACTTACGGCACGGATATTAGAATCATTGATATTCCCAAAGCGGATATTTCGTCAACGGAAATCAGGCGGCGCAGCCGCAGCGGACAGAGTATCCGCTATCTGACGCCGGACAGTGTCGTAGATTACATCGAGAAAAAGGGATTATACCGGTAGATGAGGGCGGAAATACTGGCTATCCGGCCGGTATCATGATAAAATGTATACAATAAGATAGAAATTAAGGAGCAAAGTGTATATTTTGTCGTTGATGTCTGAACTCGCGGCGGAATGTATGCGGGAAGTGACGGGTAAATTATGGATAAGGAATTCAGAAAAAAACTGGATGATTATATTAGAGTGCGCCTGACGGAAAAGAGATACCGCCATACAGAAGGCGTAATCTTTACGGCTGTGAAGCTGGCCGAGCGCTATGGCGCTGATCCCGATAAGGCGGAGATGGCCGCGCTGTTTCATGACGCCTGCAAGAATCTCGATATTGACGAGATGAATACACTGGTCGAGGAATACGGTATCGGCGATTACTATATCGATAAGCCCCAGCTGGCGCACAGCAAGCTGGCGGCTGCGATTCTGCACCGTGAGTTCGGCGTTGAGGATCAGGAGATTCTGGATGCCATCAGTTACCACACGACGGGCAGGGCCGAGATGAGTCTTCTCGAAAAGATCATTTTTGCGGCGGACGCCACCGAACCGAACCGGACGTATGATGACGCGGAACGGCTGAATGCACTGGCGTTTTCCGATCTTGACGAGGCCTGCTGCGAAATTCTTGAGTATACGTATAAAAAAGTGGAGATGGCAGGAAGCTTTATGGATCAGGATACGGTTCGTGCGCTTGCGTGGTTTCGTAAGATGATGCACGACAGTTCCATCGAGGACAGCCGGATTTTTGCTGTTTACGCGGCGCAGACGATGGATGATAAAAAAGGAATGGATATTATCGTTCTCGATATTGCTGAAAAGTCGATGTTTGCAGATTATCTCGTTCTCTGCACAGGAGGTTCCGAACGTCAGATTAACGCGCTTGCCACCGAGGTGCAGGACAGGGCGGAGCGGAACGGCAGATTTGTCCGCCATGTGGAAGGAAAAAACGATTCGGGTTGGATTCTGCTCGATTACGGCGATGTGGTAATCAATATTTTCGTGGCGCCAATGCGTGAAAAATACAATTTGGAAAAAATCTGGTCTGACTGTGAACAGATCCAGTGGGAGGTATAACAGATGGCAGAGCGATACGATTTTCGGTCGATTGAGAAAAAATGGCAGACGTACTGGGCGGCTCACGATGTTTTTCATACAGAGGAAGATTCTTCAAAGCAGAAATATTATGTACTGGAAATGTTTCCATACCCTTCCGGAAAGCTTCACATGGGTCATGTCCGCAATTATTCCATCGGCGACGTGACGGCAAGATATATGAGGATGAAGGGGTATAATGTTCTTCATCCTATGGGCTGGGATTCCTTCGGACTGCCGGCGGAAAACGCGGCGATTAAAAACGGAATCCGGCCGGATACGTGGACTTGGAATAATATTGCCGAGATGAGAGAGCAGCTCAAGGCTCTGGGCCTCAGTTACGACTGGGAGCGCGAGGTAGCGACCTGCCACCCTGATTATTATAAATGGATGCAGTGGCTTTTTATTCAGTTTTTTAATAAAGGGCTGGCATATAAGAAGAAAAATCCGGTCAACTGGTGTCCATCCTGCCAGACGGTACTGGCGAATGAACAGGTCGTCGACGGCAAGTGTGAGCGCTGTAAGACGCCAGTGGGCAAGAAGGAACTGTCTCAGTGGTATCTGAAGATTACGGATTATGCTGACAGACTGCTGGAAGATCTCGACAAGCTGACGGGCTGGCCTGATAAGGTTAAACTGATGCAGAAAAACTGGATCGGGAAAAGTGAAGGCGCTAAGGTTACGTTTAAAATCGAAGGATTTGACAAAGATCTGCTGATTTATACGACGCGTCCCGACACGCTGTTTGGCGCGACATTCATGGTTCTGGCGCCGGAGCATCCTTACGTCAGGGAACTGGTAGAGGGTACACAATACCAGGCATCAGTCGATGAATTTATGGATAGACTGCAGTATCTGAGCGATATCGACAGAAGTTCGACGACGCTTGAAAAAGAAGGCTGTTTTATCGGAAAATACGCCATAAATCCGTTAAACGGGAAGCGGATTCCGATTTATATTGCAAATTATGTGCTGATGGACTACGGTACCGGCGCGATTATGGCCGTTCCGGCCCACGACACGCGAGACTTTGATTTTGCGAAAAAATACGGCATCGAAATTATTCCTGTAGTCGATCCGGGCGATCCTGAGATTGATATAGAAAATCTGACGGAAGCCTTCGTTGCGGAAGGCACGATGATTCATTCCGCTCAATTTGACGGTTTAAATAATAAGGAAGCGATTAAAAAAATTATAGCATTTTTAGAAGAACAGGGGATCGGCAAAGGGACGACGAATTTTAAACTGAGAGACTGGCTGATTTCCAGACAGAGGTACTGGGGCGCACCGATTCCGATGCTCTACTGCGAGGACTGCGGCTGGGTGCCTGAGAAGGAAGAAAATCTGCCGATTCTGCTGCCGACTGACGTGGAATTTACAGGAAAGGGACAGTCGCCGCTGACGACGAGCAAGTCTTTTGCGAAGGCTGTCTGTCCGAAGTGCGGCAAGCCGGCGACGCGCGAAATGGATACGATGGATACGTTTATGGATTCCTCCTGGTATTTTCTCAGGTATACTGACGCGAAGAACGACGAGAAGCCGTTTGACAGGCAAAAGGCTGACTACTGGATGAATGTGGATCAGTACATCGGCGGTGTGGAACACGCGATTCTCCACCTGCTTTACGCAAGGTTTTTCACGAAGGTGCTTCATGATCTGGGGCTTATCAGTGCGGAGGAGCCGTTTGAAAATCTGTTGACTCAAGGGATGGTGCTGAAGGACGGCGCCAAGATGTCGAAGTCTGTTGGAAACATCGTCAGTCCGTCTGAAATTATCGAAAAGTACGGCTCCGATACGGCGCGTCTCTTCATTTTGTTTGCGGCGCCGCCTGACAGGGATCTCGACTGGTCGGACACGGGCGTTGAGGGCAGCTATAAATTCCTGAACAGAGTTTGGCGACTGGTGCTGGAAACGATTGAAAATGCACCCGACGGTGAAGAAGCAGAGATAAGAACTGAGGACGACAAGCGTCTTTATTATGAAATGAATAAGACGATTAAGCGGGTTACTGACAGTTTTGCAACGGGCAGGTTCAGTTTTAATACGGCGATCAGTTCAATTATGGAACTTGTAAACGAGATGTACCGCTGCAAACAGTCTGAATCACCGAATTACGCGTTGCTCAGGGAAGTTTCAGAAAAGCTGGTGCTTGTGCTGTCGCCGTTCGTTCCGCATATCGCGGAGGAAATGTGGCAGAAGCTCGGACACCAGGAGTGTGTTTATTTTGAGACATGGCCTTCTTATGATGAGGCGGCCCTCGTTCTCGATACGGTGGAGATTGTCGTTCAGATCAACGGCAAGGTTAAGATGAGGGCGAATGTGGACAGCAGTCTGTCCCGCGAAGCGCTGGCGGATGAGATGTTGGCAGATGAGAAGGTGAAGGGGCTGATCGCCGGGAAAAATGTGGTGAAGGTAGTCGCGGTACCGGGTAAACTGGTAAATATCGTGGTGAAGTAAGGCGCGGCAGGTTTTATGCAAGAGCTTTCCGAAAGTCAGGTTTTTAGAGATATGGTTCGGCAGACTGCTGTCGCTTGCTGCGCGGTCGGGATGCGTACAACATCCTGCCGAATCACATCTCCAAAAGACGGACTGAGGTTGGAAGGTTTTTGGAAGGTTTTATGCAGCAATTTCAAAAAGCGCAATCAATGTCAGTGAATTGAGTTGAGCAAGGCTGAAATTGACATGATGTCCTTGTTTCGCGGCGCGGCGGACGGAACCGGGTTTGACAGGAAACGCGCGCGGGACGGACGAAAGAAAAAACGAAAGAAGTACGGAAATATGATGACGCGGCGGGGCAGCCAACGGTACGGTGCCGTACTGTGTCAGTAAAAAGGAAGGTAAATTTGAAAAACAGAAATACAAAACGGGGCGGAAAGTCGAGTGTGCCTTCGCTGAAGGTAATTCCGCTGGGAGGACTGAATGAGATCGGAAAAAACATTACAGTTCTCGAATATAAAGATGAAATGCTGCTGATCGACTGCGGCATGACATTTCCGGGTGAGGAGATGTACGGTATAGATATCGTCATTCCGGATATGTCTTATATCGTAAGCAATAAGGAAAAAATCAGAGGCCTGATTGTGACTCACGGCCACGAAGATCATATCGGAGGCATTCCTTATCTGCTGAAGAAGGTTAATCAGATTCCTGTGTACGGAACACCTCTTACGCTGGGAATTATTGAAAATAAATTGAAAGAGCACGGGCTGACGGCAAATATGAGGAAGATCAAGCCGGGGATGCATCTGAATCTCGGCTCGTTCCGCGTGGAAGTGCTGCGGATGACTCACTCCGTAGCCGACGCTGTTGCTTTTGCGATTACAACGCCGGCTGGCGTCGTCGTCCATACGGGCGATTTCAAGGTGGATTATACGCCGCTGCAGGGAGAACCTATTGATTTCCAGCGGCTTGCGGAAATTGGAAAAAACGGGGTGCTGTTGCTGATGGCAGACAGCACAAATGCTCACAGGAAGGGCTATACGCCATCGGAGCAGACGGTGGTCAGGACGCTCGATTCCATTTTCGCGCCGGCAAAGAACCGGATTATCATCGCGACGTTCGCTTCAAATGTAGATCGTATTCAGCATATTATTGATCTGGCGGTAAAATATAAGAGAAAAGTGGCTGTTTCGGGGCGCAGTATGATTAATATCGTAGAAATTGCGTCAGAATTGGGATATTTGAGGATTCCGGATCATACACTGGTAGATATTAATAAGATTAAGAATCTGAAGGATGAGCAGATCGTCATTGTGACCACGGGAAGTCAGGGCGAACCGATGTCTGCGCTGACGCGTATGGCATCGAATGATCATAAATCTGTTCAGATCAGGAAAGACGATATTATCGTCCTTTCGTCCAGTCCAATTCCTGGAAATGAGAAGACGATTTCAAATGTGGTAAACAGCCTTCTGGAAAAGGGTGCGCAGGTGATTTATTCGGATATTGCGGATATTCACGTTTCAGGGCATCCATGCCAGGAGGAACTGAAGCTGCTTCATTCTCTGCTGAAGCCGAAGTATTTTATGCCGGTTCACGGCGAGTACCGTCACCTTGATGCTCATGCGAAGCTGGCTCAGAGTATCGGAATGCCGAAGGATAATATTTTTATCCTGAAGAACGGCAATGTTCTGACTGTTTCAAAGAACAGAGCGGAGGTGGCGAAAGAGCAGGTACCAAGCGGCAAGGTGCTCGTGGACGGCCTTGGCGTCGGCGATGTCGGAAATATCGTGCTTCGTGACAGAAAGCTGCTGTCTGAAAGCGGGTTGATCGTTGTGGTTGCGGCGATTGAACGCAGTTCGGGGCATCTTGTTTCGGGGCCGGAGATTATTTCAAGAGGCTTCGTTTATGTCAGGGAGTCTGAGGAACTGATCAGCTCCGCAAGGGACGTCGTTACGGAAGCTTTGGAAAATTGTCAGGAGAGAGGTTTGCGGGAATGGTCTGCGATGAAAAATGCCGTGCGCGATGAACTGAGAACGTTTATTTTCGGTCAGACGAAGCGAAGTCCGATTATTCTGCCAATATTTCTTGAAGTGTAAAATATTTTATGCGGTATGGGAGCCGATACAGGGCTCCCGTTTTGGAGGCTGGGCATGACGGAGGAAAAAAGACGGGAGGACGGCACATTCGTGCGCCGGGCGGATGCGCCGGGCTGCGGAGAAGTGGAACTTGATGTTCTTAGAAAAAGAATTGACAAGGTCAAAGACGAGATGAAACGGCGCGATGTCGAAGCCATACTTCTTTCCAAGGAAGCAAATAAAAATTATTTGTCGAAGTTTTATTCATCATCGTTTGATATTGTCATTACACAGGAACGGAATTATCTGCTGACTGATTTTCGTTATATCGAGGCGGCCAGGAAACTTGAACCGCTGTATACTGTCGTTCAGACGAAGGCAGGATACGGGCGCAACGAAGTGCTAGGCGAGATCTCGCCTCAGTCTTGCGGTGTCGAATTTTCTTCGATTTCATATAACGGTTTTCTGGACGTGATGTCTGTGCTCAACGGTGCAGGTCACAGCTGTGAAATGAAGGATATCAGCGGGATTGTGGAAAAGAGCCGCATTGTAAAAGACGAGAGCGAAATAGAAAAAATCCGTCAGGCGGCCCGGATAGCGGACGACGCGTTCTCCTATATTCTCGGCGAAATCAGGCCCGGCGTCAGTGAAAAGGAAATCGCCTGGCTGTTGGAACGCAGGATGCGAGAATCCGGCGCGTCAGGTCTTTCTTTTGAGACGATCTGTGCGGCGGGCATCCATTCTTCGATGCCTCACGCGCATCCGACGGATGAATTGATTCGTTTTGGTGATTTTGTTACGTTGGATTTTGGCTGCGTTTTCGACGGATATTGCTCCGATATGACACGCACCGTGGCGGTTGGCAGCGTTTCCGATGAGCAGAAGGAGATTTACAGCATCGTTTTGAAGGCGCAAAAGGCGGCCTGTGAGGCGATCAGGCCCGGCATGACGGGAAAAGAAGCAGATGCGGCGGCGCGTGACGTGATTTGCGCAATGGGATACGGCGACTATTTCGGCCATTCGCTGGGACACGGCGTTGGTCTTGAGATTCATGAGGCGCCGACCGCCGGCCCGCTCAGCAGCGATGTTTTTGAAAAAAACATGCTGGTTACGATTGAACCGGGCATCTATCTGCCGAAAAGGTTCGGAGTTCGTATAGAGGACTTGTCGATCGTGGGAGATTCTGCTATAATAAATCTAGTTGCGTCAGAAAAAGAAATGATCATTCTTTGATAAATATTCGATCAATAAATAATAGTTCAACATTGGAGGTTTTTTATGATATATGCGAGTGATTTCAGAAAAGGTATTACGTTTGAGATAAACGGTGAGCCTCATGTGGTGCTGGATTTTCAGCATGTTAAGCCGGGCAAGGGGGCCGCTTTCGTCAGAACGAAGTATAAGAACATCCTGACGGGCGCTACAAGAGAAGAAGCGTTTAATCCGGATGATAAATTCCCGAAAGCAAATATTGAGACGAAGACGATGCAGTATTCGTATAACGACGGCGAACTTTATTATTTTATGGATACGGAAACGTGGGACACCGTTCCGCTTCCGCTGGAACTGGTAGAAGATGCGATTCAGTATCTCAGAGAGAATGATGAGGCGACAGTTAAATTTTACAAGGGTAACGCTTTTCTCGTAGAAGCGCCTAATTTCGTGAATCTGAAGGTTATCGAGACGGAACCGGGCGTCAAGGGCGATACGGCGACTAACGTGACGAAGGCGGCGACTGTTGAGACGGGCGCTGTCATTCAGGTTCCGATTTTTATTAAGGAAGGCGAACTGATTCAGATCGATACGAGGTCTGGTGAGTATCTTGGCAGGGCTAAGGAAGAGAAATAAATTAGAAAAAATGGGAAGGTCGAAAGGTGTTTTTTGCTGTGGCCGAATCAGGCTGATGGACGTTTCTTGATGTCGAGGGTATTTGTTGTAAAAGATGATTTTGACTTGAATTTGTCGGTACTGATCGGATATAGATATTTTTGAATGGCATTGATTGGAAAACAATCGGCATTAAATAGAAATTACTGTTGGTGGTTATTGCATCGTTGCCGCGTGGCTATTGATCGCTGAAATTGGATGGTACCGGCTGTTTTTCTGTCGGCGTTGCTGTTGACAGGAACAGGTTTGAAAAACAGGTTGATATGAGGGCGTCTCGTTTCGAGGCGCTTTTTTGAGGAGAGGGGCCGGTTTGTGAAAAAATCGGCCCCTCTCCTCAATCGGGCAAAGGCCAATCGGCGCCGTTTTTGTGCGATTGTTTCAAAAAATCATGTAAAGCATATAAAAATCATTTAAGCAAACGGATGAAATACGTAAAAAAGCAGTGGAGGAAGCAGAAGTGGATACGGAAAATAAATCGAAAAAACGACGGAGAGGTAAGCCGTTCCTGGTTATTCTGATTTTAATTGTTCTGATTGCGGCATCAGGCGGATATTACATGGCTACGCTGAATAAAGCACTTGAGCCGGGATCGGACAGGCAGCTTATCGTCGAGATACCCGCCGGAAGCGGGACGGAACAGATCGCGCAGATTCTTGAAGACAAGGGCGTGATTACAAGCGCGGCAAAATTCAGACTTAAGTCACGTATGTCGGATAGCGACGGAAAATTTAAGGCCGGCGTATACGAGGTGACGCCGGGAATGACGATCCAGGAGATTATCGACCTGATGGTTTCCGGCTCCCAAAATCAGCGCCGTCTGACGATTCAGGAAGGCCTGACGCTGGAACAGACGGCAGAAGCAGTTGAAAAAGCCGGAATCTGCACGAAAGATGAGTTTTTGCAGGAAACGCAGAACGGCCAGTTTGATTACCGCTTTATGGAATATGCGGGAGCAGGTGAAAAACGGCTGGAGGGCTTTCTTTACCCGGAAACGTATTATATCCAGAAAGGAATGACGGCTCACGACGTAATTGATTTGCTGCTTGCCCAGTTTGACAAGATATTTACAGACGAGTTTTATGAAAGAGCGGCCGAAATCGGCCGAAATCCGCGGGAAATCGTGACGATTGCGTCGATGATCCAGCGAGAAACGCTGGCGGAGTCAGAAGGGGCAAAGGTAGCGAGCGTCATATATAACAGGCTGAGAGATGGGATGCGCCTTCAGATCGACGCTACGGTTCAGTACGCTTTAGGTGAGCAGAAGGATCGACTGACGTATTCCGATCTGGAAGTCGAGTCGCCGTATAACACGTATCTGGTTGACGGGCTGCCTGCCGGGCCGATCTGCGAGCCGCATGAGTCATCAATCCGCGCGGCGCTCTGGCCGGAGAACACGGATTATTATTATTATGTTCTGAAGCCGGACGGCAGCGGACAGCACAATTTTGCGTCGACGAGTGCGGAATTTGAGCGTTACAGGACGGAATACATTGATTCGTTGTCATGAGATGAACTGTGCCGGGTGCGAGATGGGACGCGGTACGGGCCTTATGTGATGAAGTCTGTACGAATAAGTGGAATCGCTTTGGCATGGAAGGTTGACAAAGCGGATCTTATGCGATAAAGTTCGTACACTGTTGGACGCGGCTGAAGTTGACGGATCTGGATTGATTGGATCTGTTTTGCAGCGGGTTTACGGATATGTTTCGATTCTGCCTGCATCCGGCAAATAACGGAGTTGGTTTATGAATATTACGAATGAAAAAGTGACATCGTATCTTGATTCGCTGTACCGCCCACTGACGCCAAAACTGGCGAATCTTCGTCTTCGGGCGGAATCTGACGGTATTCCCGTCATTTTACGGGATACGGAGCGTTTTCTGGCATCCATGCTGGCGCTGACACGGCCCACCCGGATTCTTGAAATCGGCGCCGCTGTCGGATACTCGTCATCCTGTTTTGCCGAAATATGCGGGCCGTCTGCGAAAATCGTGACGCTTGAGGCTGACGAAGATATGTTTCGGAAAGCGCAGGAAAATATTTCGCTGCTCGGTTATGCAGCACAGATCAGCGTTGTCTTTGGGGATGCCAGACAATCTCTGGGAACGCTCGATTTGGACGAGCCGTTTGATTTCGTATTTATCGACGCGGCAAAGAGCCATTACAGAGCGTTTTTCGACGGTGCTCTCAGTCTCTGCCGTTCGGGCAGTCTCATAATCTGTGACAATGTATTGATGAAAGCCATGACGGCATCAGACGAATATGATACGAAGAAAAAATATAAGACGAGCATTAAGCGGATGCGCGCGTTTCTCGCTTACATCACCGAAGCGGAATCCGTAACGACATCAATCATACCTGTCGGGGATGGAATTTCCGTGAGCGTCGTGAAATAAAAGCACAATTCCCGAAACGGTGATACGGTTCGTAAAATAAAAGGCGCAGTTTCTGAAACAGTGATACAGTTCGTAAAATAAAAAGCGCAGTTTTTGAAACAGTGATACAGTTCGTGAAATAAAAGGCGCAGTTTCTGAAATAATAGGGATGTTTTTGGCAGAGTAACTGAACCGTTTTACAGATTGAGGATTTTAATATGAAGAAAATGGAACTTCTGGCACCGGCCGGAGATCTTGAAAAACTGAAAATCGCTGTCGATTACGGTGCAGACGCCGTTTATTTCGGCGGCGAATCTTTCGGCCTGAGGGCGGGAGCCGGGAATCTGACGCTTGATGAGATTCGGGAGGGTACGGCGTATGCTCACGAACGGGGCCGGAAAGTCTATATGACGGTCAATATTTTCGCTCATAATGAGGATATCCGCGCACTGCCGGAATTTTTGAACAATCTGAAGGATATGGAGATCGACGCGTTTCTCGTATCTGATCCCGGAGTAATCGCCGTGTTTCATCAGGTGCTGCCGGATGCGGTGCTTCATCTGAGCACTCAGGCCAATACGACGAATTATATGTCGGCTAAATTCTGGTACGATATGGGAATCCGCCGCATTGTTGCGGCGCGGGAAATGTCGTTTGAGGAGCTGTCCGAGTTTCGCAGGGAAATTTCGGAAGATATGGAAATTGAGGTGTTCGTCCATGGAGCCATGTGCATTTCTTATTCCGGCAGATGCCTGATGAGTAATTTTATGGCGGGCAGAGATGCGAACCGAGGGGCCTGCGCTCATCCCTGCCGCTGGAATTACAGTTTGATGGAGGAGAAGCGCCCCGGCGAGTATTTTCCGGTGGAAGAAGACGGACGTGGAACGTATGTGTTCAATTCAAAGGATTTGTGTATGATCGGTTATATTCCGGAGATGATTCGCACCGGTATTGCTTCAGCGAAAATCGAAGGCCGGATGAAGAGCGTTTTTTATGTGGCTACGGTTGTTCGCGTGTATCGCGAAGCAATTGACGCTTATTACAGAGATCCGGAAACATACCGTTTCCGGCCGGAATGGCTGGAAGAACTGAGTAAAGTCAGCAACCGGCATTTTACTACGGGCTTTTTCCTGGGGAAAACAGACGAAAATTCTCAGAATTACGAATCGAGCGCTTATATTCGCGAATATGATTCTATCGGTATCGTCAGGTCATACGACAGCAGTTTGGGCATAGCCCTTGTGGAGCAGCGGAATCATTTCCAAGTGGGCGATGAAATTGAAGTTTTCGGGCCGGGGAGCGCTTCTTTTTTCGTGCAGACTGTTGAGGAAATGCGCGATGCCGAATCGGGAGAACTGTTGACTGCGGCGCCTCATGCTCAGCAGATGATTCATCTGAAGATGCGTTATCCGGTGGCGCCGTCTTATATGCTGCGCAGGAAACGTTAAAAGATGCGCCTCTCTTTAGGCTGCTGTGTTCAACCGTTCGGTTTATTGCTGTAATTTGAAAAAATTTTTACTGGGTCGATTGTAAAATGGAGTTGAACATCCGATAAAAGTCCATAGAGCTGCTTCCTGTAATAGAATAATATTACCTATTTGCTCAATCATCGATCTCTTCCTGCGCAAGTTCCAGATCGACGGATTTGACGGCGCCGTCCACATGGGAGAATTTTGTCGCTCCCACCACCGGGGCGGTCACCTTTGTGAGAAGCCAGGAAAGGGAGATTTCTGTCATGGATACGCCCCGTTTGTCCGCGAGCTCCGCCACGCGTGCGATGATCTTTCCGTCGGCCTCGGCAGTTGCATCATATTTGAATTTCGCATAGGAGTCTTCCTGCAAACGTTTCGAAGTCTCGCCCGGATGCCTGAGCCGTCCACTGGCCAGTGCGCTGTATGGCGTCATAGCGATGTTCTGATCCTTGCAAAAAGGCGCCATTTCTCGCTCCTCCTCTCTGGCGATCAGGTTATAATGCCTCTGGATGGAGACGAATTCCGTCAGGCCATGTTCGCGCGCATAAAAATTCGCTTTTGCCAGTTGCCACGCGAAGCAGTTGGAGATTCCGATATACCGCGCTTTCCCCGCCTTTACGGTGTTATGCAGCCCCCTCCATGATTTCTTCCATCGGCGTATGGTAATCCCACATATGGCAGATGTAGAGATCCACATAATCCAGTCCGAGATTTTTGAGGCTCCGGTTCAGGTAATTCTCTACGTGCTTCTGGCCGCTCACACCTATGTCAATTTCCTCCTGTGTTCTTGGTGTGAACTTGGTAGCGATGACATACTCATCGCGTTTTGCGAAGTCCCGCAGCGCCTTTCCCACATACTGTTCACTGGTGCCGTTCTGGTAGGCGATGGCGGTGTCGTAGAAGTTGATGCCAAGGTCCAGTCCGTGCTTGATGATCTTTCGCGTCTGTGCCTCGTCCACCGTCCAGCTGTGCTGACCGGTCGCCGCATTGCCAAAGCCCATACATCCCATGCAGATGCGGGAGACGGTAAGATCGGATTTTCCAAGTTTTGTGTATTCCATCTTGTACAGCCTTCCTCTTAAAGGATCGAAGTGATCCAGTTCTTCAGACCTTCGGCAGTCGAAGATCCGCTCAGTACTTTGCCCTGCACAATCGTGGTATCTTTGGAAACAGAAGGTTTTAATGCCGCTGCGGTCCTCCCCATACCGCTGCCTCCGGAAGTGGCGAACAGGACGATTCTTTTCCCGGAAAAATCATAGCTTTCGAGGAATGTGTTGATAATCGTCGGTGCGATGCCCCACCAGATGGGGAATCCCAGAAGAATCGTGTCATATGCCGCAATATTGGCATCTTTATCCGCCAGTGCAGGGCGGCTGCTCTTGTCGTTCATCTCGATATAGCTGCGGGATTTTTTGTTCATCCAGTTCAAGTCGGCGTTTGTGTAAGGCACCTCAGGTTTAATCTCGTAAAGATCGGCATCCGCCGCTTTTGCCAGTTCCTTCGCCACACGCGCCGTCGTTTTGCTGGCACTGAAATATGCTACTAATGGTTTGCTCATTTTCTTCCTGCTCCTTTCTGATTTTCTGCTTGAAAAAGATTTTTCTTTTCCTTGTTTTTACAAGGATTTTCCCAGTTCATAAGCCTCTTTCATATGTGGACTGTTTCTTGTCATGGAAGGAGTTCCGCAGCCGGTTCCCAAAATCTGCCCGCAGTCGGTGAAGTTCATGTACCGGCAGATTTTTCGGTAATGCTCCGCAAGGTAAGGCATCACATCCGCATTGGAATCCCAGGCCGCGGCGATCAGCGCGGTTTTCAAATGCTTTGCAGAAAGTTTCATCGTATAACTGTAAAAACGGTCGATCACCATTTTCATCTGCGCCGACATCCCGAAATAGTAGACGGGCGTCACGAACACCGCCATGTCGGAAGATAGCAGCGCATCCCGGATTTTCTTCATGTCATCCTTCTGCGCGCAGGGACCGTCCATACCGCAATGCTCGCAGCCAAGGCACGAATGGATATTCATATGCGCCGCATCCAGTTCTAAAATCTCATGCCCGGCTTCTTTCGCACCCCTGATAAGCTCACCCGCCAGCATATTGGACGAGCCGTTTTTGTGGGGGCTGCCCTTGATTACTGCAATCTTCATCGTCGTTTGACCTCCTTTTATTCGTTCAACAGTTTTTTTACGCAGTTATAAGTAATCTCATAAATCGTCATGAATACGTAATTGACGCCGGCTTTTTCCATCGCCGTCCTCTGTTTTTCCGTGACAAAAGTGTAAGGATAGATTCCGAACATGAATGGGAAAAACGTGTAGATGAAATCCTGCTTTTCCGAAACGCTCATGTCCGGGAAATACTTGTTCAGGCCCTCCGTTACCGTGCGCAGGGACTCCCCGTATACGACCTTGAATTCCTTAAGACACTCCGGGCGGCTTGCGGTCTCCATGTCATAATGGTTCATGGACATGATTTTCAAGAGCTGGGCGCGCTCCGAAAGGGTGGCTGCGAGCATATCGGCAAACTCGTCTCTTGTCATCTCCTCATGCTGCGCCATGGCCTGTTTCAGGGAAGCGATCCACAGCTCGTATTCGCGCTTTAACAGCGCCAGAAAGATTTCTTCCTTTGTTTCAAAATAGTTGTAAATCGAAGTCCGGGTGAAGCTGGTCGCGTTTCCGATCTCCTTGATAGTGATGTCCTTAAAGCTCATAGTCTGATACAGCTTCTCGCAGGCGTTTACGATCTCCTCCCTACGGTTTGCCGTCAGTTCCGGCGATCCTTTTGGCATGTCTTCCTCCTTGTTTCTTCGACGAACTTAGCCGCTCTTGCTCTGCCCACAGAACCGATGCAGTCCGTTTCGGCAACATTGCTTCGTCTATGGGATTGACAGAACACTTTCTTGCCTTTTTGCCGCATCCATTGATGAAATATGCTGTGGCAAGGCTTGCAGGCATCCGGTCAGGTCTTCCCTCATAATTCTCATTCTGACATCGTGTCACTATCATGAGTATAGCCATGTTCTGACATGGTGTCAATATATTTTGAAAAGATTTATGAGTATGGACAATTTCGCAGAAATTTTATAGCTATTTTTGTCTGTATATTGTCTACCTATAACAATGATCATTCCCGCAAGACGTAAGATTTTTTCATCGACAACGGGCACCATCTATTCATGAATGCCATAGAAAACCGAATGACGTGATTTTTCTCATCCGGTGTTTGGATATATAGTCTGTATTATATGCTTTTCACATTCCCTGCCGCCGCTTTTCTAACCTTGATTTTCTATGTATTTTTAAAATATTTCTTCCGAAATATTTCTCATACTGCAAACAAGAATCCGTCTGTTTCAAAAGTGTGTTTCTTCCTAAAATGCTTCCGTAAATATTTTGAATATCTTTTTTAAATGTGATATGTCATACAGTTTTTCAATAGTACAAATTCCGATATTTGCTTCCCTTCCCCCGCCGTCTAAAGCCGGTGGAATTGCGGCAGTCTTCTTTTAATTGTCTGTTAATTGTCCGTCTGAAAGGGAGCGCATGATACTTTGCCGGCTTACAAAAAAGGGGGTATAATCAATGTAAGACCGTTTGCAGAATGACGACATGAACCGATATTTTGGATAGGTATTTTTTGGAATAAATTTAGGCTGTGAAAATATGTTTTAGGATTATGTGCGGGTGTTGTGTTCTGGAGGCATATAGTGAAATTGTGCACTTATATAGCGATTTAAGAGTATACGATGATTAGTGTGCTAGAAACAGAAAAAAGCGTTGTGCATCAGCATAAGTGTCTCGGAAACGGGCGTTGGAGCTGTGTCGCTAAAGCGTATGTTCGTATCAAAAAATGGATGTATTTGGAAGAAAACGGAGCAACGGTATCATTGAATTGCTGTATAGCATTTGGTATAATCGGGGCGTAGCGGTTGATTTGGCGAGTGGAGGACAGAAAATAAATGGAATGCTCGTGGAGAAGAAAAAGAAAAATGTTCGAGCGAAACAAGAAAAAGTAAAGGGAATTAAAGGGAATAAGGGAAGATAATATAAAAGTTAAAGGATTTAAAGGAGGAAATTTTATGGACAGGATAGAGCGGTGCCGGGTCTGGAATCAGGCAAAAAAATATCAGAAGGTTGTTGATGCGCTGGAAGAATTGACGGAGCGCTCGCCGGAGGAAGACTGTGAGCTGGCGCACGCATACAGTAATCTGGCGGACAAGGGGCAAACGCCGAAGGGAAGGAAACTGCTGCGTCAGGCAATCGGGCTGCTTGAGCCGCATCAAAAACTTTTTTCGGGCGACCATCTCTGGAATTTCCGTATGGGGTATGCCTGGTTCTGTCTGGATCGTGAGGACAAAGCGATCGATTATTTTGAGGTTGCGCTAAATGCGCGCCCGTATGATAAGCGGACGAAGGAGTTTTTTGAGTTATGCTGGAACAGTCTCAATCTACCGGGGTTTGAGAAAAATTTTAGGGAGCGGACGGCTTTCGCATGGCAGGCTTTTGCAAAGGGCGAAGAAGAATTGCGCAGACTTATCGGCCAGTCGCGGATGTATCTGGACAGCGAGGAGTATTCCAAGGGTGCCGCTAACGGGAGAAGTGAACAGAATGGCGAAGCTGTTGCCAGCGAAAAAAGTGAGCGGAATGATGAAGCTGCTGCCAGCGAAAAAACTGAGCGGAATGATGAAGCTGCTGCCAGCGGAAAAAACGGACAGAACGCCGGCGCAGCCGTAAGCGAAGAAGACAGGCGGCGCGGGGAGATTATTGAAAAGTGTTCCAAGATTCTCAGTTTTGCGTTTCATGATCCTGTCTTTGAGATCGGATTTAACGGGGAGAAGTACGAGTTGGTCCTGATATCGGAGAGGAGCAAAGTCAGACTGTTTGAGATCGTCTATTTCTGCAGACAGGCTCCGGCAGAGATTCTCGCTCACTGGGTGATTACGGCGGGTCGTCGGAAGATTGAAAATCCCGTCCGCCGCGTCGAGAATCCTGTGGGCTTTGAAGGGTTTGATATTTCCGCAGCAGACCTGCAGGTCTGGGTGGAGAAAGTGCGGGACAAGGTGGTCTGGCTGACGCTCTACTC
The DNA here is from genome assembly GCA_964438605.1 of uncultured Oscillospiraceae bacterium. Taxonomy (GTDB): domain Bacteria; phylum Bacillota; class Clostridia; order Peptostreptococcales; family Anaerovoracaceae; genus Alangreenwoodia. The sequence goes on from CAYTKT010000003.1 coordinate 69,728, forward strand.
GGAAAATCTGCTGCCTGTGTTTAAAAAGAATGAGGAACTGGTGTGCCGTGAACTCTCTGTTCTTATCGACCAGACGGTCGGCGAAATACCGTCGATGGCATATATCGAAGACTTTGAAGTCAGCGATGCTCCGGGGAACGGACCGCCGATCCTTTTGACGGAACTGCCGGAAAGGCTTGCCGGCATGGGATTTAATCTGTCAGTCAGCGCGGCGGAATACCTCGAAGAATATACGGAATATCATGTTGATCCATACGACAGCTCGGACGCTGACTGGCGAATGGATATTTTTTCGGGGACTTCCCGTTGTATGCCGCTCATCGACGATTTTATCTACGGGGACAGCGAGGAATTTGACAGTCTTTATGCCGATGGTACCGCAGCGGGATTCCTGGTTTATTCTCTGGATGGCTTTAAAGGCGTGGACAGAATGAAAAAAATCCGGGCGTTTAGGGAATCCTTGGAGGAGACGCTCGAGAAAAAGATTCCGCAGAGTGAGGACGTTTTTACGATTGTCGGCACGGCGACAGGACTTACTTACGGGTATCTTGACATTTTCGTCTGGGATTATCTGCTGATCGTTCTGAAGGAAGCGATTACGTTTTTTAAGACGAACGGTATTAAATGGGCGGGATGGCGCACCTTCCGCCAGGGTACGGAAACCATGGAGATTTTCTCGCGTGGGTCAGGAAAGCGGAAACAGAGGTAATTCAGAACGATCTCGGACGGGATACAGTCGCAGGATTGAGAAGATGCTTCGTAGCCGGCGATCCATTTCTCACAATTGCAATGTGACAATTCTGGGTATTATGCCGGTGCGAACCGGCAATTGTATGATGATGGACCTGCACACGCTGATTACCGCGGTGGACCATCCGGCGGCATCAAAGGACGCTGAAATAACTTGCTCGTGCGGCATTATACATATCGTGTAGCGATGAATCAACTGCGCGTTGTGATTCAACCTCGTAAAATGTGTGTTTTGCTCATTTTTATGAAAAAATAAAAGGAGATATTTTTACCATGAAACGTCAAAAAGAAATCAACTGGACGGAACTGATCGTGGGTGTGGTCTGCATCCTGATTGGTGTCTACACCTTTACCAGACCTCAGCAGGCTTTGAACGGCTTTGCTGTCGCTTATGGCATTTTGGCCATTATTATGGGGATTGCCGATATTGCTTTTTATATCAATATGGAGCGGCACACCGGTTTTGGCCCGGTCATTGAAATCATATCAGGAATCCTTAACATTTTTATCGGCTTCTTCCTGATCGTTTACAGCCATATCAGCGTGCTGATCGCGTCTATCTTTTTCGCTGTTTGGATTATAGCACATTCCATTGGACGACTGATAAATGTTGGCATTGTAAAATTTTATGAGGGCAAAACAGGATATTATACAGCATTGATCATCAATATTATTGGATTGGTGCTCGGACTGCTGATGCTGTTCAGTCCTTTTGCTTCTGTAGTTTCTATCGCATTCATCATCGCTTTGTATTTGATTGCTTTTGGTATCGGCAATTTGATTTCTGTCTTTTTCACCAAAACGGGACGATTGTGAGTTCGCACGCTTTTCCACACGACCGGGAGCAGCATGTTTCCGGTCGGCCAGAGGATAAAATTTATGAAATGAAAAAGTGAAACAGGCATATTTATTTTACAATTTGTATTAAGGAGACTGAAAATGGTTTCTGAAGTGTTAGAAGGAATATATATGATCTCATTACCTTTTTTAAAAACAAGGGTGAAATCTATTAACGAGATAAAATTATATCTGATAAAAGGTAAGGAGCGTAATCTTCTTGTTGATGCGGGTTTAAATGAAATCGGATATTATAAGTCGCTTTTAAACGATCTCGATGCACTTAATGTGGATATGAAAAACACGGATATTTTTTTAACTCATATGCATCCGGATCATAGCGGCCCAATCGTAAAATTAAAAAATCCGGATAATAAAATATATGCGGCAAAACAGGAGGCGGATATTACAAATTCGCTTTGTACGGAAGATTACTGGCAGGCGCGTTATGAACAATATCGCAGGGAAGGGCTGGAAATGTCTTATGAAAGGTTTACGGCTTCACATCCTGCCTGCGAATATTTTCCGGAATCTCCGGTAGATTTTACAATCGTAGACGAAGAACAGATAATCAGCGTCGGCGATTACAATTTTAAATGCGTGATCACTCCGGGACATTCAGCTGCGCATACGTGTCTTTATGATGAAAAAGCAAATCTTCTTATCGCCGGAGATATGGTTTTAACGAACGCTGCTCCTGTGCTGTTTTTTGAAGAAGGAATGGAGAATCCATTGAATGAGTATTTGAAAAGTTTAGATATAATAGAATCTCTCGACATCGATACGATTCTTCCGGGACATGCGGAAATTAAATTTGATGTCAGTAAACGGGTGAAAGAACTCCGGGATTATTATGATACCAAATGTCAGCAGATTCTGGGACTCTTAAGAGAACACGGCCCGATGACCGCGTGGGAAACGGCTGAATATTCCATTAAATTTGATATTCCGAAGGACCTTGACGCGCTGTCGGATGTTTCAAAATGGTTCTTCTTTTTGCCTGCGTGTATGACATTGAAATATTTAGCAGGGAAAAATTTGATTACATCGGTTTTGAATAAAGATAATATTTACGTTTATTCAATTGATGATTGAATTGAAATGATATAGTTTTGTTTTGATATTTACAAATCTTTAAATAGGAGGCATTGGAATGAATTATTATGAGCGGGCGCTTGAACTGAAACAGGAGATTATTGAAAACCGCCGCTACTTTCATACAAACGCAGAGGCCGGTCTGGATACCCCGCTGACAAAGGCGAGAGTGATACAAAAGCTGCGGGAATACGGACTGAAGCCGGAGGAATGTGGCCACGGCGTCACCGCTTCGCTGGGAAGCGGTGGAAAAACTCTGTTGCTGCGTGCTGACATGGACGCGGTTCCGATGGCAGAGGAGAGCGGCCTGCCTTTTGCAAGCAGAAACGCAGAAGCCGCCCACACATGCGGCCACGATTTTCATGCCGCCATGCTGCTTGGCGCTGCAAAAATGTTGAAAGAAAACGAGGAAGAACTCGCAGGCACCGTCAGATTCATGTTTCAGCCCGCCGAGGAATGTTTTCTGGGCAGTGAGGACATGATCGCCCATGGAATCCTCGACGGTGTGGACGCCGCTTTGGGTTTTCACATTGCTCCCGGCAAAATTCCTGTAGGCATCTATATGTATAACAGCAAGACCGCCATGATGAACTCTGCCGACGGTTTTCGCATCACCGTCGCCGGCCGGAGCTCTCACGGGGCATATCCCAATATGTCTATTGATCCGATCAATATTGCCGTTCATATTTATCTGGCGCTGGAAGCACTCATCGCCAGGGAAGCCGACCCCACAAAGAGCTGCGTTATGACGGTAGGCCGTTTTTCTGCTGGCACCGCGCCAAACCAGATTCCGGATACTGCCGTGCTTGAGGGCAGTATCCGTACAAACGACAAAGAGTCCAGGGAGAAGCTGCTTCGCCGGCTGAGGGAAGTCTCCGACCTGACAGCTCAGGCCTACGGCGGAACGGTCCAGGTGGAATCTCTTTACGGTGTGCCGCCTCTTGTCTGTGATTCAAAGCTCACCGAAGAGATCGCGGGCTATATCCAGTCTGCCGGCATTCCTGGAGTTTCGCCTTATCCCGGAATCGAGGCCAACGCCTCTGAGGACTTCGCTCTGGTGGCCGAGCGGGTTCCCACAGCTTTCATTTATCTGTCTGCCGGCTATGAAGACCAGCGGGGCGACTATCCCGCCCATCATTCAAAAGTCCAGTTTAACGAAGACGTCTGTCCCGTGGGGGCGGCCTGCATGGCGTACTGTGCGGTACAGTGGCTGAAAGGCAGCCAGGCGGACTGATTTATCCCTTCCTGCACAAAATGATTCCATGAAAAATAAGATCTGAACTATGACGCCGATTCTTAATGTGACAGGGAACCGGCGTTTTTTGCATTGCAGCAAAGTTCGCGAATGAATAAGTAGGCATTTCTGGCGAAACTCCGCAGACGGCTTTTCCTTTTGATCGCTGCGCTTGTTTTCCTGCTCGTCGTTTACGCTGTAATATGGGCTGCGGCTGTTTCTTTATGGGCAGTCGAACTGGGAATGGTTTGCGGTTCAATCGGCGGAGTTTTGCTTGCCGTTTTCTTTGCGGCACAGAGCAATTTCCTGCCTGGAGCCGCTGTATTTGGCATAGTCCTTGTATACGGAGGTATCTTTATTTTATTATTTTTTGGATGCGTCCAAGTCACGAAAGGCGTTTCAATACTGACGAAAAAGATGTTTCATCGCGTTAAAGCCTTATTTATCAGAGAGAGAAGCAGAGTGAAGAAAGGAATAAAAAAATGGTTTATCGTTGCATTTTCTAACATAGCAGTCGGATTTATTATTTTTATTGCGGCTTTTTCGGCGATGGATTTTGACTTTTCTAAGTTCAGCACACAAAAATATCGATCGAACATATATGAATGAAACAGTGATTTTGATAAAATATCTATTGATGGCCCGCAGTCAGACATTGTATTCGCCGTATCCGATGACGAAAAATACAGAGTGAAATGTTTTAAGAAGAAGAAAAGATAAAACATTCCGTCGTGGGACAGAACGGAACTCTTGTGATTGATACGGAGAATGCCAGGAGATGTCCGGACATTTCCTCTTGCGGGGAAAGAAGTGAAATTTATGGCTGAAACAGGTTGCAGGGATGAGCAGAATACATGTTTTGCAGAGTTCGATAACAATATATAGCTTGTTCATTGGACGTGATGAACGATATATCGTTTGTTTTGGATATGAGAAAATCAGAGATTTGTCCGTATCCGGAGGGTTGAAGTAAAGGCAGGGAAATTGAATGAAAAAAGTAAGGATTTCTGTTATGAGGACAGCGTGTTATCCGGATTTGATAGAAAAATATGAGAATCCTATCGAACACGCCTGTGATATGGAAACAGGGCAGGTATTTATTGCAAATGGATGGAAGAGGCCGGAAAAATTTTGCGACAGTGCGTGGGAGAGTATGTCCGCATTTGTGATGACGCTGGCTCACGGCGGCGAGGATTTTTATGACGGGTGGATGAAGAATAAGAGGTCTGCTATGATTTCCTGTAACGACGGATTCCGCCCGGTAAGTTTTTTGCTTGAAACGATGGACGAGGACGCTGAATGATGCCATGTTGAAGAAACTGAAAAGATTTAAGCGGGAAGAAATGTTTTTTATGCAAACAGGCAGGAGTTTAACGGAGATTAAATTAAAATCAAATATTTGACATTACTTTATTATAAAAAAGATGGAATACAGAATAAAGGAACACAGAGGTGGGAGTGAAGAAATTGGAGAAAAATGAGAATCAATCGCCGTCGCATATCAAAGTCCGCGGCGGACGTGTGCATAATCTTAAGAATATTGATGTTGACATTCCCTTGCAGAAGCTTGTGGGAATCGCTGGCGTGTCAGGTTCCGGGAAGTCTTCGCTGGCGCTTGGGATTCTGTATGCGGAAGGGTCGAGGCGGTATCTGGAATCGTTGTCAACGTATACGAGGCGGCGCATGACCCAGGCAGAGAAGGCGCAGGTGGATGAAGTTCTGTATGTCCCGGCGGCTTTAGCGCTGCGGCAGCGTCCGGGAGTGCCCGGCATCCGCAGCACGTTTGGCACGGGAACGGAGCTTTTGAACAGTCTGCGGCTGATGTATTCCCGCCTGGCAAGCCATATGTGCCCGAACGGCCACTATGTAGAACCGTCGCTGAATGTTGCGGCGGATCTGCCGCTGGTATGTCCTCAGTGTGGAGAAAATTTTTTCGCGCCCGGAGCGGAGGAGTTGGCTTTCAACAGTCAAGGGGCCTGCCGGCGTTGTGACGGGACAGGAATTGTCCACGTCGTAGATGAATCTACGCTGGTGCCTGATGAAAATTTGACGATTGACGAGGGAGCGGTAGCGCCGTGGCAGACGCTCATGTGGTCGCTTATGAAAGATATTGCCCGGGAGATGGGCGTCCGGACGGACGTGCCGTTTAAGGACCTGACGGAAAAAGAACGAGATATTGTTTTTCACGGGCCGGCAGTTAAAAAGAATATTATTTACCAGAATAAAACGAGCGGTGCGGCCGGGGATATGGATTTTACTTATTTTAACGCGACTTATACCGTGGAAAATGCGCTGTCGAAGGTGAAAGATGAAAAAGGCATGAAGCGCGTGGAGAAGTTTCTGCGTCAGAGCGTCTGCCCGGAATGTGGCGGCACACGCCTTTCCGATGCGGCGCGGGCGCCGAAACTGCGTGGAATTTCTCTTGCAGAGGCTTGTAAAATGACGCTGTCCGATTTATCTGACTGGGTGGCGGGCGTGCCTGCTTCTCTGCCTGCAAAAATGCGGCCGATGGCGGAAAGTATCTGCGATTCTTTTCAGAGTGCGGCAAAGCGACTCATGGATTTGGGACTGTCTTATCTGACGCTTGACCGTGCGTCGTCTACGCTTTCCACCGGAGAACGCCAGCGGATGCAGCTGGCAAGAGCCGTAAGAAACAGGACGACGGGCGTCCTTTATGTTCTTGACGAACCGTCTATCGGGCTGCATCCTTCTAACATGGAAGGACTGACAGGCGTTATGAATGATCTGCTTGCCGATGGAAACACGGTCATTCTCGTGGACCATGATGCAAACGTGCTCAAAGAAGTGGACTGGCTGATCGAACTTGGTCCCGGTGCAGGGGCCAGGGGCGGCACGATTATCGCACAGGGCAGCCTTGAGGACGTGGAAAAGAATCCGGCGTCGAAAATCGCGGGCTTTCTTACAGGAAAAAGCGTCATTGATGTAGGAAATCATATTGCGAAGGAGAAAATATTTGATCTTGGCGTTATACATTTATCCACATCTGAGATTCATACGGTGAAACCTCTTGAAGTTGATTTTCCAAAAGGACGGATGATTGCGGTGACCGGCGTCTCCGGCTCCGGAAAAACGACGATGGTTCTTGAAAGCCTGATTCCGGCTCTGGAAGCTGCAATAAAAGGGACGGCGATGCCGGATCATGTAAAATCGGTGTCGGCTGGCGGAATCCGGCAGGTGAAGCTGATTGATGCGACGCCGATCGGAATCAATGTGCGTTCCACAGTGGCGACTTATGCAGATATCCATAATGAACTGCGCAAAGTCTATGCGAGAACGGCAGACGCGAAGGAAAAAGGTTATAAAGCGGGGGATTTTTCGTATAATACGGGAAAACTGCGCTGCCCGGTCTGCGACGGGACAGGATCTATCAGTCTGGATGTCCAGTTTCTTCCTGATGTAGAAATTCCATGTCCGGAATGTGGCGGCTCCCGGTATTCAAAGGCGGCCGGCCTTGTCCGGCGTATCCCGAAGAAAGCGCAAAGAAATCCTGCAAAATCAAAGAAGACCGTGGAATCTGAGAAATCCGCAAAACCGGCGGATTCTGTAAAATCCGCGAAATCGACAGAGTTCTTAAAATCAAAAGAATCATTAGAATCTGTAACATTCATGGAATCGGCGGGGCATACAGAATATGAGGGATACACGCTGCCGGAGCTTATGGATATGAGCGTCGATGAAGCGCTGCTTGCTTGCGCAGACCTGCCTAACGTGGAGAAGAAGCTTGATGTACTGCACGAGCTCGGCCTCGGTTATCTTACTCTCGGAGAAGAAACGCCGAGTTTGTCAGGCGGTGAGGCCCAGCGGCTGAAATTGGCAAGTGAGATGGGAAAGGGCCAGGAAACGTCTGTGTTCGTATTTGATGAGCCGACAATCGGTCTACATCCTCTGGATGTGGAAACTCTTCTCGGCGTATTCAAAAGTCTCGTCGACAATGGAGCGACAGTTATCGTGATTGAACATGATCTCGATGTGATCAGGAATGCGGATTATGTAATCGATATGGGACCGGGCGGCGGTACGTCCGGCGGGCGTATCGTTGCGGCGGGAATGCCGCAGGAGATCCGCGGGAATAAAGAAAGTCTGACGGGAAAATATTTGTAATGATGAAAGAAACAGACTGCGGTATTGATCAAAGAGGAGCAGTCGGCTGCGCCGGTCAGAAAAAATAAGAATCTATGAAAAGGATTCCTATTTAAAAAACTTAGTAATATATGGGTATATAATAAGATTTTTTTCATTCTGTCCGGCATTTCCTGCCGGACAGAATGGTTTTGGACGCTTTACCAGGTAAACCCCGTATTTTCATCAGGGGTAGATAAATCGTGCAGGAAAATAAAATTTCATCCATCGCCGGGATGCGTTTCTTTTTCCGTCTTTTCGACTTGTGCACCGTTTGTGGCGATGATTGGAAACCGGTCAAATCTCATTTATTGTCGGATGCGGTTCCTTTTTCGTTTTTTCCGGCTTGTATGCCATTCGTGCCGGTGCCGTCCTCGGTGTCTTCTTCAATCTTGCGGAAGAATTTCACGTTCCATTCCGGACAGCCAAAATAATAATCGTTAAATCTCGGCGCCACAAAGCCGTCAAAATCCTTTGACGTAACGGCAGCATAAGTCTTGTAGCAAATACACAGATATGGCACGTCATCAGCCAAAATCGACTTAATGCCCGAAAGAGTTTCTTTTTTCTGATCCTCCGAAACGGCTGAAAACATCTTATCCAGCAGCGTGTTCAGATCAGGATTCGCGTAATTTGCGGGATTGGAATAACCGCTGTGATAAAACTCCCGCAGGTCGTACCGCTCGTCGATTCTCCAGCCGGCAAGAAACATATCATAAGAATTCGAGTTGACCGCCGATGTGATGCCCTCGGAAGTCGTTTCCGCCAAAGTTACGGAAATGCCGATGCTGGCAAGCTGCCGCTGAATCATCTGCGCCGCCATAAGACGTGAGTTGTTGTCGGTATTCGTGACGAGTGTCAGCTTGACCGGAGCGCCTGACACGCTTTCTGCGATTCCGTCGCCGTCGCGGTCTTCATAGCCCGCCTGCTTCATCAGATTTTGAGCGTCTGACGCATCGGCAGAGAATTCGTTTGTCGTCTCCGTTCCGAGATAGCCTGGAAAATACAGGTCGTCGCTCTTAATGCCGCTGCCGAAATACGCGCCGGAAATAATCTCGTCCCGGTCTACCGCCATCGCGATCGCACGCCGCAGACTGGCGTCTGAAAGCTGGCCAGAGCAGCGGAAACCGAGAACTTCTGCCTCATTTCCGGTGAACTGTGTAACATTAAGGCTGCTGTCGCCTTCCAGTTCTTCTCTGTTCATTTTATCTACGACCATGATGCTGAGCACGCCTGAGGACACCAGTCCGGGATAGAGATCGTCAACCGGCATGACCTGAAGCGTGACAGTATTCCGGGGCCGCGTTTCAAACGTATATTCGTTCGGCGCCAGTTCGATCTTCTTGCCGAGCGACGCGGCTGTGATCTGATAAGGACCCGTTCCCATCACCGGGGTCGATGTGTTTTCGAGAAAGCTGCTGACATTTGAAAACTGAGATGATGGAAAGATTGGAAAACTGAAGTCAGCGGCAGACGTGTCGGACGGGTCATCCAGGTGCACCGTAAACGTGTGGTCGTCTGTCACCGAAATATCACGAATATGACGGACCTTCGATGCATAAGGCGAGTCCTTGCCCGCTTTCTTGAGCGCCTGAACAGTAAACGACACATCGGAAGATGTCAAAGCCGAGCCGTCACTCCATCTGACGTCGCTGCGCAGCGTGAACTGCAGGCTGCCGTTTTCCGTATAATTCCAGGTCGCAGCCAGGTCGCCCACCGGCTCAAGCGTATCATCGAGCCTGATAAGTGAATTGTAGACGAGTCTTGTAATCTGATAAACATCCTCGTCAGTTGAGTTTGCGGGATTGATGCTGCGAATCTTTGTAACCGGAATAATAATCCTGTCAGACGTTTCATAGATTCCTGTCTCTCCCTCATTGTTTGTAACAATGTCGTTTTGCTGGCAAGCCGTCAGACCGAAGATCAGACCAGCCGTCATAAGGAGAGCGGCGGCTATGTAAAATATTTTCTTTTCTCTCATCGTATAAAAACGGCTCCTGTTTTATATTATTAAATTTGGAAATAAAAAGTACAGACGGATCGAACGTGCAAAAGCAATCGTATCCAGACAAACGGTGCCAAAATACTACTAAACATATGAAATAAAACATATAAAAATATTATGAGATCATATGCTGCGGTGCAGTGAGCGTTCGGGCGCTGCAGTCCGTGGCGCCCGGAAAAACCGGCTGAATTAAAAAACACATTTCTTATGGCAGCCGCTTGTCCAGCGCTTCAATCTGAGCGTCCACATTGTGAAAGAGCTGTTCCTTCGTGCCCGTATTGTCGATCACATAATCGGCTCTCGACAGCTTGAATTCTCTGGATGTCTGGGAGTTAATCCGCCTTACTATATCGTCCCTGGAAATGCAATCGCGCTTTAAAATCCGTTGAATGCGCGTTTCATCGTCAGAATCAACGACCCATGCCTCATTGATCGGCTCGATATTATAAGGCACCTCAAAGAGCAGCGGATGATCGTAAAAAATGACCTTCTTCTGAAGATAATCATCAGGGTTCGTCTCTCTCGTCACCTGCTCGCCGGCCTTCCGAAAAGCATTAGTCCGGGCGTTGATCAGAACGTCAACATATTTCTGTATGATCCGGTCCAGCTTCTTTTTTTCCTCCGGATCTGAGAAAACGATGCGTCCTACGTATTTGCGGTTCATCGTGCCGTCGGGCAGCAGAGATTCCGGACCGAAAGTTTCAACGATTTCAGCCAGTGCCGGTTCGCCGGGCCGCTGAAGTTCTCTCGTCGTCAGATCAAAATCAATAATTTCAAATCCTTTCTCTCTCAGATAGTTTGAAACAGTCGTTTTTCCGGAACCAGTGCCGCCTGTCAGTCCAATTATATACATGTCTAAATCATTCCTTTTCCAATCACTTCCTGCTGCTTGTTTGAGCAATCAAATTGGCTTACCCACCTACTATTTATACATGTATATGCGGGAAATTTCAATACTTATTTGATGCTGTACCAGTCGTTTCCCGTATTTACTTCGGCAATCAGCGGAATATCGAGTTCGGCGGCGCCGCACATGGATTCTTCAAGAATTTTTCCGGCTTTCTGAGCGAGGTCTGACGGAACGTCAAGCGTCAGTTCGTCGTGAACCTGAAGAATAATCTTTGCTTCAGGCACTTCAACATTGAGCCGTCGATACGTTTTGCTCATCGCCAGTTTCATAATATCGGCTGCCGTACCCTGCACCGGCGTATTCATCGCAAGCCGCTCGCCCAGCTGACGCGTGATTCTGTTGGAGGCGTGAATTTCACTGATTTTTCTGCGCCGCCCGTACATCGTCGTCGCAAAACCGTTTTTTCGGCATTCAGCCATCATCCGCTCCATGTATTCTTTCACTTTCGGATGTTTTTTAAAGTAATCGTCAATATATTTCTGCGCTTCTGCCCTTGAGATTTTCAAATCGGATGCGAGGCCGAAGGCGCTGATGCCGTAGATCACTCCGAAGTTGACAGCTTTCGCCCGGCTTCTCATCAGCGGAGTAACCTCGTCTTGCGGAATATCGAAAACCCTGGCGGCCGTCGTGCTGTGAATGTCCTGATTATCTTTAAAAGCCTTAATTAGTGCCGGGTCTTGTGAAAGATGCGCCATAATCCGCAGTTCGATCTGGGAATAATCGGCGCCCACAAGAATATGGTTAGAATCTGACGCCGTAAAGGCTTTGCGCAGTATGCGTCCAAGCTCCTGGCGCACCGGAATATTCTGAAGATTCGGTTCCGTGCAGCTAAGGCGCCCCGTCATCGTGACCGTCTGCTGAAAATGGGCGTGAATCCGGCCTTCGCTGCTGATCAGCGGCAGCATGCCGTCGACATAAGTTCCGTTGAGTTTCGTCAGCATCCTGAATTCCAGAATATTTGCCGCAATCGGATAATCTTTAGCAAGGCGTTCCAGTTCTTCCGCATTCGTCGAATATCCCGATTTCGTTTTTTTCCCCGGCGGCAGGCCCAGATCGTCAAACAAAACGGCGCCCAGCTGCTTCGGAGAATTTATATTAAATTCACTGCCCGCAGCCGTGTAAATGACGTCTGTAATCTGTTGAATCTTTTCTCTGAGAAAGATTCCGATTTCTTCCAGTGCTTCCGCATCGACGCGAATTCCCGTGTGTTCCATGTCGGCGAGAACCTCAATCAGCGGAAATTCGATCTGCGTACAGACTGACACAAGCTTTTCCGCCCCCAGACGCTGCGACTGAACCAGAGAAAGACGTGACGACAGACTGAGAATTTTAAGCCCCAGCGATTCCTGTTTTTCGAGTTCCCGGCCAAACAGATCGATAGCTGACGTTTCTTCGGCAATTTCCTCGTCAGATGGAAATTTTTCGTGAAAATATTCCAGCGCGAGCTGCGACATCTCATACGAGCGTTTCTGCGGCTCAAGAATGTATTCCGCCACTTCCGTATCGAATCCCGTGCGGAAAATCGTATCGTTTCCCTGGGCAAGCGACGCGGCGCCCATGCTGATCAGCGCATAATAACAGGATTTCAGATTATGGCCGCAAATCTGTCCGCCAAACGACCTGAAAAATCCGTCGAGTCCTCGTGCGGCGGCGCTTTCTCCGCTGCCGTCAGCGGCGCTCTTGTCAGTCGGAATGAAATACATCGTGTCATCTGATGCGAGGCAGACAGACGAAACCTGAGGCCTGCGGATATGAGCGTTGTCGTGAAAAACGTAAAGCCAGACGGCCTCCTTTGCGGAAAGGGATTCTGACATCCGCTCAAAGTCTTCTTTGGATTCCGTTCTGATGATTTTAGCTTCTGATGAAACCGAAAAAAGATATGAAAATTCCGGCGGAATTTCGTGCATCTCCTGTGTGTCTTGTATTTGCGCCGTCTGCGGCGTTGCGCCGTCTGCGTCTGCCGGAGCGCCGTTTTTTATACTGCCTGGCATGTCAGCTGACGCATCGTTTGATGTGTTATCGTTCGCTGAAGCGCCTGCTGCCTCTTTTGCATCTTCTGATTTTATCATTTTACGTAAAAAGGAATTAAATTCCAGACGCTTATACATCTCGATGAGTTTATCGCGGTCAGGCTCTTGGCATCGCATCGCTTCGAAATCGACTTCTATCGGAACATTCGTGTTAATCGTAGCCAGCCGTTTACTCATCACGGCGAGGTCTGCATTTTCCTCAATCTTTTCCTTCAGCTTGCTCTTTTTCATCGTATCAACAGAAGCTATGAGATTTTCAACGGAGCCGTATTCGAGCAGCAGTTTTGTCGCCGTTTTCTCCCCGACGCCCGGAATCCCCGGAATATTGTCGGAGGCATCGCCCATCAGCCCTTTGAGATCGATAAACTGGTCTGGCGTTAAGCCGTACCTTTCAAGCATCGCTTTACGGTCATAAACTTCAAATTCAGAAATGCCGCGTTTTGTAAAAATAATTTTAGTTACGTCGGTAGCCAGCTGAAGCGCATCCCTGTCGCCTGTGATAATCAGCGGGCTCAGTCCCGCTTCCTCCGCCCTGACGGCCACCGTGCCGATAATATCATCCGCTTCAAATCCGTCGATTTCGAGCATATGAATCTTCATTGCCGCAAGCACTTCCTTCAAAACGGGAAACTGCATGGCCAGTTCCGGCGGCATTTTCTTTCTGCCCGCCTTGTATTCCTTATATTGCAGATGGCGGAATGTCGGCGCCTTGCGGTCGAAGGCTACGGTAATGTATGACAGAGAATAATCCGTTGTAATTTTATTTAACATATTCAGGAACCCGAAAATTCCCTGAGTATACAGCCCGTCCCCCGTAATCATCGGGCGCTGGATCGCGTAATACGCACGGTTTAAAAGGCTGTTTCCATCTATGATAACAAGTGTATTTTCCATATTCCTCCTTTCAGGGCGGTCCGTCACAGTATTCCGACATAAATATATTTTATGAAAAAACGTTTATCTTTTCTTCGTGTCTTATAATATATTATTTTAACTTATTCTTCTATTGCTTTGTCGTTTCCTCCTTCCCGTTTCGGCTCCCTGCGCTTTTTGCCGTTAACGGACCAGACGCACTTCTCCCGTCAGCGGATCCATAATCATCGAATAAACCCGCAGATCAGCCGGCATCAGCGGATGATTGCGGATTATGTCAGCCGTGCTGATGACCGCCTCTTTCACATCGTGAAATCCCCTGAGCCAGTCTTCAATTCCGCCTGTAGCGCCGTCACTCCTGGCAATATCAATATCAGACACGCCGCGTTCATGCATTTTTTCAAGCAGTTCATTTGTATCGAGATTCTGCATTCCGCAGTCGTCGTGGCCGATAACCCAGACCTCCTCGACGCCCAGTTCATAAATTGCGATAACGAGACTGTGCATGACGCTGTCGTAAGGATGCGAGATCATTGCGCCCGCATTTTTGATCATCTTCACGTCTCCGTTTTTAATACCGAGAGCTGCCGGCAGCAGCGTCGTCAGCCGTGTATCCATACAAGTCAGGATTGCCGTTTTTTTCGCCGGAAATTTACCGGCCTGGTACTGTTCATATTCTTTATTTTTGACGAATTCCTGATTGAATGCCATCATTTCTTTTAAAAACATATTGTTTGAACTCCTCTCGTTTCTGCCTTATCTGAAATGAGCAAAACTTCAATTTACACACCAAAACTAAAATACAGAGAATAATGTCCTGTGAACAGACTATCTTGTGGTTCAACTTTGTAAAATGTGTCTTTTTCTCATCGTTGTTCTGTGTCTTACTAAATAATGTTGCAAGACCATTTATGATATTTTTTACTGCTTGTATTCGCTCAATCTTTTGGATCTCACTTGGCTTCCGCTGCTGGCTCAATTTCAAAATCTCTGTAAAAACACGTAAAATTCCCGGTATGACATGCGGCGCCGATCTGTTCTGCAATTACGAGAATCGTATCGCAGTCGCAGTCGTAGCTGACGCGCTTTACATTTTGAAAATGGCCTGACGTTTCGCCTTTATTCCACAAAGCCTGCCGGCTCCTGCTGTAAAACCACGTTTTTCCGGTAGTCAGCGTGCGGCGCAGCGCTTCTTCATTCATATAGGCGAGCATCAGCACCTGCTTCGTCGCTTCATCTTGAACGATAGCGGGAACTAATCCTTTCTCGTCATAGCGGATTTCCCGTAGAATGTTCTCGTTGGCTGGTATCATTTCTTTTTTCATCACATTTCCTCTTTTCATGCGCCTCACGCGCCGAAAAGCGGGCAGCATTCAGCCGTCCGCCGCTGTTTATTATCCATATAGTTTATCACATTCCTGCGCTCATGAAAACTTGCGATTGTCTTAAGTTTATTCAGGTGCTTATTGAGTTTTTCCGAATTTATTTTTCTGGAAAAGTCCACATTGATTTTACACTAACTGCGCTGTCGTTTCAGTCAGTCCTGATACAGCGCACAAGCGGAAGAAGTCGTCTCCGGTGCGTTATACAAATGGCAAAAAGGTTGAAATAGGGGCTTTTAAGCGGCATCGCAATTTTCGCTTTCTCGTTAAAAATCTTGTTTTCCTATTATCTTTACTGTATAATAAAAGCGTCGCACTTAAACAGTATTTCAAGATCGGAGAAGAGCATCATTTACGGGAGTGAATGATAAGCGCCTGTGGAGACTGCGGATCTTGGGGCCAATGGATTTGTTGATGAATTTGCACGAATTTTGACAGATTTAATAGAAAACTGTTTTTATTAGAGAACTGTTTCTGCTGACGAATGATTCCTTCAAAATTGCTGGAATCCCACCGCAGTCATGCTGAAAATACGCCTGATATGGATCGAATCCATGGAAATGAGGATATATCGAATGAATAAGAACCGTATGAATAAAAGACGCTTTCTTTGTTTTATGCTGACCGTTTGGCTCCTGCTCTCGTTTTGTCCGGCCTCATTTGCTGCCGCCTCTGATGAAGAAGTCCTGCGAGTGGGATTTTTTTCATTTCCGGGCTACCATGTCGTCGAAGAAGACGGGCGCCGGAGCGGCTATGGTTATGAATTTCTCCAGCGGCTGGCCATTCACGCCGGCTGGTCCTACGAATATATAGGCTACGATGGCTCTTATGCCGATTCGCTTGATATGTTGCGCCAGGGTAAGGTGGATATCGTCACCTCCGTGTCCAAAACGCCGGAGCGGGAGGCAGAATTTCTCTTCTCTGACCAGAACATCGGCGTCAATTCTACTATTTTTACCGTGAAGAAAGGAAATACCGCTATCGTGGAGGGAGACTATACCACCTATGATGGTATTGACGTAGGTATGCTGAAAGATAATTCTAAAAACGCTAATTTTGAACAATTTGCTTTGGAACGTGGCTTTACCTTTCAGCCGGTATATTTTTCCGACCAGGATGAACTGTCTGCCGCTCTTCAGTCCGGGAATGTAGATGCTGTCGTCACCGGCAGTCTGCGACAGCTGGATAACGAATGGCTGCTGGAATCTTTTGATGCCAGCCCTTTTTACATCTGCACCCGAAAAGACCGTGCTGACCTGATGGCACGGATCAACGCGGCTATCAATGAGATGGATCTGCACAACCCAAATTGGCGGGAAACTCTCCATGAGACGTACTATGCCACCGACCAGACAGGCTCCATCATCCTGAATGCCGGCGAGCGGGCTTTTCTGGAGGAACTTCACGCTTCGGGCAGACCTCTGCGGCTGCTTATCAATCCCGAATGGATTCCGTATTGTTACTTTCAGGATGGCGAGGCACGGGGCATTTTGCCCGCCATCTTCAGCGCTCTGGCTGAACGGCTGGATTTAGACTATGAATTCATCCCGGTCAAAGATCAGAATGAGTATTATGATCTTCAATCGAAAGAGGCGGCAGACGTTGTTCTGGATTTCGCCGGCGATTACTACCTGGCTGAGCAGGAAAATTACAAAATCACGGTTCCTTATTTCCAGACGAATTTAGCCCGCTTGACGCTGAGTGACTTCACCGGAACGGCAAACCGGCTGGCGGTGCTGGAGAAAGCCGATGAACTGAATAGACTGGTAGCAGATCGTTATCCGGCGGAATCCCTGATTCAGTGCGCCACCACGGAGGAATGTGTCCAGGCGGTGATTGACGGCCGGGCCGACGCTACCATTCTCTACGCCTACACTGCCGATTATTATGTCCGAAAGGACGGACGCAACCGTTTATCTTCTGTCGGCTTCGGAGAAACCCCTCTGTCTTATGCTGTGGGCGATAATGTTCCGAACGGCCGCTATCTTCTTTCTCTGTTAGACAAGGGGGTGGACAGTTTTACCGAGACGGAGCTGGACGCCATTATAGCGCGGGAGATTGATGCCGGTCTACATACCGATATGAATTTCATCGCTTTCCTGTATCAAGAACCGGTTTACGGCGTTTTGGGCATCACGCTGGCCCTTCTGCTTCTCTTTACCCTGGTGATGCTTCTTGTGCGAATCCGAAACCAGCGGCGGCTGAAGGAAAAAGTAACCCAGGCTACCAAAGAATTAGAGATTAAGACGCAGGAACTATCCGGTGCTCTGAAGGCGGCAGATGCCGCCAATCGGGCAAAGACCACATTCCTCAACAACATGTCCCATGATATTCGCACCCCCATGAATGCGATCATCGGCTACACAGCTCTGGCAACTGCTCATCTTGACAATGAAGAACGGACTAAAGAATATCTGTCCAAAATCGCTCAAGCCTCCAACCACTTGCTGAGCCTGATCAACGATGTTTTGGACATGAGCCGCATTGAAGCGGGCAAAGTTACGATTGAGGAGCGTCCGGAGAATCTGGCAGATATTCTTCAGGGTTTGCGCGATATCATTCAGTCTGACATTTATGCCAAGAAACTGGATCTGTTCATCGATACGGTGGATATCACAGATGAGGAGGTTTTCTGTGACCGGCTGCGGCTGAATCAAATCCTGCTGAATCTGACTTCTAACGCCATCAAATTCACTCCGCCCGGCGGATCCGTGGCAATTCGTGTCACTCAGAAACCTGCTTCTGAAGAAGAATGCGGCATCTATGAGTTTCGGGTCAGCGACACCGGAATCGGTATGGATCCGGAGTTTATGAAAACGGTATTTGACCCTTTTACCAGAGAATGTACTTCCACGGTCAGCGGCATTCAGGGTACCGGCCTGGGAATGGCCATCACTAAAAATATCGTGGATATGATGAACGGCACGATCAGTGTTGAGAGTGAACCGGGGAAGGGTTCCACCTTTACCGTAAACCTAAAGCTGAGATTCACCGCAAAACACCGGGATATAGTTCCTATCGAGGAACTCAGCGGGTTGCGGGGACTGGTTGTGGATGACGACCTGATAAGCTGCCAGAGCGTATCCAAAATGCTGCGGCAGATCGGGATGCGGGCGGAATGGACTCTGTCAGGCCGGGAGGCAGTCGTTCGAGCGTCTGAAGCTGTCGAACTTGCAGACCCTTTTGAGGTTTACATTGTAGACTGGGCCATGCCGGAGATGAACGGCGTGGAAACCGTCCGCCGTATTCGCAAAACGGTGGGTGACGACTCTCCTATTATCCTCATGTCCGCTTATGATTGGTCTGACATCGAGAAAGAAGCCAGGGAAGTCGGCGTCACCGGGTTTATCAGCAAACCGATGTTTGCTTCCGATCTTCACCGCACTCTGGAGCGCAGCCTCGGTCATGCGGCGGAGGAAACGACAGATCAGGAAACGGATTTTGTCGAAGACTGTTTTGTAGGCAAGTGTATTCTCCTGGTCGAGGACAACGCTCTCAACCGCGAAATTGCTGAGGAGATTTTGACGGAAGCCGGCTTCCTTGTGGAATGTGCCGAAAATGGTCAGATAGCCTGTGATATGGTGCGCCATTCCGCGCCGGGTCACTATGATCTGATTCTGATGGACATTCAGATGCCCGTCATGGACGGCTATGAGGCCACGCGGACTATCCGCGCCATGGAGGATCCATTCCTGGCAAATCTGCCGATCATCGCCATGACTGCAAACGCTTTTGAAGAAGACCGGAAAAAAGCTCTGGAAACAGGTATGAACGGACATTTGGCTAAGCCTGTCGATATAGAGAAAATGATGGTTCTTCTGCGGGAACTGTTCCATGAGGAATAATGTATTTCTGTATAAAACGATTCTTTCCGGAAAAACAGGCTTTTTATTCTTTTCGCTTGCCTGTCCGGAAGGGAGTATGTTTTTTGAATTTTATGGTAAAAAATCTCTGCCTCTGAAGCGAGGAATAAATGGCGCGCTTGTCATCTTTTTTTATGGATAAGGAAAACTATTCTATAAAATATTTGGCTAGAAATATGCAAAGCATGGGGAATAATATGGAATGGAACAACAGTGTACATTTTGAATTGTCAAACAAAAACTCCATAATAACTTGACACTATCTGTTTGCTATCGCAGGATTCATGTGGTATGATTTTTATATTGATGAGCAGCAGTTAATACTCAGGAGGTTAATCCCATGGAAGATAACAATATGATGGAAGAAGCGCAGATGATCCGGATTCACGGCAAACCGGTTCAGGTTGGCTCTTTTGATGAATACCATTTCTGTATGCCCGATACGAGATATTTTGACGTGGCGGATGTTCTGGTTCTTGAGCTTTCGTTTGCCTGCATCGTGATTAAAAATATCGGAATGCGCGGTGAAGACAAGCTGTATAAGATTGTTGATGGCAAGAAAGTGCCGATTTCGGAGCTCGATTTTCTGGAAGCGGGCGTGAAAGACTGCAATCTTCAGATGCCGATTGACCAGAAGTATACGGGTAAGGCGATTCTTTTTGATGCCCGTCCGCGGGAACGTATGTTGTTCGGGCACGTAAACATGTAACAGACTGACGAAAGATGTACGGCTACTTTGATCAGAGCAAAACGGCTGGAAATGATGCTGCGCGGCAGCCTGGTATTACCGGTATGATTATGAGGTGAAAATAAATGGATAGTGAATTTGATAAAGAATTTGACGAGGCTTACCAATTAGCCATGGAGATGCTCATCGAAAAACGGGGCGGCGACCGTTCGATCGTTCAGCAGAAACTGATGGAAAACGCTCCGACGATCGGCATGATTGTCGTGGAACGGGAAGCGGTTTACGAGGGAAATTTGGGTACGCTTGTCTGGGATTACGGTCTGTGGAATTCGATTACGTTCCTTTACGATGATTTTGATGAAGATCCGGATCATTTTGTTGTCCTGTATAACGCTAATAACGAATATGACGCCCAGCAGGCATTTAACAAGTATTATAATGAAATGCGTCCGGAGGGTGTGCCGCCTGAGGAAATTTCCGTGTTGTTTGAAGATCCATTTGAGGGGATGAAAAGTCTGTAAGGTTTGAGGCCGTGTCCAGGTCGGGCGATTCTATGGGCGGATGCTGATGGAATGGTAAGGTTTCAGATAACTGCCTCAGGCCAGAAGGGTTTTTGTTATCCCCGGTTCGCAGGCCGGGGGTTTGTTTGCGGCGTTGAAGCGGGACAAATGTTCAAAAAACGAGACGGCAGTCCGCTTATAGATATTGCCGGCATGGACGCTTCTGGTAATCTATGTGGCAAAATAGATGCCGGCTGTATTTTGTGAAAAATAAAACAGTGGGCGGAAGAATATTGAAAAAATGCTTTTCATAACTGTCAACCATTTTTGAAAATGTCTCAAAAATTTTCAAACATCAGCACCGTATTGT
>CAYTKT010000004.1:0-84724 GCA_964438605.1 uncultured Oscillospiraceae bacterium
CAACCTGCTGCGCCTGAAAGAAACGACCAGCATCAGCGGATACAGCGATGTGGATACAAGCGCCTGGTATGCGGACGCCGTTTCGAAATGCGTGGCAGCAGGAATCCTGAAGGGAACTGGCGGCAATACCATGAGTCCGGGGATGACCGTCACCAGAGAGCAGACGTTTGTGATGATTGCCCGTGCGCTTGGCATTGAGGAACAGACCAGTTCCGAGAAGACCTTTAACGATGCCGGCGAAGTTTCCGGATGGGCATCTGGATATGTGAACGCACTCATCAATATGGGCGTCATCGGCGGAGTGGACGACCGTCATATCGCACCGGGAACCGATATTGACCGTGCGTCTGTGATGACCGTTTTAGATCGCTTAATCGGCGGCTACGGTTATGAGAACGGGCAGACAGTTGAGATAGTTAAAGGGAAGATCACCCTGGTCGTTGCCGATGACGTGAAACTGTCCGGCGAAGCGGATCCGGATCTTCCGATCATCATCGCTGGCGAGGCTTCCAAAGTGGATTTAAAGGATGTGACCGGACAGGCACTCGTTCAGGTCAATAAAGATAACGTAGCCATCGAAAACGCTCCGGTTGGCACGGAGATCAAAGCGGAAGGCGTGGAAAACGTGACGGCCAACGGCATTGACGTATCGGGCGATCCGAATCAGAATGTGGTGATTCCGGAACCGGAGCCGGAAAAGAAACCGCCGACATCAACAAGACCGCCGAGCAGCGGCGGAGGCGGATACGAGAAACCTGCCTCTACCCACACAGTCTATACGCTTCCGCCTGAAGACGGTTCAGCTACAGTGGACGTTAGCACGACAGAAGCCGAGCAAGGTGAGATAGTTACTGTTACAGTAAGAGTCGGCGATAAAGCACCAAGTGAAGGTGGAAACGCAAGATATATCGTTCAGGCGATTAATATTAAAAATGGGAATAGACAAAATATAAATGAACAAGTTAAGTTCAACGGTGGCCGTGGAGGAATAAACGAAAATTACGTTCTTGATGAAGGACAATATATCTTTGAGATGCCGAATGAAGATGTTTGGATTGAGGTTGTAACTATGGTGGACGCCCAAGGAAACTGTGCTTATGGTCCGGATAACAACTGCTTGTATCCGAGTTACAACTGCGAAGCTACTCCGGAAGCAGAGCCCGGTGAAGAGGGAAAAGGAACCGAGGTAAATGACCCCCAGTTAAAAAAATAGACTTAATCCGTCGGTTGACGGAACAAAAATAACCGGACATAGCAATCGAATAGGAAGTTGACCGCTGACTGGCCGACCTCCTACCGGGCAGATTCGGGACTTTCACCCGTTAGAAGCGTGCGCCGCCGGGCGCACCTCGAAAATCAGCAGCCGGATCCGGGGAATCCGGCTGCTGGAATATAGTCAAATGAAAGAAGGTTTGAGCAGCTTCAAAAGAGTAATTCGATGACTTGAAAGGATATTTCGATGAAAAGATTAAAAAAATTGATCTGTGTAGCGATGGTGGCGCTCATGGCTCTGCCTGCATGGCCGGCTTACGCGATCACAGACTCCGCGCACCCGCCGGAGAATTATGTCGACAGAACAACACCTGGCAAAGACGGGTACGTTGTGACGGACCACAAGCAAAGCACTCTTGCCCTGGGTGTGACGCAGGACGTCTACACGGTCAACATGAAAAGCGACAAAAAGCAAAATAAAATATTTCTCGCGACGGCCGATCTAGGCCGCAAGGATCTGACCATTCACGCGAACATCAGCGAGGAATTTGACGGAGAAGGAAAGTGGGGCCTCGCGACCCTCACAAACCAGATGCAGGCAGCGCAAAAAAAGCACTCCAACCCCGACGATGCTACGAATTACGTTTCTGATTTCAACGTAGTGGCAGGGGTCAACGCCGGGTATTACAATATGGCCAGCGGAGAACCCCTAGACGCTTTCGCCATGGAAGGAACAGTCTACCGGGACAATCGTGACCGCCCGTACTTCGTAATTCGCAAGGACGGCACGCCCGTCATCGGCTGGGAAAATGAAGAATGGAATGAAATGAAAAACGATGAGAAAAACCCCATCTGGGACGCCGTGGGCGGCTCGGATATTCTCATCTGGGATGGCAAGCTTGTGGCCCCGAACGGCGAGGGCGGCTCGACCTATGAGACGACGCCCAACGCCCGGGCCGTTATCGGCATCAAAGAAGACGGCAAAACCGTTGTCTTCGGCGAGGTAGACGGGCTGAAACCACCCGCCTCCCGCGGCATGTCTATGCGAGAGCTGGCCGAGGTCATGTACAATGCCGGATGTAAATACGCCCTGAATCTGGATGGCGGCGGCTCCGCCACCTACGTTTCCCGGCAGGCGGACGGTACGCTGCAAATGCTGAGCAACCCGGCAGACGGCTATGAGCGTTCTGTCTCCTCGACGCTGTACGTGGTGTCCACCACTCCTCCCACCGGAGACTTCGACTCTGTGGAGCTAACGCCGGAGAATGCGTACGTGACACCCGGCTCAACGGTAAAGATTGACGCGGCGGGATTCAGCAGTTCCCACTCGCCCATGGATATCCCGGATAACGCGGTCTGGCGGCTCGCCTCCGGCTCGGAAGGGCTCGGAGAGGTCACGGAGGGACAGTTTGTCGGAAACGAAAAAACCGGAGACGCAACAATCGAAGTCGTTATTGACGGGAAGGTCTTCGGAAAGACCACCATTCACGTGGTACACCCGGACAAACTGGAAATCTCCAACGGTACCGCGCTGTCTTACGACGGGAAGATCCAGTTGAAGTACACCGCCACTTACGGCGATGGCATCGCCGTAAAGACGAAACCGGATGATTTTGAGATCACCCTTTCCCCCGAAAACATGGGTACATTGGACAAAGAGACGTTCACCGCCTGCGGCGAAGAGCTCTCCGGTGAGGTAAAACAGGGCGACATCACGATCACATATCGGTACAAAGAGGGGATTTCCGACACGCTTCACCTGAAATTCGGCAAGAAATCCAAAATACTCTTTGATTTTGAGAGCGAGACAGACGGAAACAGCGCCGAAGATTGGATAGCGGAAGGCTTTGGTGAAGAGTGGAACGTGAATGGCACTGCCAAAGTGGAAAAGGTGAATAAGTCAGAAGGGATGGTGCATGACGGAAACTATGCCCTCAAAATCACCTGCGACTGGAGGGACATCATCTCCAATGCCGGCGATAGCGGGTGGGAGCAATTGTTTCTGTGGACAAAATATGACTACCCCACAGACGATAAATGGAATCCTTGGATTGATTTGCCAGAAGTCACCAGTTGGGGTGCGTGGGTCTGGGTCCCGGACGAGGACACCATCGGTGACATCGCGATCAACGGTTATGATGGTGCGCAAGGCCAGACAATACTCCACTACAACACTACTGAGTTGCAAGGCCAGCATCATGACGAAGGGTACTGGACGTATGTGCATTTTGATTTTACCAACTCGACGGGGAACTGGATCGAATGTGAAAAATCTTTGATGAACTTCATGCTGTCCACCCAAGGGAGTTTTAAGCCGAATTGCTATAAATCCCAGAACAACAAATTCGTCTACTATGTGGATTCAATTTCTCTTGACTACTCCGAAGCCACCCCGGACCGTGACGCGCCTGTGTTTACTACCGCCAACGTCTTAAATGCCGACGGCAACCTAAAGGAAATGGCGGAAAAAACGGTCACAGCCGCGGAAGGCGACACCGTCCAGTTCCGCACCTTTGTGACGGAAGTTGACAAGCCGAACAAGACTGGACTGGAAAAAACATCCGCCGTTATCGACGGAACCGAAGTGCCGTCCCGCTACTTTGACGGCGCCATTCAGACCGAAGCGGTGAAACTGGCTGCCGGCACGCACTCCGTGGTGTTTTACGCCGAGGACGGCGAGGGCAACCGCAGCGAACTGAAGCGGAAGTTTGAGACTACGGGCAATTCGAACGCCGCCACCATCGTGGTAGAGCCTCACGATAGAGAGGCAGATCAAATTCCGATCGGCAGCGTCTATTATGCAGACGTGAAGGCGACGGACGTATCCAAGATTCAGAAGGTCACCCTGACGGCGGATCTGGTAAACAACGCCAAATGGGAGCTGGACCACGCCGACGTGGATCCGAAATTTAAAATGAGCTGGAGCATGGACGGTCCTATCGATAAGGACGAGAACTACGCCACCATCACCTTAGAGAGGGTCAAGCCCTATGAGAAAGGGGATGGCAGCATTTTAGCGTCCCTGCCCGTGCGTACCTGGACGCAAAGCGACAAATACCCGACGGAATTTAGCGGAAGGGATAAAAATGATGAAATTGAACCAGGTAGCCCGTGGGGCCCGGCACAGGCTTGGCAGCATGAGCTGTTCTACCCGGTGGATGTCAAACTGGAGGTGGATAAGGGCGAGATCGAGTATGTAGACGGCTACGAGCCGGATACGCTTCCCGTCTTCGGAAGCGAAAAGATTCAGGTGGATACGGAGCTGTACGACTTCTCCGAAAATGTCGTGAAAGACCATCCGGAGAAAAACTCCTGGCACGTGCACGAAGCATCCAAACCGATTGAAGATCTCGCGCCCACCTGCACGTCCAACGGCTATAAAAACCGGAGGGTGTGCGAGGTGTGCGGTTCCCCTGTCACCGAAGAGGACTGGGGCGAAACCGTCTACACCGAGGGCCATAAATACGAACCCGATGCGGATGGCAAGATGGTCTGCACCGTCTGCGGACTGGCGCTGACCGGCGAGCTTGACGGCAAGACCTATGAGGACGGCCTGCCGGTTGGCGGCGAATCCGGAAAATGGGTCGGGGATCGCTACTATGTACAGGGAAAACCCGTCTCCGCCGGACTTCATCTGATTGAAAATGTCTGGTACAATTTCGATGAAAACGGCATCTGCGAGGAGAAGACCCCGTTTACCGGATTCATCGACGCTACGGACCCCGATGCGGTAAAAGAAGTCACGGCCACGCCGACCTATAAGGAGAATGCCCTAAGAGATTATACCTTTACCCTCTCCGGACTGGATAAAGATAAGACCTACAAGTACATCGTCGGCGGAGAGACGCAAACGGGCTGGTTTGACCTTCCCGGCGACGGCCCGACCAAGGACGCAAGCTTTCATTTCCACGCTGACGAAAACGGCAATCTGCACCCAAGCACCCACGCGGTGGACACGAGGCAGTGCGCGAGGACCGGACGGTATGAGTACAGCTGCGATGAGTGCGGCGCGACCGACCAGGGGGCGGTGCTGTTCTTCGAAGGCCACAAGTGGGACGAAAACCACAAGTGCGAGGTCTGCGGATTTCAGGGTATCAACATCGCGGAAGAAGGAAAGATTTCAATCGGTAAGTACTTCAAATACACAGGCGGAGAAATTGTCCCCACGTACACGCTGTACGTCAGAGGCAAGGAACTGAATACCCGTTACGACGCCTACGGCTACGACGGCGGGGCGCTGCTTTCTGACAACGTGGACATCGGCGTTGCTACGCTGACCATAGAAGGACGCGGAGATTACTACGGGGAAATCTCAGCTAACTTCACCATAGTTCCCGAAAGCATTGACGACAGAATCACCGTGTCGCAGAAAAACGACACCAGCGTAACGCTGAGTTGGCCTCAAATGGCGGGAGCAGACTACTACGAGGTGTATAAGGACAACGGTGAGGACGAAGGAAACGACAATCTGGAACTTGTGTATAAAACAGAAAGCGGCACGGAATGCAGCTATACCATAGAGGGAATGAAACTGGGCGAGAGTTACAACTACCGGGTAGCGAGCAGAGCCGTGCGAGACGGAGAAATATATTATTGCGCACGCTGGGGCTACGCGAAGGGAACGATAGAACACGCCTGGGGCGAGCCCGAAGAAGGCAGCCGTGACGCTACCTGCACCGAGCCGGGATTTTTAAAGCACACCTGTACAGACTGCGGAGCACATGAGGAGATAGAAATACCGGCAAAGGGGCACATTGTCCCCGAAGATAGCTGGACCGTGACGAAGGAGCCGACGGTCGACGAAAAAGGTGAAAAGCAGGGAAAATGCTCTGTCTGCGGGCAAACCGTGACAGAGGCGATTGACAAGTTGCCGTCCGTAGGGTCCGGCAACAGCACCGAGCCCGGCGTCTCACAGGAGACAGTCACAAATCCGGACGGTTCCAAGACGACAACGACCGTAAATCCGGACGGAACGACGACAGAGACAACAACCTATCCCGACGGCACCGTCACGGAAAAGAATACAGACCGTTCCGGCATTGTGACAGAAACGACCACAAAGCCTGACGGGACAGTCACCGAGAAAATGACAGAGAAAGACGGCTCAAGCATCGAACACACCACAACGCCGGAGGGCGTGACGGGACAGATGAGCAGTGACAAGAACGGAAACGTCACCTCGGCGAATGTGACGATACCGGAAAATGTGGAGAGTGAATTTGTCACCGCACCTGTGAAAGTTCCCGCCGCGAAATCATCGAAGGAAGCGCCGGCAATCGAACTCAAGGTAGGATCTGCCGATGTATCCCGAGTCGAGATTCCTGTCGAGCAGTTCGGCCCGGGTACCGTCGCCATCCTCGTTCATGAGGACGGAACCGAAGAAGTCGTCCGCGACTGTACCATTGGCGAAAACGGCGTTATCCTGAATGTCGAAGGCGATGTGACGCTGAAAATCGTCGAACGAAGCCAGAACTTTACCGACGTGGCTTCCGGAAACTGGGCGAGCGATGCGGTGGAATTTGTAGCCGCTCGCGAACTCTTCCAGGGAACCGGAAACCAGCAGTTTACTCCGGAAGGCAATATGACACGCGGAATGCTCGTCACCGTGCTTTATCGTCTGGCCTATGAACCGGAGGCCGCTCAAGTTGATTTTGGCGATATCGACCAACAGGCTTATTATTCGGATGCCGTGGCATGGGCCGCGTCAAATGGCGTAGTCACCGGCTATTCCGACCACGCGTTCGGACCGGACGACGACATTACCAGAGAACAACTGGCGACCATCCTGTATCGCTACGCAAAGAACCATACAGCAATCATCGGCCAAACGGCAACCTTGACAACCTTTGCCGATGCCAGCCAGATCAGCCCTTACGCAACAGAAGCCATGAGCTGGGCCGTATCAAGCGGACTCGTCAATGGAGTGGGAAACAACCAGCTGGCACCGGAAGGCGAGGCAACGCGTGCGCAGGTGGCCACGATGCTGATGCGGTTTTGCGAAAAGATTGCGTAAATGATTGGGAATCAGTGGATTCAATCACAGAATCAAATAAAGATGTCTGGAACCCGAACCGTGTAAAGAAATAGAATCTCTGAAACAAAGCACGGGGTACCAGATGAAAAGGAAAGGAGAACGGCCGAACCTCCGACAGAGGTTCGGCCGTTCTGTTCTTTTCCACAACCATAAAAAACCGCTGTTTTCCGCCGCAGATTTGAGGAAGCGTGATGGAAGAATGAATGTGTCATAGTGTAAAAAAGACTTTTGAAAAATGATTTGAGAAGCATGGAATTGGTAAAGGTGCAAAAATAGCAGTGATTTTTGAATGGAATGGTAGTTAAAAAGTTCTTATTGCTTGATATTTTTGGTGTAGTAAACACTCTCAGACGACCTGATGAAAGGTGTTTGCGGCGTCAGTACACACGGTGAAGATTCGGACATAACGATTGTTGTTGCCGGCGGTACGATTCAAGCAACCGAAAAAGCGGGAATGTATCTAGCCGGAAATCTGACGGTGAATGTGGCAGCAAGTCTTTGCGGCGTCGGAATCAGTACATTTTATCGCATGAAACGGAATTATAAGCATGAACAAAGTGATGAAACATTCCACAATGAAGACGTAAATAAAATTATGGAAAGTAATACAAAATTTGGATAAAGATTCGGGTTGATTACTGAAAAAACGCGGACAAATTTTTTTAGAAAAATGTATGCAATTTTATTGACATTCAAATGGCAAAGTTGTATACTATGTACATCGAATAGCAAAGGCGCTATAGACGTGAAAACGTCCGTGGTGTCTTTTTTGTTTTTCGCGGAGCGGATAGCGGCAAAGCAGCATCTGCGGGTGCTGCTTGGTGCGTTTGGCCCGGCAACGTCAGATGGCAATACATAGCTGGGTATGTCGAAAAGCCGGCTGCCGGCAGGCATTTTTTTATAGTTCGCAGCATAAGATAGTGAGGCTCGGTCCGGAAATCCCGGAGCATCATCGCAGGCGGGAGAAAGTGTCCTGTGAAAATCCTGCAGATCGTTATGGGCTTTAGTTATATAAAAGGAGAAAAGTATTATGGAAAAGGTAAATGAAATTTTCGGCAGTCTGGTTTTCAGCGACGCGGTGATGAGGGAGCGCCTTCCGAAAGCCACGTATAAAGAACTGAAAGAAGCTATGGAAACGGGCGCCGACCTGACGATTGACGTAGCAAACGTTATCGCGGCGGAAATGAAAAACTGGGCGATTGAAAAAGGTGCAACCCACTTCGCCCACTGGTTTCAGCCGCTGACAGGCATGACGGCAGAAAAACACGACGCTTTTATCAGTCCGAACGGCGATGGTACCGTAATTATGGACTTCTCCGGAAAGGAACTCATCAAAGGCGAGCCTGACGGTTCCAGTTTCCCTTCCGGTGGCATCCGTTCCACATTTGAAGCAAGAGGTTACACGAACTGGGATCCGACCTCTTATGCATTTATTAAAGAAAAAACACTCTGCATCCCGACAGCGTTTTGCTCTTACGCAGGCGAGGCTCTTGACGAAAAAACGCCGCTGCTGCGTTCCATGGACGCATTAAATAAACAGGCTCTGAGAATTACGAAACTTTTCGGCCTTGACGACGTAAAAAAAGTTATCACCTCTGTCGGTCCAGAGCAGGAATACTTCCTCGTCGACCGAAAAATCTATGACGAAAGACCTGACCTGGTTTACTGCGGTAGAACTCTGTTCGGTTCTAAACCGCCGAAGAGACAGGAACTGAACGATCATTATTTTGGTGCGATCCAGCCGAGAATAAAGGAGTTCATGGAAGACCTTAATACAGAGCTCTGGAAAGTGGGAATCCTTTCCAAGACAGAACATAACGAGGTGGCTCCTGCGCAGCACGAGATGGCCCCGATTTATACCGAAACGAATGTCGCTCTCGACCACAATCAGCTGACAATGGAAATTCTCAAAAAAGTGGCTGAAAGACACGGTATGGCCTGCCTGCTTCACGAAAAACCGTTTGCTGGCGTAAATGGTTCCGGTAAACATACAAACTGGTCTATTTCCACGGATACAGGCGTCAATTTGCTCAATCCGGGCAAAGAGCCGGAAACTAATCTCCTTTTTCTGCTGACGCTGGCAGCCGTCGTTCAGGCGGTCGATGATTATCAGGATCTCCTGAGGGTTTCCGTGGCAAGCGCAGGCAACGACCATCGTCTCGGCGGTCATGAAGCGCCTCCGGCCATTATTTCCATGTTCTTAGGCAGTGAACTGGAAGACATTGTAGAATCCATTATCTCAGGCATACCGGTGCAAAAACATGACGCATCCCGCATGGAATTTGGCGCGACGATGCTGCCGTCTTTTATGAGAGACAATACGGATCGGAACAGAACATCTCCATTTGCGTTTACGGGCAACAGATTTGAATTCAGAATGACAGGCTCGGACATGTCGATTGGCGACGCATGCTACGTGCTGAATACAATCGTTGCGGAATCTTTCCGTCAGTTTGCCGACCGTCTGGAAAAGGCTACTGATTTTGAAGCAGAGGCAAAACAGTTAATTAAAGATGTTCTGACGAAACACAGAAGAATCATCTTTAACGGCGATAATTACACAGATGCCTGGGTTGCCGAGGCTGAAAAAAGAGGGCTGCTGAATCTGACCAGCACGGTGGAAGCCGTTCCGTATCTGATTGCAAAAAAGAATGTGGAGCTTTTCAAGTTGCATGGTATTTTCACAGAGGTGGAATCCCATGCAAGGTATGACATTAAAGTTGAAAAATACTGTAAACTAATAAATATCGAAGCGCTGACGATGATTGATATGGCAAAACGAAATATCGCACCTGCCGTCAGTTCTTACTGCAACGACCTGGCAAATGCGGCTCTGTCCAAAAAGGAAATCGGCGTCAGCATCAAAGCTGAAACAGATGTATTGTCAAAAATTTCAGACTTGGCAGCCGTGTTTAATGACAAGATCACAGCGCTTGAAGACGTTGTTTTGAAGGCTGACGAATTTGAATCAGCGGAACAGGCAAAATATTTCCACGATTCTGTTATCCCTGCGATGAACGAACTGCGTCTTGTCGGTGATGAACTGGAAACGCTGACAGCGGAAGAATACTGGCCATTCCCGTCTTACGGCGATATGCTGTTCAGCATTAAATAGTCTCCTACTTTATATAATTTGCCTCAATAGATAAGTGCCCCGTCCGTGACATCGGCCATAAAACGCCGGAACAAAACGGACGGGGCGCTTGCTTTCACGTTCAGAAAACGAGTGTCAGCGGCTGTCAGTTTAAAGAAAGCTGTTTTTTAAGTCCGTGAAATTGACCTTCTTAGAACCGTCCGGTGAGAAGTCTGACCGTGAAGCTGGATCGTACCGGATGGATACGATATAGATACGCCCCGGAGACAGCAAAGCGGACGGCCCATCCCGTCAAACGGCCGGCAGACGCCTGGCGAGCCGGATGTTTTATCTGTTTTATCGTGCGTCAAGGCGAGGGAGAATCCGTTTTATGAAAATATGATTGATGAAGGTGTTTATGATAATCGGAATAATCCGTAAGAATTTCTGTTTTTTACTGATTAAGCCGAATATTCGGATGAAAAGTGGTTGACAAATAACAATATGCGACTTAGAATAAATATGCACTACTGATTTAGCCAGTTTTATATTGTGAATATCAGCGGAAAGAATACGCTCAATATTAAATAGCATATATCCAATAACTAAAATAACCTTTACGTTCCCGGATTCTGTATTCATCAATCCGGGTTCCAAAACCCTAACTCTACAAAACCCCGCTGGAAAACCAGCGGGGTTTTGCCTGTATTTTTAAAAGTTAAAATTTATTACGATAAAGGTTATTGCTTTGCGGAGTGGAATCCGATGTGTCAGCGAAACAGATCGGGCTTGATTTTCGTAGTGGCAGCACGAGGAATGAGTTTATCACAGAATATAACAGGATGTATCAGGATATGACATTTATTGACGGACAGAATATGAAGCAATTATTCTTTGATACGGTTATTCGGTCCCAGTATAAACGTCTTTACTTTTTTTGTTTTTCAGACGATCCAGAACCGGGAGTGTGCGGAAGACGTTGTGCAGAATACAATCGTGAAAGCATTGACTAAATTAAATCAGCTCAAGGATCAGGAGCGAGCGGAAATTTGGCTTTTTTCCATCGCAAAAAGTGAAATGTTTACGATACTTCGAAATCGCAGACAGTATGTAAAATGGGATTTTTACGAAGATTCACAGGAAAATAACGAGCTGGAAAAGAAGTCTGATTTTCAGGTGAAAGACATTCTCGATACTCTTGAGCGCAAACAGACTTATAGTAACCTGTATGAGGCCATGAGCAGACTTAAAGCTGATCACCGCCGTCTGATTGAACTCAGATATTTCTGGGAGTATAGAGAAAAGCAGATTGCGCAGATCACGGGAAAAGACTATACTGTGGTCAGGGTAACTCTGCGTCGGGCGCTGCAGGAACTGCGCGATATTTACCGGAAATCGAAAGAGGCCCGCATTGGCTCAGAGAAAAAGCTGAAGCCAGGACAGGCAGAAGTTACAGCCGTGAAATCTCAAAAAGTGTGGGGAGAGGAGCCGGAACTGGCAGTATGCGGAAATCTGCGGCCAGAAAAGAACGTACAGTGCTGGTGACTGAGGATAAATAGAAAATGAATATAAAAATCGCGTTGGTGACGCTGGTACTTCCAGCGGTTATGGAGGTTTCGGGGCTTGTTATGATGCTTCATCCGCCCAAGGAACGGAATATGTTTTTCGGATACAGGACGCGGCGTTCTCTGCTCAGCAAGGAAACGTGGGATTTTGCGAATTATTATGGCGGAGCGCTTTACGTTTATTTCGGCTTTTATATTGTCACGGCTACGCTGCTTACAGATATTGTGCTGCGTGTTACGGGTGCCGGTACGCGTGTGGCGGGCGTCGCAGCTCTGGTGATGGTTCTTGTTCAGGCGCTGTGTTTTGTGATACCCGTCTGTTTTGTAGAGGCTAAGCTGAAATCGAATTTCGATAGTGAAGGTAATCTGACGAATACAGAGATGATGGTGAAGCCGAGCGCAGCGTATGACGATTCTGATTGGGATGATTGGAAGAAGGATGAATGGAAAGACGCATGGCGTGATGAATATAACGACTGGGAGCTCTGGAAACAGAAAAAGGATGCGGAAATTGCTGCCGAGAAACAGGCAGCGGTTGAGGAAGTGACAAAAATCGCGAAAGATTCAGGAGATATGGAGATGGAAAAGAGCCTGAAACGCACGGATGAAACGGAAACAGAAACGGGTTCAGGCAACGAAGCAAATGGAGCCGATGAACTAATGGAAGACAAAGCGGTGGATAAAGATGCGATAAAGCGGAATATCACCGGGGATTCGGAGGAAGAATGATCATAATAGGTTTTGTTATATCGGCTGTGGTTCCATGTCTTATGATTTTCTGGGGACGGAATCTGCGCAAAAATCCGCCGGATTATCTGGTTGGGCGGCTTTCGTTTCGGACGAAAAGAGCTCGCGCCGATGAGAAGGTCTGGGCATTTTCAAACAGGCTTTTTTCTCACTTGATGACAGTTGCCGGTGTCAATGTCGGACTTGTTTCTTTCGTTTTTTATATTGGGGTACTCGTTCTCGCAGGGAAATCGAACTGGATGGCTGCGTCGCTGTCGCTGCTGGCCGTTCAGGCGATCTGCTTGCTTTTTGTATACTGGATTACTGATTTTCTCGTGAAAAAGATTTACAAACCCGAAAAAGACAATGACGAAGACAAACAGGATGCGGCGACGGCGGAAAATGCGTCCGTAATGGAAGAAGATAATACGGGCACAGCGGGTGTGGCAGGCGATGTAAATGGCGTGTCTGAGAGCGCGGTAGAGACGTTAAAACCGGGACATGAAAAATGTGCAGGAAGTGATGACGGTGCAGCGGTCACGGAAAGCGACTCTGCGTCCGAAACTCTTGGCATGGACCTTGTGAGCGCAGCGGGCGTCGCGGGAACTGGGCCTGAGAACGCAGCGGAACCGTTAGAATGATATGTGGCGACTATCAGAATTGTGCTGGATGCGGCAACGGGGCGAGTGAGTGGTTGAATTTGCAATAGTTTAAAATATAATTGGTGATTTTATGGTTTTTAGCAGTGTAACTTTTTTAACTTTTTTCTTACCATGCCTTTTAGCGTGTTATTTTCTTGTTCCAAAGAAGCTGCGCAGCGTGCGCAACGTCATTCTGCTCGTGTTCAGTCTGGTATTTTACGCTTGCGGCGGCCCGAAATTTCTGATATTGATGCTCATTTCGATCACTGTCAATTATGTCTGTGGTCTGTTTGCTGCGCCGCAGTATCACATGGTTGTGCGGCGTCTGTCGACGGCGGCAGCCGTTCTGATCGGCATCGGGCTGCTTGGGTACTTTAAATATGCGGGTTTTTTCGCCGAGATCATCAATTCCATGGGGATGTCAGTTCCCGTGCCGGAAATCACGCTGCCAATCGGCATTTCATTTTATACATTTCAAGGATTGGGTTACGTTATTGACGTCTGTCGCGGCGATGCGGATGTCCAGAAAAACCCGCTGAAGGTGGCTCTCTATATTTCGCTGTTTCCGCAGCTTGTGGCGGGACCGATTGTTCGTTATACGACGGTTGAAATGGAAATTTCAAACCGAAATGAACGAATTGACGAGATTTCCGATGGAATCGTCCGTTTTATTTTCGGACTTGCTAAAAAAATGATTTTGGCAAACAGTATGGGGGAAATTGCAGATGCTGCCTTTGCGCAGAATACGGGTGATCTTTCTGCGGCTTTCGCCTGGTTGGGAGCGTTGGCGTATACAGGTCAGATTTATTTCGATTTTTCAGCTTATTCTGATATGGCAATCGGACTTGGTCGAGTTTTCGGGTTTCATTTCCTGGAAAACTTTAATTATCCTTATATTTCTAAATCTGTTACAGAATTCTGGAGACGCTGGCATATTTCTCTGTCTTCCTGGTTTCGTGACTATATTTATATTCCGCTGGGCGGCAGCTATTGCTCGAAAAAGCGTCAGGTATTTAATATGTTCGTCGTCTGGGCGTGTACGGGTATGTGGCACGGCGCGGCGTGGAATTTTATCGTCTGGGGAATGTGGTTTTTTGTATTGCTGGTGGGCGAAAAATATATCTGGGGCAGAGGGCTGGAAAAAATGCCGTCAGTCATTCAGCACATTTATGCGCTGCTTGCCGCCGTTATCAGCTGGGTATTTTTTCGAGCGGAAGATCTGCCTTATGCGTTCGGCTATCTGAAGGCCATGTTTTTCGCAGGCGGCGGACTTTTGGACGGCCAGGCGGTCTACTATTTCCTGGAATATCTTCCGGAGTTGATTTTGTGCGTTATCGCGGCGATGCCGGTGAAACGTCTTGTGGAAAATGCGCTGCGCCGCCGGGCAGGACTGGCGCCGGTGGCCGCAATAGACGCCAACGGGGCCTTAGTAACAGAAGAAACGGACTGCGCGAAATCCGCGTGTGCGGAATTTGTGAAAACAAGTCAACGGGAAGCGCATGACATGCCGGAAATGGCAGCAAATGAAGAAACTCGGCGCAAAAATTCGGAAGTGTCAGAAAAAGGTGAAACCGGTCAGGCGGACGCATCGGATGAAAGTGGCCCGACAAGTCGAGCGAAACCTGCAAAGACAGGGTTTGCCCGGTTGTTGCTGATCTGGGGGCCAAAGCTTCTGGCGCTCTGTCTGTTAATACTGGCATATGCAAAGCTTGTGACAGGATCATTCAATCCGTTCATTTATTTCAGATTTTAGAGGATAAAGGCTATGAAAAAAATATCGGAAATATTTGTAATCTGCGTGTTCGCTGTTTTTATCACGGTAGCCATGGTGTTTACGCTGTCCAATAGAAACGATGCCTACTCCTATTATGAAAACAGGCTTTACAGCGCTATGCCGAAGATCACGAAGGAAAATATTATAGAAGCGGATTTTTTCAACGATCTTGAGTCATTCTTCTGCGATCATGCAGCGGGACGCCAGACGCTGCTGCGCGCAAAGACTTATGCAGATGTATATGTTTTCCACAGACCGGTCGTCAATGAAACGGTCATCACAGAAGACGCGCTGCTGCCGTATAATGAATATGAAAAAACAGACACGAAGGCGATCAGACGGCAGGCTGCCGACATGGCAGAGCAACAGGCTCTGCTGCGTGATCAGATTGAATCCTACGGCGGTTTTTATATTTATACGGCTGTGCCGTGCCAGTACGCCTGTTACGCAGATAAATATCCGTCGTATCTAAACAACAAAAGTGAGTTTGTTGAAACAGAAATTCCAGCGTTTACCGAAGAGATGGAGAAACATAACGTATCATTTATAGACATGATGCCGATTTTTACAAGCGGCAAATGGCTGCCTGACGGCCCTGGCCCGGTTGGTGATATGACTGGGAAATCACAGGATTTGAAACGCAAAGACAGAAAAGAAGCGCTGCCGTACAGTTCGGCTGTCGATAATCACTACGGATTGAAGGGCGCGTATCAGACGTACCGCGCTATCGTTGACAAAATTAATGAAGAGACGGATTACGAACTGACTTGTCCGGAAGGTGACGAGATCACGTTTTCTGAAGTGGAAACACCGTATCTCGGTTCACGCTTAAGAAAGCTGCTCGGCGTCGTTACTTGGGATGAGCGCTTATTGAGGGCTGATTTGCGGAAGGATATTCCGTTTACCCGTGTGGACAGTGGAGTTCCGGTGGAATCATCTGTCTATTCTGATACAGCATTTGAATATGGTACGGTCACATATTCTTTTTACATGGGCGGGGATATGCCGGAGACTGTCATCAGCACAAACAGACCAAAACTGCCCTCGGTTCTGATCTTCGGCGACAGTTTTACAAACGCTGTGGAGACGATGGCCTACTGGAGCTTTGATGAAATGCGTTCGGTTGATTTGCGTTATTATGAGGACATGTCGATTTCGGAGTATATTAACATTTTCCGTCCCGACATTGTCGTCTGTATCCGTGATTACAGCGCACTGCTTTCGACAGACGGAAATGGAACGCTTTTTGGATAACGTGATATAAGAGAACAAAGCCTCTGCGGGGTAAAACCGGCATAAATATCTGTTTTGTAAGTTTGTTTACAAAACGATATATTGTGATATTATGTCCGATTGGTGCGCAGCACCCTTTTGTTCCCGGCATCATGACGTGAATTGTCCGACAAATCGGGTGGGTGGAAATAACATTTTTAGATCTGGACCTTAACTGCGCCGTTTGATAATCTGGAAAAACAGGCGGCGCTTCATGTTTGCTGTGTGAAAAGCAATATTTTTTGATTTATGATGAAAATTTCTATTTCGTGTATTTCATGCAAAATGACAAAAATTTAACGTAAAAGCTTGTATTTTCCAGAAGATAATGTTATCATAGTTATGAGTTATGCTCAAAATATAATAGCTGACCTGTTTTTGTGATCTGAAATAAGGAGGTTCTTTTTATAGTATTGCAGGAATCGGACAGGACAATCAGGTTTTGGGCAATAAATTTCAAACCCTGGACGATTTCGAGTGTCAAAATGCCGATAGTGTCCGGGAAAATAAAATTATATCTGAAGTATCCGCGGCTCATGCGGCGGAAAGGAGGAAAATTTATGAAAAGACAGGTAATGTCACGAGGAACCTTGTCGCGCCAGAAGAATGTATGGCTGCGACGAACATTGGCCGTTCTGTTGTCTTTGTGCATGGTGCTTACGCTGATTCCGGTCACTGTCGTTTCTGCGGCGGATTCGGGGAACAGTGTTAGTCCTGGAATTAGCGTTGCAGCCGACCCTGATTCTAAACATTCTTATACCGTCAAATTGTTGGATGAAGGGGGGGGTGCTAAGAATATAAATCCGTGGTATGCAGACGAGCATAAAAACTGTGATAAGGACGATCATGAAGAAAGTGAACAATATGACGTCGGAGAATATCCAACAGTTGACCTGGGAACCATAACACATGCCGACGTTACGGGCGGTGAAAATGAAACGCTGTCGACAAGTGCCAAAAGGTTGAGCATTGAAAATAAAGGGTCCGAACCAATTATCTTGACTGCGAGCGGGGCATATAAAGATTACTTTACGCTGACATGGAAAAATTGTGGAACGAATAAAGAGTCGACGACGTGGTTGGAACTTTGTGAAAATAACGGTGATGAAAATGACAACGATAAAGGTACTTTGACAATTACACCGAACAAAAATGCTCCACCTACTGGCTCTGATGGAAAAGAACTCATGTTGACGGTGATGGAACAAAATAGTCGCCGCGGTTGGGGACTGAAAGTACAGCTGACTGTGATTGCACCATCTGTTAATGTGACAGTAAATGATGCCCAAAAGGTTTATGGGCAGACTTTTACAGAAGATGATATTCTATGTGATGTAAATGAAAACAATAGACCAAAGAGGGCTGCAGAACTTGGCCTTGAGGTTGCATGTAGTGGTTTTTCATCTTATGCGACACCTGGCATTTATGATTATACTGTAAGCGACGCATCTTTGAGTGATTATGACGTGAATGTGACGGGACAAGGGCGGCTGACTGTAGTCAAGGCCGAACCGAAGGCTGTAGGAACTCCAGTAGCTTCCATTTGCACGGGCGAAACTTTGACCGGAGAAAAAATCATCGGAACCTATGAGAATCCGTATAATGGAGAACAGGTACAGGGTTCGTTTGAAATTACGGACGATGTGAAGTCTTGGTCATTGGATAACGAAGATGTTGGAAGAACGGAAACCATAACATGTAAATTTGTCCCTTCTGATATGAGCAAATATGAAGTTGTAGACAATGTTCCGGTGAAGGTGAATATTCTGCCGAAAGAAGCGCCGATGCTGCGAGCGGACAAAGAACAGCTTTCTGTAGAATATGATGGAAATCCGCATCCTGTTGAATTTACAGTAAATGGTGATCAAAATGCTGTGCCAACAGTTGAGTATAATTATAATACCGGCAATAACGAAAGACCTAATTGGAAAGTCGAAGCACCAACTGCGGCAGGCACTTACGATGTAAGAGCTCATGTTGGTGAAGGGAACACTTATGATGCCGGAGATTTAACGGTTACGATGGTGATTAAGCCAAAAGAAGTGAAAGTAAAATTTATTTCTGAAGGCGCCATCGTAAACAGACCATATGCTGCAGGACAGACAAAGGCATATTTAAATATTGACGGGCACGATTCATCGAATTATTTGAAAATTTCTTCCGGTCTTGTCGAGACGGATGAGAATAAAGTAAATGTTGATTACGATAAAGTGGAAGCGTGTTATAACGATTCATACCTTGGCGAAAATAAACCAGTGACTGTCATGCTTCCGGAAAATGCGTTGGCTGGCGCTGGAAGTGAAAATTATTATCTTGCACCTCAGACTTTCCATACAACGGGTGATATTTTTCCACGAAAAGTTACTGTAAGTCTGGCGAAAAATTTGTCAAAAGAATACGGACAGGAAATGTTTTTTGCTGATAAAGATTTGACAGTAGATAACCTCGATGAAGATGAATCAGCTTCTATAGATGCTAACGAGTTCAATGTGGATCTTGTCAGTGATGGCATCGCGCCGACCGCGAACGTGGGAATTTACAGCGTAAGTCTGAAAAACGGAAGTGTAACGACTGGAAATTATGATGTTGTCAAAGCTTCCGGCAGTTTCAATGTTGTGGCGGCCACGCCTGAACTCGTCAATGTAGACGCAAGCCTGGGAAAAATCGGAAATAAACTGGGAACTGTTCAGCTCAGCGGGACATGCGTCAATCCGTATACAGGTATTCCTGCAAATGGAACGTTCACATGGGATAATCCTGAAACGATACTGAGCGAATCCGGCACGTATGGATGGACGTTCCAACCGTCGGATAACAACCATACGGAAATTAGTGGTACGGTTTCTGTTACGGCAACAGACAAAACACCTGTCGATGTTGAATATAACGCTCCAGATAATTTGGTGTACAATGGGAAACCTCAAAGTACAAGCGGGACCTCGAAGAACGGAAAAATTTTGTCTGTGGAATATCGCGCACATGGCAGCAATGAAGGATATACAACTCAGGCGCCGACAGATGCCGGTATATATGACGTCCAGGTCACTGCCAAACCAAAGGACGGAGATACAGAATATACCTCGAATAAGATTGAAGGCGAGATGAATATCGCGAAAGCTGTACCTGCGGGGACGGCAAAAATCGGTGACGCAAAAACAGGACAGAAACTACGTGATGTGTCTTTGGTGAATAACATCAAAGATGTGAATGGTAAAACGCTCGAAGGCACGCTTTCCTGGAATACCGTGAATGGTGAACTGCCTGAGAATGTTACGGTAGTAAAAGGAAATACGTATGACTGGACGTTTACGCCTTCCGGTGAATCGGCGAAAAACTACACAACTCTGTCAGGCAGTGTGACACTGGGGGAAGATGAGCAGGATTCCTCAGGAGAAGATCATAACGCAGGAAATGAGCCGGGAACTTCGGCCGGGCAAACAAATTCGGGCACAAATGCAACAAACCCGAATGAAAATAATGATAATTCTAATACGGGAAATCAACAAAGTTCCGGTAATCAGAGCGGGACGAACAGACCGGAGACTGGAAATACACCGTCCGCACCGGCTAATGGCACAAGCGGAGGAAATAGCTCTGGCAACGGCACTTCCGGTGGCAGTACCGGTAGCGGTGTCGGCGGAAACTCAGGCAGCGGTAATTCTGGAAGCACTTCCAGTTCTGGCACTGGCGCTTCCGGTGGTGATTCAGGCGGCAGTGCTTTTGGCAGCGCGGCAGGCAACTCCGGTAGTAGTTCGGAGAATGTGAATGAACCGGATACGGTTCCTGAAAATCAGTCGGACACCGGAAACAGTCAGCAGGTCAGCGTAGAGGTGACAGACAGCATGATTTCCTCCGCAATTTCTGATTCTGCAAGTTCCGGTGACATCGTTCTTAAGCCGGAAACGGAAAGCGGCGCGCAAAAGGTGACAGTTTCTCTGACAAAGAGCGGACTGGACAACGCGGCGAAGGAAGCAGACAAAAATCTCGTCATTAAAACTGGAATTGCGGACGTTACAGTACCTGCGGCCAGCGTTGCAGACCTGGCAGCAAAGAATGGCGGCAAGGTTACGATTTCCGCAGAATCTGTTAAAGACAGCAGTGGTGCGGATACCGGAAAGGTCAGCATCGAAGTTGCAGTTGACGAGAAACCGGTTGGAAAACTGAACGGCGGTCTTAGTGTATCCATACCGGCGGAAATCAAAGGAAATGTTGTCGTTGATGTCAGTGGAAGCGGAGCAGAAACGGCAGTAAGAAAATCTGTCGTCGATGACAGCCTTGCATCCGCAGTTCTTGGCGGTTCCTGCACAATTGCAGTTCGTGATCATCACACGAATTTCGCAGACGTGGCATCCCAGGCGTGGTACAGTGACGCTGTGGACTTTGCGACGAGCCATGACCTGTTTAACGGTGAGGAAGTCACAAAATTTGCACCGGATAATAACATGACCCGTTCGATGCTGGCAACGGTTCTATGGAGACTGGAAAACGAATTAACAGTCAGTGGCGGCGATACCTTTGCAGATGTAAATGGAGACAGTTGGTATTCGAAGGGCGTAGCCTGGGCAGCTGATCAGGGAATCGTAACAGGATACGGTGATAACTGCTTCGGCCCTGCTGATAATGTCAGCCGGGAACAGCTTGCAACGATGTTCTATCGTTACGCAAAAAAGGCAGGCGTTGATACTTCTGTAACAGGCGAACTTGATCAGTTTACTGACGGCAGCAGCGTTTCCGGCTATGCAGCAGATGCGATGAAATGGGCGGTAGGCTGCGGACTTGTCAGCGGCAAGGGCAACGGCATACTCGATCCTTCGGGTGATGCGAGCCGTGCGGAAGTGGCAGCGATCATGCAGCGCATGATTACATTGCTCGTCTGATGTTTTAGATAACGTTTTCAACGGAAACTTCCCCTGAAGATTTTCAACGAACCGGACAGACCAGTTGAAATCAGAGAATCTGTTAAAAGCTGTTATCTGAAAAATGGCTTCGGCTGACTTACAGATATAAAATTGATAAGATGAGAAGTCAAATTTGAATAGGGTTTGAATAGAATATATCAAGTGCGAGAGACGGGGCAATACCCCGTCTCTCGTCATAATATCAGTGTGGAGGACTGACAGGAAAAAATCTCGATTCGTGATAGGGAGCCTGCTTCGCGGTCAACTAACCGGCAGAACCGATCGCGATCAGACCTGCCGGACAAAATTTATAGATAATGTAAATTTTGATGCTGCATTATTTTAAAAAGTAACATAGCCGCTGCGTTTTACGAAACAGGTATTTTTTTGAGATTGCGGTTGCATTAAGCTGCTTTGTGTGATATTTTAGTGAATATTATAGAAAAAACTGAACAGCAGGATCGGTGTTGATCGGGAAAAGTAAGCGGAGATGCACAACGCAGGGAGTGGTTTCGTGACTGAAAAAACCATTTGCGCAGCCGTTGAAGGAACACCCGGGAGCCCGCCTTTTGAAAGGCTTACGCAGGACGGCTGATGTAGGAAGTGGTCTGTTTGGCAGGTTGTGTAAGGAGGCGCGTGTGATGCGCGTTACAGCATCGAGAGCGGATATAAGGCCGAGTGCAAAGGCGCGGCGAGATTGTGACAGGAATGTTGAATCAAAAGCGGGTGTTAAGGCATCGAGTGATATTGCGCGTCAGTTTTGCCCCGATTAGCGCTGCATTAGCGGTTGTTGAGAATTGAATGAAACTGGTGCCGCAGTGGACAAATAGAGTTGGCAGAATAGTAAACGGGCGCATTTGGAAAGTCTTATATCAAACACGGGTGGTACCGCGGTTTTTGTTTTAAAATCGTCCCTGTGATTCGGAAAAGCCGGATTGCAGGGTTTTTTATTTGCTTTGGAGGGATGATATGCAGATTACAGATGAACTCATCGAATATATCAGTGATTTGTCGCGTCTTTATCTGAGCGACGAGGAAAAAGAGAGGGCGAAGAACGATTTATCGGACGTCCTCAATTATACGGAAAAACTTAATGAGTTGGATACAGACGGAATGCCGGAAATGTCGCATCCGTTTGACGCGGTCAACAGATTTCGCGAGGATGAAGTGCTCAACAGTGACG
The DNA here is from genome assembly GCA_964438605.1 of uncultured Oscillospiraceae bacterium. Taxonomy (GTDB): domain Bacteria; phylum Bacillota; class Clostridia; order Peptostreptococcales; family Anaerovoracaceae; genus Alangreenwoodia. Next base: position 22,379 of record CAYTKT010000004.1, read on the forward strand.
ACAGGGAAAATCTCTTGTCGAATGCGCCTGAGCGCAAGGGTTCTTACTTCAAGGTGTTTAAGACGGTGGAATAAAAAAGGAGATCGGGCAGGTGTATTAGTGAGGAAAGCATAGCCGGTCCGAAAGACGGATGATAAAATCTGGGAATTTATTTTAAGGAGATGGATCATTGGATATTCGTGAATTGAGCGCGCTTCAGCTGGGGCGTGCGATTAAAAAGAAAGAAGTGAGCTGTCGGGAAGCCGTGTCGGCATATCTGACAGCGATACGGAAAAATGACGGAATTATAAAGTCTTATATTACTGTACTTGATGACGAAACTGGCGTCCGCGGTTCTGAAATGCCGCCGGACATTTCGGAGCATACGGCCGGAATGCCGGGAACGCTGGAAATTGCATCTGACGGTACGTCAGATGCAGTCGCGCTGAAAGCCGCTTTAACGCAGGCCGATGAAGTACAGAAGCGCATGGATGACGGCGAGTTTGCAGACAGCCCTCTAGCGGGTGTTCCGGCGGCGGTCAAAGACAATATGTGCATCCGGGGAATCCGAACGACAGCGGCGTCGGCGATTCTTGATCATTTCTACCCGCCATATGATGCTTGTGTTGTTGAAAAACTGAAAGCGGCAGGCGGTATCGTTCTCGGAAAAGTTAATATGGATGAATTTGCCATGGGTGGTTCTACGGAGACTTCAAATTTTGGAATTACGACGAATCCATGGGACGTTACACGTGTTCCGGGCGGGTCTTCCGGCGGATCGGCTGCTGCAGTGGCGGCCGGTCTGGCACCATATTCCCTGGGGTCCGATACAGGCGGTTCTATCCGCCAGCCGGCTGCTTTCACCGGACTTACCGGCATGAAACCGACTTATGGCAGTGTTTCAAGATACGGGCTGCTGGCTTACGCATCGTCTCTTGACCAGATCGGGTCTCTTGCCCATGATGTCAGAGATGCGGCGGCTGTTCTGGAAATGATTTCAGGTCGTGACCGCAGAGACAGCACTTCCGTTATGAAAACGGCTTTCGATTTTTCAGACTGCTTCGACAGGGATATAAAAGATTTGAAAATAGGAATTCCTTCCAATTATTATGGCGAAGGTCTTGACGGTGAGATCAGAGACGCCATTTTTACAGCGGCAAAGCAGTTGGAGGACCAGGGAGCGGCCGTTGAGGAATTCGATATGCCGATTATAGATTACGCGGTACCGGCTTACTATATTATCGCCTGCGCGGAGGCCAGTTCCAATCTGTCACGTTATGACGGCATCAAATACGGTCACAGGACGAAAAACGCCGATAATCTAATAGAAACGTATTATAAATCAAGGAGTGAAGGATTTGGAACAGAAGTAAAGCGTCGTATCATGCTGGGTTCTTTTGTACTGAGTTCCGGTTATTTTGACGCATATTACAAAAAAGCGCTGAAAGTCAGAGGATTGATAAAACGCACTTTTGACGATGCCTTTGAAAAATACGATATGATTCTTAGCCCTGTCAGTCCGACGGCGGCCTACGAAATCGGTGGTCAGATTGCAGACCCGATTGCCATGTATATGGCCGATATTTATACTGTAGCAATCAATCTTGCCGGGCTGCCTGCGATTTCGCTGCCGTGCGGCTTTACGAAGGGCGGTCTGCCGATTGGAATGCAGTTTATCGGTAATTCTTTCGATGAGAAAAAGTTGATTCGCATGACTGATGTGTACCAGCAGATTACGGATTTTCATAAAAAACGACCTGAAATTTTTGCAAAGGGAGGTGATAGATAATGGAATATGAAATCGTCATGGGCCTTGAAGTCCACGCTGAGCTTTCTACAAAGACTAAGATTTTCTGCGGCTGTTCGACTGAGTTCGGCGGCGAGCCGAATTCACATACCTGTCCTGTCTGTATGGGTATGCCGGGTTCCTTGCCGGTGCTTAATAAGGGTGTCGTCGACCGGGCAATCAAAGCCGGGCTGGCTTTCCACAGTGATCTGCAATATACGAATATTTTTGACAGGAAAAATTATTTCTATCCGGACCTTCCGAAGGATTATCAAATCTCACAGCTTTATCACCCGATCTGTCTCAATGGCTATATCGAAATCGACAACGCGGCGCCGGGCCAGAATCTCGATGAATACGGCATGGTTCGCGACAACGGAGCGTATGAAAACGACGGCGCCAACGGCGCGATAAAGACAGCATCCGGTCTTGAACCCGTTGAGCCGGGCAAAAAGCGCATCCGTCTTCATGAGATTCATATGGAAGAAGATGCGGGCAAGCTCGTCCATGATGCGGCCGGCACACTGATCGACTACAACCGCTGCGGTGTGCCGCTGATCGAAATCGTGTCCGAGCCTGATTTTCGCAGCGCGGATGAGGTTATAGATTATCTGGAAAAACTCAGAGAAATGCTGGTATATATGGATGTTTCCGACTGTAAGATGCAGGAGGGTTCCATGCGTGCCGATATCAATCTTTCAGTGCGTCCGAAAGGCTCCTCTGAATTTGGAACGCGTACTGAAATGAAAAATATCAACTCGTTGAAAGCGATCCGCCGCGCTATCGAATTTGAGAGCAAACGGCAGATTGACGTGCTTAAATCCGGCGGCGTCATTCACCAGGAAACGCGGCGCTGGGATGACGAGAAGGGCGAAACGTATGCTATGCGTTCCAAGGAAAATGCACAGGATTACAGGTATTTTCCTGATCCGGATCTTATTCCTGTCCGTCTGACGGAGGAATGGGTGCAGGAGATGAGAGATGCCATGCCGGAACTGCCGCAGGCAAAGCGCGAACGCTATGTCAGCCAGTTGAAACTGCCGGTTGATACGGCGAGAGTTTTGACGTCCGACAGAGCTCTCGCATCGTTATTTGACGATGCGTATGCTGCTTGCGGAAAGGCGCGGGAGACGGCCAATACGATTGCAACAGACATCGTTGCACTGATTAAGGAAGCCGGAATTGAGGCGTCCGAATTGAAGATGGACGCGAAGAAGCTGGCGGATATTATTACGCTGGTGGCTGATGAAAAAGTAAACCGCAGCGTCGGCAAGGAGCTCGTTGCAAAATTATTTAAAGAAGATTTTGATCCTGTAAAATATGTCGAGGAAAACGATCTGATGATCGTGGAAGATACGGAACTGATAACATCTGTTATCGACAGCGTTATTGCGGAATTTCCGCAGTCTGTGACCGATTATAAGGCGGGCAGGGAAAAGGCCTTTGGATTTATGGTGGGTCAGACGATGCGTCGGCTCAAAGGCAAAGGAAGTCCGCGGACGGTGAACGGGCTGCTGCGCGAAAAGCTGGACGGTGTGAAGTTTGACGCCGAGGCTGTAAAAGCACAGGAGCAGGCAGCAAAAGCAGCCAAAATGCAGGAGCAGGAGAAAAAGGCAGCGCAGACCCGGCAGCAGAAGGAAGCTGCAAAAGCAGATAGAGAAGGCATGAAATTGCGTGAGGCACGACCGGAACAGTTGACGGCGGCGGAAAAAGCACTGCGGAGGGCACAGGCCAGAAATGCGAAGAACGCAGGACAGATGGGCGCAGCTCCGGACGCGTCGGAAACAACGGGTGTGATAGGTGAGACGGGTACGGCAGGCGTGGCGAATGCCGCAGATACGACAGTTTTACAGAGGACGGGCGTCACAGAAGGCGGCGACATGAGAGTTGCTTTCCGTCCGAACCGTTACCGCACACACAACTGCGGTGAACTCAGAGAATCACATATCGGTCAGGACGTTCGTGTTTCCGGCTGGATCAGTACCGTTAGAAATCATGGCGGCATTGTCTTTGTAGATTTGACAGACTATTACGGTGTTACACAGATCGTCGTAACAGACGAACAGATCAAGGGCTTGAGCAAAGAAACTGTTATTCTCGTTCACGGCAAGGTTCTTAAGCGTGATGAAGAAACGATCAATCCGAATATCGCTACTGGTCTTGTGGAAGTCAAAGCAGAAAAGATCGAGGTACTGGGCGCGTCGCTCAACAGTCTGCCTTTTGAAATCGAACGTTCAAAAGAAACTCGTGAGGATGTCCGTCTGACTTACCGCTATCTTGACTTGAGAAATCCAAAAGTCAGAAATAATATGGTGTTCCGCTCCGAAATTATAAAATATCTCAGACATAAAATGGAAGATTTGGGATTCCTCGAAATCCAAACGCCAATTCTGGCGGCTTCCTCTCCGGAAGGCGCCAGAGATTATCTGGTTCCGAGCCGGAAACACAAAGGCTGCTTTTATGCTCTGCCTCAGGCGCCGCAGCAGTTCAAGCAGCTGCTGATGACGTCAGGATTCGACAGGTACTTCCAGATTGCTCCGTGTTTCCGTGATGAAGACGCGCGCCTTGATCGTTCGCCGGGTGAATTTTATCAGCTTGACTTTGAAATGGCTTTCGCGACGCAGGAAGACGTGTTTGCCGTGGCTGAAAAAGTCATGTACGATACGTTTACCCAGTTCTCAGATTTGCCCGTTTCAAAACCGCCGTTCCGCAGGATTCCATTTAAAGAAGCGATGCTCAAATACGGGACCGATAAGCCTGATTTGAGAAATCCGCTGGTTATTATCGACCTCAGCGACTTTTTTGCAGATGTGGAATTTCCCGCCTTCCGGGGAAAAATCGTCCGGGCCATTCGTGTTCCGAACGCCGCAAAACAGTCAAAATCCTGGTTCCGCGATATGGAAAAATTCGCGTTGAGCATAGGGATGAAAGGCCTTGGCTATATATCGGTAAAAGACGATATGACTTATAAGGGCCCGATTGACAAGTTCATGACGGATGAGCAGAAAGCTGAAATAGCACGTCTGGCGCAGCTTGAACCTCAGGACGTTCTTTACTTCATCAGCGACGAGCCTGATGTGGTGGCAAAATATGCTGGTCAGATCAGAACAGAAGTCGCGAAGCGGCTCGATCTGATTGACAAAGACAGATTTGAATTCTGCTATATCGTCGATTTTCCTATGTTTGAAATCAACGAGGAAACGGGTAAGATTGACTTTACCCACAATCCTTTCTCTATGCCGCAGGGTGAGATGGAAGCGCTGGAAACAATGGATCCGCTGGAAATCAATGCATATCAGTATGATATTGTCTGCAACGGCTATGAATTGTCTTCGGGTGCGGTGCGCAACCACAGGACTGATGTCATGCTGAAAGCGTTTGAAATTGCGGGCTATGATGAGGATGTCGTAAAGCAGAAATTCGGAGCGCTCTATCATGCGTTCCAGTACGGCGCGCCGCCTCATGCTGGAATGGCGCCGGGTGTTGACCGTATCGTTATGCTGCTGACGGGCGAGGAAAATATTCGTGAGGTCATCCCGTTCCCGCTCAATTCCAATGCACAGGATTTGATGTTCGGTTCGCCAGGCGAAGTTACGGAGCTTCAATTGCGGGAAGCGCATATTAAAATCAGGTAAATTAAAAAATATAGCCTTTTTTACGTTTTCGGGCAAACGAAATTTCGTGAAAATTCCGTTTGCCCGTTGTGAAAAACAGGAAAAATTCTGGGGAATTCCGGAATTTTGCGGAAATTTCACTTGCAAATCATGAAAAGCGCTGTTATAATATCTAAGCTATTGTGTTGAATAGTAAAATATCCTTGCCTCGGAAGACGAGGCCGGAAAGTCCATAAGGAGGTGACAAGATGATAAATTACGAAGTAATGTTCATCCTGGAGGCTGATTTAGAGGAAGACGTTAAGAACGCTGCGGTTCAAATGGTCAAAGACATCATTACCGCGGGCGGCGGCGAAATCACTAAAGAAGACATCTGGGGAACGAGAAAGCTCGCGTATCCGATCCAGAAGAAGAACGAAGGATATTATGTAGTAGTAGAATTCCAGGCGGGTCCTGATCTCCCGAAGGAACTGGACAGAAGATTGAAGATTTCTGACGCCTGCATCAGACACATCATCATAAACAAAGACGAAAAATAGTTTTCTGAACTCACAGTGAAAACCTTCTTCGTCTGGATGAGAAGGAGTTTAACATGAACGTAGTCGTATTAATTGGCAGATTGACAAGAGATCCGGAACTCAGATACACGAATTCGCAGATGCCTGTTTGTTCGGCGACGCTGGCGGTAGACCGCCCTGTAGCCAGAAGTCAGGGAAATGAAAAGCAAACGGACTTTATAAGAATCACGCTGTTTGGAAAGCAGGCTGAAATATTTTCAAGGTATCTGACGAAAGGTCGCCAGGTTGCGGTGGAAGGCCGAATTCAGACGGGTTCGTACCAAAATCAGAAAGGTGACACTGTGTATACGACAGATGTTTACGTAAATAGATTTGATTTTATCGGCAACAGGAACGATTCTCAGACAGGCGGCAGTAATTATGGCGCCGGAAGTTATAGCGGAGATGTTCCGGGTGGAAACGGCGGCAATAGTTATGATAACTCTGTCAACCAACAACAGGAAACAGGCGTGGGCGGCGCGTCGGCGCAAACCCAGCAGGCTCAACAGTCCCCTGGAATTCCGGAAGGTTTTGAGGCCATTGACGACGACGATATTCCATTCTAAAGAGAGGAGACGTGCGCTATGGAAAAGAGAAGAGGCGGCATGAGAAGGAAAAAGGTTTGCCAGTTCTGTATGCAGAAGAAGCAGAACGGTGCAGCAAATATTGATTATAAAGATGTCGACACACTCAAAAAATATGTGACGGAGAGAGGAAAGATCCTCCCTAAAAGAATCACAGGGACTTGTGCCATTCATCAAAGAGAAGTCACAAAGGCGATCAAGAGAGCAAGAACGGTCGCTCTGCTCCCTTACACTCAGGACTGATCCTGTAAAAACTTTGATTTAAAAACATGAAAGAAAAGACAGGAAAACGCACGACGCGTTTTCCTGTCAGTGTTTCGTATAAGTTCTGCTGCAAACGACAAGTGCCGGAAAATGAGAAACGTTGCATTTTTCATTTCCCCGCAGATGTTTTAAGCGAAATTCATCCGGCATCTTCCGTGCCGGATTTTTGCATTTTTGCATTATTGTATAAATTGCTTAAAACGTTGGAAAACAGCGGTTTCCAGATTTGTGGCTGTTGAATTACGACTTTGGATGTGTTACTATAATACGGTCAGATTTGAGGACGGAGCAATACGGGGCCTGTTCACATTCAAAATTAAATTCAGTGGTGTATTCAAAACAGAGCATTCCGTTTCGGTTCCTATAATCGGAACGACATGGATGAATCAGGTTTGCAGACAAATGAGCATGAAGCGGCCCGGATTGCGTCCAAAATGGCATCGGCCGGGTTAGACTTACGGTCGGCGGGTACAAACCGGCCCGGATTCCCGCTTCAGTCGGCAGACCGGATTTGAGATAATCATTCGCGGTCGACTCAGGGAACAGAACTCAGTACGCTGCGCCGCACTGCGGTGCGTGGAAAACGAAACGGGATTCTGCCGCATATGACGGCAGATCTGTGCCCGGAATGGGAGAGGGCAAAGCTTATGAAGAGAAAATCAAGAAATCAACCGTTTTTATCGGGAATTTCAAAGATCGATATTATCGTGATGGTGATCATGACACTGATTCTCGGATTGGCCAAACCAATTCTGGCCATTGTGGGAATCCTGCTGACACTCGTCGCCGTAACGATCAATCTGAAGGTAACAGATGATAATTCCAGGGCGTTCAGTGAATATCTCGATGGTATTACTGCGGGTCTTGATGAAACGATCACAACTTCTGTGATTTTTAACCCTCTGCCGCTGTGCATTATCGACAACAAGGGTACCCTGATGTGGTACAATGAAAAATTTGAGGATCTTTTCGACGACCTGAAGCGGACAAAGTCAAATATTTATGATTTGACGGGAGTTAAACTGCATGAGCTGGATAACGAAGAACTGAAGGACAAGACGATTCTTGTCAAGTCAAAGCATATGAAGGAGCGAAAATTCCGCGTCATCGTATCTCAGCCGCAAAACAGTATGCAGGGAGCGCGTATGCTTCACTGGGTGGAGACGACGACGATAGATCAGATCAAGGAAAAATATCGGGATGAGCGTATCTGTATTGCCTATGTCAATGTCGATAATTATGATGATATTATCGCTTCGGTGCCGGATGAAAGAAAAGCAGGCATCGGCGCCGAGATTGAGAATACAATAAGGACGTGGGCAACTCGTTCCCAGGCGGGTTTCATGCGTATGGGAAAGGCGAAATACGCATTGATCTTCGATTTCAGGACGCTTGAAAATATCGAAGCAAACAAGTTCCCGATTCTGGACGAGATTCGCTCGATCGAGACGGGCGGTGAAATTCCAGCATCGCTGAGTATCGGCGTTGGGGCGTCGGGAAAAACTCCGGCACAGACTGAAGAGTACGCGGCGGCTGCGCTGGATCTCTGTCTCGGACGCGGCGGAGATCAGGCGGTTGTCCGGAAAGGCTCGATTTACGATTATTACGGAGGAAAGTTACAGACTGTTGAAAAGCGCAACAAAGGGAAGTCGCGGATTATCGCGCTGGCGCTCAGGCAGTTGATCGACCAGGCACCGCATATCTTTGTTATGGGTCATGTCATGCCGGATATGGACTGTTTTGGTGCGTCACTGGGTATTGCGCGCATCGCGAAAAACAGGGGCAAAAAGGCAAATATCGTCATCGATTCGCCGGAAGCTATTGATATTTTATATAATTTAGCAAAAACGGAAAAAAGTTATAATTTCCTGTCGGCGGAACAAGCAGAAATGGAAATAGGAAAAGAAGACCTGCTGATCATCGTAGATACTTATAAACCGGGAATGACGTCTTGTCCGAAACTGCTTGAGATCGCGGAGAAGATTGTCGTCATTGACCATCACAGACGGAGTACCGATTCCATATCGAATCCGACGCTGCTTTATCTAGAGCCTTACGCATCGTCGGCATCGGAGCTGGTGACTGAGATTTTCCAATACATCGCAACGGAAAAGAAGAGTATCGGAAAACTGGAAGCAGAAGCGCTGCTGGCCGGCATTGCACTGGACACGAAGAACTTTGCCGTTAAAACAGGGGTGCGCACATTTGACGCTGCGTCCTGGCTGCGCAGGCAGGGTGCGGACACGACGCATGTAAAGCAGTTTTTCCGGGTGGATATTAACTCGTCGAAACTCGAAGCGAAAATTGTGTCACAGGCTTCTTTATTGCCGGGAAATATTGTTATTTCTTATTTCGATGAGCCGACAGAAAATATTTCCATGCTGATTTCTATGGCGGCGAATGCGCTGCTGGAAATCAGGGATATCAGGGCGAGTATCGTGTTGGGTGTCGATAAGGACGGACGGACGCGTGTCAGCGCCCGGTCGTTTGGTGATCTGAATGTGCAGCGTATTATGGAGAAACTTGGCGGAGGCGGTCATCTGACGATGGCGGGAGCACAGCTTGATGTTTCCATGGAAGAAGCGATTCGGCAGGTGGAAATGGTGACGGCGGAATTTCTTGAAGAGGAGCGTCAGGAATTGCTGGCTAAGGAAGCGGCTGAGAAGGAAAAGGCGAAAGCCGCGATGGAAAAAGAGGAAGCACGGATTGCAGCCGAAAAAGAAAAGCTTAAAGCTGCATCGATAAAGGAGAAATTTAAGACGACGGGTCTTGAAAAAATCAGAGCGGCGACTGTGTCAGAAAAAGAGAAGGAACGCAAGGATGATACAAAGCGCCTGCAGGTGCCGACGGAATCTCAGGAATAAAGGCGTTTCACGTGAAACAAAATGCGAAATACCTGAAACAGAAAAAAGCAGCGCACATGCGCGGAAATCTGAGAAGAAGGGGGAAATGAGGTATGAAAGTTATATTGCTGCAGGATGTCAGAGGCCAGGGAAAAGCCGGTGAAATCATTAAAGTCAGTGATGGTTACGCCAGAAATATGCTGTTCCCGAAAAATCTCGCAAAGGAAGCAACTCCGGGCAATATTAAAGCGTTGGAGACAAAAAAAGCAAAAGAAGCGGAACGTTTGGCGGAAAAGAAGAAGGAAGCAGAGGAACTGAAAAAAGTTCTTGAAAAAGAAATAATCCAATTGAAATCAAAAGGCGGTGAAGGCGGCAGACTATTCGGCTCCGTGACGAATGTCGATGTAGCTGAAGCGATTAAAACGCAGCTTCAGATTGATATTGACAAAAAGAAGATCAATATTCCGTCACCGATTAAAATGGTAGGAAGACACGCGGTCGATATTAAGCTGTTTACCGATGTCAGTGTAAGGGTGACGGTGGAAGTTTCCGTATAATTATGAATATATAAATAAGGAAAGTCAAATGGAACAAAGAATACCGCCCCACAGCGATCATGCGGAACGTTCCGTTCTCGGTGCAATTATGCTGAGTAAAGACGCACTGTTTGACGTTCTTGAGATCCTGACGCCGGATGATTTTTACAGCGAAATCAATCGCGAGATTTTTACGGCAGCGTGGGATTTGAACAGGGCGTCAACCCCTGTCGATGCGCTGACGGTTAGTGAGGAATTGAAAAAACGGAAGACGTTGGAGATGGTCGGCGGCAGAGCTTACGTGGCAAGTCTGTCCGGTATGATTCTATCTACGGCCAATGCCACAGCTTATGCGAAAATCGTCAGGGAAAATGCGGTTTTGCGAAGGTTGATCTCCGTTTCGGCGGACATCATGGAAAAAAGCTATAAAGAATCAACGGATGCTACACAGGTTCTCGATTTTGCGGAGCAGGGCATTTTCGATATTGCCCGTCTGAACCAGAAGCGTGATTTTACGCTGCTCAAAGATATTTTATGGGAAAATATGGACGAAATCGACAGACTGTCAGGACTGGACGGCGGGCTGACGGGTCTGACCACGGGATTTGTAGATCTGGACGCAAAGACATCGGGCCTTCAAAAATCAGATCTGATTATTCTGGCGGCGCGTCCGAGTATGGGAAAGACGGCGTTTGCTTTGAATATCGCTCAGAATGCGGCGCTCAAAGGCGGCGCTCATGTTCTGATTTTTTCACTGGAAATGTCGAAGGAGCAGCTTGGGCAAAGACTTTTGAGTATTGATTCCTGTGTGGAGCTTTCGCGTCTTAAAACGGGCGAGCTTTCAAGAGGTGACTGGGAGGATTTGAATATAGCCATCGATCGCTTATCGGGCGCTCAGATTTATATTGACGACACACCGGGCATTTCCGTTATGGAGATGAAAAACAAGTGCAGGCGGCTTAAAGCAGAAAAAGGGCTTGATCTGGTCGTCGTCGATTATCTGCAGCTTATGAGTTTTGAAGGAAAATCGGAAGGACGCCAGCAGGAAGTCAGCACACTGTCGCGGATGCTGAAGCAGCTGGCCAGAGAGATGGAGTGTCCGGTTATCGTTTTATCCCAGCTTTCCCGTGCGGTGGAGCAGCGGATGGATCACAGGCCGCAGCTTTCTGATCTCAGAGAGTCGGGGGCGATTGAGCAGGACGCAGATATTGTAATGTTTCTTTACAGGGACGAATATTATAATCCCGAAACGACGGAAAAGCCGAATACCTGCGAAGTCATTATCGCAAAGCAGCGGAACGGCCCGACGGGCAGTCTGGACTTGACATGGCTCGGAAAATATACAAAATTTGCAGACAGAAGTCCGCTGCAGATCTGACGCAAGCGGCAGGGCCGGCAGCGTGAGGAAAGCGTAATTGATATAAAAAGAGATAATCTGCTGATTCAGCGGATTCATTAAGGTTTCATACTTAAAATACAAATTCAAAGAGTGAAAACTTTGAACACGGGTGTGACTTAACAGTTTTATTGTTAAATATTACTTCATGTTACTCAATAATTTTTAACACCGAAAAGGGATTGCCGGCAAGTGGAAAGACATGCCGGACTTCGGAGCCGGTCGAACCGGCTGTTCGGTGAAACGAAAGGATGGAAGCAATGGCAACATTAGCAGTAGTCGGAACTCAGTGGGGAGACGAAGGCAAAGGAAAAGCGATCGACTATTTCGCGACGCGCGCGGACGTAGTTGTGAGGGCTCAGGGCGGAAATAACGCGGGACATTCTGTTGTCGTCGGCGGTAAGAAGTACGCGCTTCATCTGATCCCATCCGGCGTCCTGAATCCTTCCGCTGTAAATATCATAGGAAACGGTGTCGTATTCGATCCGGCAGGCTTTTTTGAGGAGATTGAAAATCTCGGAAAGGACGGAATTGATACGTCAAATGTTTATATAAGTGACAGGGCGCATATTGTATTTCCTTACCACAAGAAGATCGACGCACTCGGCGAAGTCATGAAGGGCAAGTCGAAGGTGGGTACGACAAATAAAGGAATTGGCCCGTGTTACATGGATAAAATGGAAAGAACCGGAATCCGGATGTGCGATATGATGGATGACGATACATTTATAAAGAAACTTTCTGCGCAGATCGACAGAAAAAATGAAATTATTACGAAGATTTACGGTGCAGAGGCGATGGATAAAGAGGCGATGACTGAGGAATACCTAGGTTATGCGCGAAAACTCAGACCATATATCAGGGATACGGGCGTTATGGTGCATGAAGCCATAAAGGCTGGAAAGAAAGTCCTGTTTGAAGGGGCTCAGGGCGCGATGCTCGATATTGACCTTGGAACTTATCCATATGTTACGAGTTCTCATCCCGTATCCGGCGGATTTGCGACAGGCGGAGGCATCGGGCCTCAATGTATTGAAGAGGTCATTGGCATCGTAAAGGCTTACACAACGCGTGTGGGTGCGGGTCCGTTTGTTACGGAGGAGGACAACGAAACAGGTGATGCGATCCGCGAAGTGGGCCATGAGTATGGCGTTACAACAGGCAGACCGAGACGCTGCGGCTGGCTTGATCTTGTCGTGATTCGCTATGCGGCGCGTATCAACGGACTAACGGGCATTTCACTGATGTTGCTTGATGTTCTCGACCAGTTTGAAACGATTCAGGTGTGTGTTGGTTATGAAACGCCGGAAGGAGAGGTTATTACGGATTTTCCGGCAAGCCTTGATCTGGTGGAATCGTGCAGGCCTGTTTACAAAAAACTGAAGGGCTGGCATACGCCGACGGCGGAATGCAGGAAGTATGAGGAACTTCCGCAGGAGGCAAAGGAGTATATTGGTCTGATCGAGCAATTTACCGGTGTTCCGGTCAGAATCGTTTCAGTCGGACCGGACAGAGAACAGACGATAGTAAGAGGCGAATTATTTTGATTCGCACTTTTTACTTTATTGCGGGAATGTATAGCGGCAGACCGGCTATGTGAAAGTGAAGTGAAATTTTCGTGAAGAACGGACTGAAATTTGATCTCATTAAGCCGGGAAGCGGCGAAAAAATTTTGCGGCTGCCCGATTCGCAGCGGGTATGACAGCGAGGCTGTTACCGGCTGTAGACGTGGAATATGGAAAAGAAAAATATTTTGGAAGTGGCGTAATTTGAAGGAAAAAATAAACGAAAAACGGCGATCCGTCGGCAATTTTGCCGACGGGTTGTTTTGTGACAGAATATTTCACACACCTATCACAATGTTTGTGATACAATAAATTTTGTATATGAGGACAGCGGTATGAACTTCAGACGTGAAAAATTTAAAAATCCGTATCTCGGTGATACCCAGGTGGAAAATATTTTTTTGATGGAATATATGGCTGCAGCCGACGGAGATTTCGTAAAGGTTTATCTTACCGCGCTGATGTATGCGGATGATGAGTATATGTCAAACAGTCTGATTGCCAGGCATCTGGGCATGAATGAAGAAGATGTGCTCCGCGCCTGGAATTACTGGGAGGACTGTGGCGTAATCAGAAAACGATATAGAGATCCGCAGGACAGGTTTCATTATACGGTCGAATTTATCAATCTGAAGGAAAAGCTGTTCGCACCGCAAAAAAAAGCGGAAAGCGGCACAGGTACAATGGGTGAAGAGTCTGCTTCAGAGGGGAGCAGCAGTCTTATGGATGATAAGGTGCTCCGGGAAACGTTTGAGAGCATCGAACATATCACAAACAGAATGCTGGAAAGCAGAGAGGCTTCTGCCATCGTATCGTGGATTCATGAAGACGGTGTGGATCCGGACCTCATATGCTTTGTATATAAATTTTGTGCGGAGCATCGTGAAAGCAGCAGATTTCAGTATGTTGCCAATGTACTCCGGCATTGGATGGAGGAAAATGTAAGGACTGTGGAGGATGCGGAAAAGTTTCTTCAGGAAACGGATCTGCGGCATAACCAGTACAGACGTGTGATGAAAGCTCTGGGATTTCATCGGAATCCTACGGAAAAGGAGGAGATGATTATAGATTCCTGGTTCGACGAGCTGGGCTTTGATATCGGCAAAATTCTTGAAGCCTGTGCGAAGACGAGCGGAATTTCAAATCCAAACATCAATTACGTCAACAGTATTCTGCTCTCATGGAGCGGAAAAAAAGCGAAATCGGCCTCCGGCGCCGGCGGCACGGCGAAGGAGGGCAATCCTGCAGCAAAGGTTAAACGGCTTTACGAGGAGCTTCGTAAGCGGAAAGAGGCGGAACTTGAGGAACGCAGGCGGGATGTATACGCAAAGGTTCCCAGGATTCGGGAGATTGATATGTTGCTGAAGAAGACAAATCTCGAACTTTCGAGGCTGGCACTCAGCAGCGGCGCAAATGCGTCGGAAGAACGCCGTCGTTTGACCAGTCAGCTGAACGATCTCAGCGCAGAAAAGGCATTTTTGCTTACAGAGCAGAATTTGCCTTGCGATTATCTTGAGATACAGTATGAATGCAAGTATTGTAAGGATACAGGAGTGCTCGACAGCGGCCAGAGGTGCAGCTGTTACTCCGAAAAACTGAAGCGATACATTTGAGGAGGCGGGTAAAAAGCCCCACAAAGTAAGCTTACACCACGAAGCGCGGCTGCAGGCCGGATGAGAGAAACAAAGAAAAGTGATGCAGAAGATGATATACGCCTGACATGCGCAAAAGTGTGGTTCTGAAAGGTGGTTGAAATGAGAAAACGTTTTATTAAGCGAAATGAAAAAAAGACAGAAGTTGAAGGAGAATTGTCATCACCTGATGATATACGGGGCGGTATGATAATCAGTCGGACAGAAGAAGCATCGGTCGACGGCACGGCGGATGATAGAAATCTGGAAAACGAAGCTCAGCTTGCCTGCGGATTTTCAGAATCCGTGCGGCAGTCTGCATCTCAGTCGCCGGAAGTCTGTAACAGACAGGCGACTGTCCGGAAGTCCATGAACACGAAGTTTATTTCGGGCGTGGAAAAGCTGGCTGGGCAATGTGATGACCGACTGGAGTATTTCAGACAGTCCGTATCTGAAATGCTCGATTCTGTGAGTGCGACGGTCTCAAGAATGGTATCGCGTACTCATACGCGCTTGCGGGCTGTTCGCAGAGTTCACGACAGGTCTGTACGAGAAGGATGGATAGAAAGACGGATGATCGTCAGGGAAAAACGATCGAAAAGGATTATGGAAGGCCAATTTGCCGACATTGCCGTTGCCGTTGCGTCTTTTGAGCGGCGTTTCATCCTGAAGCTGGACGCGATACGGGCTCAGTGCAGCAGGGCGTTCAAGATGTATGAACGTATCGTTGACCGTGTAGCGCAGTTTTATATCGTACACAGGAAAGGCTGTACTGTCGCCATGGGAACGGCTATGACTGTAATGGCGGCTTTCGTTATTACGATTAACGCGGCGACTGTTTACGATTATTCTTATCATGGCACGCAGCTCGGCACTGTGAAAAACAAAACGGAGATCGAGGAAGCGGTCACTCAGGTTCCGGAAGCCATGGATTCAAATGTAAGCGTGACGGTAGATCCACGCGTAGATGTTACCTATACGAAGCAGTTAAATTTTTCGGCTGACACGGACACAGCAGAAACAGCTGCAGATAAGATCGCGAATGCCGGTAATCTGACAGGCGACGGGTTTGCGCTTGTCGTCGATGGGAAGACGGCGGCGCTCGTCGATTCCGAGGAAACGGCGAATGAAATTATCAGAAATGTAAAACTTTATTACTGCACAGTCGACGGCGAAGGACATAAAGTGGTCGACGGCGTTGTTGTAAATCCAGAAGAAGCGGCGGCAGCAAACGTGAGCACGACGTCTACGGAAGCTGATTTTGCGGCTGACTTAAATAAGGTCACGGCGCTTCATACGATTGTTGATCTGGAAGATGAATTTACAGATGACAACACGTATTTGTTAGATGATGCCTCTAATGAAGATGATGCGGTTGAAACGGCGTCAGATACGACAGCGGCGTCAGCGGATATGACGGCATCAACAGAAGCTCCGGAAACGACGGAAGCGATAGAACCAGCCGCCGGTGAGCCTACGATGGCATCGGACTCTTTGGCGACAGACGCTTGGACTGTGCCGGATTCTTCTGAGGAAACGACAGACATCAGTTCCCAGCAGCTGGCGGAATCGACTGACGGTACGATCCTGACGCCTGAAGAACAGGCGATTGATGAAGCGTCCGCTGTCCTGACGGCAGGCAAAGAACTGGGGGATGCAGGACATCCGCTCGTGTTTTCAGTTGATGTGGCTCCGGACGATCTGATCTTCGATGAGGAGGTCACGATTGAACCTGTTGTCGCAAACGTTGACGCGTTTTCTGATTATGATGCGGCGAGCAAAATTTTTATCAATGAGGATGGTTCGAGTAAGCTGCTGACTGTCGCCACGAATGAAATTCAGGTCTTCACGAAGACAATGCCGTTTGAAACTGTTTATGAAGACAATCCTGATATGTATGAGGATGAGGTAGAGCTTGCTGTTCAGGGTGTAGACGGCAAAGCGCGTGTGACGGCGAAGATTTCGCGAATTAACGGCGAAGAAGTTGACAGAGAAATTCTGTCCCAGACGGAATATATCCCGCCGGTAAATCAGGTGATCGTCAGAGGAACGAAGGTAAGGCCCAAGACCGATTCCACTGGCCTGTTCGTCATGCCGACTACCGGAAGATTCAGTTCAGGATTTGGCGCACGCTGGGGCAGACAGCATAAAGGCGTGGATATTGCAGCTCCTTATGGTACGGATGTTGTAGCGGCAGATGGCGGTACGGTGGTTTATGCGCAGTTTAACAATCACGGCTATGGGAATCTGGTAAAAATTAACCATGGCAACGGATATGAGACGTATTATGCGCATAACAGCAGTCTTCTTGTTTCTGTCGGAGACAAGGTTGCGCAGGGACAGGTCATCGCGAAAGTTGGAAGTACGGGCAACAGCACCGGAAATCATTGTCACTTTGAAATCAGAAAGAACGGAACGGCGATAAATCCTCTGCCGTTTATCAGTTAGTTTATCAGTCGGATAAAAAGCTGCCGATGCGAAATGGAAATTGTGTGGCGCTGAAGCTGGCCCAAAGGTGATCTGACCGTTTTTGGGGAATTACCGCAGACGGGCGCGGCGGCTGACGATATAGCCGGCGAAAAAATAAATCAAATGAGTAAAAATTATCGACGAAGTCCTGTGCGCGGGTCGTGTCGGTGAATGGAATATGCCGGCCGACAGCAATTAAGACACCGCTGCCGAAAACTCCCGACGCGATTTTTCGCGCCGGGAGTTTTCGGATTGAACACAGTTTTGAACAAAGTCCGGATAAGCGGTCGGAAATGGGATCGCACTCAAAATTTTGAAACGGACGCGGTTTGCCGATGCCTGGAGCGAGATGAATTTTACGAAGAACGAATGTGAAAACGACAGTTTGAAAAAATTGCTTTATGTGATACACTAATGGCATTGGCATTTGGCGAGGAATATTGTTCGTGATAATATTGAAAATAGAAGTAAGGATGGAGTATGAAGCGTTATGGTTAATTCGAAGAAGAAAATTCTGGTAGTAGAAGATGAAAAATCAATATCGGATATTATCAAGTTTAATCTCGAAAAAGAAGGCTTTGACGTCTATACGGCATATGACGGGGAAGAAGCACTTGAAAAACGGATTTCCTGTAATCCCGATCTCGTTTTGCTGGATGTGATGCTTCCAAAGGTCGACGGTTTCACTGTCTGTAAGAAGATACGCGAAAGAAGCACAGTACCCATCATTATTCTGACGGCTAAGGAGGAAGAAGTGGATAAAGTTCTGGGTCTTGAGCTCGGAGCTGACGATTATATGACAAAGCCTTTTGGCATGAGGGAGCTTTTGGCGCGGATTAAGGCGAATATCAGGCGAGCTACGTTGACACTGAGCGCAGAAGTTGATAAGGCGGAATCTAACGTGCGGGAATTCGGCAATCTGACGATTGATCTGAACAAGTATGAGGTCAGGAAAAATGGTGAGATTCTGGAATTGACGCTGCGGGAATTTGAGCTGCTTCGCTATCTGGCGGAACGGGAAAATAAAGTTTTTTCCAGGGAACAGTTACTGGAAGAAGTTTGGGGTTACGAATATTACGGAGACATCCGGACGGTAGACGTGACTGTCAGGCGTCTCAGAGAAAAAATCGAGGACAATTCCAGCAATCCGCAGTATATCATGACGAAGCGGGGCATCGGATATTATTTCCGCAGACCATAGGGCGGCTTCAAATGGCACGGCAGATGACACGAAGTCCAGTTCCCGCAGTCTGCGGCGAGCGTTCAGGAGGCCGTGAAATTGTTTAAAAAGACAATGACAAGTATAAAATGGCGGATTCTTGCCATTTTTTTCATCATCGTATTTATCGCTATGACGGTGGCTGGAGTGTTTGTAACGAATAAGCTGGAATCGTACGAAATCGATTCGATCCGTGAAAAATCTTACGAAACTCTGAATATTGTCATGCTTTCCATACCTTTTGAAACGTATACATCGCTGGCTGAAAGACAGGAAACGATTCAGGCGATTGTCGACGAGTGGCGAACCGGTACGGACTACGAGCTTTACGTCGTAGATACGAACATCAAAATCATAGCGGCCAGCAATACGGCTGTCGTCAACAGGTCAGGAATCGATTTGCTCAATGAGAATGTTCTCGTTCAGGCGTTAAACGGCGAGGAGACGGACGGGCAGAGCAGTCTTTCCAACTCGATCCCCGTGCTCAATGTAGCCCGGCCTGTTACGGGGGCTGATGGCAGTATTATAGGAGTTCTTTATCTCAGCGCCAATCTTTCGGGCGTTTACAACACGACGAATGAGTCGAAGATTATCTTCCTTCAGGCTATGGTGCTGGCGCTGCTCGTTTCGTCGGTCATCTCGTTTTTTATCGCGAGCAGTATTACAGCTCCGATTAACGATCTGACGGAAAAAGCGGAAAAAATGGCGTCCGGAGACTTTTCTCAGGAAATAAAAGGAAAATCAAACGATGAAATCGGACGTCTTGCTGATATGTTTAATATTTTGCGGCGGGAACTTAATTATAATATCAATGAAATATCGAATGAGCGGAATAAGCTGGAAGCTGTTTTAAAATATATGGCAGACGGATTGATCGCGGTCGACCTTTCAGGGGAAATCATACATGTAAATTCGGCGGCCAGAACGTTGCTGAATATTTCTGACAGCGAGATTGAGTCACTGAATTTTGAAGCGATTCTTTCAAAGCTTGGCAAGAAGGACATCACTGACGGAATTAAACAGGTTACGTCAAGCGAGGTTATGAATGAAATCGTTGATTATAATGAACGTGTTCTCTCGATCCGTTACGCACGGTTTACCGCGGAAGATAAAGACGACATCGGCATCATCATGCTGATCGAAGATATTACGGAGAGCGAGAAACTGGAACGTATGCAGATGGATTTTGTGGCAAACGTTTCTCATGAACTGCGCACACCGTTGACAACGATTAAAAGTTACACGGAAACTTTAATGGAAGGCGGAATCGACGATGAAGAAACGCGTATGAATTTTCTGAATGTTATTTCTGATGAGGCGGAGCGCATGACACGGCTTGTGAAGGATCTGTTGCAGCTTTCCAGGCTGGATAATGCTCAGGAGAAACTGAATCTGAAGGAACTGAATGTGAACAGACTGCTTGGCGATTGTGTCAAAAAGATTATGCTGACGGCCAAGGCAAAAAATCAGACGATTGAATGTGAGTTTGACGAAAATGTTTCGCTCAATATTCTGGCGGACAATGATCAGATGCAGCAGGTAATCTTTAATGTGTTGATGAACTCGATTAAGTATACTCAGGAAGGCGGGCTGATCCGCGTCAATTCCAGGCAAGAAGGCGGGTTCGTAAGAATCAGCATTACGGATAACGGAATTGGAATCAAGGATTCGGAAACGTCCAGGATTTTTGAGCGGTTTTACCGTGTGGACAAGGCGCGGTCGCGCGCGATGGGCGGCACGGGACTTGGGCTTTCTATTGCGAGACAGATTGTCGAGGTGCATAACGGAACGATCACCGCGTCCAGCAAGGAAGGAGAAGGAACGACGATAACGATTGTGCTGCCATTGTCGTGGCGCAGAAGCCGGCGGAATATGCGGCAGAATATTTAAGAAAGCGTTGGAGCAGCGTGGTTTCAGAATAGATGAGAACGAAATGATGGCCGACGAATATGGGTGCGGCGCTGAGAATGGCGGCCCCGAAGCGGCAAAAATGAAATGATGGCCGACGAATGTGAAGCCGGCAGAACATGCCGCCCCGGAAACAGGAAAGTGTTAGAGAAATAAAGCAGGGAGGCCGTCCGGTTCAGCCAAATCCGCGTCAGGATTCGGCTGAACCGGACGGCGGCGGAAAACAGGAATTTAGTAGGATGAGTTTTTTAAAGAAGTTGCTGAAAACAGTAGTTATGATAATCATTTCCCTGGCGGTGATCCTGATTTTTTTCATCGCACGAAACGGTCTGCCGGATTTGAAATTTGCAGAGGTTTCCAGTGAGGAAGAATTGATCGGCGCGCTGCTCGATAATTTTGATACAGGATATGAGGCGGTTGTCGTCCGCGGGAAAGGCTATAAGATTGACAGTGATAAGATTTATTCTTATATGTGCGCCGAAATCGCCAATGACGCGGAAGACCTGTGCATTATGCCGTCGGGATATTCCGTCAATATGTTTGAAGCACTGAATCTGTGGATTTTCCGGGTTAATTACGCGGTGAACAGCAGCAATTCGGACGGCTCAGACGGCACGGACAGTTCCGGCGCAAATGGCGACGCGGGCAGCCTTGGCGGGTTTAAACTGAATATTGGTGGAAATAACAAAAAGGAACTCTGTACGCAAGAAGAAGTCGAGCAGACTGAGGTTCAGGCAAAAGCGGCTCTCGATCAGGCTTGTGCCGAAATTACAGCGGCTGCTGAATCATCAGGTGGCAGCGAAGTTGAGATACACAGAGCAATTTTTCAGTATTTGTGCGATCATCTGGAGTATGACTATGAACTTAGCGATGCTATTTCAATGGGTGATATGACAAGTCCGCTGCGAAAAAATAGAGGCATCTACGGTGCGCTCATTGTGGGGAAAACAGTCTGTTCGGGTTATGCCGGCCTGTATAAAGCGGTTTGTGACAGACTGGGGCTCGATTGCTGGATTGCGGAAAGTGCGGAACACGCGTGGAATCTTATCATTGTCGACGGCAGCGTTTATTGTGTCGATGCCACCAGCGGAGATCAGGGCAGTTGGGTTGCAGATCAGTTTTTCATGATGGATCCAGTCGCTTTTGAACAGGATTACGGTTATCGGCCCTCAAAAAGCTGTTATATCCCGCAGCCTTTTCTGAGTGCCTGAATTCTTGATATATATTTTCTCCGGCTATATTTGATTGCTTGATTTATATTCTTTTTTGAGCGGAAATGACAGGGTGATACCGGTGTTAAAAATTTAATACGACAGGCAGAGCGCAGGATCAGTAAGAATTTCCCTGCGCTTTACTGTATTCGGAGAAAACTTCATAACCCATGACGTCCGGAACTTTTTTACTCAGGATATTCGAGAACTGCTGCGTGAACCGCTGGTCGGGCCTGTAACGGGAGGTGTGGTTCTGAGGCGCATCGTCTTTACATTTAAAAATTCCAAAGTAGCGCGTACCGTGGCTGCTGTTTATGTTATAATACTGATTATAGCATATGTTATCGTTGCGTAAAAATACGAAGCGTAACAGAGACGGAGTATTTTATGAACATACGAAAAAGAAAACAGAAGAAGCTGTCACAGCAGGAACAGGATTTTACCGATTCCGACACTGTTATTGATCTTGAAGAAAAACGCGAGATTCGACGCCGGCAGCTTCGGGAGGCAGCCGCAGAGGTCAGACGGCGGCGCGGGGAACCGGAAAACGGCTTATCTGACTATACATATTATGGAAGTAACCTTCAGGCAAAGGAGCCGGGACAGGCTGAGGGGTTTGACGAAGACGACGATTATGCAGCGGAGAGCCGTAAGGAGCCGGAAACGCATAGACAGAGAGTAAAGCGTCGAAAAAAGCGTTTGATTTTGCCGCTCCGGATTGCTGTTACAGTAATTGCGATTTTCGTTGCTGTCGGTGTCGTGCTGTCGAGCTGGAAGATCGTTTCATTAAAGATGGAAGAAAGTGAACGGCAGGACAGGATTAAGGAGCTTGAAACACAGAAAAAGGAGATGCAGCAGGAAATCGGGCGTGTGGGCACTGACGAGTATATTGAGGAACAGGCCAGAGAATGGCTGAAAATGGCAAAGTCCGGCGAAATTATATATATTTTTGAGGACGATGACGAGAATCAGAATACGAAAGACGCAGAGCATTGAAAGCCGGAGGATGAGCGGCTGCTGTAAGACATACGGCATACGGAGTGAAACAAAATGGATCAAGTAATAAAAGAGGTCATCGTTGTTGAGGGCAGGGACGATATTGACGCGGTGCAGAGGGCTGTCGATGCCGATATTATAGCGACCCACGGCTATGGCATCAGTGACGCCACACTTCGGCGCATCCGCAGCGCCTATGAAACGCGGGGCATTATTATTCTGACGGATCCCGATCATGCAGGCAATCGGATCAGGAAACGTCTGACCGATATGTTTCCCGGAGCAAAACAGGCTTATATCTCGCGCAATGAGGCGACCTGTAGAGACGACATCGGCGTGGAAAACGCGGAGCCTGATGTAATACGGCGCGCTATCGAAACGGCGGGCCGGACATTGACAAACCGCTCACAGATATTTGACGAATCGGACATGGTTTATTACGGGCTGTCGGGCGGGCCTGACTCAAAGATTCGGCGGGACAAGCTGGGCCGGCGTATTGGCATCGGATATGGAAATGCAAAGGCATTTTTAAAGAGGCTGAATTACAGCGGTATTTCCAGAGAGGAATTGGAAAATATTCTTTTGGCGGGTGATGAAAAGAAAGATTAAAAAATAGAGGGTTCAGTGAAATGAAGCAGGATACAGTTCAAATAAATTTAAAGGAGGCTGGCGTATGATAAAAGTCATGGAACAGGGCGCTTATATGAACCGCGTAGACCGCACAGAAAAAGGAAAAATCAAGGCAACATGTACTTTTCTCAGCACGCGCTACGAATGTGACATCGTGATTTATGCCGATCTTTATGAGATGAAGATAGACAAGACGGAATATTCGATTCACAGAACGCCGTCAAACAAAGAGATTATCGAATCGGAAATTCCGGAGTTAGTGGGTGTACCGTGTACTTTTGACGCTGCAAAGATCATCAAAACGCTTCCGAATTATGACGGCAACGGTATTATTAAAGAGCTGCTTCTCGAAAATATTCGCGGCATCAGCCAGGCAGAGTGTTATTATTTGGAAGAAATGAATTTTGCCGATCCGATTGAGTATGAGATTTACTGGCAGCGCGACAAGACAGATTACTGTATTCCTTACACGGGCCGGATGCCGGAACTCAGAGAATGGCCGGACCATATAAATGCGTTCAATCATATGAGACAAAAGAATTTGTATAATAAATACAAACAGTATACTGTTTACAGCACGGGCGGCGACGAAGCAACGATTCATGGCGCATATCATGACAGTTTCCATGAGATGCACGCATATCTCACATATTCTGTGACGAGCCGCGAGATCAGCGATTTTGACGTAACCATGTGCCGCTGGCCGTTTGACGCCTGTTTTGCGCTGGATCACTGGAATCCGGGGCTGTTTATCGGCAGGAATATTGACGAACTGTCAAAGCGCGAGGTCGGTAAGTTGATTGGCGGCTCGTACGGATGTTTTCATCTCGTTGACATTGTATCCGATATGTCGAAAGCGGCGAAAGAGCTTACGGCAGCCGGCTCAAAATAATTCCGGATAATCCAAAAAATGATGGATGCGAAAAGATGTAAAAAATCAATAAACGGAGAACGAAGGAC
Organism: uncultured Oscillospiraceae bacterium; assembly: GCA_964438605.1. Lineage (GTDB taxonomy): Bacteria > Bacillota > Clostridia > Peptostreptococcales > Anaerovoracaceae > Alangreenwoodia. The sequence goes on from CAYTKT010000004.1 coordinate 46,527, forward strand.
AATGGATAAACTCTATTCCCCTTCCATGATGGCGCAACTGCGCGCCAGACATGATTTCAGACATTCAAAAAGTCTCGGACAGAATTTTCTGTCGGATAAAAATATTATAGATGCGATTATTGAAGGCTCGAAGATCGGAGAAGAAGACCTTGTCATCGAGATCGGGCCGGGTATGGGTGTTTTGACGGCGGAGGCCGCGCAGAGGGCGGCCCGTGTGGCGGCGGTTGAGATCGACCGCCGCCTTCTGCCGATTTTGCATGAAACGCTGCAGGAATATGATAATGTAGAGATCATCAATGCCGATGTCATGAAAACAGATCTGACGGCTCTTGTGGAGCGTTGCCGGACGCCGGGACGTGTCAGAATTATCGGGAATCTTCCGTATTATATTACGACGCCTATCGTTATGAAGCTGCTTGAGGAACGCGTTCCCGCTGATAGCATCACGATTATGATGCAAAAGGAGGTGGCCGACCGGATTAAGGCCTCTCCGGGAACGAAAGCATATGGCGCGTTGTCGGTTGCGGTCGGGTTTTACTGCACTGTGGAGCATGTGGCGAACGCACCGAAGGAAGTCTTTGTACCGAGGCCGAAAGTGGATTCCACGATTTTGCGTCTCGATGTGCGCAGTATGCGGCCTGTCGATCTGATCGACGAAAAAATCTTTTTTGAAACGGTCAGAAACGGATTCGGCCAGCGTCGGAAAACACTGCTCAATTCTCTGACCGGCGTTCGCGGGCTGCCGAAGGACAGAATTGCCGAGGCGCTCAGCGCAGCCGGTATTGATCCGATGCGAAGGGCGGAAACGCTAAGTCTGGAGGAATTTGCAAAAACAGCCAACGAAATCGCAAAGCGCGTATAACAGTCGTATGCCGTATAATAAGCAGCACGATGCGTGTTAATAAAGCCGTGAAGGGCGTATAAAATGCACTCTGTTCAACAAAACTGTGAAACGTGGATAAGAGCTGTATTTCGGCATGGGCGAAACCGTGAAACGCAGATAGTGAAATGATATGTGATTGCAAATATTTTTCGGAAAGGAACACTGAATAATGGAAAGAATCATTTCGCAGCTTCTTGACTGGAAGCTTCAGTTCAGAGAATATAAGACGCTTCTCCTTACGGGCAGCACCGAGGAGGATCGGACGAAGGTCATTAAAGATTTTGCAAAAAATTATTTTAATAATATGATTCATATAAATCTGAAGAACAATCCGGAGGTGCGGGAATATATTGATACGATGCCTGTCGGTCGCGACGCATATTATTTTATTGAAAAGACGGTTCATGATATGATCGTTCCGTTGGAAACGATTCTCATTTTCAATAATGCGGATTCCTGTGAGGGCCACGGAATCTGGGATTATGCGGAGCATTTCTTTGAGGAGGAGGATATGAGTTTTCTGGCCGTCGTAGGCGATTTTACAGAGGAAGAGATTGCGGCGGCGTCTGATTACTGTATCGTCATTCGTCTGCCGGAAAAGGCATGAAAAGCAAGGCTTTTGAGTGAAAATTTGCAGGGTGAAATGTTATGGGGATCATTAAATTATTGAGAAAAAGAGGAATTGCAGCGGTTTCAGCCGCAGCTTTGGCTGCGGCATCGTTGTTTGTTCCGGGCGCAGCGAATTTCGCCGGACTGACGGTGGGGCCGATTGAGACATATGCCGCATCACTGAAAGATGTTTCGGGCCACTGGGCGCAGAGTTATGTTGAAAAAGCTGTGAAATATGAAATTGCATCGGGATATTCCGACCGGACATTCAAGCCGGACGCTCAGATTACCAGAGCAGAATTTACAAAAATGGTAAACGCTGTTCTTGGAAATACGTCGGCTGCCGACGTGTCATTTAAAGATATTGATTCGAGTGCCTGGTATTATGACGAGATCAGAAAAGGTGTGGCAGCGGCATTTATTACAGGAGACAGTCTTGAAACGTTCGCGCCCGAAAGAGGGATTACGCGTCAGGAAGCCGTTGTGATTCTGTCGCGCATCGTGCCGACGGGCGAACACAGCAGCGAGATTGATACGTTTAAAGATCACAGCACTGTCGCATCCTGGGCAACGAATGCTTTTATGAAGATTACGGCCAAAGGCTACATCAGCGGTTATGACGACGGCGGTCTTCATCCTGGGGACGGCCTGACAAGGGCGCAGGCGGCAAAGATTATGGTCGATATTTATGAAAAAGAAAATATCGTGCGCCAGAATCAGACGGTCATTCTGCCTGAAGTGACGTTGAATGATACAATTTACGCAAATCAGATTACTGTCGGCAGCGGAGTCGGCGACGGTCGGACGACTGTGGAAAATTGCGTCGTTTTGGGAATGTTGAATGTTCAGGGCGGTGGATATGACAATGGCGGGGTATTTCTTTCAAACAGCCGGGTGGCAAATGCGAAGATCAACCGCAGCGATGCGCCGGTTCGCATTGTTGCGGAGGGTGAGTCGACTGTCGTCAATTCCGTCGTTACGGATGAAGTCCTGCTCGAAGAAGGTGATTTGGAGAATTCGGGCGATTTCGGCAGGGGATTCGTCAGCGTTGCGGCCAACCGGGCGGCTTATTTGTCGCTGATCGGTAATTTTGAGACGGTCGATATCCGTGAGGCGAAAGTCGATGTGATTTTCGAGGAAGGTACGATTTCCAATTTAATTGCAGAGGAAGACGCTGACAGAACAAATGTGACTGTGACCGGACGCGCAGCGATTGATACGGCATCTGTTTACTCTGAAAATCTGATGTTTGAGGGAGATGGAAACATTGAAAAGCTTTATGTTTACGCGGACGGCGTAACTTATGAAACGGAGCCGGGCAGTATTACAACGGCCGAGGAGGTGGTTACACCGCCAAAACAGGTAACAGTACAGCGTGACACCCCGCTGTTAGAAACACTTGCTATTCGCCATGTGGGACGCACCAGCGAAGAATCGGCTTATACGATACTGCCGGTTTCGTCATCTGACTTCTATTATTATATTCCATCGGAGGCGACGGAACTGACTGTCAGTTTCCGTGCCGTGACGACGGAAGGACAGGCGGGTTATGCGGAGAATCCGACTTATGCGGTTCATTGCGGAAATGCGCAGCAGCAGGTTGACGTCAGCGGCGGTATGCCTTACGCGGATATTTCTGTCGAGGAGGGGACTGCGGAGAAACGCATCACCGTTACCGTAGGCTCTGAAAAGCGAGGTTACAGCGATAAAACGTATACGATTCATCTGATTCGCATTGCGCCGGGAATCCGTGATATTTGCCATGAGAACCGTATCATTTCAGATTATCTCGAACAGAGCAGCGCGGCTTCGTCAGCGAATCCGTACATGGTCAGTGCCGACAGCGCGGCCATCGCTGTGAATCTCGAAGAAATAGCAAATCCTGATTTTGTAAATTATGATATTTACCGAATGACTGAGAGCGGAGCGGAACTTGTGTCGGAAGGAATTTCCGGCGGAAATTCGGTTGACCTTGAAGTTGGATACACGTACTGGATTATCACGGAGTATCGCAGTTACAGTGATTCGCTCGCGGGATGCCGGGCGCTGCGCGGTGAAACAGCGTATCTGACGCTGAGCAGGGAATAAAACGGCATATTTGCCTGTATCGAACCGGCCAAACGTGTTGATATCACGGGGAGCAAATGAGTTTTTACCGAACGGTAAAATGAAAGATTCAGAAAAACTTCTATACCTGCCAGTTGGATGGCTTGGTGTCACAAACCCAGTGATACCAAGCTTTTTCGATGGGTGAAAAGATTTAGTATCGGTTCTGTAATACGTCTGTAATGGACATCAGGCGAAAGTTGTTATACTATTAGCGTAGTGGAAGACGGCTCTGTATGATGAAAAAGTTCCTTAAAAAAAATCCACTCCCCGGAACAGGAAATTCATTATTACAGGTCTATTACATTTCAAAAATTAAAGTTGACTGGGCCGACTTTGAGATGTATAATTTCACTGTGATAGAATTTGTATGGCTTATTTGCCTGCGATTCTATGTATTATGTCAAATTATCTAGCTGAAGGGAGGGTAATTTGCTCTGATTGATTGAATTTGCTCCCTTCGAAAAGAATTTTAAAGGAGGAACTAAGACATGAAGAAAGTACTTTCTATCGTACTCTCTCTCGCGATGGTTGTCTGCCTCATGCCTGTCATGGCGTTTGCGGCGGATGACACGGCTGCGGGCAACGGAATTGCCTACAGTGACATCAGCGGAGAGAACTGCGAGGGTGCTGTCAACGTCCTGACCGCGTTAAATGTTGTAACCGGTTATACAGACGGCACATACAAACCGAATGATGTCGTTTCCAGATCCGAAATGGCTCAACTCGTCATTAAAGCATTGGGCATCTATGATTATGCAGATGCAACATGGTCCCGTTATTCGGATATGAATGGTGTGGGCGATAAGTGGGCGATTCCGGTTGTAGAGTACGCATCCAATTTGAATATCGTGAAAGGCTATCCGGATGGAAGATTTGGTCCGGACGATGATGTTACCTATCAGGAAGCCGTCACAATGATCGTAAGAGCGATTGGTTATACGGATGAATGTAACGAGATGAACGGGGCATGGCCTGCTATTTATATACAAAAGGCTACCGCGCTCGGCTTATTTAGTGATACATCAAGTAACGATAAGACCAAAGGTGCTACCAGAGGTGATATCGCGATCATGCTGTATAATGCTTTAGACCTTCCAGAGGTATATGCGGACAAAGACGGCGCCACGAATTACAAAAATGGGACAGAAGAGTTCAGTATCAATGGACGGGACTTTCGTGGAGTTAGTATGTTGTCTACACTCAACGAAGACGGTTCAAAAGAGTATGAAGTGATCGATGAACAAGATGCCGATAACGCTATCAATAATGTCCGTTCTTATGTAGGTGTTGCGGCGCGGGTTGTGAAAGACAAACATGGAAAAATTCTAGCAGTTGGTGATTCATATAGTAAACTACTGAGTGGTTACTTTAACAGTGATGCAACTGAATTTACTGCAGAAGGCATTACATACTCTGTTGGTGCCAATGGACAAGAACCTTGGACCGCTTTTTCTAGCGATGGAATAAAGAACCTTGAAAAGCCAACAAACACTAACATGACATTGGCAAAAATACCGTATTATTATAATGGTGAAAAAATAACTGGTGCACCTAACCCTTCAGCATACCAAATACAGAAACCAAATGATATAGTTGATTTAAAAGATAGAAACTGTACTCTTTCGGTAAAAATTGAAAATAACAGCATATCACAGATTTGGGCTGTGATGGATTGGAATTTTAGTAAAACACAACCAACTCAACATGCGATGATGACGTCGGACATACAGAAGGAATTAGATGAACAATCAGAATTGTTAAATGAGAAGTTCTACAAAAATACACAAGGTGAAATAGATACCTCAAAATTTATTCTGGATGGTGTGAATTCCCTTGACGATATCAATGAAGGTAATATTATTTACGTATACAGAGGGCCAAACAGTGAAATGATCAGAAGGATTGCTGTGGGTACAAATACAGTTACAGGGACCTGGACATCTTATTCGGAGGGGGATTCCAATCGTGTAACTACTTATAACATCGATGGTACTGATTATTATGGTTACCAATATGGGAATCGGTTTGAATCAGTAGAAGGTCGACTGAGCGGATGTAGATTGAACGACGAAGTGACAGCATATCTTGATTATTTCGGGAACATCTACACATTTAATTTAAATCCAGGTTACTCCGATTATGCTGTCGTACTTAGAGTTGCACCAGGCATCATGTCTGAAAGTCTGAACACAGGAACAAAAGCTCAAATTCGAGTTCTTACCGCATCTGGAGATTATCAAACATTGGATATCAATGAAACTACTTTGGGTTATGGCAACAAATACGACAACGTGACAGGAGTAACTATTCAGGGTGACACCAAGGGAATATACTTGACTTGGAACTTGGATGGTGATAGAAATGATAATGGCGACTATGAAGATGATAATATACAAATGACAATCGAACCGGGTGACATCGTGCGTTACAATGCCGGTGAAGACGCAATAATAAATCGGATTGAAGAGGGGGGAACGACTTCGGGTCATGGAAAGACAATAGAAGAGTCAGCTTCTTATGATGGTTTTTATATTGACGATTCTGCTCCGATTTTCGTATTAGAATATAAACTGGCAGATAGAAACACTGGCTATGAAGACAACGACGTGAAGGTTTACAGAGTTTCTGATCTGCTGAATGCAGGAATGAAATATAATGCAGACTATCTGTTGTCAGGCGGTCAGATTGTTGCCATGACCATTGATAACGCTCATGTCGGCGCCGTTACTTCGGAATACGGTATCATGACTGCTATAAACAACACTGCGGATAAAAATTATCCTGTCAAACTTGACATTTTGATTGGTGAAGATATAAAATCGTATGCAGTGTCAGATAATGTTTGGACAGCTGAACAATATAACGTTAATATTGGTGACCTGGTAAAAATTACTCCGGATAGAAATGGAAAACTTTCGGATGCGGGTGCATCTGGAGTTGAAAGTGATATAGTTAATCTTAGTAATTTCAAATCAAATAGTAGACCAAAAGAAGTACTTCAAAAAGAAGGACGGTACACCATCTCGGTGGAAGAAGGAATGATCAAATCTTCAGGGGAAAACAATACAGAGTTCAAAGCAAGCTACAAATCAGATGTTGTGATATATGTTTATGGAGCAAACGGTTGGTATTATAGTGACAACATAACTGATGCAGTGAACAGTGGGAATAGGAAAGTAGGATTGTACGGCAACACGAATGGAACGACAGATGGCATTGTGGAAATTATCACTGTTGAATGATAAAATCAGCGAAACCTCTTTTCGATAAATCGTAAACCGATTGATCGGTGAGATTGGGGTTCGAAAAAATACGGGAAGACTGTAGAAGTAGTCTTCCCGTTTCTTTGTATATAACGAAGTGGCTGTTGCGAAATGTCCTTGTGTTTTATATTTTGGGAAATGAACTATTCTTGGAATTTTTGCTCAAATAGAAAAATTTTATGCAAATCATGCGCATATTTTTGCTTATTTTTTGCAACCCCTGTTTTAATCAGGCATTTTCGGGCAATGCTTTCTTTACGATACAGTTTATATTATACAGATAACACGCTTCTGATTATTTGAACGCAAGCAAATGTTACAGGAGCGGAAGGGAGGATTTTAAAGATGCAGAAGATTATTTTGCTGGAAGACGGAATCAAGGATTACATCAGGTATTGTACCAGGGAAAGAAAGTTATCGGACAATACGATTCGCAGTTACAGTATTGCTCTGGAAAAGTTTAAAAAGTTTGTAAAAAATGAATGGAATCTGACGAGAATCGAGGAGGTTACAAAAGAAGTTCTGCGCTCCTATCTGGAAGATTTAAATAAAAACTGGAAGAGTTCAACGGCCCGGCATCACATGAATGTAGTGCAGGGCTTTTTTTCGTATTTGGAAGAATGTGAAGTAATTGAAGATACGCCGTTCCGCAAGATGCATATCAGGATCAAGGAACCGAAGCGGCTGCCGGATGCACTGAGTATCGGAGAAGTGAACAGGATTCTGAAGGCTGTTTACGGTTCACCGGAAGTGTCATCCGGTATGGATGAACAGTTGTCGGAGATGATTCACTGGCGGGACTGCGTGATTATTGAGTTTTTGTTTTCAACCGGAATGAGGGTGCAGGAACTGTGCGGGCTGAGATTTGAGGATTTTGATATGAATGAAGGGATTATTACGGTAATCGGCAAGGGGGACAAGCAGCGCAGGTGCTATATTACGGATGAGCGGGTGCTTGAGGTGTATCAGCAGTATTTAAAGTGCCGGCAGTGTTATGCGCGGAGAAATGAACATATTTTTATTACGCGCTTTGAAAAGACGATAACGCCGCAGAGTGTCAGGGACCTTGTAACAAAATACAGCAGGATGGCGGGGATTCGCAGGAAGATTACGCCGCACACATTCCGTCACACGTTTGCGTCGATGCTGGTGGAAGAAGGTGTGGATTTGTCACATATTCAGAAGTATATGGGCCACAGTACGATTTCGACGACGCAGATTTATCTGCATATTTCGGATCAGAACGCGCGAAAGGTGTTGATGGATAAGCATCCGCGGAGCCAGATTGATACGGGATTATATATGAGATAAGGGAATCATTTTGAAACGGCCGCGGATTTGCCGACGAACAGATTGTTCAATAAACGGCGGCGTCTGTTGCGGTTTCAGCGGATTCATAGTAAAATTTGAAGAAGAGTAAAACTCCGATTTGTTCATAGGCATAAACAGTATATAGTTCATGATGCCCGATGAATAAACTAGATATTGTTGTCTAACTTTGCAGAGTATGTGTTTTACTTATTTCTATAAAATTTAGTAGTGAAGGGAGGTTGTTTAAAATGTCTGAAGATCAGAATAAGATGTATGAAGATATGGCGGCGGGATTTCGCGCAGCGCAGAAGGCAGGAGAGAATGACGGCAAGTTTGAGCAGAGTGAATTTGATGCAGACAAGGATGAAGATACAAAGCGGGTGATGGCGAAGATCGCAGAGATTGAGGAACGCAACGCGAATATGGAACGGATTGAGCTGGAACGCGATAAGGTGATCGGCTCGACGGTGGAGCAGTCTGTTCAGGACGGGATTAAGATCAGGAAGTATAGTGTGGCCGAGGGCGCAGATTCTGTTTATAATGTCAGAACTGAGAATGAAATTGATGACGCACTGAATAATTATAAATGGCGGATGCAGTATGAGGAGGAACACAAACTCAACGGCGAAATGGAGTCGTCAGAGGTTACTGCCGAGCAAGCGGCTGCGGCGGTAAAAATCGATCCGGAGCAGGTAGCCGAGAAGATGGCGCAGATTACGAAAGATGACAGGATTGTCTGTATCGGCGACAGTATCACTTACGGCTACGAAGTTGAAGGTTCACAGACGTGGATTGGCAGGCTGCGCCGTGAGGAGGAAATTAATCTGCTGAATGTGGGACTGAACGGCGATACCTGTGAGAATATGCTGATGCGGTTTAAAGAACATGTAATCGATCTGGAACCGAAAGCTGTTTTTATCATGGGTGGCGGAAATGATATTCTGGCAGGGACGCCACTTGAGTATGTGACGAATAATGTGGCAATGATGGCGCAGATGGCGCTGAACAAGGGAATTGTGCCGATGATCGGGATTTCACCGGAGCCGTCGGCAAAGGATGTGCCGGCAGAATGGCACCAGCTGATGGATTATAATGAGGTCAGGGAGCAGATGGCTGCTTACCGAGAATGGCTGGTGACGTTTGCGAAAGCTAATCTGCTGCCATATATTGATTTTGACTCAGGTATGAAGAAGCGGCTGCGTGCCGGGTACAGGCGGTATTTTCTTGATGGGGTGCATCCGAATCCAGCCGGGCATAAGATTATGGCGGGAATTGCGAAGGAGGCATTTCAGGAGATGGGGCTGCTGCCGAAGCCGCAGGATGATGCGAGGTTTTCACTGTGAGGTGTGAGGCGTGAAGTGTCTGCCAGTGAGCTCTCCGATATGGCATCAGCTGGCAGTAGGACATCAGATGTAAGACGCAGGCTAATAGTCGGTCAGATGAATAAAAATGAGCAGACTGTGTCGCCGATGGATGCCAGACACCAGAAGAATGAGAAAGACATAGCACTGTGAGCGAAAATCGAAAGCGACGGCAGTTTTGTAAACAGTCATCGGTGAAACGCAAGGAATAAAAGCGCTGCTGGGTATGAGGCCCGGAAACTTGTCGGCATGAATTGTCGGAGAAACGGAAGAAATGAAATCGCTGTTAGACGAACGTATAAAGCGACGGGGGTAATCGTTAAGTTAATCAGATTTACAATATAGGGAAGGGCGGCATTGGTCAGATGTGAAAAAATGTGAAAAACGGTCGTCGATTAAAAAGGCGGAAAGTTGCAAAAAGGGAGACTGGGTTAAAGGCACGACCCGTTTATGGGCCGTCGGCGGTCGTATGAGCCGCCGGCGGTCGGCAGGAATGGCTTCGCAGGTGATAATCACCGGCTGGAAGGAGTAAATTATGTATGAAGAATTGAAGAAGATTATTGATGAAAGTGAACGGATTGTGTTTTTTGGCGGTGCAGGGGTTTCGACAGAGAGCGGAGTGCCTGATTTTCGCTCGGAAAACGGCCTGTGGAATGCCAAGACGCGTTTTAACTGCACGCCTGAGGAAATTGTCAGCCATTCATTTTTTATGAGCAGGACAGACGATTTTTACGAATATTATATGCAGAATCTGGTTTTTCCGAATGTAAGTCCGAACGCGACGCATTACGCGCTGGCGAAGCTGGAGAAGATGGGAAAGCTACGTGCCATTGTAACGCAGAATATCGACGGGCTTCATCAGGCGGCCGGCAATACGGAAGTTTATGAACTGCACGGGACGATTTCCAGGGCTTTCTGCATGGACTGCGGCAAGGAATATCCGTTAGAATACACACTTGACAAGAGTAACTGGAAGGAAGGAACGTATACACCGCTTTGCAGCTGCGGGGGTGTATTGAAGCCGGACGTGGTGCTTTATGAGGAGCCTCTTGACAATGAAATTATGACGGGCGCGCTGCGTGCGATCAGTGAGGCGGATACGCTGATTGTCGGCGGTACGTCGCTGATTGTGTATCCGGCGGCGGGACTGATTCAGTATTTTAAAGGAAATCATCTTGTGCTGATTAATAAGCAGGAAACGGGGTTTGACAATCAGGCAGATCTTGTAATTCACGATTCACTGGGAAAGGTATTTTCTTCGGTGGTGGACGGCATTGAGTATACGGAAAAGCCGATACCGGTTAAGAAATAAGTGAGCAGGGCTGCGGTATACGGAGCTTTGACGGGAGTGCCGTTGCGGACGGCAGGGAATAGGGCGTGCGGGACGAAAGTTTCGGGGAAACTTTCGTCCCGCACGATAACATACCAGTCAGATGGCACATGATGTGAGACATGATTCGCAGGGCGCATGGCTGGCAGCAGGAATTGCATTGAAAATTGTTTATAAACAATTTTCAATGCAATTCGGAGCGATGTGACGATGGAGAACGGCAAGTGGACAGGTACGTTATGGTGAAAAGGTGTATGAGTTGCAGGCGTCAGATGTGCCGTGATGAAGGGTATGCGGATTACAAGCTACGATGTAAGGTGTGGTTATAGCCAGCAGGTGTGTCACGACGAAGGGTCTGGGAATTGCAGGCAGTGGAGCATTATGATGAAGGGCCGTGCGAATTACAGGCGACAGATGCGCTATGAAAAACATGTCGGTTAAGTTCGGCAGATATAATATGTAAAAAAGACTGTCAAGTTGGTTCATATATTATTTGTTTTATATATACTAAAATAATAAATATAAAATTTTATGGGAGGAAATTATTTTGAATATTTTAGTTTCAAATGATGACGGGATTGGGGCAAAGGGGCTTCACGTTCTCGTAGATGCGTTAAGCAGGGTGCCGGAAACCAGGGTGTACGTTTCAGCCCCGGACGGACAGCGGAGTGCGTGCGGTCATGGGATCAGTATGCGCGATATGGTAAGGGTGTTCGGCGGCGAGGTGCCGGGTGCTGTCTGGGCGCAGTCTGTGTCAGGAACGCCTGCGGACAGTGTGAAGTTTGGGATTCAGCGGCTGAAACGCGAATTCGGCGTTGGTATTGACGTTGTTTTTTCAGGAATTAATCACGGTGGAAATATAGGCACGGATGTTCATTATTCGGGAACTGTTTCAGCAGCGGCGGAAGGGCTGCTGTGTGGTGTTCCGGCGGTAGCGGTGTCGGTAGGGACTCATACGCCGACTGATGAAATGCTGGAAAACTGCACGACACTCGTGCAGGAAATCTGCGTCAGGGCGATTCCGCAGATTGCGAAAACAACGCTGCTCAACGTCAATTTTCCGCCGATTTCGCCTTCTGAAATCAAAGGGCTTCGAATCACATCTCTGGGGCCGCGCGAGTATGACGAGAAGTTTGAGATTCTCGAAAATCCGCGTGGAGAACAATATTATTGGTACAGCGGTACGCTTGTGGAATATAGTGATGTCGATCAGGACACAGATACGTGGGCGCAGCAGGAAGGTTATATTTCAATTACTCCGCTGAAGCTGGACTGGACAGACAGGGCGTTGAAACAGAAGATCAGTGAATGGAATTTAAAATATTAGAAAATATTTGGAAGACAAAAAACAGTTTTCTAAAATATGGTTATTGAGAAAATTATCAGGTATTACAGTAGTTGAATATTAAAAACGGCTTTTTGAACAGAGAGGGGGACGGGCTGGAATATTTATGGACTTTTTTCCAAACAAGGTATCTCTTGAGGACAGAGAGAAATTCGATTCATTTGTAAATAAGTTTCCGCATGAAACGTCGGGGATGTCGTTTTCGTCGATTTTCATGTGGAGTAGAGAATATACATATACGTATGATATTATTAACGATTATTTGTGCATGGCGGGACTGAGCAATTTCGAGGGTGAAGACGAGGCTCCGTTTTTGTTTCCAATTCTGCCTCGTGGCGGCAGATGTGACAAATCGAAACTTATAGAAACGTTTAAAACAGTTCAGACGCGCTTTGATGAGTTTGGAAAGCCTTTTGTCATGCGTCTTGTGCCGCTGTGTCTGCGGGAAATCTATGAAGATGCGATGCCGGGCAGTTTTGTATTTATCGATGATCCGTCAAATTACGATTATCTGCACCGCGTCAGTGACTTAGTACAGCTGAAGGGCAAGGCGTATCATGGAAAGAAGAATCATCTCAATCATTTTAATATGGATTACGGTTCTTCATGTGAGGTTGTACCAATGTCATCGGAACTGACCGCTGAAGCACTGGATCTTGTCAGGCGGATTAATGAGAGGAAGGGCGTTTCAGAATTTGAACAGATGCTGCTCGACGGTGAGTATAAAATGCTCGAAAAGATTTTGCCGGATTTTGAGAAAATCGGACTGGAGGGTGTGGCCCTCAGGATTGGCGGACTGGTACAGGGATTTGCATTTGGCGGCGCTCTTGGCAGTGACACGATTGTTGAGCATGTGGAAAAGGCGAATACGGCGTACAACGGTATTTATCAAAAGCTGAATAATGAGTTTTGCAGGAGTCTCGGAGATCGTTATGAGTTTATCAACCGTGAAGAAGACATGGGATTGCCGGGGCTGAGACATTCTAAGGAGTCGTATCGGCCGGTCAGACTGATTGAAAAACAGATTGCGTTGCTGGCGGGAGATGAAAAGGCGATGGAACTTTACGGGAATCCGTATTGATCCATCTCGATAAAGGAGGCGTTTCTACAGTTATGAATTTTATAGATGATCCGGGAAAGAGCAGGAAAATGTCAGTGTGGCTGATCCGTATCGTGGTGATCTGTCTTATAATTTATCTCGTGCTGCGGTATGTGGACGTAGTAGGACATGCCGTGGGGCGTATCGTCGGCTTATTTTCACCGCTGATTCTCGGCGCGGTCATCGCATTTATATTAAATGTAGCGATGCGGCCGATTGAAAATCATCTGTTTCCTAAAAGTCAGACAGGGATTGCGCTCAAGCTGCGCAGACCGCTGGCGATTGTCATATCGTTTATTCTGGTCGCAGGAATTTTGGCGGTTGTGATTTATCTGATTGTGCCGAAACTGGTTCAGTCGCTGGCAATTGTTGGGGAAGGGATCGTTTGGCTGGCTGATAATATCAGTCAGTTTGCGGACGATGTCGCTTCCGATAGTGGAATTCTATCATTTGTGCAAAAGATGAATGTGGATTTTGATTCGTTTAAAGCAAAGGCGGCCGAATGGCTCAAGTCGTCAGGGCCGGCACTGATGAAGGCTGTAGCTAACATGGTTGGTAGCATCGGTTCTTCAGTAATTAATTTTGTCGTTGGCCTCGTCTTTTCATTTTATCTTTTGTACGATAAAGAAAATCTGATAAAGCAGGCAAAACGGCTTGTCACAACGTGGATCCCGCAGCGTGCCGCAGAGAAAATTCTGCACGTAGCAAAAGTATCAAATGAAACATTTCGTTCTTTTGTTGCCGGCCAAACGACGGAGGCTGTCGTACTGGGAACACTCTGCATGATCGGAATGTTTATTCTGCGGATTCCTTATGCGGCAATGATCGGCGCGCTGGTAGGTGTTACGGCATTGATTCCTGTATTTGGAGCGCTGATCGGCATGGTGGTCGGCACAGTCATGATTATCACCGTGGCTCCGGTCAAGGCGCTGGTGTTCGTTATTTTTCTGCTTATTTTGCAGCAGGTGGAGGGAAATCTGATTTATCCGAAAGTGGTGGGCAGCCGGATCGGACTGCCGGGACTTTGGGTTCTGGCGGCAGTTACCATTGGAGGAAATATCGGTGGTGCAGTCGGGATGCTGGCGGGTGTGCCGGCGTTTTCTGTGATTTATACGCTGCTCAGTGAAGCTACGGACCGGCGGGAACAGATGAAATACGAGGCGGACGCAGAAGCATGATTCCAGGAGTGTAAATGAGGGACTGCGACCGGCGCGACTGGGTGTTCAGCGGTGCGGTAGAGGGCAGAGATATTGACGGCAAAGGGGATTTGCATGATAGGAGAGGAAGAATTTTCCCCTTAGAAAGAAAAAATACAATTTCTATTTAAAAAAATCATGAATTTAGTCATCTTTTGACTGATATAAACTGATTTTTCTGCTATAAGTACATAGGGATTATTATAACATGATGATAGAGATGGTCAAAGCTCCGATTTGTTCGCAGGAGTAAACAATATATAGTTCGTGATGTCCAATGAACAAACTATATGTTGTTGTTTAGTTCTGCAAAATGTGTGGTTTGCTCATCTCTGCATAAACATGTGCTTGAGGGGAAATTTTTAATCAGGCATATTTGGAAAACAGTCATGGTTGCAGCAAAGGTAGCAGTTTAATATCAGGAAAAATTCATGGGAAAGCATTTGAACAAAAAATTTTTTGAAGAACATATATTGCCACATTATAATTATATATATTATTATTTGCTTAAGATTTTGAAAGATGAACATTTGGCGAAAGATGTGATTCAAAATACGATGGAAAAAGCGTGGAAGAAGCTTCGGACTTTGAGAAATCCAGGAAGTGCGAAGGCGTGGCTTTTTGAGATTGCGTCGCATGAATTAACTACGATGCAGCGGGTACGTTACAAGCTGATGGGTAACGAAGAAAGTGTTGACAATGGGACTTTAGATGAAATTTACTGGTCGCCTGATGATATTTTGACGGAGTTGATTAAAGCAGAGGATTTGGAGATTTTGAATCGGGCGAAGAAATGTTTGTCGGACAAGAAGCAAACGCTGTTGATTTTACGGTATCAGTTAGGATACAGTTATGTGCAAATTGCCCAATATATGGACATGACACCGGAGGCGGTCCGGACAGCTATAAGCAGAGCGTGTCATGAATTGAAAAAGAATTATTTGACCATTGAAAAAGGAGGGAAGGTTCGTGAAACGGAAAAGAAATGATTTTACTGAAGAGGAGCTGCAGTTTAAGGAACTTATGGATAAGGATAAGAACGATTTTTGATTCTCTCATGGTAATCCTCCTTGATTAAAAAAATAAAATTTAAGTTACAGAAGGGACCAAAAATTCCCTCTACGGCGTATTCAAAAAAAGCATGGAGGATCGCTTTTTCCTGAAGGACGGAGGAGGCTTTCAGCGCAGCGTTGAGTTCCTGAATATATGCATGGAGTTCTTTTTTCGTGATCTGTTCGATGTGTGTGCAACCGGCGGATTCCACGTACTGCGTGAAATCACGGAGAGTAGTGGAATAAGATATGACGGTGTTTGGGGAAAGCTTTCTTTCAAATTCACAGACGCGGAGATATTCATCTTTTAATTGTTTGATTAACATATGTTTCTTCCTTTCACATCTGCCCGATAGGAGGGCTATGAACTTTGTTTTTTTGTAATAAATATTATTATACGGGAAATATTGTATATTGTAACAATTAGTTTTGCGTTTGAAAAAATTGCAGGGAAACTTCCGGTTGTAGTATAATAAAAATTAAATGGCGATAATGACACGGCAGAAGCAGCGTGTGTATACAGGCAGTACACAATGAAAACGGTCTGAGGTCAATATAAGCAAAACCGGAAAATCGGCGAGATGGAATGACAGATGATAAGCGGCAGAGAATAATCAGTATTTAACGGCAGGCAATCGCAGTTAGAGGTCGGAGTTGTCAGTTAGCCGTAAGTCAGATTGTGGTTGGGTTGCAAGTTGATGGGCAGAAGTCAGAAGCCGCAGTCCATGGCCGATGATTGCAGTCAGCGGTCCGCAGTGAACAGTCAATGGTTGCTTCTCAGTGGTCGGGAATCAACGGCTGGTGGTCAGAGGTGGCAGCCGGAGAATCTCCAATTAACAGTTAATGGTTGTCTTTTTACAGTCGGCAGCAAACGATCAAAAATCAAAAGTTAGCGGCGCGAGATTGACGGCCGGAGGTTATTTCGAGAAGAAAATGGAAATTATAGAGCGACAGGAGTGTGATATGAAAGTTTTACTCGTTATTGATATGCAGAATGATTTTATTACAGGGGCGTTGGGCACGCCGGAGGCGGAAGCTGTTGTGGAACCGCTTTGCAAGTTAATTCGAGAGTTTGACGGCGGAATCGTCTACACGAGGGATACGCATTTTGAAAATTATCTTGAAACGCAGGAGGGTAGGAATCTGCCTGTGATTCATTGTGTGGAGGGAAGCAGCGGCTGGGAAATCTGTGAAGCGGTGAAGGCATGTATGAAAGAAACGGATCTGGTGGTGAACAAGCTGACATTTGGAGCGTTCATGCTGCCGGAAGCGTTGCGGGAATGGATGGGCGGCGCAGAGCCGGAGGAAATTCATCTGGCAGGGCTTTGCACAGATATTTGTATTATTTCAAATGCGATGATCTGTAAGGCGGCGTTCATGGAAACACCGGTGGTCGTTCATAAGGAATGTTGTGCGGGTGCAACGCCGGAAGGACATGAAATCGCGCTGGCAGCGATGAAAGCGTGCCAAATTGAAATCGTTTAATGGAAACGCGGACTCTTGGGTGTGAAAATATCCTGATGAAAGCCAAGAATGATTATAAGATATTTTTGTCGCAGGATTATTAAAGAAAACGGGAAATATTAAATTAACGCCAATATTTCTTTAAACGCTGAAACCGAACTCAGATTGCCCGGAACAGACACATATTCCGCGTTCAAAATGTCTGGAATGGGGCACAGGGCTGGTTTGGACCTGGGTGATTGGTCATGATTAGCGGCGGCACGGCAGATATTAACAGTTAGTCAAATCTGGTAAAGACGGCATTGTAACAAAGTCAGATGCGCGTGCAAAATCGGATGAAAAATATATCAAGGCATTAGTCTATGTGAGAAAGCAATAGAAAAAATCCTGCCCCTATGGTATCATATAAACACGGACGATGATATAATGTTAAAAGTTCCGCTGCGGGAAAGTGCAGGCCGAATTTCAGGACTGGAGGACAGACTGTGACGGCATGTAAGGGTTTCGGGCAGACGGTAAATTTATTGGTTTGAAGCATATCATTTTTACAATTTGAAAGGAGATTATTATTATGGCAAAGTTTGTATGTCAGATTTGCGGTTATGTGTATGAAGGCGATGCGGCACCTGAGAAATGTCCAATTTGTGGAGCTTCTGGCGAGAAGTTTAAGAAACAGTCCGGGGAGATGGAATGGGCGGCTGAGCATGTTGTAGGTATCGCGGCTGACGCGCCAGAGGATATCAAAGCTGATCTCAGAGCAAATTTTGAAGGCGAATGTACGGAAGTCGGCATGTACTTAGCTATGGCAAGAGTCGCTCACAGAGAAGGTTATCCTGAAATCGGCCTTTACTGGGAAAAAGCTGCGTGGGAAGAAGCCGAGCACGCTGCGAAGTTTGCTGAACTTCTGGGTGAAGTCGTTACGGACAGTACGAAGGAAAATCTGCAGCGCCGCGTTGATGCTGAAAACGGCGCGACTGCAGGAAAGACCGATTTGGCAGTAAGAGCGAAGAAATTAAATCTCGACGCGATTCATGATACTGTTCACGAAATGGCGCGCGATGAGGCAAGACACGGCAAGGCGCTCAAGGGTCTGTTGGATCGTTACTTTAAATAGTCAGTGAAAACTAATAGTCAAACGGTGATAAACGACAAACGATGTTAAACGGGCGGCGCGGCTGACGCCTTCGTCTGAGTCGGCACTCCGCCCCGGACGAAGACGTGCGCGGACTATCCGCTTGTTTCGGAAGGAAATTCAGAATGGATTTCCTCTCAATTTGTAGACAAAGGCTCTGCTTTTCCTTGTTGAAAAGCGGGGCTTTCTTAAAAATTCCATAATTATTTCTTTTGTCAGGCCACTGCATGAAATCGCTAGACAAAAGATTCGTTTTTTTATCTCCGCTGTCTGTCGGAATTTTACCCAATTTTTTCAATATTTAATAAAATCACTGGACAAAAGCCGACTGCTGAAAAAATTTTTGCGGAAAGAAAAGAGAAAAAGTTCGAAAAGGGCAAAAATCCGGTGGCTATTAACGAAAAACACTGTTGTGTATACAGAACACAAAATGTAAAGAAACACACGGATGAGTGGATAATATCGAGGACCGGAACCTATTGAAATACACCATTTTCGTGGGGGTAAAAATACGAAAAAAATTCGGAAAAAATAAAAAATGTGCTTGCATTGGAAAATGCGGTATTATATACTATATAAGCGTGTTCAAAGAGCGGTGCGTCCTGCAGGAGGACGTGATCATCTCATAAAATGTTGAAATTCCAATGATTTTATTATTTGAACACGATGCGGTGATGCGGGAAGTTACTGAGCTATCAGATAATTCCTGCTGAGAATTGTCCGCTCATGGAAGCGGGCGCAGGGAACGGAAATTTTTTACGGTCTGAAAATATGAAACACCCGGCAGAGTGTAAAAGAGACCGTCCCTCGTACAGAAATAGCGAAAACGTACGGAAATCAAGGAGGAAAGCTAATGAGCAGTCAAAAAATCAGAATCAAGTTAAAAGCGTATGATCACAAAGCACTCGATCAGAGTGCTGCAAAGATTGTCGAAACGGCAAAGAAAACGGGTGCAGATGTATCCGGCCCGATTCCACTTCCTACGGAGAAAGAAGTCATAACGATCCTCAGAGCAGTACACAAGTATAAGGACTCCAGAGAGCAGTTCGAGCAGAGAACTCATAAGAGACTGATCGACATTTTAAATCCTGCACCTAAGACGGTCGATGCTCTCATGAAACTCGATATGCCTGCAGGCGTAGATATCGAAATCAAATTATAAAGCAGACAGTTACTAAGATGAAATAGATTTTTCTAAACGGGTGCGTCAGTCTGGGATTCCGACTGAGTTGCGGAAGAATCGCAGATGGTGACGTCACTTACGCAAGGATTCCCAAAGGGAAGCCCGCTGCAGAAAAGTCTCCCGCGGAGATTGACCACCGCAGAATGTGGAGTGGAAAGACCGCGCCGGCTTCGCCGAAAGGCATGGCCGGGTGCTTAGTATGATTGCTGATGCAATCCGCTGTAAGAAAAAGGAGGAAAAGAACGAATGAACACAATTTTAGGAAAAAAAGTCGGGATGACTCAGATTTTTTCCGAAACTGGCGTTGCGATTCCTGTAACGGTTATCGAGGCCGGTCCTGTTGTCGTAACTCAGATCAAAACGACGGAGACTGACGGTTATGAAGCCATACAGATCGGTTACGCAGACCAGAAGGCAAACAGAGTGAAGAAACCGCTCAAGGGACACTTTGAAAAAGCGCAGATAACTCCAAAGAAGTATCTCCAGGAAGTCAGAGTTGAGAATGCTTCTGAATATCAGCTGAACCAGGAATTTACAGTTGAAATTTTTGAGGCCGGCAAAAAATTAGATGTTACGGGCGTTTCCAAGGGTAAGGGAACGCAAGGCAATATCAAGAGACACGGTCACCAAAGAGGACCTATGGGTCACGGCTCTAAGCATAAAAGACTTGCCGGCGGCCTGGCGGCAGGTACGTATCCTTCCAGAGTATTCAAGGGCAATGATGGTCCGGGAAGAATGGGCCGCGAGACAGTCACGGTGCAGAATATCGAGCTTGTACGGGTTATTCCTGAAAGAAACGTGCTTCTCGTCAAAGGTTCTGTGCCTGGAAACAAGGGCGGACTCCTCAGGATCAGTTATGCCGTAAAAGGACAGGATCAATAAGCGATTGCGGAAGGAGGAATGAAAAATGGCAAAAGTAACCATGCTCAACATGGCAGGCGAAGCTGCTGGTGAGATCGAGCTGAACGACGAAATCTTCGGAATCGAGATCAACGAATTCGCTGTGCATGAAGTGATAAAAAATTATCTCGCCAATCAGAGACAGGGTACTCAGTCGGCTAAGACGAGAGGCGAAGTAAGAGGGGGCGGCAGAAAACCTTTCAGACAGAAGGGAACCGGCCGCGGCAGACAGGGAAGCCTGACTTCTCCAAACCACGTAGGCGGTGGCGTCGTGTTTGCTCCGAAGCCGAGAGATTACAGCTATTCCGTTCCTAAGAAGGTAAAGAGACTGGCCCTCAAGTCGGCTCTGACCTCTAAGGTCCAGGAAAGTGAGATTATCATTCTCGACTCTCTGTCGTTCAGCGAGCCGAAGACGAAAGAAATGATTAAGGTTCTCGAGAACGTGAAAGCCGCTAAGAAGGCGTTGATCGTAACTGCTGAGAAAGATGAAAACGTTATCAAGTCCGCTGCGAACATTCCGGGCGTCAGGACATCCATCGTTACAGCGATGAACACTTACGAAATCGTAAATGCGACGAGCTTTATCGTAACGAAGGATGCGGTAGAAAAGATACAGGAGGTATATTTATAATGAAAACTCCTTACGATGTAATTATTAAGCCGGTCATTTCCGAAAAAAGCATGGACGACGCGGCGATGAGAAAATACACATTTAAAGTGGCTCCGACTGCGAACAAGACGGAAGTTAAGTTGGCGCTTGAGGAAATTTTCGGAATCGAGATTGCCAAAGTCAACATCATGAATGTGAAGGGCAAGGTAAAGAGAATGGGAAGAAACGTAGGTAGAACTCCTGATTCCAAGAAAGCGATTGTAACGCTTACGGAAAACAGCAAGGAAATCGAATTCTTCCAGGGATTATAAAGGAGGATACGACAGATGGCTATTAAGAAATATAAGCCGACAACGCCGGGTCAGAGAGGTATGACGGTTTCTGCATTTGAAGAAATCACGAAGACGACACCTGAAAAGTCCCTTACCGTTACTCTGAAGAAACATGCCGGCAGAAATGTAAGAGGCAAGATCACCGTCAGACACAGAGGCGGCGGCTACAGGCCGAAATACAGAATCATCGACTTCAAGAGAATGAAGGATGGTGTTCCCGGCAAGGTTGCGGCAATCGAATATGATCCGAACAGAAGTGCAAATATCGCCTTGATTTTTTATGCGGATGGCGACAAAAGATATATCATCGCTCCTAACAGGTTAAATGTTGGAGATGTTATCGTTTCCGGACCTGATGCCGATATTAAGATCGGAAATGCACTTCCGCTCAGAAATATTCCGGTAGGTACTGTAATACACAATGTGGAGCTGAAACCGGGGAAGGGCGGACAGCTTGTAAGATCGGCGGGAAACGGCGCCCAGCTCATGGCGAAGGAAGGCAATTACGCCCAGGTAAGACTCCCGTCCGGTGAAGTAAGAAGAATCCGTATCGAATGTCGAGCTACGATTGGCGAAGTCGGCAACCTCGATCATGAAAACATCAAGATCGGCAAGGCCGGCAAGAAGAGACACATGGGCATCAGACCTACGGTAAGAGGCTCTGTTATGAACCCGAATGATCACCCGCATGGCGGTGGTGAAGGGCGCGCACCGATCGGACGTAAAGCTCCTGTTACTCCTTGGGGTAAGCCGGCTCTCGGCCTTAAAACGAGAAAGAAAAAAAAGTCGTCTGATAAATATATTGTTAAGAGACGCAATGACAAATAGTTGAAGGGAGGAAGCAAAACATGGGCAGATCAGTGAAAAAAGGACCTTTTGTCCACAAGAAGTTACTTGCCAGAATTGAAGAACTCAACGCGGCAAATGAAAAGAAAGTCTTAAAAACATGGTCAAGACCGTCAACTATTTTCCCGCAGATGGTTGGACACACGATTGCGGTTCATGATGGCAGAAAACACGTTCCTGTATATATCACGGAAGATATGGTAGGACATCGCCTCGGAGAATTCGCGCCGACCAGAACGTACAGAGGCCACGCGGATAAAGAAAAGTCCTCGAAGAGAGGCTAAATCGGAAGATACCGGAAGGAGGAAAATAGATGGAAGCTAAGGCCATTGCAAAATATGTAAGGATGTCTCCAAGCAAATTAAAGCCTGTCTGCGATCTCGTAAGAGGCAAGAATTTGGACGAGGCATTGACGATACTCAAGTTTACACCCGGTAAAGGTTCGGAAATTGTAGAAAAGGTCGTGAAATCAGCTGCTGCGAATGCCGAGAACAATCACGAAATGAACCCGGATACATTGTATGTTGCGGAAATTTCTGCTAATAAGGGACCTACGATGAAGAGATTTCAGCCGGGTTCACAGGGCAGAGCCTCGATTATCCTTAAGAGAACGAGCCATGTAGGCGTTACGTTAAAAGAAAGATAGACTGAACAGGAGGTTATTCATGGGTCAGAAAGTAAGTCCACATGGTTTGAGAGTGGGCGTTATCAAAGACTGGGATTCCAAGTGGTACGCAGATAAAAATAATTTTTCTGATTATCTTATCGAAGATAAGAAGGTAAGAGATTATGTTAAGAAAAAGCTCTATCTGGCAGGCATTTCCAGAATTCTTATCGAGAGAGCTGCCAATAACCAGATGAGAATCACAATCCTTGCAGGAAAGCCGGGCATGATTATCGGCAGATCCGGAGCAGGTATCGACGAATTGAAAAAGGATCTTGAAAAGCTCACTAAGAAAACAGTAAGTATAAATATCGTAGAGGTCAGAAGAACAGAGCTGGACGCGCAGCTGACCGCTGAAAGCATCGCGCAGGCACTCGAAAGAAGGATCGCGTTCAGACGGGCTATGAAACAGGCGATCGGCAGAACGATGAAAGCCGGATGCAAGGGAATCAAAGTCGTGGTATCCGGCAGACTCGGCGGCGCAGAAATCGCGAGGAGCGAGAAATACAGCGAAGGCAATGTTCCTCTCCATACGCTCAGAGCGAATATCGATTACGGCTTTGCGGAAGCCGATACGACTTACGGCAAGATCGGCGTTAAGGTATGGATCAACCAGGGCGAAGTCTTAGGCAAGGATCTCATAAGCCCTGTTCCGGAAGATACAGGAAAGCCGGATAATAAGAAGGGCGGTAGAAGAAGACAGGACGGCGACCGAAGAGACAGAAATAACCGCCGTGACCGAAGAGACAGAAACAGCCGCCAGGAAGAAAAAAAGGCTATGCCGATTCAGAGAAGAAAGCTCGTTAAAAAAGCAGAGCCGGCAGCTCCTAAGGCGGAAGTAGCAACTCCTCAGGTTGAGGACGTTCCTACAGAAGCTGCGCCTGCTGCAGAAGAATAGAATCGTTAAGGAAGGAGGAACGAACCAATGTTAATGCCAAAAAGAGTTAAACACCGCAGGGTGCACAGAGGCAGAATGAAAGGTGTTGCGACAAAGGGCAATACTGTCACATATGGTTCTTATGGACTCGTTGCGCAGGAATGCGGCTGGATCACGTCCAATCAGATCGAGGCCGCCAGAATCGCAATGACAAGATATATCAGAAGAGGCGGTAAGGTCTACATCAAGATCTTCCCTCACAAGTCTGTAACGAAAAAGCCTGCAGAAGTAAGAATGGGTTCTGGTAAAGGTTCTCCGGAATACTGGGTTGCGGTTGTTAAGCCGGGCAGAGTGATGTTTGAACTGGACGGCGTACCTGAAGACAGAGCCAGAGAAGCGATGCGTCTTGCATCTCACAAGCTTCCTGTTAAGTGCAAGTTCGTAGTTAAAGAGATTTCGGAAGAGGGCGGTGAAGCGTAAATGAAAATCGAAACCATCAGAGAAATGACACCGGCGGAGCTCAGCAGTGAACTTCTGAAGCTCAAGAACGAATTATTCAATCTGAGATTTCAGCACGTTACGGGTCAACTTGAAAACCCTGTTAAAATGAGGGAAGTAAGAAAAGATATTGCAAGAGTTAAAACTGTGATCAGAGAGAAAGAACTTGAGGCTCAGGCATAAAAACCGAAAGGAGGATGAAAAATGTCAGAAAGAAACAACAGAAAGACAAAGGTCGGCGTGGTTGTCAGCAATAAAATGGATAAGACGATCACTGTTGCCGTAGAAGACTTTGTGAGACATTCTCTTTACGGTAAGGCTGTTAAGAGAACTAAAAAATTTAAGGCCCATGACGAAGAAAACACATGCAGCATCGGCGATACAGTTAGAATCATGGAAACGAGACCGCTCAGTAAGAGTAAAAGATGGAGACTCGTTGAGATCGTGGAAAAGGTAAAATAAGCCTGCAAAAGACTGCGAAAGGAGATAATTACAATGATCCAGACAGAGAGCAGACTCAGAGTGGCCGACAATTCTGGTGCGAAAGAATTATTATGTATTCGTGTTTTGGGCGGTACGGGCCACAAAGTTGCAAATATAGGGGACGTTATTGTTTGTGCTGTTAAAGATGCGACTCCGGGCGGTGTTGTCAAAAAGAGCGATGTTGTTAAGGCTGTTATCGTTCGTTCAAAGAGCGGCGTAAGAAGACCGGACGGAAGTTACGTAAAATTTGATCAGAACGCGGCAGTTGTCATCAGGGACGACAAGACTCCGGTAGGAACACGTATTTTCGGGCCAGTAGCGAGAGAACTGAGAGATAAAGGCTATATGAAGATCGTGTCTCTGGCGCCGGAAGTACTTTAGGCGGAGGTGTTGAGATGCATATCAAAAAAGATGATACGGTTGTCGTTATCACAGGCAAGGATAAAGGCAAAAAAGGTAAGGTTATCAAAGCCATGCCTAAGGAGCACAAGGTGATCGTCGAAGGCGTAAATATTCAGACAAAGCACGCAAAGCAGACGAGAACGACTCCGGCTGAAATCAAGCATCAGGAAGGACCGATTGACGTTTCCAACGTTATGTATTATGACAGCAAGGCCAAAGCGCCTACCAGAATCGGTTATGTTATTGAAGACGGCAAAAAGTATAGAGTCTCCAAAAAGACTGGAGCTAAGATCGACTAAGATTATATAACCGGAAAGGAGGTAATGAATTTTGGCAGCTAGACTTAAGGAGTACTACAAAAATACGGTATTCGGTAGTTTGAAAGATAAATTTCAGTATAAAAACGTCATGGAAGTTCCGCAGCTCGAAAAAATCACCGTTAATATGGGATTAGGCGGCATCAAAGACAATCAGAAGATGCTGGAAACGGCCGCGCAGGAGTTGAGCATCATCACAGGCCAGAAACCTGTGATGACAAGAGCTAAAAAGTCCATCGCAAACTTTAAGCTGAGAGAAGGCATGGTGATTGGCGCAAAGGTTACGCTCAGAGGTGAAAATATGTATATTTTTGCTGACAAGTTCTTCAATATCGCCTTGCCGCGCGTAAGGGACTTCAAAGGTGTAAACAAAAATTCGTTCGACGGAAGAGGCAATTACACGATGGGCGTCAAGGAACAGCTCATTTTCCCTGAAATCGATTACGACAAGATCGACAAGATCAAGGGTATGGACATTACTTTCACAACGACGGCAAAAACAGATGAGGAAGCTCAGGCACTTCTCGAAATGTTAGGTATGCCGTTCGAAAAATAGTAGGAGGGGGAACATGGCTAAGACATCTCTCAAGGTAAAGCAGCAGAGAAAACCGAAGTATTCTACTCGTGCATATACAAGATGCAAGGTTTGCGGCAGACCGCATTCCGTTCTCAAGAAGTACGGTATTTGCCGTATCTGCTTCAGAGAAATGGCGTATAAGGGAGAGATCCCTGGTGTCAGAAAGGCAAGCTGGTAAGCCGAGAACCGAGGAAAGGAGGTACTCACAAAATGACTATGACTGATCCTATAGCAGATATGCTTACGAGAATCAGAAATGCCAATACAGTAGGTCACGCGACGGTAGACGTTCCTGCGTCCAATATGAAAAAGGCGATTGCAGGGATTCTGAAAGAAGAAGGCTACATTAGCGATTTTGAAATCATCGACGATAACAAGCAAGGCGTCATTAGAATAACGATGAAATACGGTGCTGATAAAGAACGTGTTATCAGCGGTCTTAAGAAGATTTCCAAGCCGGGTCTTAAGGTTTACGCGAAAAAGAACGAGGTGCCTAAGGTGCTGGGCGGTCTCGGAGTTGCGATTATTTCCACATCAAATGGTATTATCAGCGACAAAAAGGCGAGGCAGTTAGGTGTTGGCGGCGAAGTAATCTGTTACGTTTGGTAGGGAGGAAGCAAAATGTCAAGAATAGGTAAGTTGCCTGTAGCAGTCCCAGCCGGCGTGGAGGTTAAACTCGAAAATAATGTGATCACTGTAAAGGGTCCGAAAGGCGAGTTGGCGCAGCCGGTAAATGGAAAATTAGTAAATATTGCTGTAAAAGACGGCAATGTTATCGTGACGAGAGACGGTGATGAAAAAGAAAAAAGAGCGGCCCATGGCCTTTACAGAGCACTCATCCATAATATGGTAGTTGGTGTAAGCGAAGGCTATGAAAAGAAGCTGGAACTTGTAGGCGTCGGTTACAGAGCGGAGAAAAAGGGCGATACGCTCATGCTGCATCTCGGTTATTCACATCCGATTGAAATGAAGGATCCGGAAGGGATCACGACGGAGGTTCCGTCTCAGACTGATATTACTGTAAAGGGCATTGATAAAGCGAAAGTAGGTAACTATGCGGCTATTATCAGAGCTCATAGAAAGCCTGAACCTTATAAGGGCAAGGGGATCCGCTACGCGGGTGAAGTGATCATCAGAAAAGAAGGTAAATCGGGCGGTAAATAAAGCGAAAGGAGTGAATAATTATGGCAAAGGCCACTAAGAATGAAAAACGTCTGGCAAGACATGCCAGAGTAAGAAGGCATATTTCCGGAACTCCTGACAGGCCAAGACTTTGCGTATTCAAGAGCGCGAAGAACATCTACGCACAGGTGATCGATGATACGACAGGGTCGACTCTCGCAGCGGCTTCTACACTTGATAAAGATATTAAGTCTGAAACTGCTTACGGTGGAAATAAGGCGGCAGCGAAGTTGGTAGGCGAAAGCATTGGCAAGAAAGCGCTGGATAAAGGGATTGATACCGTTGCTTTCGACAGAGGCGGGTTCTTATTCCATGGCAGAATTAAGGAACTGGCTGACGGTGCCCGCGAGGCAGGATTGAAATTCTAACAGGAGGAGGATAATATGCCACAGAATGCAATTGACGCGAAGACTGAGTTAAGAGAAACTATCGTCAACATCAGACGTGTCGCGAAAACGGTGAAGGGTGGCCGTAACATGAGATTCAGCGTAACTGTTGTCGTCGGTGACGGTGCCGGTCACGTAGGCGTCGGACTCGGCAAAGCGGCTGAAATCCCTGAAGCTGTCAGAAAAGGTACAGAGGACGCAAAGAAAAAAATGATTGAAGTTCCAATGGTAGGAACGACAATTCCGCATAGAAATACGGGCGTTTTCGGCGCAGGCAAAGTTCTGCTGATGCCGGCTGCTCCGGGAACAGGCGTGATCGCTGGCGGCTCGGTACGTATGGTACTCGAACATGCAGGTATCAGAGATGTCAGAGCAAAGTCCATCGGCTCGAATAATGCGGTAAACATGGCAATGGCTACGATGGAAAGTCTTTCTTCTCTCAAGACGATTGAACAGGTCGCGAGGTTAAGAGGCAAGACGAAGGAAGAAATTCTTGGTTAGGAGGGGAGAGTAATGGCTGGAAAACTTAAAATTACGTTAGTTAGAAGCACGATTGGTACTTCTCCTAAACAGAAAAGAGTAGTGGAAGCCCTCGGGTTAAGGAAAACAAATAAGAGCGTTGAGCTTCCGGATACTCCTCAGGTGCGCGGCGCAGTTGAGAAGGTTACGCATCTTTTAAAAGTGGAAGAACTTTAACAGAGATTGGAGGTGTCAACGATGAAACTGCACGAACTCAGCAAACCAATCGGTTCTACTAAGAATACGAAGAGAAGAGGCAGAGGCACGGCTACCGGCCAGGGGAAAACAGGCGGCAGAGGAATGAACGGCCAGAAGTCCAGGAGCGGAGGAAAAGTGAGACTGGGCTTTGAGGGCGGTCAGATGCCTTTATATAGACGAATCCCTAAGAGAGGGTTCAAAAATGTTTTCCGTAAGGAGTGGTCCATTATGAACGTGAGCGATCTTAATTGCTTCGAGGACGGTACAGAAATTACGCCGGAACTGCTTATCAATGAAGGAAAAGTAAAGCAGGTCAAGGCAGGCGTTAAGATTTTAGGAAAGGGTGCTCTTGAGAAAAAACTGACTGTCAAGGCCAACCAATTCAGTAAAGCTGCCATTGAGAAAATCGAAGCTGCCGGCGGAAAGGCAGAGGTGATCGGATGAATGCTCTCAAGTCGCTTGGACAGGCGTTTAAAGTGCCCGAAATAAGAAAGAAGTTACTTTTTACAATTCTGATGCTGATTATTTTCAGATTAGGCAGCTGCATTCCGGTACCGAATGTAGACAGATCTGTTCTGAGTGAATATTTTGGCAGTGCATCGGGATTATTCGGACTTTTCGACATGTTTTCCGGCGGATCGTTCAGCAACCTGACGATTTTTGCATTGAGCATTACACCATATATCACCGCATCTATTATCCTTCAGCTGCTGACTGTCGTCATTCCGCGTTTGGAATCACTCATGAAGGAAGGAACCGAGGGAAGAAAAAAAATTGCGCAATACACGAGATACCTTACTGTAGTACTGGCACTTGTTCAGGCTTTAGGCATGACGATTGGTCTGTTCAGAAATGCGGTTATCGATAAATCAGTATTCTCTATTGTGGTCATGGTTACCACATTGACGGCCGGAACCGCGTTCCTGATGTGGTTGGGTGAACAGATTAATGAACACGGTATCGGAAACGGAATTTCCCTGATCATCATGGCAGGCATCGTTTCGCGAATGCCGAGCGCGATTTATCAAACATTTGTAAAACTAAAGGATGGCACGGTCAGTGTGATCAGTGTCATCATTTTCGTGATTTTCGCCATCGTGGTTGTAGTTGGCGTTATTATTGTACAGCAGGGTACGAGAAAGATTCCTGTACAGTATGCGAAGCGAGTTGTCGGCAGAAAAATGTACGGCGGTCAGAATACGCATATTCCGCTTAAAGTTAACCAGGCAGGTGTCATTCCGGTCATCTTTTCTCTGTCGATCCTCCAGTTCCCGCTGACGATCACATATTTTATGGATCCGTCATCAAGCTTTACTTCATTTGTGACGAAGTATCTGTCGCCGAGCGGGAATCCGGGCATATGGATTTATTGTGTATTAAATATTATACTGATCATATTTTTCACTTACTTCTATACGGCTATCACATTTAATCCGTCGGATGTAGCTGATAATATGAAAGCGAACGGTGGATTTATTCCTGGCATCCGGCCAGGCAGATCTACGGTAGAATATCTGAGCAAGGTAATGACGAGAATCACGTTCGCGGGAGCGATATTCCTGGCAGTTATCGCAACACTTCCGACGATTTTGGGTAATTTTACAAATCTCGGAATCGGATTCGGCGGGACTTCACTGCTCATCGCAGTCGGTGTAGCGCTTGACACGATGAAACAGTTGGAATCGCAGCTTATTATGAGAAATTATTCGGGATTCCTGAAATAGGAGGAAAAAATCATGTTAAACATTGTTTTATTAGGGCCTCCGGGAGCC
This sequence comes from uncultured Oscillospiraceae bacterium, assembly GCA_964438605.1. Taxonomy (GTDB): domain Bacteria; phylum Bacillota; class Clostridia; order Peptostreptococcales; family Anaerovoracaceae; genus Alangreenwoodia. The sequence continues at coordinate 76,427 of CAYTKT010000004.1, forward strand.
GGAAAGGGCACGCAGGCGGAACGAATCGTTGAAAAATACCGTATCCCGCAGATTTCTACGGGGGACATCTTTAGAGCGAACATTAAAGGCGGCACTGAACTCGGACAGAAGGCAAAGTCTTATATGGATAAGGGTGAGCTCGTTCCTGACGGATTGGTGGTCGATCTTGTAAAAGACAGATTGAGCCAGGATGACTGTGCCGACGGTTTTATGCTCGACGGTTTTCCGAGAACCGTGTTTCAGGCAGAAGAACTCGATAAACTTATGAAGGTGAAGGGCCTTTCGATTACGAAGGTCATAAATATTGAAGTCGAATCGGGTAAACTGATCGATCGTATTGCCGGCAGAAGAGTCTGCAAGGCGTGCGGTGCGACATTTAATGTGAACACGAAGCCGACTGCAAAGGAAGGCATCTGCGATGTATGCGGCGGTGAAGTATATCAGAGAGCCGACGATAACAGAGAAACTGTTGAAAACAGAATCAGAGTGTATAATGATCAGACGGCGCCGCTGATAGCTTACTATGAAAAGGCTGGCAATATCGTCACGATTAACGGCGATCAGTCTATGGACAGTGTATTTTCAGATATCACAAAAGTGCTGGGGGAATAAAATGATCATCATAAAATCCGACGCGGAAATTGAAATGATGAAAGTACCTGCGAAGCTTACAGCAGAAATTCTCCGGGATTTGAAGGATTTTATAAAGCCGGGAATCTCGACGTATGACATTGACCAGTTTGTCGAATCCCGTATCCTTGAAGGCGGTATGATACCGGCCTTCAAGGGATACGGCGGATTTCCGGGCAGCGCCTGTGTTTCAGTAAATGAGGTGGTTGTCCACGGGATACCGTCCAAGTCGAAAAAACTCCAGGAAGGCGATATTGTAAGCGTAGATGCGGGTGCGATTTATGAGGGCTGGTACAGCGACATGGCCCGCACGTTTGCGGTAGGATCGATTTCGCCGGAAGCGGAAAAACTCGTCCGCGTAACAGAAGAAAGTTTCTTTGAAGGTTTGAAATACTGCGTTGCAGGCAATTACTTATCCGACGTGTCCCATGCAATACAGATGCACTGCGAGTCGAACGGCTTTGGGGTGATACGCGACTATGTAGGTCATGGCCTCGGAAGGGAAATGCATGAGCAACCGGCCGTTCCAAATTACGGAAGATCCGGCAGAGGGCCGAAACTGAAGAAGGGCATGGTGATCGCCATTGAACCGATGGTCAGTGCAGGAACTTATGAAGTTGACGTGCTTGATGATGAGTGGACTGCTGTTACACGCGATGGAAGTCTGGCTGCACATTACGAGAATACCGTGGTTATCACTGACGGGGAACCGCTCGTGATCACTCTTTTGTAGAGGTGAGAATTATGGCGGCTACGCGAAATGATTTAGTCCTCGGCCAGATTGTCAAGTCGAAGGCCGGGCACGATAAAGGCTGTGTGTTTTTCGTCGTTCAAGTGCTGGACGATGAGTACGTTCTGATCGCCGATGGAGACAGGAGAAAGTATGACAGTCCCAAGAAAAAAAAGGTAAAACATCTGCAACCATATAACCGGGTCAATCAGGTGATCTATGAAAAGCTCGTTTCAGGAGCTAAGATCGAAAATATTGATCTGCAACGAGAATTGGAAAAGTCAGGTGCGATTCAACTGGCGGCTACTGATCAGGAAGGAAATGAAAATTATGGCTAAAAAAGATGTGATTGAAGTATTTGGAACTGTGTTGGAAGCTCAGCCAAACGCAATGTTTAAAGTGAAACTGGATAATGATTTTGAAGTGCTTGCTCATATTTCAGGAAAGATCCGGATGAACTTCATAAGAATCCTTCCCGGAGACAGAGTAAAGGTGGAATTGTCCCCATATGATCTGACAAGAGGCAGAATCACGTGGCGTGATAAATAGTCGGCAGGCAAAGGAGGCAGACAAATGAAGGTAAGATCTTCGGTAAAACCGATTTGCGAAAAATGCAAAGTCATTAAGAGACATGGTAAGGTAATGGTTATCTGCAAGAACCCTAAGCATAAGCAGACCCAGGGTTAATTTAGAAAAAGACTTAAAATTTTCAAATTTTAGGATGATATATCACAGAATTTATGATATAATCTATTTTTAAATTGCATAAAATGCGCTGACGCTTGGTAGGCGTTGCACGCTCCGAATCGGTGGCGTTTACGTTTTGAGCAAGTGATAGATAGCGCCACGTCCGACGATGGACAATAGGATTAGTTTAAAAGCAGAAAGAGAGGTGTACGCGAATGGCTCGTATAGCCGGTGTCGATTTACCAAACGACAAGAGAGTTGAAATTGGGCTCACTTATATTTATGGCATAGGAAGACCAACAGCGAATGATATCTTATCTAAAGCGGAAGTTAACCCTGATACGAGGGTAAAAGATTTAACAGAAGAAGAAATAGGTAGGATCAGAAAGATTATCGAAAACGACTATCATGTTGAGGGTGATCTCAGGAGAGAAGTCAGTCTCAACATTAAACGACTGATGGAAATCGGATGCTATAGAGGCATTAGACATAGAAAAGGTCTTCCGGTCAGAGGACAGAAGACGAAAACAAACGCACGAACAAGAAAAGGTCCTAAGAAAACCGTGGGCAGAAAGAAAAAGTAAAGGAGGTAGATAAAAATGGCTAAACCCGTAAAAAAATCAACAGTCAGAAAAAAGAAAAAAGAACGTAAAAATATTGAACGCGGTCAGGCTCATATCCAGGCTACCTTCAACAATACTATCGTTACCCTTACTGACATGAATGGAAATGCTCTCGCATGGTCGAGCGCAGGTTCTTTGGGGTTCAAAGGATCCAGAAAATCAACTCCTTTCGCTGCGCAGAGCGCTGCGGAAGCAGCTGCTAAGGGCGCTATGGAACACGGCCTCAAGACGGTCGAAGTATACGTAAAAGGTCCTGGTTCCGGCAGAGAGGCCGCAATTAGAGCACTTCAGACGGCGGGTCTTGAGATTACGATGATCAAGGATATCACTCCGATTCCTCACAACGGCTGCAGACCGCCGAAGAGAAGAAGAGTGTAATTTCAGCAGCATTTTAACAGGAAAGGAGTAAAAAACAATGGCAAAGAATACTCAGCCGGTTCTCAAAAGAGCGAGAACTCTTGGTATTGAGCCGGGATTTATGGGCGTAGATAAGAAGTCCAGAAGAAATCCGAATCAGAGCAGGAGGAAAAAAAGCGAATACGCGATTCAGCTTAACGAAAAGCAGAAGGTCAAGTTTGTATATGGCCTTTTGGAAAAGCAGTTCAGAAATACATTTGACAAAGCAGCTAAAAGACCGGGCGGTACCGGTGAAAATCTTCTCATTATGTTAGAGAGAAGATTTGATAATGTCGTATACAGGATGGGTTTCGCGGCAACAAGGAGAGAAGCAAGACAGCTGGTTTCTCACGGCCATTTTTATGTGAACGGCAAAAAAGCAAATATCCCTTCCATGGAGCTTAATGAAGGAGATGTCATTTCGGTTAAAGATAAGAGCAAGGATTCTCCCAAGTTTAAGCAGCTCAGGGATATGATTATCACAACTCCGAAATGGGTCACGATTGATACGGATAAGCTCGAAGGCAAAATTGTAGCGTTGCCTACGAGGGAAGATATCGATGTTCCTGTCGCGGAACATCTTATCGTAGAACTGTATTCCAAGTAGTATGTCGCTGGCTGGGCTCGTCAGATATATGTCATGTTTCAGGGAAGATCGTCTGTGAAATTTTATATTTTTCCTGTAACGGAATGGTCGTGATCTGAAGGCGGGATTCCTGAAAAGTGAGATTTCGGTATTTTCTAAAGGCCTTGCGTACCGTATTTTGAAAACAGGGGTATAGGCGGGCCGAAAAGGAGGTCTTCGAGTGATAGAAATCGAAAAGCCAACAATTGAATGTGTCTATTCTGATACAGACAAGAATTATGGAAAATTTATCGTAGAGCCTCTCGAAAGAGGCTATGGTACGACATTGGGCAACAGCCTGAGAAGAATACTTCTTTCCTCTCTTCCGGGGGCCGCTGTGACTTCAATTAAGATTGATGGCATACTCCATGAGTTCTCCACTGTTCCGGGCGTAAAAGAAGATGTTACGGAGATTATTCTGAATCTGAAAAAACTTTCAGTACGCCTGAATGGTGATACGCCAAAGAGAGCGATTATCAATGCGGTAGGCCCGAAAGAAGTCACTGCTTCGGATATTATTTCTGACGGCGATGTGGAGATCTTCAATCCGGAGCTTCATATAGCGACACTCGACGAAAACGCTACATTGGTAATGGAAATCAATCTGGCGAATGGCCGCGGATATACGCCTGCGGAACAAAATAAGACGGAGAACACTCCGATTGCTGTAATTCCAGTGGACAGTATTTATACGCCTGCTAGAAAGGTTAATTTTACGGTGCAGAATACGCGTGTTGGACAGGTTACTGATTATGACAAACTCATTCTCGAGATCTGGACGGACGGCAGTATTTCTCCTGAGGAGAGCGTGTCCATCGGCGCGAAGATTATGCAAGAGCATCTAAAGCTTTTTATCGATCTGACAGACAGTATGGATTCCGTGGAAATCATGGTGGAAAAAGAAGAGGATCAAAAGGAAAAAGCTCTCGAAATGACAATCGAGGAGTTGGAACTTTCCGTAAGATCATTTAACTGCCTTAAAAGGGCAAATATTAACACGGTTGAGGAGCTTACCCATAAGTCGGAAGATGATATGATGAAGGTAAGAAATCTGGGTAAGAAGTCTCTCGACGAGGTTAAGCATAAACTGGAAGAACTCGGTCTTGGTCTCAGACCGAATGACGATTAGATAAAGGAGGGACTCACAAGTGAAGGGACATAGAAAGCTTGGAAGACCTACGGCTCACAGAAAGGCGATGCTGAGAAATCAGGTGACTGATCTTCTCAGGGAGGGCCGCATTATGACGACTGTTACGAGAGCCAAGGAAACGAGAAGAATGGCTGAGAAGATGATTACGTTGGGCAAACGCGGTGATCTTCACGCAAGAAGGCAGGCTCTGGCTTATATCTACGATGAAGACGTAGTAACGGATCTGTTCGACAACATCGCACCCAGGTATGTCGACAGAAACGGCGGTTATACGAGAATCCTCAAGCTCGGACAGAGGAGAGGGGATACTGCTGAAATGGCATTTCTCGAATTGGTGTAGCCATATACGGCTGCTTTCTCGGATTTAATTGATGATAGGAACCGTCGTATTAACGGAAAAGATAATCGTTAATACGACGGTTCCTATGTGCGTTTTTTGTGGAAATGAGAGAGGGAAAAATTCGTGAGACGTTTGTAAGCGTCAAACCATGCACACCGTAAGCGTCAAATGGTATGGTAATGTCAATATTTTTGAGATTGTTTTAAAGTTTTGTGTAAGCTGAAAATATCGATGGTTAATAATCGGCTGTTTAGGAGGTACGTCCCCAAGGGGAAATCCATCAACAACTATTCCGCAGAACAGATTCTCATGTTCGCTGATGAGAGGAACGCACTGCCGAGAATGTCTCTTAGGTATGCAACCCCGGAAGAACTCTTTGATGATTTCCTTGATCAAGTGTATTCAGATGTCAAGATACAGATGGCTTAGTTCGAGTGTTCAACTTGCAATTGAGGAAATAAATAAGTGAAAAATAAGCCTGGAAATGATTCTGATTCAGCGAGTTAACTAAATAAAACACGGAATTCATAAATCAAACTATTTGAAAAAGATATTTTTCTAAAAAATCAATCTATTGGAAACGTTGAAAAATCAATGGCTGTGCCAATTGAGCTATTTATAGTTTGAAAAATAATCCTTGCTATTTTCGTTATCCTTGGTATAATAATAAATGAAAAACAGAAAATGCGGCAGTTCTAAGGGATTGGCTCTCCCTTAGAGCTTGTCCAGGTAGATAGGATACCTACACAAAGGTCAAACGACCCTACCGCGTACATATTATACCTTTTTTATCATACCGTTTCAAGCGTTCTATTGAAATAGTTGTTTGGAATGGAAATTCCATCATGTCTTAGTTCCTCGTATTTTTGATTTACTATTTCAAGGGTGGTTTTTGGATTGGCGTTGATAAACTGGTAGTAATCCAGGCGGATGGCTGATAGTTTGGCAGTGTGTGCATCTTAGATTAGTGAATACTCTTCTTTGTGATGCCGTGTAGGATCTCGTTCCTGCACGGCATTTTTGTTTTTCCCCAGCCGGCCGGGGACGGAATTCGCCGTCTCCGGGAAACCGCGCGGGAAACAATCGCAAAGGAGGAAAAATAAATGAAAAAGCGATTTTTATCCGTGTTGTTATGCGTATGCATGGTATTGACACTGACACCAACAATAGCATATGCGATAGATAACACAACTTATCTTCAACTTTTACAGGCTACGTTGGACGATACCACTTTGAACGTGAATGACAGCTCTGAAATGATCAACGGTAAAAGTTACATGAAAACACGACTTGGTTACGAAACAATTGAACTGGCGGAACAGAACCGGTATACCCTGACAGTACCCTATGACGTGAACGGACGTTCGTTGGCGAATGGGATAAACCTGACCTTCGGAGTAAAACGTCCAGACACCAAAGAAGCTTTTTTGAGTGGAGCTGACGAAATAAGTACAGAAATAATAAAACTTGCAAGTTTTGGTAGTAACGACCCAGACAAAAATGTCAATTACTATGGAAACGAAGTTGATCCTTGGGTTGATAGAGAACAGGTTTTAAAGCCGAGGACACCAAGGACCTTGGTCGCAGAAGAAGATATAGACGACTTCGATTCTGATCATGTGACAAAACAAACATATTATATGTATTATGGAAATAACTATGATTACGCAAGGTTCGTCGTATTCGACGTAGTTATGGAAGAACCACCTTCTAACGACTTGGACATTAATTCTGTCATTGTTGGTGGCGCTGTTACACTTAGTGAAGAAGACAATGAAAGTGATACAACGACTGGTGGCAGCAGTCGGCATGTGTTTAGTGCATACGCTCCGACAGATCTCTGGAAGTCGACAGGTCGCAAAGACGAACAGTCTTTGACGATTGACTTAACAAACGCAGTTACAATAATGAACCATGGAAATAACCTGAAATTGGGAAAACAAGTTAAAAGTCTAAAAAAAGGTATTAATGTCATTGAAACTCAACAATGGTCGAAGACTAGCGACAATACCTTGGAATACTATATAGATACAGATAACGGTAGCGGTGAACCGACGCAAAAATACACTCTGAAATTGGTTAACTCCGGCTTCTTTACACATAATATTGATACTCCAGCCTTAGGAAGCACTGATGAACTTGAACAAAGTCTACAACAAACAGACATAAAATTGGATGACATAATATCATCACTAAAAACATTAGTCTTGGATGACACATTGACAAATTATTTGTCATCAGAAGCCTATAAATCGGTTGCAGACAAGTACTCTAACGAAGACGCTCTGGAATCAGGATTGGCCCAATTGAACGACAATCAGATTGACCGAATAAAAAATCCTGAATTAAGGATAGAAGTTCAATTAAAAGTCGACGGTCTTAAATGGAACCTAGAAGAAAAGTCTTTGGGTTTCAATGTGAAAGCGACCTGGAACCTGATCCTATGTGATTCCAAACTCAAAGACCTCAAGGAAGAAGTGGTAGACGACAATGACGATTATGTTATTATAGATTCTGGTTTAATCGATTTAAACAATAACACTGACGAAACTTGTAATATCAAAATAACTGTTCCTGAGAGTTTAAGATCATCAAAAAATTTAACTTATGTAAAGTTTGGTGACAACCTTGGGTATGAAAAAACGCGACTGTCGAATTCAGTCTTGACATTGGACCTCGGCAAACATAATACGTTTGCGATCAAAGGATATGAAGGGATCGCCAGTGTGGGAAAATATAGTTTTGATAGCCTGCAGTCGGCAGTTGATTTTGTGGCGCAGAATCCTGAAGACAACACGATACTTCTGAACAGTGAGCCTGATTCTGAGGCTATTGTCACCACGCCTGGTAAATACGTAATTAAGAAAAATAAAACATTTGATGGCCAGATGGATAATGACAAAATAAAATTACTGTTGAAACCTGGGGACGGCGTGGAATTGATTGGTGACGAAAATCCGACGGGTTCAGTTAACGAAGATGGTCTGGTATTTGAGTTCACCGAAGTCGAGGAGGAACCGACTACGGTAATTGCTGAAGAATCAGAAAACGGAAAAGTCGATCTTTCCAGCACCACTGCAAAAGCAGAGGAAACCGTGACAATCACTCCGACTCCAA
>CAYTKT010000005.1:0-75466 GCA_964438605.1 uncultured Oscillospiraceae bacterium
TTCCAATGTCAAAGTTCTTGTAACTAAGTGTCCAACTTGTTATTGCAATTTGCGTCAAAAACAAAACTTCAAAAATTTTAATTCCGCTATCTTTTCCTCCCCTCTTTCGTTACAAAAATGAATAAAATACATAGTTTTCAAAATAAACCGAAATATGCCGTCTGTTTCTTTTACATTATTTGCGATATTTCGTTTACTCCTGCGAAAAACTTATGATTTTCCTCATCTCTGTCAGTTAGTAGATGCTAATCATCCTTTAAAAAAAATTGCAGGTGACCGCCTTGAAAGATTCACCCAAAATGAAAAAGCCGTATTCCCGAAAATCCGGCTATTTTCATTAGTTTAAGCTAACCTTATGTCAAAAAATAAAAGCGCCACCCGCATCGGTCCGCATAAAACATTCTACCTGTCAGAAGTTCAGAGCGCCGGTCTGCTTTGGTTATTGGGTTAGCTTTGTCTAATTATAGTCTCATATTTCCTCCGCTGTCAACATTTTATTCCGCCCAGTAACAGACAAAAATTTTCAATCATGTTTTGGACAAGCGCACCACGACTGTCGCTCTGCATCATCTGAAAAAACAGCACAGATTTTTCCGTTCCGAATATCAGACGAGAACAGATAGATTTTCCCCGTTCCCGACAGAGATAATTAAAAAACAAGGATGGCCCGATGACAAAAAAGAAAAGCCGCTGCCGGACAGGTGATTTTTGCGTTCAGATTACAAAATCAACATCAGACAGCGGTTTGGAAGAAGTCTTTTTATTCCGTCGGTTTCATCGTCGGGAAAAGCAGAATATCCCGGATGGACGGCTGATTTGTCAGCAGAATTACGAGCCTGTCGACGCCGATTCCTAAGCCGCCTGTCGGCGGAAGCCCGACCTCAAGTGCGTTGATGTAATCGAGATCCATCGGGTGCGCCTCATCATCTCCGGCTTCCAGCTGTTCCTGCTGTTCCTTAAAGCGGTTATACTGGTCCATCGGGTCATTCAACTCAGAAAACGCGTTGGCAATTTCCCACTTATTGATATAAGCCTCAAAACGGTTGGTAATGCGCGGGTCGTCAGGATTGCGCTTTGCCAGCGGCGAAATCTCCACCGGATACCCCGTCACGAAAATCGGTCCGTCCAGCTTATCCTCGCAATACTCCTCAAACAATTCCGCAATAATCTTGCCCCGCGTCATCTTTTCCGCATCTTCCAGATGATGCTTCTTTGCGACAGCCTGCGCTTCCTCATCAGTAGTTATCTTCGAGAAATCCTCGCCGAGCCAGCGTAGAATTCCCTCCTCCATGCTGATGCGATCCCACGGCGGCGTCAGGTCGAATTTTTTGCCTTGATATTCGAGAATCATCGTCCCGTAAAGTTCCTGGCAGAGCGACGACACCAGATTTTCGGTCAGCTCCATCATATCGTTATAATCGGCATACGCCTCATAAAGTTCGATGTTTGTAAATTCAGGATTGTGGCGCGTATCCATGCCCTCGTTGCGAAACATCCTGCCCAGTTCGTAAACACGGTCAAGACCGCCGACGATGAGCCGCTTCAGATAAAGCTCATTGGAAATTCTGAGCTTCATATCGAGGTCCAGCGTATTGTGATGCGTTTCAAACGGACGTGCGTTGGCGCCGCCGGCAATAACTGTCAGAATCGGCGTTTCGACCTCAAGATAACCGCGATCATCTAAAAATCGGCGGATTCCTTTGATAATCTTCGCGCGCTTGCGAAAAACATCGCGCACTTCCTCATTTACGATCAGATCCACATACCTCTGACGGTATCTCATATCGGTATCCGTCAATCCGTGGAATTTCTCAGGCAACACCTGAATCGACTTCGACAGCAGAACCACTTCAAACGCTCTGACCGAAATCTCTCCTGTCTTCGTCTTAAAAACGACGCCTTTTATCCCTACGATGTCGCCAATATCATAAGTCTTGAAAATTTTATATTCTTCCGGCGTAATATTGTCTCTTGCCACAAAGCTCTGAATCCTGCCTAGCTTATCCTGAATGTCGATAAACGAAACCTTGCCCATAACCCGCTTTGCCATAATACGGCCCGCGATAGAAACTTCTTTTCCCTCCAGCGCCTCAAAATCAGCCTTAATCTCCTCACTGTGGTGAGAAACTGTCCACTTTTCCCGGAGAAACGGATCTCTGCCCTCTGCCCTGAGCTGCTCTAATTTTTCCCTTCGGATCCTTCTCTGTTCGTTTAATTCCTGTTCCGTCTTTTCCGGTGATACGTTATTATTCTGTTCTTCACTCATCTTTCTCTCCCGGTAAGTATCAATTCAATTACCGCCCAAACTCACAAGCGGCAATTTTATCTTTATCTTTATTTATAAATCCATAAAATATCAGCAAATACATTTATTCCCGCTGCATCCCATATCGCATCGTGTTGACTGCGTTTCATTTTACGGCTTACGGCACGCTTCGCCTTACAGCAGCTTTTTCTGCCGCCCGCTCGATGATACGTTTCCGCCGCATCTCGCCGCACCATAAATTTTACGGGAACCGGCGGACCGCATCCTATCTTTCACAAAAACTGAGCAGCCATCTTTTACTTCACACTTCGAAACACTTCGAAGCAATTTTTGCCGTGTTCCGGCTGATCCGTACATTTCACGCAGATCAGCCAGCGGTACAAATTTTTCCAGAAAGGCTACTGACGCGAAATTTCCAGCACCTTCAGATGAACAATCCCGTCTGGAATCTCGACTGCCACCTCCTCGCCGACGCTGGCGCCGATCAGTGCGCTGCCGATAGCCGACTCATTTGAAATTTTGCCCTCAAACGGGTCCGATTCATTAGAACCGACAATCGTGTAAGCCTCCGTGGAACCTTCTCCCAGATATTCCACCGTAACCGTGTGGCCCAGGTTCACCCTGTCAGACGTAATCTCCGATTCATCAATAACCCGCGCATTCCGGATCATCGTTTCAAGTCTTAAAATCTTTTCCTCAAGCTCCGCCTGCTCGTTCTTCGCGGCATCATACTCGGCATTTTCCGAAAGGTCCCCGTAGGAAATCGCTTCCTTCAGGCGTTCGGCAACTTCCAGTCTGCGAACCGCAACTAATTCTTCGTGCTCCGCAACGAGTTTGTCATACCCCTCCTGAGTAAGTAACACTTCATCTCTGGCCATAATATTCCGTTCCTTTCTGCACCGCCGCAACAGCGGAACCGTTATCAAAAATTATTAAATTCTTCTCTTTTCTACGTTTCCACGCACGTGCCGCATATATCGGCGTCTGCAAGAATCTGCTCAAGCGCTCCGAAAATTTCCTCCCGCGTTTCCATCTGGTTGATCTGCCGGCGCAGCGATGCAGCTCCGCGCATCCCCTTTATATACCAGCCAATATGCTTCCGCATACTGCGTATCCCAACGTATTCACCCTTTTCACGTATCGTTTCCTCGTAATGTTCCTTAATCAGATCAATTTTTTCCCGTACAGAGGGTACATATTCCTTTCCCTCGCAAAGAGAACGAAAAATCCAAGGGTTTCCGAGCGCACCTCTCCCAATCATTACCATATCGCAGCCCGTTTCGCGAAACATACTCTCGCAGCTTTCCACATCAAAAATGTCGCCGTTTCCGATTACCGGAATGTTGACGCTCTCCTTTACACGGCGGATCACACTCCTGTCTGCAGTTCCGCTGTAAAACTGATCCCGTGTCCTGCCATGAACACAGATGGCCGCCGCGCCCGCTTCTTCAATCCGCTTCGCATTTTCAACGGCATTAATCGAATCTTCATTCCATCCCGTGCGAATCTTGACTGTCACCGGTTTTTTCGACATCCTGACAGCCGCTTTGACGACCTCAGAAATTTTCTCCGGATTTTTTAAAAGCGCCGACCCGTCGCCGCTTTTAACGACTTTCGGCACAGGACATCCCATATTGATATCGAGAATACAATTTTCTCTCGACGAGAGCACGTCGGCCGCGTAAGCAATCGCCCACGGCTCAGAACCAAAAATCTGGTAAACAACTGGCTTCTCGTCCTCACCGATATGAAGCAGCTTTTCCGTCATTTTATCGTTATAGTAAAGCCCTTTTGCGCTGATCATCTCGGAATAGACGGCCCCCGCCCCCAAACGCCTGCAAAGACGCCGAAACGGGTAATCGGTAATACCCGCCATAGGCGCCATCAGATATGGCGAGTCAAACTCGACCCCGCCGATTTTAAATTTTTTCATTATCTTTCATATCAATTCAGCCTTTTCCCCAGAAAAAGGCATAAAATTCGCCTGTACTCTACTCTGTTCTTATGACGTCTCCTCCGCCTTCAGCTGAATATGCTCCTTGCTCAGCTTATTCCTGTTCCCAAAGCTGTTCTTATTCTTTTCATAAATGATGCTCAGCCCTTCCAGCGTCAAAAGCCGGTCGACATAATCAATCGAATCCACGCCCCGCGCCACCATCGTCGCCAGTCCGCCCGTAGCCACAACCGTAATCTTACCCGGATCGCCGCCCGTCATATCCGCGTACTCCTGCTTCATTTTCCTGACAATAAAATCGACGACGCCCATATGCCCGTAGACGAGGCCCGACTGCATACTCTCAATCGTATTTCTGCAAATCACGTGGCCCGGCTCCATCAGCTCCACTCTCGGCAGTTTTGCCGTTTTCTCAAACAGTGCGTCGGAGGAAATCTTAATTCCCGGCGCAATCGTACCTCCGAGATACTCACATTTTTCCGAAATACAGCAAAATGTCGTCGCCGTTCCAAAATCAATAATGATCAATGGTCCTCCGTACTTGTTAAACGCTGCGACCGCGTTTACAATCCGGTCCGCGCCGACCTGCTTCGGGTTGTCATACTTGATGATCATGCCCGTTTTAATTCCCGGCCCCACTTCAATCGCCCGGATATTAAAATATTTCACGGTCAAATGCTGCAATGTGTAGGAAATCGACGGCACGACGGTGGAAATAATCGCGTCTTTTACTTCAGACATATCCAGCTTGTTGTAATCGAACAGATTCCGGATGATCATACCGTATTCATCCGCACTCTTATTCTTATCCGTTTCCATCCGCCAGTCCTGGATTAACTTTTTCCCCTTGAAAACTCCAAGCACAATATTCGTATTTCCTACATCAAATGCCAATAACATAACTTTCTGTTTATCCTCCTGCCTTCAGGCAGATCAATCCTCTTTTTTGTTGTCCGATCTGTTTTCCTGGATATCCTGAGATTCATCCTCCGCCGGGTTTTTCGTTTTATTTTCAAAGACGATATTTTCCGCCTTGACATTCTCAAAACGGAAATCTTTGATTTCAGAAATCTGCTGCTCCAGTTCCGCCTTCTCCTCGGCATATTCCTTCTCAGCTTCGGCCTTCTGCTGCGCAATCATTTCAGCTTTTTTATCCGCCTTGCTGCGGGCCTCCGCTACGATTTCCTCACGCGTCTTTTCCCCGGTGTACAGCTGTTCAAACTGTTCCGCATCGAGCGTCTCGATATCGAGCAGCGTTTCCGCCACGAGCGTCAGTTTATCAAAATTTTCTTTGAGTATCTGCTCCGCCTTCGCGTAAGCATTGTCCAACAGTTCCTTAACTTCCTCGTCAATCGCCTGCGCCGTAGACTCAGAGTAACCTGCGCGTCTTGACGTAAAATCATTTCCGACAAAAACTTCTTCCGATTCGCTGTAATTTACAGTACCGATGCGCTCACTCATACCATATTTCATTACCATATCCCTGGCGATCTTTGTAGCGCGTTCAATATCGTTACTCGCTCCTGTGCTTATATCATCGAGGACGAGAGCTTCCGCCACGCGACCGCCCAGCAGATGAATCAGAGAATCCATCATACGATTTTTCGATTCAAACGTGCGCTCCTCCTTCGGCAGAAACATCGTCATACCTCCGGCCATTCCTCTCGGAATAATCGTCACCTGATGAACAGGGTCCGAATTCGGAAGGTTTCTGATCAGAACGGCGTGGCCCGCCTCGTGGTACGCTGTCAGCTTACGTTCGTCTTCCGTGACGACGCGGCTCTTTTTCGCCGGACCGGCCATAACTTTCGTAATCGCTTCCTCAAGTTCTTCCATCATGATCGTTTTGCCGTTCCTGCGAGCTGTCAGCAGTGCCGCCTCATTCAGAACATTTTCGAGATCTGCCGGTGAAAATCCCGGCGTCATGCGCGCAAGAACTCCAAGATCAACCGATTCGTCAATCGGCTTATTCTTCGAATGAACGCCGAGAACAGCCTCTCTGCCTCTTACGTCCGGCAGACCAATAAAAATTTGGCGGTCAAATCTGCCCGGTCTTAACAACGCCGGGTCGAGAACGTCCGGACGGTTTGTCGCCGCAAATACGATAACGCCTTCATTGATTCCAAATCCGTCCATCTCCACAAGCATCTGGTTAAGCGTCTGTTCCCGCTCATCATGACCGCCGCCAAGACCTGCACCTCTGCGCCTGCCCACGGCATCAATCTCGTCGATAAAAATAATGCTCGGCGAATTTTTTTTGGCCTGTTCAAACAGATCTCTGACACGCGACGCGCCGACGCCGACAAACATTTCCACAAAATCAGAACCGGAAATGCTGAAAAACGGTACACCTGCTTCGCCTGACACGGCCTTTGTCACGAAGGTTTTACCCGTTCCCGGAGGCCCCACAAGCAAAACGCCCTTCGGAATTCTTGCGCCAAGCGCCGTATATTTTTTTGGACGCCGCAAAAAATCGACGATTTCCTGCAGTTCTTCTTTTTCCTCTTCAAGTCCCGCGACATCGCTGAACGTAACCTTTTTGCCTTCGTCCCGGTACAGTTTCGCACGGCTTCTGCCGAAAGACATCGCTTTTCCTGCGCCGCCCTGAGCGGCATTCATAAACACCATCCAGACTACGACCATAATGACGACGGTCAGCAGATAAGGCAGCATACTGATATACCACGGTGTCGTCTTCGGCGGCTCACTTGTCACGATGAGCTTGCCGTCGTAAACCTGCGGCATAATCAGATCGTTATCTATTACCATCAGCTGCAGGCTGGACGGCGCATAAGCATGTATCATATCGCCGTTTTTGAGCTTCCCCTGCATACTCGTTTCCTGCAGCGTCAATTCTTTGACATTTTCGCTCTTAAGCTCTGCCACAAACTCTGAAAATTCGACTTCCTTGATCTCCTGCTCCGATTGGGAGCTCATAAAAAAATATGCGATCCCCATGACACATACAAAAATCAGAGCATAAATCGCCAATGTCTTATACCATTTTTTCAATTCAAGCCTCCTTTACGCAGGTTCAAAAACCCAATTATCATTGTATTTTACCACAGCAAATTCCAATATTCAATAGAAACAATCAGCTCAGACTCCGGCTTTTCACGGCACTCGTCTGACGCCTCTCCGCCGGCCGCGAGAATTTCAGATCCGTCGGCCAGCAGGATGACGCCGTCTCTCAAAGGCTGCGGAACCTTGCGCTCAGAAAAAAGAGCCTTCAATTTTTTGCGGCCTTTCATCCCCTTCGGTCTGAACAAGTCTCCCGGTCTGCGAAATCGAAAGACCAGACATTCCCGTTCGCGCAGCGCCTCCCAGTCAAGGCGCACTAATCTGCTGTCCCATCGGCCCGTCGCGCCGTCAGTTTCCGCAATTTTCGCCGTTCCTCTTTGAAGCGACAGAGTAACATGCTGCTGTTTCATGCTCGTATTGTCATATTCGTTTCGCAGAGCAAACTCCGGCTGTTCTGCGCTCACGCCGCTTTGCACGGCTTGTGAAACAGCATCCGTCTGTCGCGTCCCCGTACAGCTTTGTTCTGCCTTGCTGCCGCTCTCCAGCCTGATGCTGATAAAATGCCCGGAAAGCTTCACCTCAGCATATCCCTCCTGCATCAAAGTTTCCACTGGAAACGGCACCTGCTCCTGATTTCTTTCCTCAGCGCCGCGTTTTAAAAACCATAATTTTCCATACGAGTTTTTTACATAACACCCGTGTGAAAGATCGGTTTCTCTGCCGCTCCGTGATGCGCCAAACAATCCCAAAACGCTGCGGATTTGAATTTCCGACAAATCCAGGCCTGCTCCGGCCCGCCGCGCCACTTCCATGACGACGCGCTTTGCCACGGCAGGAGGTATTTCACTACTATCAGCCGTTTCCAGAGATTTTTCTGACTCATTCCAGCGTTCCCGTATCATCTTACCCGCAGCCAAGGCAATATAATCATCATCCTCTGACGCCAGTCTGCCCAGCCGAACGAGGGCGCTGTCGATTGCGGGATTATATTCTCTCAGATGCGGCAGAAGCTCAAGACGAATACGGTTGCGCGTATAAACCGCCTGACTGTTCGTACTGTCATGCACCGGTACGATACCATGAGTTTCGCAGTAAGCCTCAACACCGGCACGGCTCAAGTCGAGCAGCGGTCTTATGACAGTCCCGTACTCAGCCGGACGCGTATATTCGATGCCACGAAGGCCGTGAATCCCTGTTCCGCGCAGAATTCTCATGAGAATCGTTTCCGCCTGGTCATCCCTGTTATGCGCCACGGCCGTCCTTGCCGCACCCATCTCACGCGCCGCCAGCGCAAAAGATTCATACCGCGCCCGCCGCCCTGCCGTCTCACTGCTGACGCCGCTGCGCTTTGCCTCAGCCGCAATATCAAACTGAAAAACGCGGCACGAAACTCCAAGGCTTTCAGCCAGTTCTTTTGCATAAGCTTCATCTCTGCCGGCTTCCGCGCCTCTTAGGCCATGATTCACATGAACCGCAAGAATTTCGCGAATTCCAAGCTCATCACGAAGCGCCGCCAGCGCATGAAGAAGACACGCTGAATCCGGCCCGCCGGACAGACCCACGACGACGCTGTCGCCCGGTGAAATCATGTCATGCTCTTTTATCGTATTTCTAATCCGCTCAAGACTCATCGCCGTTTCCTTCTGTTTCAACCGGAAAAATCCTGTACAGGCCCGGTATTTTAATTATCATACCTCACTTTACTGTATTTTAACTGATCGTTTTCTGTCGGTTTGATAAAATTTTTCACGCTGCTCCGCCCTGCCTTGCTTCATTGTTTTTTGTCGATTTTTAGCTTCAAAGCCCGTTTTTTGCGGTCTTATGGCCGAACACGCGGCCCGCCGGATGCGTTAATATAGAAAATATACCATGAAAACATTCTATCAACAATCCTTTGCAGCAAAGCGCCGGCAAAGGCAGCTCTCCACGGCAAAGTCAGATAATTTTATATAAGGAGGATCGAAATTCTCGCAGAAAAATCAAGACTACAACACCCGCAATCAAATTCGGCATCATGTCAAGCGTCTGCGGACTTCCAAAAACAGTCGGGATTTCCGGTGACAACTATCTGTGCCGGAAACTCACACAAACGACTTACATTGCTGCCCTTTCAGACGGTATGGGAACAGGAAGAATCGCTTCTCACTGTCTGCGATTCCCTGATTTTTATGCGGCCTGTCGCCCACACATCTGCCGCTTTCCGCCGCCTGCTGCCTATCACCTCATGTTTTCCGCCTGCCATTTTCATTTGCCATTTTTTCACCCGTACCGGTTTCTCGCTTCCTGCCGCTATGCCATCCGTCGTGTTCGCCGACTTTTCACTTCCTTCTGCCATTCCTCTGCACAAGGCTTTCACTCGATTCCGTAAAACCGCTTCGCTGTCTCGCAGGTTGCCTCTGCAACCTCCTCATAAGTCACACCCTTCAGTTCCGCAATCTTCTGCGCTGTCAGCCTGATAAGAGACGGATCATTTCGCTCCCCGCGATGCGGCGCCGGCGTCAAAAACGGCGCATCCGTCTCAATACACATATGATCTAACGGGATCGCTGCGACAACCTCCGGCGCCTTCTTCGTACCGGGATATGTCACAGGACCTGCGATAGAAAAATAACATCCCAGCTTCAGATACTGGCGCGCAAGCTCCGCGCTTCCCGAATAACAATGCATCAGAACCCGCGTATTTTCAAACGCCTTTTCTTCCTTTAAAATACGCATCACATCACCGTGCGCCTCTCTGTCGTGTATCGCAATCGGCAGCCCCAGCCGAACGGCCAGCTGAATCTGGCGGCGGAACCAATACTGCTGTACATCGTGAGGCACCGTCTCCCAGTAATAATCGAGGCCGATTTCCCCGATTGCCACAACCTTCTCCTTTTTTGCAAGCCCTTCCAGCAAAAACAGAGAATCCTCATCGGCTTCCTTCGTCTTTTGCGGATAAAATCCAACCATTGCGTAAATCCACGGATATTTTTCCGCCAGCTTAACGGCATTCATCGACGTTTCGAGATCGACGCCCGGATTTACAACATAAGAAATGTCATCCTCTGTCACGAGTTTTTTGAAAAGCTCCTCACGATCTTCGTCAAACTGCGGGCTGTCAAGATGCGCGTGGGAATCAAACAACATAATCCTCGCCTCCATTTCTCTGATAATTACCTGACAAATTATTTATATCTGTCTGAATCAAAATTCTTTCCATAGTTTTCGATGTTTCTTCACAATTTTAGTTTTAAAAAGTGTGATCCAAACTGGTTATAAACCGAACTATAAAAAATACATATCATCTGCATATATTTTATATATATTTCAAAACATACGTCTTTTGCTTATCTGATTGCAAAACAGACCCGCCACGTGCAACTTACAGCTCATGACGGATCTGAAATTTTACTATTTTACCTGATTTCCATTAGACGCATCTGTCGTCACAAACTCAAGGCGTTCGCCGTTATCAGCAAACAAAATCATGCCCTTCGACTCCTGACCGCGCAGCTTCACCGGTTTCAGATTCGCAACGACGATAACATTCCTGCCTGTCATTTCTTCCGGCGTGTAATAAGATGCGACGCCCGAAACAATCTGCCTGACCTCACCGCCGACTTTTACCTGAGACACCAGCAGCCTGTCAGCCTTTGGATGCTTCTCACAGGAAAGAATCTTCCCGACACGAAAATCTATTTTGTCAAAATCATCAATCGTAATCTCCGGTTTCAGCGGTGGAAACTCCGCGGCGCCGCCTTCTGCATCTTCAGCGGACCCGATATCTGCACCAGTTTCCGCCGCATTCTTTACGCCTCCGTTTTCCTGCTTTTTTTGATCCGCCGCGCCTGATGGATTCGCCGCACCTGATGCGCCTGCCGAAACGCCGTCTTTTGCATCACCGTCCTGCGCACTCGCCGCCTTCGCTTTCGCTTTTGCCTTTGCTTCGGCAACTGACGCCGCCGTCATCGCCTCAAGCTCCGCGATTTCCTTCTCGATATCCAGACGCGGGAAAATCGGCTCGCCTCTGACGACCTTTTTCCCCTGCATCATATCAAACCGGCGCGTATCTTCCCATTTCACTTCTTCTTCTGAAATTCCCAGCTGTTCCCTGATTTTTTCCGACGTATTGTGAATAAACGGATGAATCAGAATCGAAATAATTCTGACAGACTCCATCAAATGGTGCATCACCGTATCAAGGCGCGGCTTTGACGCTTCCTCTTTCGCTAAAATCCACGGACTCGTCTCGTCGATATATTTATTCGTCCTGCGGATCAGTTTCCAGATTTCTTCAAGTGCCAGATTAAAGCTGAACTTATCCATGTACGCTTCCACCCGGTCAGCCGTCGTCAGCGCCATTTCGATCAGTTCCCCGTCAGGGTCCGCCTCCTCGCCCGGCGCGGGAATCACACCGCCGTCATATTTTTCAACCATGGCCACCGTCCGGCTCACGAGATTTCCCAAATCGTTAGCAAGATCATAATTAAGGCGGTTCAACATTACTTCATTGGTATATAATCCGTCCTGGCCAAACGCATATTCCCTGAGCAAAAAATACTTCAGCGCATCGATTCCGTAACGCTCAATCAGTTTGACAGGATCGACGACGTTTCCTCTCGATTTCGACATCTTGCCGCCTTCCAGCAAAATCCAGCCGTGGCCGAGAACGCGTTTCGGCAGCGGCGCTTCAAGAGACATGAGCATCGCCGGCCAGATGATAGAATGAAATCTGACGATCTCCTTTCCGACGAGATGAACGTCAGCCGGCCAAAATTTTTTGTAAAGCTCCGAGTCTTCATCCGGATAACCCAGCGCCGTCACGTAATTTGAAAGAGCGTCAAGCCATACGTATATGACATGTTTCTGGTCAATCGGAACAGGGATTCCCCAGTCAAACGTGCTTCTGGAAATGCATAAGTCATCGAGCCCCTGACGGATAAAACTCAACATTTCGTTTCGCCTCGCCTCCGGTTGAAGAAATTCCGGATTATTTTCCAGCAAATCGATCAGCTGATCCTGATATTTTGAAAGACGGAAGAAATATGCTTCCTCCTTTGCCTTCTCAAGGGGTCTGCCGCAGTCAGGACACTTGCCGTCAGGAGCCTGAACTTCTGTCCAGAAGGCTTCGCACGGCGTACAATAAAGGCCCTCATATTCTCCTTTGTAAATATCACCCTTATCGTACATTTTATTGAAAATTTCCTGCACCCGCTCCACATGACGATCCTGCGTCGTTCGAATAAAATCATCATAGGAAATTTCCATCGTATCCCAGAGTTTAATAATCCTTCCTACTACATCGTCCACGTATTCCTGCGGTGTCACACCGTTTTCCTGCGCTGCCTTCTGAATCTTCTGACCATGCTCATCCGTGCCTGTCAGAAAACGGACGTCATAACCAGTCGCCCGCTTAAACCGCGCCATGGCGTCCGCCATAACAGTGCAGTACGTATGGCCGATGTGAAGGTCAGCACTCGGATAATAAATCGGTGTCGTTATATAAAATGTCTTTTTTTCATCCATATTTCGTAAACTCCTTTTCCTGCCGCCGAATCCGTCTACAACACTGTTTTTGCCGCCATTCAGGCCCTCTATATCCGGCCGCGCCGATAGATAGTTTTCAGCATATCATATATATTCTTCCAAATCAACACATTCCACCGATTCCAGCTGTTTTCCCATGCGCTTTAACGCCACACGCCCGTGTTTTTCTATATTACAACCCCACCGCGTTACGGTAAAAAACAAAAATACTGCAAATTTTCACAGCCTGCCTGCTGCACCCTGATATTTCACAGTCCTTATCTCTTATTCCTTATCAATATCCGGCGGCGTCTTCCCGCTTCATCCGGCCGGATTTTCGCACAGAAAAAGACACCGTGGCCTACGGTGTCCTTTCCCGATAAAACATCGGTTGATATGTTAAGAGTGAGTGTATTTCGCAATGCCGTAATGACATGCCAGAAGTCCGGCGCCGGAAATTAACGCCGGCTGCCAAGATAAGGAATTATGTTCCTTATCTTGTTCTGACAATATTTATTATACTCATTTTTATCAAGAAAGATATGGCCCAAAAAGGATACTATTTTATTTGGAGCGCCCGGCTCGGATCATTTTCCGCCGCCCGCTGTTCTCCGTCCTGCCTCTGACACACTTGAAATAACACACTCTCTGCCATAAAACACCGCTCCATATTCCATATACAAATCTGTATCATTTTTTTAATTTTCCGTACCAGCAGACAACGGCTTTCATTTTTTCCATAAATAAAATTCTCTTTTATCACTTTGAAATCATACTCTTATATTTTGCGATTGCATCGGCTTTTTTGTTCACTTTCATTTTGTCATAAGCTGAAGCAATATGCTTCTTGACCGTAGAATGGGAAACGAACAGAATCTTTGAAATCGCTTCCGCAGTGTAGCCTTCGATGACTAAATCCATGACCTCACATTCACGCTTGGTCAGCGGCAGACGACGTTTCCCGTCGCTGCGGCATATTTTGCGCGCTTTTACAAAATCTTTTGCAAGCGGAATAATCTTCTGCGCAAACGGCGTCTGAATGGCTTCGAGAATTGGAATCAATTCATAAGCATGTTCAGCAAAAATCACAACGCAGTCATCCGGTTCAGCCAACTCAAGCGCCTCTTCCAGAATCGGCTGAGCCGCCTCAAGGCCGCTCGTATGGTACTTGCAGATGCAGTCGAAAATCATCGTAACAATCACACCGATCACACACTGCCGTTCCGTATAGAGCCTGAAAAGATATGGACACATGCTTTCAAGCTCCGTATAATCGCCCCGCTCGCAGAGAATTTTGGCCACAATGACATAACCTGAATCCCGCGCAGGCGCCATCAACTTTGCTTCTGAAATCATACCTTCGCTAAGCCAGCGCGGAATCTGGTCGTACCTGCCCATATAACTGTAAACATAAGCGAGAATAAATTCATAACAGCTCAGCAGCACTGAATTACCCAGATTTTCCACTTCCTGTATCAGCTGAAGCAGAATTTCATCAATGTCCTTAACGCGTCCCTGGCTCATCGCAAGACGAAGCAAAATAAACGATGCGGAAAGCACAATACAATGCTGTTCCCGTGCGCGGGCCTTGTAAAGCGCTTTATAAGCTGCAATCTCAGAAGCCTCGAAGTTACCCATCATATATTCGTACTCGCTGCGCACGAGATATTCATAGCCGGCGCCGCAGCCGTTGGCTATATGATTAAAAATTTCAAACTCCCGTTCCACCATTTCAACGAGCTTCAGCATTTCGCCCCTCTTGCGGTGATACAAAAACAGTGTCAGCGGCACGCCAAAAGTGATAATAATATTGGAATTGAAAATCTTAGATGTTCCCCCGTTGAAAAACTCATTTGCCAGCTTGTAACAGTCGAACATTTTTTCCAGATCATTAAACGCCACAATGCTCTCGATCAGTGCAATCTCGCCCATAATCTGGCGTCTATCCGGCAGATCCTTTTGTTTATTGTAATATTCGGAAGCTTCCTGCAGCATCTTTTTGCCCTGCTTGATGTCGATATAGACGCTGTAAGAATAAATATACGTCAGGTAGCCGATAGGATTCGACAATTTCGTTTTCAGATCCATCTTGTTGAAAGCACGAATTACGACTCTCGGCGCAGAACTCATCAGCATTGAGGAATTATACTCGGACATGATGTCTAACACTTTTTCATGGTCATTACATTTGCTGAAAGCGCTGACAGCCCCGATACGGTTTCCAGCCGCCAGACACCAGTTGCCCTGGCGCTCAAAAATTTCCCGGTCGTCGATTCCCGATTTCTGAAATTCTTCTTTTAACAGAATACGCAGCATTTCATGAAAACTGTAAAGCCCTGATTTGTCGTCAAATTTGACGAAGCAGTTGCTCTCATACATAGAAACGATAATCGGTTTGACCTCGCGCTTTGTCGTAACAAACTGTGCCTGATCCAGTGTAAACCAGCTCAGTTTCGATAATATCAGCAGCATTTTCTGTTCTTCTTCATTGTAGCGCTCATAGACGGCGCTGCGCATCAGCTTCACGCCGCTTTCCATATTCGTAAACTCGCCATAGGCCCGATAATACATGAGCGCCAGATAAAGCGCTGACGTCCAGCCCTTTGTCTTCTCATAAAGCTCATCTGCCTCCTGGACAGACAGCCTCGCGTCATTCAGAGTAAAGAAATCCTCCGATTCACGCCGTGAAAACTCGAAATTTTCCTGAGTCATCAAGTGCGCCTTGCCCTGTGATACCAGTGCATCCACGTCCATCAGCGGATAGGAACGCCCAATGAGAACGAAATGAAGACCCGGAATTCCTGCAAAAGCAACGCGCTCCACTACGTTAGACAGAAGGCGGCTCTGGCACAGATGAACATCGTCAAGTACGACAACTGTTTCCGTCTCCATCGCTGACCTGATGTGCTCGATCAGTACGTCAAAATCGAAATCCGAGCGCGGCACGCCATATTCAAACATTTTTTTGCCAAGCTCGGCGTTTGTAATTTCTACGGTATGGCAAAATCTGACCCAAACCCAGACATCCTCTTCATTTTCATCGCTGAAGGAAAACCAGACCGTCTTGACCCGTCTTTTCTTCCTCAGAAAATCGCGAACAGCTGTCGTCTTTCCAAATCCCATGCCGGAGATTACAAAAAAGAGCGGCATCGAAAAAATTTTGTCGAGATGCTTTTTCAGGTGCGCTCTATGCAGGATACGCGGCTTTATGATTTTCTGCTCTGAATTTTTTGACATTTTAAAGCCTCCAGTATTCTGTCGCACGCAGCACCGTCTCCGTAAGGATTTGACGCCTGCGCCATAGCGTCATAAGCGCTCTGATCCGTAAGCAGCTGGCGGGCAAGAGATGCAACCGTTTCCCGTTCCACGCCTGCCAGTCTGACAGTTCCCGCTTTGACTGCCTCAGGGCGTTCCGTTTCCCTGCGGACGACGAGAACAGGCTTTCCCAGAGACGGGGCTTCCTCCTGCATCCCGCCGGAATCCGTAATAATAAAGTAGGATTTTGCCATTAAATTGACAAAAGGCTGATAGGCCAGCGGTTCGATCAGATGAACGTTTTCGCATCCGCCGAAAATCCGTGACGCCGTCTCCCTGACCTTTGGATTCATATGAACAGGATAAACGACTTCCACATCACTAAATTCTTCCGCGATGTCGTGAATCGCATGAAAAATATTTTCCATATATTCTCCCAGATTTTCTCTGCGATGGCACGTCACAGCGATCACCCGTTTCGCGTTAAAATCAATCTGTTTCAGCGTTTCTTCTTCAAATTCGTAAGGCTTTCCGGCTACCTCAAGCAGCGCATCGACGACTGTATTTCCTGTGACAAACACGGACTCCTCCGCGATTCCTTCTTTTTTCAGATTTTCCAGATTGCGCTGCGTCGGTGCGAAATGGACGGACGCGAGACGGCCCGTCAGTACGCGGTTTGCTTCTTCGGGAAACGGCGAATACATATCGTAAGTCCGCAGCCCCGCTTCCACATGTCCTACTGGAATCTTCCTGTAAAACGATGCCAGCGCCGCCGAAAAGGTAGTGCTCGTATCGCCGTGAACGAGAACGATGTCAGGCTCCTCCTTTGAAAGCACTTCATCAAGCCCTTTCAGGACGTTTGCCGTAATCATGGCCAGCGTCTGGTTCGGTTTCATAATATTCAAATCGTAATCAGGCGCCAGTCCGAAAAGCTCCAGAACCTGATCCAGCATTTCCCGATGCTGCGCCGTAACGCAGAGCACCGATTCAAAATACGGATCCTGCTGAAGCTTTTTCACCAAAGGCGCCATCTTGATGGCTTCCGGCCTCGTACCGAAGACTGACATCACTTTCATTTATTTTCCCTCCATCATTCTGAAACATTCCACCGGTTCTTTTCCGGCACTTTTATCTGGTGAAGCTGCTGCAAAACGGCGCTCTGTCATTTTTCCACCGGTCAGCGCACTATTCCTTCTCCGAATCTGACCGAAACACACCTGCTTTTACGTCAGTCATCCCGCCGTCCGAAACCGAAGGTTCCGCCGTTTTGATCGTACCAGTCTTTTCCTTCGGATTTGCGCCTGCCGTTCTGTCCTCTGCATCTGCCAGAGCGGTATCCGTTCATTCGTCCTTCGATGCTTCCGAATCTGCCCCTGTCGTCGGTTCGCCTTTTGCAGCTGACGAATCTACTTCCGTCGGTTCGCCCTTTTCAGCTGGCGAATCTACTTCCGTCGGTTCATTCTTCGCAGCTGCCGAACCCGCTCCTATCCATTCATCTTCTGGCACTGCCGAACCCGCTCCTGCTGATGCTCCGCCCGTCTCCCCGGACGGCGCATCAGCTTTCGACAGTTTGCCAAACGCAGCTTCCGAGCCAGTTCCCGCGTCTTCCTCTTTGCCGTTCTTTCCTTCTATCATAGTCTGCTGGGTATCACTTTCTGTATTCAACACATTCGCGTTCAAAGCATCCCCATCCTCAAAATTTTTATTTTCTGCATTGTGAACCAATCCCTCATGAGAAATCCCCTTTAAAGTCGAATGATCAGCCACAAACACGCAGAGAAGCGCCACCGCTGTAACAATCATAATAGCAGCCTCGATCAGTTCCCGTTTTACGATCATAATGGCAACCATTCCCATAACGGCACTGATACAGTACATAATCAGAACAGTCCGCCGCTGCCCCATGCCTCTGTTCATAATCCTGTGATGAACGTGGCCTTTGTCAGCTTCCATAATCGGCTGCCCGTTGACCCATCTGCGAATAATCGCAAAAGCCGTATCGAAAATCGGCAGACCGAGCGCCAAAAACGGCACAATCGTCACGATCAGTGTCGCTCCTTTCGTAGAACCGAGTACAGAAATCGAGCCGATCATAAAGCCGAGATAAAGAGAACCGCTGTCACCCATAAAAATTTTGGCCGGATGAAAATTATACGGCAAAAATCCCAGCGCTCCGCCGGTGACTGCCATCATCGCTGCCGCAACGCCATACTGGCCGCTCAGAACGGACGCGTAGCTGATATAGGCCGACGCAATCGCCGCGACGCCAGCCGCCAGGCCATCCAGACCATCTATCAGATTAATCGTGTTCGTAATGCCTACGATCCATATGACTGTAATGATAAAACTGATCACCAGCGGGAAATGGATATACGTCTCCATACTCAATGGATTTTTTACAAAATTGATTCTGATGCCGCCGACGTAGATGATGGCCGCACAGAGTATCTGAAGCAAAAATTTCAGCTTTGCCGGCAATCCGCGCAGATCGTCGATAACGCCCACCGCATAAATCAAAATTCCGCCGATAATAATTGTCACGACCTTCGGATCCGAGTGACAGAAAACAGCAAGTGCGATCTCCGTTCCTGCAAAAATCGCCATGCCGCCGAAACGCGGCATCGGCTTATGATGCATCCGCCTGTTGTCCTTGGGGATGTCCATCGCCCCGATTTTCGGTGCGATCCGGATGGCCACCGGCGTCAGCAGACATGCGATAACAAAGGCAGTCGCCAGTACCGAAAAATACGGCATAAAGCCAGTAAATCCATCTATTATGATCTGTTTTACACTCATATCGTTACCTCATAAAAATGCGCAGCCGATCCCCGTTCACGGGCCTGTCCGATTATCATTTCCTGCTGCACCCCTGTTTTCTGATACATTTCTTCCACAATTTATCCAACCATCAATATCAAACAGCGAACTACAACCGGTCGCCCGTTTCTCCGTCCGTCTGCTCCTGCTGAAACATCTTTTCAACTTTAAGACCCGCCTCCGAAAGCATCTGCTCTGCGCTTTCGTCCGGATAGCCTTCCTTGACGACGATCCGGCGAATCCCCGAATTGATAATCATTTTCGCGCAGAGAATACACGGCTGATTCGTGCAGTAAAGCGTAGCGTCCGCAATCGAAACTCCGAGATATGCCGCCTGAACGATCGCATTCTGCTCCGCATGAATCCCTCGGCACAATTCGTGGCGCTGTCCGGAAGGAATGTTCATCCTCTCCCGCTGACAGCCCCGGACGCTGCAATGCTCGATGCCGCCCGGCACGCCGTTGTAGCCCGTCGCTAAAATCCTGTGATCCTTGACGATAATCGCACCGACGGCCCGCCGCAGACACGTGGAACGTTTCCGCGCCACTTCAGCCATTTCCATAAAATATTCATCCCAGTCAGGTCTGTTATTGATTCTATCTATCATATGTCATTCTCCCGAAAATACACTTCAGCCATGTAAAGGCCCTGAGGCGGAGCCGTGTGTCCCGCGCGGCTTCTGTCGCAGGAATCGAGAATCTCAGGCAGTGATTCAGCAGAAATACGGCCAAGGCCGACATCAACCAAAGTTCCTGCTATGATTCTTACCATATTATATAAAAATCCATTTCCTTCTAACGAAACAGAAATTTCTCTACATTCACTACATTCACTGTCCGATTCTTCTTCAGAATCTAGCCGAAAAGCGGAATGAAAATTCGGTCCGGCAGAAATAATCCGCGTTGACATGCCTGCTGTCTGTCCTTGTATACCTGTGTTCTCCAATTTTTTGTCAGCAGTTTCCCCGGCTTGTCCCTCTGCTTCCGTCTGCAGCAAAGGCTGCGATTTTGATACTCTTTCAGTTCCCCACCGGGAAACAACATCTGCGGTTTCAAGCTCTGTGCGAAAAATTTTCCGCACCGTGCCACCCTTGAGATTACTCCCCGCGGCCATAAATCCTGCGAAATCGTGAGTTCCGGGAAAAGCCGCAAGCGCCCGGCGCATGGCGTCCACATCGAGACGCTGTTTTACATGATAGCGGTAATTGCGCAGAAACACGGGCATCTGCGGTCCGTTAAAAATGCGGTAAACATATTTTTTCCCTACAGCACTGAAACGCGCGTGAAATTCCGGACGAACCTGACGCACCGAAGTAATGCGCACGTCACTGCCCATCATACGGTTTTTCGTCAGCAGATCGTTTGCGGCTGGCATAATCCGCTCCACGGGAATTCCGAACTCTGCGGAAAACGTAGCACACTGGCCGAGAGCGTGAACTCCTGCGTCAGTCCTGCCCGTACCGTCGATGAGAATCTCCTGGCCGCACAAAAGCGAAAGAACGCGCTCCAGTTCGCCCTGCACAGTGCGCTTCCCCGGCTGACGCTGCCATCCGGAAAATCCGGCGCCGTCATATTCGATTGTCAGCAGGATATTTTTCACTTGATTCCTCTTTTTCCGTATATACCGAAAAGCATATAATTAAAGTTATTATATCATGATTTTTGCATTTTTCGATGAAATGTTCATGATATTTTATTTTCTTCCGCCTCTTGACTGGTAATATTTTACATGATATACTCATGTGTGTCAATATCTGGAATGCAAAAAAAGAAGGAAAAAACGAAATATGACATTATTTTTGATCGTGACGCAAAACTGGCCCGCATGGGTGACAGTGGCCGTTCAAATTCTGATCTGCGCTGCGGCGGGACTTGTCTGCGGCAAAGCCGTTGTCTGGCTCTACGCCCGTATTCCTGACAGCTGGCTATGTGAAGCCGGACAAGAAGACTTCAAAGAAACCGCCCTCGCTCCTCCGGCTGCCTGCGCACTCATCAGATCTTCCGGAAAAAAAGCCGGCACAGCCTGTGCTTTAGCCGTTTTCGCTGACTTGATGTATGCATGGCACGCGATGATTCCTGTTCCAGCGGCCGTTCTGACGGCACTCGCCGTCACAGCACTTGCAACCGCCGCTCAGAGCGACGCCGATTTCATGATTATTCCCGACCAGTTCTGCGCATTTATCCTTGTTGCCGGAGTCATGGCCGCAGGATTTGAAGAATCTTCATTCCATAAAGGAATCCGTTCGGCTGCCGAATCTCTCGCTGCAGCGGGCGCGGGATTTGCGGCGATGTTTGTCGCAGCCCTTCTCGCATGTTGGATGAAAAAAGACAGCGATGCGCTCGGCATGGGCGACGTAAAATTAATTGCAGCCTGCGGCGCACTTTCAGGACCGGAGGGGATATTTCCGCTGATATTTATCGCGTCGGCGTCAAGCGCCCTGTATATGTCCGTCTGCATTATCACGCGGCGCGCCGGCGCTGCCGATCCCAAACCGATGGCGCCGTGGATTTTTTTAGCCGCGGTTATTTGTCTTCCCCTTCGGTTTGAACTTATTGTATAACTTAATATATAAAACACAAGCGCTTCTTTCCCCACTCGTCAGCGGCGAAAGGATTGAAAACTGTAAATAAAAGTCAGACAGGAAACAGAATAAACAAAAGGAGACAATATGAAAAAAATATTCAAAGCAAAAAAGCTGTATCAATGGAACAGATGCATCCCCGTCGGCGAACGTTCCGACTGGGAACTTGCGGCATACAATCCCGACGACTATTTTGGAACGTCTCTCCTCTTTCATAACAACCGCAGCGAATACGCTTTAGGCGCCGTATCTGAAACGGGCCGAAACGACTGTTTTTATCATCTGCGAAATTTCGCAGAAATCTTTTTCGCTTCCCGCCAAACGGAAAATATATGGGCCGTCCTCGCCTGTTTCGATGACATGGAATATCTACTGCGTATCAGATTTGAAACCGGTCAAAATCCGCTTGTTCTCAACATCATTCCGCTGGAAAGCGAGGTCAGCCGCTGCATGATTAACAGACGGGGCCATATCCTGATCGGTTATGACAACAGTTCGTATTACAGCGAGCCGACCGTTGCTCAAACCACTTCCGGCTTTACAAACACGGGCCTATGGGGAAAATCAGGAGCTTCAAAAACCGCCCAGGCGACCGGCACTGTGGGTTTTTCTTTCCCCGGCCAGCGCCCCGTACCTCCACTGCTGGAATGGTACGATGCGGAAGGCAAACTGCTCTACCTGTTTTCCGACAATTTGAATACTTCCATTACAGAGTTGAATATCGACAGCAATGACAATGCTCTCGCGGCGGCCGATCTTTCGGAATTTATCCTGCGCTTATCTGAAGATAAAATTTCTTACATTTCCGACCCCGACCTTCCGCACTTCACGATCTGCGGTCTGACGGAAACGCCCGACAGAAGCGGATGCCTGATCACATACAGTCTCCTGCCTTCAGGCAGTGAATCTTCTGACACGGAGGACGTTTACAAATCTGTATGGATGTCTGCCGGCGAAAAACCCGCCGAATGTGCCGTTTTTTCCGAGGAAGGCAAAGAACTGCCGCTGAATGGCTATTCCTGCCGGGCAAACGTCATACTCATCGAGTCAGAAGGCTGGATTTATCGCGTCGGCCTATAATCCGGTCCTGGTGTCTTTTATCTGTATCTTTTCCGCAGAGGCAACTTCTGTTACAATCTATAATGAAATGAAACAGCGAACGGGCGCCCTTCTGTCGGCCGCAGCCGCGGTTTTGCTGGCGCTGCCCTCTGTGCAAATGCCCTCTGTTTTTTTGCGAACGCTGGAAGCTGTCTTTTTGCCAATGGCGGTTATTCAGATTACAGACAGATTTCTGCTCCACTGAAACTGCGGCGAAGCAGAAATCAACGCACGAAACGCGCTGCTCTGGCTGACCGGTTTTTTGATTTACCGATTTTTCTCTCGCACTGGATTTTTTTGCGGGTTCTGCCCTGCCTGCGACATTGCTTCTCGTGGCAGCCTGCTGCCTTGAAAATGCCGCTGCGCCGCATCTGAACGGATTGTGGGAAAAAATCGCCGGACGCTGTAAACGCCTGAGCGAATACATACCGAAAAACAAACGAAAAACAAGCTGAGTGCCAGACGACAGACAAACGGTGCCGCAGGTCTTCTGCCAAAGTAAGGAACTGCTGCGATGGTCTGCAGTCGCGTGCTTCCATTCCAAGTATGATACTGATTACTAATAAAAAAGGAATATTCAAATGAACAGGAACAGAATTGATAAAAATAAACTTCGTCTCTACGCTATCACCGACAGCAGCCGTCTTGGAAACCGCACACTGGCTGAAGCCGTCGAAGGTGCAATCTGCGGCGGCGCCACTCTCGTCCAGTTGCGTGAAAAGGAGCTGGACGACAGCACGCTGCTGGCTGTCGCCAAAGAGATTAAAAGAATCACAGACAATTACGGCGTCCCGCTTATCATAAACGACCGCCCTGACATCGCGCTGAAATCCGGCGCATCGGGCGTTCATCTCGGACAGACCGACGGTTCCGTATCCGAAGCCAGAAAACTCCTGGGGGACGATATGATTATCGGCGTTTCGGCCCACAACGTAAAAGAGGCCATAACAGCCGAAAAAAACGGTGCCGATTATCTTGGAGCGGGCGCAGTATTTCCTACATCCACAAAGAGCGGCACGCTTCCCGTCTCTGCCGCCACACTCCGTGCGATCTGCGATTCGGTCAGTATTCCTGTCGTTGCCATCGGCGGCATCACCGCAGATAATATCGGTCAGCTCACAGATACGGGCATTGACGGCGTCGCCGTCGTTTCCTCCATTTTTTCGGAAAAAGATCCCGCTGAATCGGCAGCGCACCTGATCAGCGCGCTGGACAGCGCGAAAATCGGCAAATCAAAGTCTGACCGTTTCGCCTCACTGTCTGTTAAAGGCGCCATCTTCGATGTTGACGGCACAATTCTCGATTCCATGTATATGTGGACAAGCGTCGCCTCCCGTTTCCTCCAAAAAAACGGCATCAATCCGCCGGAATCGATTAATGAACAGATGACGCAAAGGACGCTTGAGGAAAGCGCTGCCGTCTTCCGCGATACCTACGGAATTCCCGGTACAATTTCCGAGATCATTGCCGCCGTTCTCGAAATGGTTACAGACGATTACCGCTATCATCTGAAATGTAAACCCGGTATTGTCGATATCATCCGCGATTTTGCCGGACACGGTATTCCGATGTACATCGCCACGGCCACCAACCGTGAAATGATCGTCCCCGCCATGGAGCGTCTCGGCCTTTCAAAATATTTCAGTGGAATCATAACATGCAGTGAACTCGGCGTCCCGAAAACATCACCGGATATCTATTTGTACGCGGCCGATCAGCTGGGTACCCGCCCCGAAGAAACGCTGGTATTTGAAGACGTACATCATGCGGTACTCACAGCGTCGTTAGCCGGCTTTCCCGTCGTTGCGATTTACGACGAGGTTTCGGCTTCTCAGAGCAATGAAATCCGCACCATTGCCGATCTTTATCTGGAATCCTGCAGCGACTGGCCGGGAATTCCGGGAAAATAAGCACACCGTTCATCACAGATGTATTTCAGGAAAGAAAACGGCGGAACAACTTTTGTAAAGATATAGACCCATCAAAAAGGCTCTCGTTTCATTGGCAATCAATCTAAAAAGATAAACAAAAACAAGAATGAAAGGAAAAATTTTCAATGAAAAAAGTCCTTACAATCGCCGGCTCGGACCCCAGCGGCGGCGCAGGAATCCAGGCCGACCTGAAAACGATTACACTCCACGGAATGTTCGGCATGAGCGCTATCACAGCACTGACCGTGCAAAACACGACAGGCGTCTTTAACATCATTGAAATTCCGCCGGAATTCGTTGCTGAACAGATCGACTGCGTTTTCAGCGACATACGTCCCGACGCCGTAAAAATCGGCATGGTTTCAAACGCCGAAATCATCCAAACAATCGCAGAACGCCTGAAATTCCACAATGCCGAAAACATCGTCATTGATCCCGTCATGACCGCCACCAGCGGCGGAAAGCTCATGAAAGACAGGGCATCCGGCGCCCTCGTTAAATATCTGTTCCCGCTGGCATCCGTTATTACGCCGAATATTCCTGAAGCCGAAGCCATTTCCGGCATAAAAATCAGGTCTACCGACGATATGCCGGCGGCCGCTGAAATCATATCAAAAATGCTCAAGGGCGCCGTCCTCATCAAAGGGGGCCATCTGACAGACCGGGCTGACGACCTGCTGTTTGACGGCGGCAAACAGTACTGGTTTTGCTCTGCCCGAATCGACAGCAAAAATACTCACGGCACCGGCTGTACGCTCTCCTCTGCCATCGCCTGCGGTCTTGCCGACGGTTTATCCGCGGAGAAAAGTGTCCGGAATGCGAAGGAATTCGTCACCGGAGCAATAAAAGCAGGACTTGATCTCGGTCAGGGAAACGGCCCGCTTAATCATATGTTCCGGTTTTCCAAATAAGTTTATGTGACCTTTGCAGCGGCCGGCTGTTATCATCAGCTGACCGATACAGTCCACACTACTATATCTGCTCGGTGATTTCGTCTTCAGCTGCTTCCCTCTGCCCGACGATCCTGCTTTCACGGCACATCTGCCCGACAATCCCGCTTGTACCCGGCACATCTGTCGGACAATCCCGTTTGTACCCGGAACATCTGCCTGACAGTTCCGCTTATATCCGCCATATTTGCCCGCCGATTTCGTTTCCGGCTGATACTCTGTTCAGCGATTCCACTTTCCTCCGCCACGTTCGCCCGGTGATTTTGCGAAAGCCTTTATCTGGCTGAAAGAGCGGATTTTTCCCGCCTTTACGCCGTTGTTTCATCCTGCGTCCGCGAACCGTCCGGAATTCTCTTTGCGACGACGACAAAACGCCCGTTTTTCGTATGATAGCTGCACGTCGAAAGCGTGATCAGTCTGTCTCCGAAAGATGCCTCAACACCCGTATCATAAAGCGCTCCCGCTTTGACACCGCTCACGTATTCATCAAATTCCTCCTGCGTTTCAAGAGCCGCATAGCGGTAATAACGGAATACGTTTTCTTCATTTTCATTATAAATTTTTCCGTAGAAAGCTGCCATAACCTCATATTCTCCAGCTTCTTCCAACGTATCATAATGAATGATCGGATGCTCATCAGCAAACTCTTTTTCCGCATAGGAAAGCAGCGTGGCAAACATACTGCCGTTTTTCATATGATGGCCGTAAATAATCAGATGATTGGCAGACGGCTCGCAATTTTCGCCGATAAAAAGACAACCGCTGCGCGCATACTGTCTGTCAAAACCGCGATGCAGATAAAAGTCCGGCTCCTGCGGCGTATACATCACCGGATAATCGAGAGTTGTGCCGTCAATATAAAGCCAACCCGCCAGATCACTGTTCTGCTCATGGAGCAGCGCATACTGGCCGAGCCGGTTATCTTCGTTTTCAACCTGCTCCACAAGATCGCGGTTGGCCTCGTTCTCACGGTGCGATTCCATGAGATCACGCACCAGCATAAAAGACGAAAACAGAAAAATTGCGAGAAAAACCACTAAAAAAACAAGAAACAAGACAGATTTTTTTTTCATAATAATTCTCAGCTCCCCTATCATTATCGTCAAATATCAGCAAAACTCTGATTTACTCACAGAAATAAACGGCATATAGCGAATAATGTCCGATAACTAAACTTACCAAACTATATCTCGTAATTTAACTTCTTAGCACTCCCCACAGCTAAAGCAGAGGGATTCCTGTTTCAGCGACCGCTGCCCGTAAAAGCAGGTCTTACATAATCTCTACCGGTTTTCTATGTACCGTTTCATGAACTGCTCATGGAACTTCACCAACAGTTGATACAAAATACAAATTTATCCATAGCGTTGGCAAACGAGATTTAGAAACGGAAACTCTTGACGCAAAATTCGAGAAATGCGTCCTTTTATTCGCTTTACAGCTCTACGAATTCCAAATTGAGGATCTGTCTCCATTAAAAAATGTACGTGATCCGGCACGATTTTCCATCTCAACGACCTCTATGCGGTTTTTTTGCATATTTCACAGATAAGTTCTTTTCGTTTCCTTTCTCCACCGCTGGCCAAGACTTTTCTGCGGTATTTTGGACGCCTCTACATGATTATTGCTTTTGTATTTCATATCAGCTATTATACTACACCGAACCATAATATTGTAATACCATTTCGTATCCATTTCCGTCTGAATCCCCATAGCTAAAGCAAGGACATTACGACGGGTTCTGGTAAAAGCCACCAATCATATTTCGATTTTTTGATTTTGCAGAGGCAGCGTCTGTTTCCTTTTTACACTTTTTTCCTGCACAGTGCAAACACGATCTGATGCGATGCTTACATCTTAATTTCTGTTAAACCAGCAAAATACGTTCTTTCCGGCTATTTCCACAATATATTCTGCTTTCATTTCTCCTTTCCGCTTTTCGCGTGGTTCGAATATGGCCTGATGCGATGCAGCAGAGCGCTTAAATTTCGTTTCCTATGTAAAACGATACTCCTACCTCGGATTTACGTGAACGCTGCAATGTTTGATGCGGCCCGGAAACAGATTTTCCACGCGGTGATGGACCGCCTCTGCAATTTTATGCGCATCGTAAAGCGACTGGGTGCCGTCACAGGCGATTTCGATGTCAACATAAACCTTTGAACCGAACATCCGCGTCTTCATTTCATCAAGCCCCAGAACGCCCTCCTGGCTGAGAATCGCGTCGCGAATCAGCGCCGTTGTTTTGGCGTCACAGGATTTGTCAACGAGTTTATCTATCGTTTCACGAAAAACGGCGATTCCCGCTCGAATAATCAGCACGGCGATGAAAACACAGGCCGCAGGCTGAAGCAGCGGATAGCCGAGAATTGCACCCAGAATTCCGATAAAGCTGCCGACAGAAGAAACGGCGTCCGATCTGTGATGCCACGCCTCGGCCCGCAGCGAAACGGAGTCGATTTTTGCGGCAGCCGCGCGGGTATACCAAAAGAGAATTTCCTTTGCCACAATCGAAATAACGGCGGCAGCCAGCGCCAGTCCGCCAGGAATTACAGCTTCCTGAGGATTCATAATTCCACGGATTGCGTCAATTCCGATTCCGACGCCAATGAGCAGCAAAATATTCGCTAAAGCCGCGGAAATAATACATTCCAACCGTTCATGGCCGTACTGATGATCTTTGTCGGAAGCTTTACCCGCCAGATGAGCGCCGAAAATGACAAGCATGGAACCCGCCACATCGGAAAATGAATGAATCGCGTCTGCGATCATTGCACCGGAATGGCCGAAAATGCCGGCAAACAGTTTAAAAAGAGATAGGATGATATTCGTAATAACGCTGACGACAGAAACACGGATAGTGACCGATTTGGCAGACTGGCCGAAGCGGCTGTGCACGTTTTCTTTGCCGGAGTTATCAGGTCTGCCTGTGCTTCCGCCTGTATTTTTTATGCCGAATCCTTCGGAACGCTCCTTTCGACCGAATTGTCCGGACTTGCTCGTAAGATTATGTTCATTTTTTTCGCTAAATCTTCCGGACCCGCCGGGATTTCCCTGTCCCTCCGCTCTGTCATCCCCGTTTGCTTCGCCGGATATTATATTTTTCTGCATCACAAAATAAAACCTCCTTCATCTTTTTAGAAATGAGCAAACTTCCAATTTCCTCACAGAAGAAAACAATATTGAATCCATAATATCTGAATATCTGATGAATGAATCATATATTGCTGTTCAATTTTACAAAATGTGTGTTGCTCATCCCTGTTTTTTCCAATGCGCTTTGGGCCGGACTGCCGGTACCCGGATGCGCGCTCGCTGAAACTCCGCGTTTTTCAGAATATGCGAAAATCTACGGAAATTGAACCAATTCCCGTAGATTTTGACACTTTAGAAAACTTATTGTAATCAATATATTACAGATTCCATAGGTTAGTCAATGCAGACTGTATAATCATACTTAAATTGTAATTTCCTTATTATCCTTTAAAAATTTGAACCCAATATGTTTTTCCCTGAGAGCTTACAGCGTAACCTACACCGATTGAGGAGTATGAGGAACTGAGAATGTTTGCTCTGTGCCCGGAAAAATTCATTCAGGAATTCATGACATCAGAAGGGGTCTTCTGACCACGGGCGATATTTTCACCCGCGGCGCTGTAAGAGATGCCGGCTGCGGGAACACCGTCATTGTGATCATACCTGTAAGAATCAGGATTTTGTGGAAAGCCAGTCGCTGATTTCCAGAGCAGCTTTAAGTTATTCGGTTTAGACAAGGCGCGCAACCAGCGCGATTACAGCGATATTTACGAGCAGCGCCGCCGGAATTCCAAAACGAAATCTTTTTTTACTCGTTTTATGGTTAAATAGGTAAGACCCCAGAAGACTGCCGACGGCTCCCATAGCAAATGCTGTAATCAGCAGCGTTTTTTCGGAAATACGCCAGCTTCCGCGTCCGGCTTTCAATTTGTCAATTCCCATAAGAGAAAACGTTACAATATTCCAAACGATCCATACACAGGAGATTATTTTCCATATATTTTCTGTCATCTTTCTTCATTCATTTCTTCTTATTTTGTGCGCTGCCTGACGCAGTATTTTTCGAGATATGATTCCATCGCCCGGCGTGTCGCGTCGTCGATGACAATTTTTCCGCCGATTTCTACGTTATACAGCGCATCAATAACCTCGCGCACGGTGACGATAGCATAAGTAGGAATCGAAAATTCCTCGTACAGCTCGTCTATCGCCGTTTTTTCACCTTTGCCGCGTTCCATGCGATCTACAGACACAATCAAACCTTCGACAACGACACCCTCTGTTTCCATCAGCAGCGGAAGCGTTTCCCGAACAGCCGTTCCTGCGGTGATTACGTCCTCGGTAATGAGAACCCGGTCGCCCGCAGCCAGTTTATGGCCTACCATATTCCCGCCTTCGCCGTGATCCTTTTTTTCCTTACGATTAAAGCAATAGCTGATGTCCATGCCGTACTCCGCGCTCAACGCGACAGACGTGGCGACAGCAAGAGGGATTCCCTTGTAAGCCGGACCGAACAGGACGTTGACATCGCTTGAAATTTCGCCGCTGTTCATATGCTCCAAAATGCAGGAAGCATAAAAACGGCCGAGTTGCCGAGCCTGAGCGCCGGTCTGATAATTTCCTGTATTTACAAAATATGGAGTATTCCTGCCGCTTTTCGTGACAAAATCGCCGAATGTCAGAACGCCGGATTCTACCATGAATTTAATAAATTCCTGTTTATATCCCATTTTTTCTCCTTTGTATGTGATGATTGCGGGCCTGTCTTGGCCAACCCAGTCCGCATGATGCCGTTTTCACAAAACGGCATCATGCGGACTGCTGTAAAAGCCGTGATGCCACGCGATAACGATTAACCTTTGGCACCGTCAGGCGATCAGGTACTGCGGGTCAGTGGGCAGCGCGTTATACCGTTTTTCCAAAACGGTATAACGCAGATTTCACTGGCTGAGCTGATATGCAGACTTTGTTCGGGGCCGACACCATTGAATCAGCCGGCAATCCGGACCGGACCAGCACCACGCCAACGGCAAATATTTCGGATTTGCCTATGTTTTATAAATCAAACGCATTTTTAAGTTCCCTGATATTTGAAAATCCGTTTTCGTGCATATATTCCAAAAGCTCTGCCTTAATGCGCACAGGCGCCGTCGGGTCGGAAAGCGCCGCCGTTCCCACAGCCACGGCCGAAGCGCCCACAGCGAGAAACTCCGCAGCGTCGGTCCCCTTTGTAATGCCGCCCATGCCGATGACCGGAATATTGACAGCATTAGCGGTCTGCCACACCATGCGCAGCGCCACCGGTTTTACAGCCGGGCCGGAAAGTCCGCCGACTTTGCGCGCCAGCGTCGCCCTGCGCTTTTTCAAGTCGATATGCATACCAAGCAGCGTATTGATCAGAGAAACCGCATCAGCGCCGGCGCTCTCGACAGCCTTTGCAATTTCCACGATGTCCGTGACGTTCGGCGTCAGCTTTATTATAACCGGCTTTTTGGAAATCTTCTTTACGGCCGCTGTAACGCGGGCGGCCATCTCAGGCCGTGTGCCGAAAGCAATTCCGCCGCTGCTGACGTTCGGACAGGAAATGTTGACTTCAAACATAGCAATCTGAGGACAATCGTTAAGGGCGCGGATTGCATCACAATATTCTTCGATTTCATGTCCTGCGATGTTTGCGATGATTTGAGTATCGAATTTTTCCAAAAAAGGAAGCTCTCTGCGGCGATATGCTTCAACGCCCGGATTCTGAAGCCCGACGGAGTTCAACATTCCGCCATACGTTTCAGCGATGCGCGGCGTGTCGTTGCCCGGCCAGGGTTCAGCCGCAATGCCTTTCGTAACTGCAGCGCCAAGCTCATTGATATCGTAAAATTGTCCGCTTTCTCTTGCCGAAAATGTTCCAGCCGCCGTACAGATTGGATTTTTCAAGCGAACGCCGGCGATTTGAACCGAAAGGTCGATGCCATACTCAGCCGCCTGCTTATCAGTTTTTGTCATTCCCAAATCACCTCGCTTCCCATG
Organism: uncultured Oscillospiraceae bacterium; assembly: GCA_964438605.1. Lineage (GTDB taxonomy): Bacteria > Bacillota > Clostridia > Peptostreptococcales > Anaerovoracaceae > Alangreenwoodia. Next base: position 31,436 of record CAYTKT010000005.1, read on the forward strand.
AACACAGGGCCGTCCTTACAGACTTTCCGGCGGACTATGAATTCGCCGTTTTCAACGAATACAGGCGCCGGTTCGTGCTCATAATCTGCAAAAATTTTTTTTCCGTCCCCATCGGAAAGTTCGGACGCATCTGCTTCAGCGGACGATTCCAAAACGGCCCTGATTTTACAGACACAACCGACGCAGGCGCCATAACCGCAACCCATGCGTTCTTCCAGAGAAACCTGGATATCGCCGCCCAGCTTTTGCACATATGTATTGACAGCTTTGAGCATCGGACGCGGCCCGCACGCAAAATAGAAGTTGCCCCGGACATCACTGGCTTCCAGACCGTCGATAACCGTACCGAGAAAGGCGTCGACAGTCGGAAGTTCTGTCGTAATAATGACGCGGGCGCCCAGAGCTTTCAGGTCGTCAGTCAAAAACGGCTCCTTGCGAAAACCCGCCACGACGGTGCAACGAACTCCCAGTTTTAGCAATTCCTTCGCCAAAAAATACATCGGTGCCGCACCGACGCCGCCGCCGATTAAAACCGCATGAAGCGGTGTTTTAGCACCGGAAATCAGAGCCGCCGTTTTTGTTTGCTCTGCGGCGGCGGATTTGTGGGCCGCGCTTTCGGTTTCCGGCGCGGCATTTGACGCGAAATCCGCTGTTTTTGTTTGCTCCATGGTTGCGGATTTATGGGCCGCGCTCTGGGTTTCCGGTGCGGCACTCGACGTAAAAGCTGCTATTTTAGTTTGCTCTGTGGCCGTGGATTTGCGGACTGCGCTTTCGGTTTCCGATGTTATATTCGATGCAAAAGCCGCTATTTTAGTTTGCTCTGTGGCTGTGGGTTTGCAGATCGCGCTTTCGGTTTCCGGCACGGCCATCGGGTCCGCAGTTCCCTGCGCGCCCTGCGGGCGCGGCAGAGTAAACCCGTTGCCCAGCGGCGACGACACGCGCACGAGGTCGCCGCTCCTGCAAGCTGCAAACTCTGCCGTGCCCGCGCCGACGACGGCATACACAAAAGTTACCGTGCCGTCGTCGGGGTCAGCATCGCAGATGCTGACCGGGCGCGGCAGGATCAACCTGTCGGCGGCCGGATACAGATTCGCAAACTGACCCGGGCGCGCAGCGCCCGCAACTCCGGGCGCCGACAGCGTCATCTTCATAATCCCGTCTGCAATCTGCTGGTTACTGACGACCTTAGCCTCATAAATCTTTTTTTCAGGCATAATACCCCCTTACCATTCCATCATACATATATCTATAAACTCATAACACATCAACATACACCCGACAATCCGAATCTATATAGCTTTTATATAGCTTTTTCCTATTTATTATAAATATTTAAAAAATTACTTTTATTATATCTAAAATATAATTTAAATTATATTTATTCATTCTAATTTTTAGTATTCTATATATAATTCTATATATATTAGTTTTTTCGTATATATCAGCTCCTGCTGCGTTTATTTTTTAGCATATAAGCAGATTTATAATATTGCAAATGTGAAATCCTTTCATATCGCCTAACCAAAAACCCTCATATCACCCGCCTGAGATCAGCCCTCATCCGCAGCGCCGCCTCCCGCGCCGCCTCTGCATAATCCCCGTCAGAAAACTTGTCCTCCTTTTTATACGCCGCTGTAATTGCCCGCGACGAATTAACGATAGCCCCAACTCCATCGTCATCGAAAAACCCCGCAATATCTTCTGCCGTTCCGCCCTGCGCGCCATATCCCGGCACCAAAAAAAACGTATGCGGCATCTGTTTTCTCAGCTTCTCTCCTTCTTCACGGTGCGTCGCTCCCACGACCGCCCCCGCATCGCTGTAACCGCACGTTCCCATAACCTCACGTCCCCATAACTCGACCAGCCCGCCGACCGCCTCATAAACCCTGCGTCCGTCCGCGAGCACAAGATCCTGCACCTCACTGCTGCTCGGATTGCTCGTCTTAACCAGCAAAAAAATTCCCTTCCCCCGCTGATCGCAAGCTTCAAGAAACGGCCTGATTCCGTCGGAACCCATGTATGGATTAAGCGTAACTGCATCCTCAATCCACGTATCCATAAAAACGTCCCCAATCCGTACCCCGCCGATATGGGCCGCGTAAGCCGCCGCTGTGGACGAAATGTCGCCGCGCTTAATATCGCCAATGACGATAAGCCCCTTCGCTTTCGCGTATTCACAAGTCTCATGATACGCCTTCAGACCTTCCGTCCCAAACCGCTCATACATTGCAATCTGAGGCTTTACCGCCGGCACAATATCATATACCGCATCTATCATCTTTTTATTAAACTCTGCAAACATCCTGCTTACAGCTTTCGGCGTCATGCCGTACTCAGCAAAATAATCCTCACGAAGAAAATCAGGAACCATCTCCAGCGTCGGATCAAGCCCCACAACCGTTGGATTTTCTTTCTCCGAAATCGCTTGAATCAACCGGTCTATCATCATCTGCCCTCCAAAATCGTTCTTCAAATTTACAAATTACAAATTAAATCCATTTGCCGGCACAGCCTGCCTCCGCTTTTATCTTCTAAACACGACCTTCCCATCCACAATCGTCATATAGACGCGCCCCTGCACCCGCATTCCTTCAAACGGCGTATTTTCTGCTTTCGATGCAAATTCCTCCTCTCCAACAATCCAGCGCTCCTGCGGATCAGCCACCGTAATATCCGCCGGCCGTCCCACTTTTAACGTACCGCCGCCAAATCCTAAAATCTTCGCGGGATTCGTGCTGAGCAGTTCCACCAGTCGCATCGGTGTAATATACCCCGCGACGACCAGCCGCGTATTGCTGACAGCAAAGCTCGTTTCAAGCCCTGTCACGCCAAACGGCGCCTCCTCAAACGGCCGATTCTTCTCCGCTTTCGCATGAGGCGCATGGTCCGTCGCAATCGCATCTATCGTCCCGTCCATAATTGCCCGGATCACCGCTAAAACGTCCCGCTTTGAACGCAGCGGTGGGTTCATCTTTTTGTACGTATCCGCCATCCTTCCGGAAGGTGTCCCAACAATATGACCTTTCCCCGGACTTTTGAACCCGTCTGCAAAATCCTTTTCGACGCATTCATCTTCCTTACGGCTTTCCACACGTTTGCGCATCTTTTCTAATTCTCTCTCAGCACGCACATCTGTCTGGCAGTCATCCGAACTTTTGTATCCGTTCCCAAATCCGTTTTCAGCGCGCACATCCACCTCCACATCACTGTCACAAAGTGTAAAGTAGTGAGGCGCCGTCTCCGCCGTCAGCTTGATATTCCATCTCTTTGCCGTTCTGATCAGATCGAGGCTCGATTCCGTACTGATATGCGAAAGATGCAGCCTGCACCCCGTTTCCTTCGCCAACAAAATATCCCGAATCATCATCATTTCTTCCGCCTCCGGCGGAATTCCCGGCAATCCCAACCTTTCAGAAACCTGTCCGCGATGCATACAGCATCCGTCCGAAATTTCATGCTGCTGCGTATGATCAAAAATCGGCATATCGAGAGACTTCGCCAAACACATCGCCTCCCTCATCTTCATCAAATCGGAAACAGAACGCCCATCTTCGCTGAACCCACAGACACCTGCATCTTTCAGTGCCGCCATATCCGTCAGTTTTTCTCCCTTTTCTCCAACAGTAATCGCCGCTGACGGCAAAACCTTCACACCATTCGCCTCGCGCGCCTTTTTCCGAATATATTCCACCGTTTCCACACAATCCGTGACAGGTTTCGTATTCGGCATCGGACAAACCGCCGTAAAACCGCCTGCGGCCGCCGCCTCACATCCCGACGCAATGTCTTCCTTATATTCAAAACCCGGCTCCCTCAGATGCACGTGAACATCAATCAATCCCGGCATAACCCATTTTCCGGCGGCATCGACAACCTCCGCCCCCGCTTTCGCAAGTTCCGCTTCTGTGCCGCCCGTTTCAAACAATCCCCGGATCACACCGTCCTCTATCAATAAATCAGCCGTCCCGTCAAACGACATAGACGGATCAATCACCCTTCCGCCTTCTATGTAAATCTTATCCATTTAAAACAATTCCCTTCCCGTTCCTGATTTCAGCTTCATCATCCGCGCACTCCACGCCAGTCCATTCACTCTGCCTTCGCTCGTATCCTTATTTTTCCGTCTTATTCCTATCAATTCCATTCTTTTATTCTCTGACCGATTTTTTATTACGCCTTATCCTGATTTTCGTTTTTTTCAATCTCATTCCCATCAGAGTGAACGACAACCTGCGGAAATGGAATCTCAATTCCATTCTCATCAAATGCCATCTTAACGTCCTCATACAGTGAATACCACGCCGGATAATAGTCATTCGTATTACACCAAACGAGTACATCAATAATCACCGCATTGTCTCCATGCTCCGACACCCCGATCATCGGCTCCGGGTCCGCCAAAAAAAGCGGCGATTTTTGCACAACCTCGGCAATAATCTCCTTCGCTTTCTTAATATCCGCATTGTAACTGATTCCAAATTTTGAATCAATCCTCCTGCGATCCGCCTGCGAGAAATTCGTCACCACATCTGTCGCAATCTTTCCGTTCGGAATCGAAATTACTTTATTGTCAAGCGTAATCAGCGTCGAATACAGCAAATCTATCTTTTCCACCCTGCCTCCAACGCCGTTCGTTTCCACATAATCCCCCTTCTCAAAAGGCTTATGCATCAACACGAGAATCCCGCCCGCAAAATTCGACAGACTGTCTTTGAGCGCCAGCGCCACAGCCGCACCGCACGCGCCAATCAGCGTAATAAACGCCGTCGTCGGCACACCAAGCGCGCTGAGAATCGTCACCATTAAAAATATCCATAATATAACTTTTGCCGTGTTAATGATAAATGTATGCAGCGCGTCGTCCAGCTTTGAACGTTTCAGCATCTTTCGTATAAAATGCAGGAGAATCTTCATCAAAATTATTCCGACGATGAAAATAATCAGTACCCCTATAACCCGCGATATTAACTCATTCCCCAACAGATTTTCCAGCCTGCTCAACAGATTTTCTCCAATATTTTCTACGGTTTCCGTATCTAAATTTTCTAACTCGTCAACCTTATCATTCATCCTGTCCTTCGTCTCCTTTCTCAACTCGCCTTTCCCTGCCGCCCTGCCGTACTTCGGCTTTCTGTGCGTCTCAAATTTTCTGCACTCTGCCTTCCGCGTACCTGGAAATTCTCTATACCTGCCCCACCTTTCGCACATTCGGACCTCTCATGCACTCGGATTTGCGTCTGTCTGAGTTCTCTACATTTCTCCGGCCTCAACCGTATTCAAGCTCATTCAACCCTTTATACGCTCTGATTTGCACACGGTCAGATTATCTTATCCTATGCTTCCGATTTCTGCTTATTCCGACTCTCCGTATCCTTGATTTCCCGCTCATTCGACATCTATACGCCCCGATTTTCTGATACGTAACTTATCAGATTGTTAAATTTTATTATAATTATATCACATCCTTATTTTCACCGCTCCTGTTTTGCGCCTGTTTCACAGGGCAAAAGCGCTTAAAAAACCAGGAAAATGTGATAAAACTTGAATTTACGTTGATAACGCGAAAAAAGAACCGTTTGAGGCTCCTTTTCGCTGATCGTACCGCGCCGTCACCCACTCCGGTGTACGGACACAAGCCGGACGGATTTTCAGATTTCCATTTTAATTTTACCGCAAAAAGAGCGGGACAAAATGCCCCGCCCTCGTTTTATATCATCAATTTCGTTCGTTTACTTCACCATGAGACGGATCATCCGCTGCATGATAGTCGCGACTTCCGCTCTCGTAGCGCTGCCGTCCGGATTGAGCAAACCGGTATCGCTGCCCTCAAGAAGTCCTGCGCCGACCGCCCATGTCATAGCGTCGGCGGCGTAACCGGAAATGGCCCCGCTGTCAGAAAACCTGCCAAGGTTGCCTTTTGCCGTCATATCCATGTTCATCACTCCGGCGTAACGCCAGAGCATCGTCGCCAGCTGCTCTCTCGTGATGTTGTCATTCGGGCCGAAAGCGCCGCCGCCATATCCTGTCACGATACCGTGTTCATTGGCCCAGGCGATGCCTTCCGTGTACCAGCTGCCGTTTGCGACGTCGCTGAACATATCGGTGGCCGTGGCGGATTCTTCGTCTTCCAGCCGCCAGAGAACCGTACTCAGCATCCCTCTCGTCATCGCTTCCTTCGGAGCGAATGTCTTGTCAGCCACGCCCTGGAACAGGTCATGAGAACTTGCAAAGTCGACTGCGCCGGCAAACCAGTTGGAACCCGCCACGTCGTCGAACGCTTTGCGGTTATCTTTGACTTTCACGCTGCAGGAACCGTCTAACAGCGCATCAATGTAACCCGCGTCTACGACAGATTTTTTCACAACCGTCTCCGTACCGTCCGGTTCGACGATTACCAGGACATTTCCGTCTCCGACGACTGGCAGTTTCGCCTTGAGGCCGCCCTTGAGAGAATCAATCTTATTTCCGTCAACGGCGACTTCGATGCCGGTAGTGCCGTCTTCTTTCTTTTCGACAGAGACGCTGACTTTGCCGCCGTCGGAAGTGTTGAGTTCTTCCAGCGAAGCAGTCGGCAATGTGACATCAGCCGCATCTGTCTCGACTGTAAGATTCAGGCCCGCGTCCGCGATGTCGCCCATGCTCGATTTCGGCAGTTCCACAGTCATTTTGTCCGCGCCGTCCTTTGCTTCGGGCGCCACGGTCAGATTTTCAGAATTTGCGCTCTTTGCGGCTTCAATACCCGAAGTCACAGTATCTTCCGTAATCTCGGCTTTCGCCTCGTTTCCGCTCACCGTGGTCTCCGGCGTCAGGAGCGGTTCTTCCGGTTTCGGGCTCGGCTGTGGTTCCGGCTCAGGCTCCGGTTTAGCTGCAGATCCGCCGCCGGAACCGCCGCCACCGGAACTACTGCCGCCGCTGGAAGGACGATTGGAAACTGTGACGGTAATCGTACGGGTAATCGTGATTTTTTCACCGCTATGATTTCCGCTGTCCGGGTGGTCATAGACTGCCGTGACCGTGGCCCTTGCTGTGCCCACCTTGAGACCTGTTATTTTTGCGCCGTCCACTTTTGCGATTTCGGCGTTATCGACGGTAACTTTTGCATTTTTGTCAGATGAGATTGTCACACTTTCATTCACATACACATCGACATCAGCAATCTCACTTCCAACTTCCGCAGGGTATGAAACAGTCTGAGCTTTCTTTTTCTCACCCTGGAGTTGGACGGTAATCCGGCCTGCCTCACGTGTCAGCGCATTCTCATCCAGTTCAACGATCAGCGAACTTTTTATATCCGCATCGCCGATGGTAACAGGAGCGCTGACAGGCGAACCATTTCGATAAAAGCCAACGGTATCGCCCTCTTTCAGTTCGCTGCCATTCAGAGCAAGAACCGCATAATCGGCATAACCTTCCGGCAGATTGTAGATTGTTGCAGGAATTTCACGGTCATCTGTTTTCAGATTCACGACACTTGATTTGTGCAGAATATCATAATTCTGATCGTTCGGCGTGTCGTTCGGCGTGAATGTCCACGCATAACTTTCCCCGTCCTTCGTAATCACAGTATCGGGTTCATACCAGTGAAACGTTCCTGTCACGGTTTCATTTTTTACACCGCTCATGCTCGTAGGACCGGAAATGGTTCCCAAAACTTGTCCTTCATAACCATTAAAGACCGGCTCGGTTCCATAATTTTTCACCTTCTCAACGACTGCTTTGATGTCCACGGAATTATCGGCGTATGTATCGGATTCGTCCCCGGCGTAAGCGGTGATCCTCACTTTATAAATCCCCGCATTTTTCGGCAGACCGACCACCCATGCTTCCGATTCGATTGGAGCGTATTCTATTTTTGTTTCAAATCCGATTTCGCCGTTTTCTCCGACCTTTAAGCCCAAATCAATTTTGTCACCCGTGTATTCCTTATTATAGTCTGATACGTCAATTGGAACGGGCTTTTTTTTCATGACCCGAACTGTCACCGTTCTACTGTCTTCCGCCGGATCATCCGGTTTGTTGTAGTTCTTTGTGTCCGTTAATTCGAACTCCCAATGGCATACTTCATCTTTAAAATCATCTTCGAAATCTTCAAATTCATCGTCTTCTGTTAAACTAAACGTCCCATCCACCACCATCTCCTCTTTATACGGATTGACGTAGAGGCCGTGGACTTTGACATCCGTTTTCTGTTCGTTCACATAGCCGCACTCTGCTGTAACTTCGCCTTTGAGAACCGGCGTCGCTTTTTCCACTTTTAAGGCATTTTCGATCTTGTCATTTGTAGCTGTGTAGTTTCCTCCGGTTATTTCAATTTCTACATCGTACCCATCGTCGTCGACCTTTGCGTCATAAGCGGCGCCTTCTGACATGAACTCGGCATTAACCACTTCGGCAAATTTCTCGCCATTTATCATACCGTCCGCGTCGAAAGCCGAGATATTGAAAACTGCCTCCTGCCCATACTCTTTTGTAAGTTCCGTTTCATCTTTAACCTTAACCGTAACCTCTTTCGGATTTATCACGCCTTCCGCATGAACCGCCGACTTGGACGACAATACGTAGTTATTCACATCTTTGCCAGTCAGGTTTCCCGGAGTAATTTTTACTTCTTGTGTTCCCACGTCGACATTTTCATAGACACCTTCAGAACCACTGATCAAAACCTGGTCATTTCCCACGATATTGCCCAAATAAAGTCCCTCATCCGCATTTTCCAAGGTATATTTACCGTCATATGGTTTTTCCTCGATCTGTTTGCCGGAAACATAGACCTTCCTTTTCGCAACTTCCATGTTTATCTCCAACACACCATCGGCATAAGTGTCATCGCCCGCAATCGTCGCTTTTACTTTATACTGACCGGCTTTCACCGGAGGTTTCGTGACCCACTTGTCTCCGCTTCCATCGACCAGACTGTATTCCACTTTAATAGTTCCGTTGCGGCCAGCCGTAAACGAAAGACTGTGAGCTTTTCCATCGTAAATAGGCCTCGTTTTGTTGTTAGGATTTTCTTTGATTACGGTCGGCGTTTTATTCGTAACTTGAATACTTGCGCTTCCTTTAACTGTTTCATAATTTTCTGTATCTTCCGGGGTAAAGGTCCATCCTTTACTTACAGTGTCTTCTTTATCCGACACGACCGGATCATGTGTATCAATTCCCTCCCATTTTAATTCACCAGGAACATCTAAAGCATGATTGGCTCCATTGGCAAATGTGCCGCTGAGTTTCGATTTACTCAGATTCTCACCGACTTTCACCCCGGTCGCCGTCACCGTACCAACCGGCTTCGCCTTGCTTACCTCGACCTTTGGAGCCGTGCCTGTTTTCCATTCCACTTTATAGTTTCCGTTAGAACCGGCAATTTCAATCGGGTACTCGCCGCTCGCTTTCGCGCCCTGAGAAAATCCATCGCTGGTAAATGTCAAATTCGTAAGGCTGTTTTTGATTTTGTCACCCGAATCTCCCTCGACGCTCCATTTTACATCCTCCGGTCCTTTTGTTTCCCCGTAGGTTTTTTCAATATTGCTCGCATTGATTTGAATCGTTTTCGGTGTTACTTTTACCGCAAAGGTATAGGTAGCAATCCCGGAAGCGATACGGAAATGAACCGAAGCGGAATGTGTTTGGTTAGCCTCCAGATTCTGGTTAAACTTCAGAGTATAGCCGACATATCCATCCTTCGGAATATTGTATCCATTGGTCTCATCACCTGTTACTGTTTCAGGTTTTTCGTTACTTTTTTTAAGAGTAAAAACATTTGTCGTAAAATCAGGACAGCCGACGTTCTTGAGTTCCGTATTGCCGGTATTTTTCAACTGGAATTCATATTCCTGTACACTGGTTTTTCCATATTCTACAGATTGTTCCAGCGTAAACGTCTTCGAAAAAGGGCCGTCTTTATCTCCCGTGTCGAAACTGGATTTGTCCTCCGCAGGCACTAATTCAGCCTTGACGACCGGACGGGTGCCGTACACCGGATAAAGATCAACAGTGTTATTGTCTCCATCGTCCGGAAGTTTATCCAATGCCTTGTAATTATTATTTTCCTTATCAGTATTCCAACCGATAAATTCCTTGTTTCCGTCCGTTTTGTCATTCAACTTTGGAAGAAGCAGACTGCCGGTCAACGTTCCTGCCGTTCCGAAGATAGAAAGAACTTTATCCTCCCCCTCCTTCGGCTCAAACTCATCACCTGTATAAAGGCTCTCCTCCGAAACCGTATCCCCGTTTCCTATATGGAATTTGTACTCGATCAGAGTAATCGTCTTTTCACAGGAATCATCATCCTTGGAAACGGTTGCTGTATAGTCGCCTGGCTTGTTAAGTTCTTCCGCCTGCCAGTAATACTGAGAACCGGTGGAATTCATTCCTTCTTGCTGAACATTGTCATCTGTCAGCCCACTTTCTGGAATGGTTTTAGAATAAAAGGATTTTTCCTCTTCCGGCCCTTTGACTTCCACCTTGTATCCATTGAGCGACTTGCCACCCTTCATCGTCACGTACATGATATTTCTCGTTTCATCCTCCACATCACGAAACGGCGCATTGTTCGCCTTAAAGGCAAAATCAATCTCTCCCCCTGAAGATGCTGCCGCATACACCGGCGACATCGGAATCATGGTCAGCGCCATGGCCATCATCAAGAGGATAGACAAAAGTTTTTTCCTCATAAGAATCTCCTTTCCTCACTATATAACTTATAACCCATCTCCCTCAAATACCTTAAGAGCGACATAGATTAGGAAACAATATTTTTTTGTTATTTTACCACCCCCCCCCCCTAGAAAATCAACGCCTTCCCGGCCTCTTCATCCCTTATTCTCAGCCATTTTGATTCGCTTCCTAGCTCATTTGTCCCTATTTTTCTACGTTAAATTCATACCTCTTTTTAACGTTTTCAAAAAACTCTTGGCAAAACGCCTTTCCCATGCAGCCCACCCCGTATGCGCAGAATAGTCCCTTCTGTCACGGACCGGTTCGCCATGCCAAAGCGCCGTATTCGCATCTTTATCGTGTAAAATTTCGTACAATATTAACGCCATTTAAAATGAAAACACATTGAAATCAATATATTTTTACGCCTTGAAAAAAATTTTTTAAAAAATTAGCACTCTCATGTTTAGAGTGCTAATCGATTGGTTATATATATGGTGTAAGAAAAAGAACTCAAAAAGAGTTCTCCAAACTCTCCTTTCGACGCGCGGGGAAGGAGGGCATGAAAATTAAAAAATAAAAACAACACGAAAGGACTGCACAGGTAAAGATTTCACTTAAACCGAAAAAACTACTTCCATGCAACTTATTCAATGTGCAGAAATACGGGCAGACTACAAATCAACCTGCATAAAACGTTCTCCTTTCGGAAATAACAATATCACAGACTAAAAATAAGAAGGAGGTACATTATGTTATCTTTAACACCGAGAGCTAATTTAGGATTGACTGGTTTTGACTTTTTCGACGATATGTTTTCTCATCCGTTTTTCAGAAATACGGGCCGCGATATGCAGATACCTTCGATGAAAACAGATATTCAGGAAAAAGACGGCATGTATCTGCTGGATATGGACCTTCCCGGTTATGAGAAGGAAAATATCAAGGTCGAGTTAAACAACGGCTATCTTACGATTTCCGCCAGCAGAAATTCCAGCACTGACGAATCCAACGATGAGACAGGTTTCGTATACCGGGAAAGAAGCACCGGTGAATGTAGACGCAGCTTCTATGTCGGCGATTCTATCCGCGAGGAGGATATTAAGGCCGCTTACAACAACGGCACCCTGTCTGTAACATTCCCGAAAGAAGCGCCGCAGCAGATTGACGAAAAGAAATATATCGCCATCGAGTAATTTGATTCAAATCACGAAGTGTGCAGGAAGCGGCAGAGCAGCGGACACACACCGCACCATAAAATGGTGAAAGCGCAGAAAAGCAGAAAATCAAAAAGCCGGGCGAAGCCGGTTAAAAAAGCCACAATGTAAATAAAGAACATCGAACAAACAGAAATACGAAACACACCATCAGGAAATGTACTGCAAAACATCAACTGCGGAAAGACCCGTGAGGTCTTTCCGCAGTTGATGTTTTTATATAGTTTTATATAATAAAGTTTAAATTATATTTGTTCAATTTATCTAAATTATTTAAAATAGCTTCTTTTTTGATTTTTTATCAGGCAATGAAAATGATCGCACCACCGCAAGCACGAGCCCATACAAGCATTAACATGACGACAGCCACACATTTTCATCCCGTTTATCCTGCCTCCGTTTTTTATGCGGCAAGCGCCTTTCCCATTTTTTCACATGCATTCTTTTCCGCCTCACCCGGAGATTCGTTGCATATGACGCTGGCGCAAACGAGCAGCGCTCCGGCACTGATGCAGACATCTTCCCAATTTCTCATCCATTCGCCATCGCCCCATCCGTAAGAGCCGAACAAGGCAATCTTTTTGCCTTTCAGACCACCCGCGCAGCCGGAAAACATCGGCTCAAACACATCAGGCTCCAGTTGTTCGGAACCCATAGACGGACAGCCGAAAGCGACTGCGTCAAACCGGTCAAGCATAGAACCGTCAAAATCGGCCGCCTCAAACAACGCCGTTTCAGCTCCTGCCTGCTTCGCGCCCGCTTCCACCTTTTCCGCCATCGTCTGTGTATTTCCGGTTCCGCTCCAATAAACTACTGCTACTTTGTTCATTTTAAACTCCTCCCATTTTTTCTCAGGACACTGTTGCCGACGGTCCGGCATATTCTTCCTCTCAGGATTCAGACCATCTCAGCCGTTCGCTCTCCCTCCTTTTCAAGTTCAGACTGTCCACACTTTTTCCTTTCAGGATTCAGGTTATATTCCGGCTATCCACGCTCTTTTTCAAGATACAGGCCAGATACAGGCCGCTTGCCGGCTAGCCGGCGTTTTTTTTGGGATTCGGGCCGTTTCGTTTGTCTGCGCCTCTCTCTTTCCGGCTCAAGCCGCCACCGTCAGTTGCCAGATGCTTTTCTTTCCCTTCATCCAGAGGTTCACATATTGTTCTTTACACTTTTTCAGCTTTGCGAACATCTTTTTTGCTTCACATTCATCACCATAAACCTTCCAGCAGTCAGAACATTTGCAGTTCTGCCCGTTATTTTTGATGAAACCGACAACATCATCCAGCGGATAGCCGAGAAAAATGCCGATTTCATGAGGAAATGCGCTGCTTTGCGCCAGACGGCGCCGCAAATGACAGAGCGCCTCATCGGGATTAAAATTGGAATAACCGTATTTTCCCAAAAATTTTCTGATTTCCGGCCGGTCAAGTTCCCGCTTCAGATGGCTGCGGCGAAAGACGTAAATCAGCGCACTCCTGTCTGTCGTCTTCAGACAGGTCAGACTGACACCTTTGCCGCCCAGACAATGATTCCACTCATCGACCTGACGGTTGAGCAGACACTCCTGAACAAACGGGAGGCTGAACAGACTGGCAGGTTTCAAGGAAGCCAGTGTAGGAGAACAATGTAGTACCAGATATTTTTCCAGCATGATCGAATAACCTCCCGTATTGTCGTTCTTGTCCGCACCTTTTCATTTTCGTAATGAGCGCAATAATCGCTGATACGACCGGACGTCTGCTGAATCTGAATCACGATTAAGGATGAAAGATAAAAACCGAAAAGCCGGTTAGGGTTTTCTAACCATCATCCCAAAAAATTGCGGCCGATGCCGCGTTTTTATTAGCTATTGCTAACTCCTATTAGAATGCCATATTTTAAGTCGCTTGTCAAGTGAAATGCGCCGTCAAATCACGGTCGCCGCCGAGAATTTCTTTTCTCACGTATCGCATTGACGCATCGACAACGAAACGAACAACATTCCGTGAACGCAGCAGCCATTCTATCATCTTTGAACGCAGAGATTTTGGCGTCAAATAAAGAAGCAATGCTTTTCTTCCAGAAAATCCCTAAACTTCGCTGCCGGCTTCGTATAAATACTCCTGCCATCGTCGTCAGCCGTTCCGCAGCCGAACAATTCTCCCTGCTCTATCTACCTCGATGTCGAGACAGACGATTGACATAATCCTGATTTCCTTCCCTAATTATTCTATTTTTAATTTATCTGCACGCTTATCAGACCACATTTTAATATATCCGCAACGTCCGTGCGCCAGAGTTGATCTGGCCGCTTTTCTATAAAAAAGGACGCAATTTCACCAAAGCGCGAAGTTCCTGCACATATTCTGTAATTCGTAAAAGAAAGCAATCTATCATTGACATCGCTGAAAATGTAATGTATAATATTGGAAAACGTCGGCAGGAAGTCGACGGAAAGATTCAGAAGAATTTTTTAAAGATTACGGATGACATATCTGAAAATCTCTGTCCACTCCGCACCGTCGCTCGCGATTTGCGCCTGGATCATCCGGAACATGCTGCGATCCGGATTCTAAAGATATCCGACTTTGGCGATACCTGCGCCAGCTGCATTTACACCGATGGCGCGTGCTTCGTCTTTTTTGGATTTGAAAGATGCACTGGCCGTGGCGATACCTGCGTCGGCTGCATTCACACCGATGGCATGTGCTTCGTCTTTTCCGGACTTGAAAGACGCACCAACTGTGGCGATACTTACATCGGCTGCATTTACGCCGATGTCGCGTATTTCGTCTTTTTCGGATTTGAAAGATGCACCAGCTATGGCGATACCTGTGTCAGCTACATTTACGCCGATGGCGTGTACTTCGTCTTTCCCGGATTTAAAAAGACGCGCCAGCCATGGCAATACCTGTGTCAGCTGCATTTACGCCGATGGCATATGCTTCGTCTTTTCCGGACTTGAAAGACGCACCAGCTCTGGTGATACTTACATCGGCTGCATTTTTACACCGATGTCGCGTATTTCGCCTTTTCCGGATTTAAAAGATACACCAGCCGTGGAGATATCTGCGTCGATTGTATTTACGTTGGTGGTGTGAGCCGGACATATATATTTGCGCTTTTTTATTATATACTACGAAAGTATGCCTTTCTCAGAGGAGAAGCAGCATACTTTTTTATTTCGGCGCACCTGTCAGATTTTCATCCGGACAACAACGGGGAACTCTAAAAAATGAGGCCCCGGATCGTTTATCACCTATAATTACTTATCATCTATATCAAAGGAGGAAAAACGTATGGCATGTTTTATCGTACCTGCCGCTGAGGCAGTTATCACAACGATTGCGACAAAAGTAATAAAATCAAGAGAGGAAAAAGCTGAAAAAATTGAACTTTCTCCCCAAAACACCGATGGCGCCGCTTTGGAAATCGCAGAATCAGTGGGAAAAATCCGCCTTTCAAGAAAGCTCAAGTGGCTTTCAAATATGCTCTGGGGCGGCTCTGTCCTATTGCTGTTTGAACACTTATGGCATGGCGAAGTCGTTGTATGGTTCCCGTTCCTGACATCTGCAGCCACGCCGGCCGGAACGGCTGAAATGTTCAGAGAAATGGCAACAGTCGGCGTCATGATGTCCCTTCTCGTAACGGTCGTATGGCTCGGTATGGTCGCCGTGACATCGATAATCGAAAAAAAAGCGCTCCGCCCGCAGCCGGCGTCAAAGTAGTGGGAGGGAACGCGTCATGACACTGCTGACGACAGTCTTTGCAGCGATTATCTGTACGATTATCTGGTACCGGACGTTCCCCAAAAGTCAGATGATGGTCGGCGTCCTGTGTTGGATCTACTGGGGCGCTTCTATCATGTGGTTTGCGGACGCCATTTTTGAATATGCCGAACTTCATGAGGCATATTTTACGCCCGCTCCGGCTGATATGCTCAACGACTTTTTCCTGGGACTGTCTGTTGTGGCGCTGGGACTGATTATCTATTTGATAATTCTGCTTGTAAAAGACCCGAAAGGCGTTATCCGCGACGTTCTTTTCAGGAAAAAAGACTGAGCAGCGGAAACAGAAACAAATTAAATATATGAAATCAAACGAATCTGCTGCAAAACAATTTTTATACAAGTTTTTCCCGTTGGCCGACCTGTTGAAAACACCATTTGACGATCAGCTGATTTGCGCAGGCAAAATGCGTACATCAACCTGCCGAATAACATATTTTCAAGGCTGCGATTTGGGAAACCTTTTCTAAAACGAGCAAAAATACCAGCGCACAAATACAGCCGGATACGAAAGTGAATCCATCAAAACAACATACCCATATCAAATACGCACCGAGCGTCATCGTCTCCGGCTGATTTGCTTTTACCAGGGCCTTTATGAAGCGGTTTCCAACTGTTCTTATTTCACGATACGGTCTTGGTCTTATAAAAAGAGAGAAACATATGGACTTAAAAACATTTTTTAAAGAAAACAAAAAAGCCGCTATCGCCTTTTCCGGCGGCGTAGATTCTTCTTACTTATTATATGCCGCAATCCGTTGCGGCGCTGAAGTCACAGCGTATTTTGTGAAATCGTCTTTTCAACCGGAATTTGAGCGGGAAGACGCATTGCGCATGGCTGACGGCCTCGGTGCGAAAATCCGCGTTCTTGAAGCGGATATACTGGCTGACCCCGCCGTTACTGCAAATCCGCCGGACCGCTGTTATTACTGCAAGCACGCTGTCTTCTCCAAAATCAAAAAAGCTGCTGCAGAAGACGGTTATTCCCTGATTCTCGACGGCACTAACGCGTCAGACGACGCATCAGACAGGCCGGGTATGCGCGCGCTGAAAGAGATGGCCGTCCGTTCCCCGCTGCGCGAATCCGGTCTTACAAAATCGGAAATCCGCCGGCTTTCAAAGGAGGCCGGCCTTTTCACATGGAATAAACCGTCATATGCCTGTCTGGCCACGAGGATTCCCTCAAACATGAAAATCACAGCCGAACGTCTGGCGAAAACGGAAACGGCTGAAAAATTCCTTTTCGATCTGGGATTTTCCGACTTTCGCGTCCGGATGCTGGCCGACGGTTCCGCGAAACTTCAGGTCACATCAGAGCAGTTCCCCAAAGTGATCGAAAACAGACAGGAAATTCTTACAAAACTTGAAAAACTGCTGTATACAAACGTCTTTCTCGACATGAAAACGCGCGAAGCGACAACCATACCGATGCACAAATAGCGCCCACCGGCTACATGACAGGAAAAAAATGTGCGGATGCTCATTCATACAGCATCGCCCGGACATAAAGCGCCCGCATACACACCGGCGAGCGCCATCCAGACATAAAACGTCCGAATGTCCATAAGACCCGCGGCGCATCAGGCACGAAAACGCCCGGTTATACACTGGTACATTTTACGCGTATGTAAAAGCAGCAAACCCATCGTTTTCCGCATAAAACTCGAATTTTGCATGCATTTTCATACAATCCGGCGTATAGACGTATAACGACAAGCCGACGTATACAGATTGCATTTTAAAGAGGAACAAATTAAATGAAAAGTGAAACAAGGCAAATCCTAAAAGCCGTCAGCTGTGGCGAAATGTCCGTGGACGAGGCGCTGCTGAAAATAAAGACGGAGCCCTTTGAGGAACTCGGCTTCGCAAAAGTCGATCTCCATCGCAAGATTCGCCAGGGAACTGCCGAGGTCATTTACGGCGCCGGCAAAACGGCCGGCCAGATTATCGAAATTATTGGCGCCATGAAGAAAAACGGCCAGGATAAAATTCTGATTACCCGCCTCAGTGCAGAATCGGCGGCAGCCATAGCTGAAATACATAAAATAAAATATTACGAAGACGCCAGAGCCGGCATCGTCGGTGAAATACCGCCTGCCGACGGCATCGGAAAAATTGTCATCGCTACCGGCGGAACGAGCGATATTCCCGTCGCACAGGAAGCCGCGCTGACGGCTGAAATTCTCGGAAATGAAACGATTCGTCTCTACGATGTAGGAGTTGCGGGGCTTCACCGCCTCCTCGCCCACAAAGAAGAAATCATGAGCGCCAGCGTCATCATCGCTATCGCCGGCATGGAAGGCGCTTTGGCCAGCGTCATCGGCGGTCTGGCCGACTGTCCGGTCATCGCAGTTCCCACCAGCATCGGATATGGCGCGTCATTCGGCGGTCTGTCGGCGCTTCTTTCCATGCTGAATTCATGCGCCAGCGGTGTTTCCGTCGTCAATATTGACAACGGCTTCGGTGCGGGCTACATCGCCAGTATGATCAATCATATGAAATAACGGCGAGCTCTATCTGATATTCTGCTTCGCAAACATTGTAAAATTTATTTCACGGAGGACGCGATGAAAATATTATATCTCAACTGCTCCATGGGCGCGTCGGGCGATATGCTGGCGGCCGCTCTGACAGAGCTTCTGCCCGATCCGGAGGAATTTCTCGCGGAAATCAACTCTCTGAAAATTCCCGGCGTAAAAATTGAAATGGAGCCTGCCGTCAAATGCGGAATTGCAGGAACACACATCACCGTATCTGTCGAAGGCAAACAGGAAAATGAAGCGTTATCCGGCCATTCGCATGAAGATGACCACATTCATCCGCATGAGCGCGAACATAACAATCCATATTATCACGAGCATAATCATTTAAATCCAAATAATTTAGAAAATAATAATTTTCTATCCAGCGAGTTCAATGATAATCCTATTCAAATTCATACGCACCATCACAGTGGGATGACGGAAATAAGCCACATCGTAAATGACTTCAATCTTCCTGAAAATGTAAAGCAAGATATTCTAACGGTTTTCGGCCTGATTGCCGAAGCGGAGAGCGCCGTTCACGGTACTCCCGTTCCTGAAATCCATTTTCACGAGGTTGGCACAATGGACGCCATCGTCGATGTCACTGCTGTCTGTATGCTGATGAACAAAATTGCTGCCGACGAGGTAATCGTATCGCCTATCCATGTGGGCAGCGGCCAAGTCAGGTGCGCTCACGGAATTCTTCCCGTTCCCGCTCCGGCAACAGCATATATTTTAAAAAACATTCCGATTTACGGCGGCAAAATCGACGGCGAACTCTGTACGCCGACAGGCGCTGCCCTGCTCAGACATTTCGCAACGAAATTCGGCGATATGCCCGTCATGAAGACGAATGCCATCGGATACGGCATGGGAACAAAAGATTTTGAAGCGGCTAATTGTCTGCGCGCCATGCTCGGTGAAACCGTTAAAACCGGCAAAACGAAAACTACCGGTTGTTCCCGCACCCTGCCCGGTGAAGTTTGCGAAGCGGAGAATCGTTCAAATATCGTGCTGGAACTCTCGTGCAACGTCGATGACATGACAGCTGAAGCCATCGGCTTTGCAATGAAACGCCTGCTCGAAGGCGGTGCCCTCGAAGTCTACACTGTTCCCATCGTGATGAAAAAATCCCGTCCCGGTACGCTGATCCGCGTCATGTGTCAGGAGGATAAGCGCGAGGAAATGATTACCCTGTTGTTCTTGCATACGACAACAATCGGCATCCGCGAAACGATTACGCACCGCTACATTCTAAAACGTGAAATCGAAACATTCAACACACCTTACGGCAGCGTCCGCCGCAAAAATTCAACCGGGTACAACATAACCCGTTCAAAATGGGAATACGACGATCTGGCGCGTATTGCAAAAGAAAAAAACACGAGCTTTGAAAACGCACGTCAGCTCGTGGAAGAATCAATAGAATCGCAATCCGACAAATCCGATTGATTTTTTATAAATAATTCTAATATTCTATATAATTTTTTAGTCTAATCCAATTAAAAGTAATGTATAACCTCAAAAACATCTTTTTCTGAATAAAAGCATCGCGTTTGTCCGACCCAAGACACGGCTGGACAAGCGCGGCCTCTCGATTTCACAAATTACAACGTAAATTTCAATGCAAACTGCAAACAACAATTTGAACTTATGCGGATTTGTTTCGCGACTGGAAAACATTCTGCGGCAGAACGGAAAAAGGAGCTGTTGCAGTCGAAACCACAACAACTCCTCTTAATTTCTGAATTTTTCAGAACAAACTTTTTAAAACTTTAATTTACAGTTAAAATCCAAATTGTAATCAATCTCCAAACAAGATTCTATCTTCTATCTTATTTTTTCACCTTGGACATTGCTCTGTAAACGAATGTGAGAGCAAAACCAACGATAGCGAGAACGAGTGCAATCAGGATTGCGATGCTGTAAGAACTGTTATTTTCATACTGGCTCTGCATGATCATAGGTCCAATTACTCCCGCAACGGAGAAGGCGATGAACATGATACCATAATTTACACCATTGTTCTTAGCACCAAACTGGTCAGCGGTAAATCCTGGATATACACCCATATAAGCGCCGAAGCAGAAACCTACCATGCAGACTCCGATAATATACATCGTCTTGCTCGGATCACCGATACCGGATTTCCAAACGAGAGCCAGACCTATGATCGCAAGGACGAGACATCCAGCAAGCGTATTGATTCTGCCGATTTTATCGGAAATGAAACCGCAGAGTACACGTCCCGCTGCATTAAACAAAGCAAGAATCGATACTGTCGTTGCAGCCGCTGCCGCAGTCATTCCGATCATGTTCTGAGATACGAGCGAACACTGCGATATCATCATCAAACCGAAGAATGCACCGCAGATAAGCATAATGAACATTACCCAGAAAATAGGGTCTTTTATCATCTGATTCCAGTTCTTATCCTGAGGAGCTTTCACACCTGCTGCAGGAGCCGGCGGAACGTAACCTTCCGGAACGAAACCTTCCGGACATTTCGTAATCAGGAACGCGCCAACGCAGATTACTACGAGATAAACGATACCTAATATTTTGAATGTAGTCTGGACAGTCAGCTGCTCGACCATCATACGAGCCACAGGCGCAAGGATTACGGAACCAAGACCATAGGTTGCTGTTGTAAGACCGCCTACCATCCCTCTCTTATCCGGGAAGAACTTCACTGTGTTGCCGATGGTACAGCTGTAAACCAGACCCATACCAAGACCGAGGATTACTCCGTATGCGATGACCAGCATAGGTAAACTCTTCGAAAAACCTGCAATAAATGCGCCGCCGCCGAACATCAGTCCGCCGATAAATACGACCCATTTAGGTCCGAGCATATCGTTGATTTTGCCGCCGGCAATCATCGTGATGAAGCCGACCGCGTTACATACCGTGAATGCCATAGTTGCAGGTGTGCCGTTGAATACTTCCTGCCAAGGACCTGCGAATACGCTCCAGGCATATCCAGTACCGATAATAATGTTGACGATACAACTTACTACCAGTACGATCCATCTTCTTTTGTTATAATCCATAACAATCTCCTTTCGATAAAATATGTAATTAGACCGTATACCGAATAATTAGCTGATTACCCGATATAATCCGCCAGAAGCAGCCGCCTTGCAGCCCAGTCTGTCGGAAAGCTGCCATCCAAAACATCGGCCAAAATGCCCGGACGACATTGTGAATAATTGTGAATAAATGAATAAAATAAGTTTACATCAGTGCACTAATCGTAACTCTTAACATATCGCGCCAAGGCGCCCTTTTCTTTCGGCATCTGCCGCGAATCGCCTGCCTTTCAAAGATATTTGCAAGAATTATTTTACTTGCCTCAGTTGAAGAAATAAACGGCACACGATAATCAATAATGCCAGTCGCTTTTTGCGAAAAACTGTCTGCCATTTGCATGTTTTCTTTCACTGTGGTATAATAGAGTTTGCAAATATATTTCCGCTTTGGGCATATCATGCATATGCATAACAATGCCTGAGCGCGGACATCTCCAGCTTCAGCGAAAACCCGCCGTCTGCCCTGCGGACGGTCTGATTCCGCAAAACAGATGTCGTTTTAAATGCCGCTTCAGGACAAAGATGTAAAACCTCCGCCCTGATATTTTTATATTAAAATATTATTGTCGGAATATCAATACTTACTTTTTTGTAACCGATTACCTGTAAGTAGTCAGTTGACAAATAATTTGTATTGATTTTATTAGGCTAATATATTTTTCGTATACATACCAATCCGATTTTGTATGATCTGAGCGGCAAAGGGGGAGTTTAAGTATGCCTAAAATTCAAAAAGGAGAGTTTCCCTACAATCATTTTTTCAAAATGATCAGCGGTAAATGGAAGCCTTATATCCTCGTCGCCATCGACTACGAGGGGAGCATCCGTTTTAACGCGATTCTGAAATTCTGGGGAGAAATTTCCAGTAAAGTTCTTTCCCAAAATCTGAAAGAACTCGAAGAAGACGGATTGATCAGCCGATTCTGTGACCCCGACGTCAAACAACATGTCGAATATCGTCTCACCGAAAACGGAAAACGAATCATGCCGGTCATTAAGGAGATTTACAAATATTCCATCGACGACATGATCGAAAAGGACATCCTGATCGATTCCCGCGCTTTCGATTATTACAACCCCGCCCACAAAGGCGAAAATCAGCAATCTGTTTCGAAAAGCGCCGGGAAAAAGTTGGACGGAAGTCCAAAAAAAGCCGCAGCCGTGATCGCTGCGGATGAAACGGAACTTCCCCTGAGCGCAGGCGCCATATCGCACGAAACCATCTGACCGTTCGTCTTTTTCTATTGTCCGCACTTTTGCGGATTATTCGGCGGAATTGCAAATTCGGCCGCATGACGTCTATGCAATGATACACAATTATATTTTATTTATCTTTCATATTTTATCTGCATCGCGCGCCGCATACCTGCATACGGTACCGGCGCGCGTTTTCCATGCTTTTCATATTTTACATATTATATAATATTTTTATAGCGTTGCAATTCGCGCCAAAGCAGCCCTGTTTGAAATGCCCAGCCGCGCATAAATATTTGAAAGATTTTTCTTCACCGTAATCTCAGCGATATTCAGCGATGCTGCAATTTCGGCGTTCGTCTTGCCTTCAGCGACAAGCTGTGCGATCTCTTGCTCCCGCTTCGTCATCAGACCAGGCGGCATTTCGTCATTGCCGCCGGAAACGGCTGATAGTCCTGCTTTACAACGACGCGTCGCCGCGAAGACATCTTGCATGAAATCCATCAAATCCACCGCACTCAAACCGCATCTCATTTCTTCTATAATCGGCACGACGTCAGTCGCGTTTTCCACAAAAGGCATGACAAACCCGTCAGGTTCTGCAAGTTGCAGCGCGATCTCTGCCATCTTCACTGCCGTTTTCTTATCTCCGATCTTCCAGTGCGCTGCCGCCGTGTAAATCCTAAAATAAATTTCTGTCAAAAGATGCGGTATTTTCTTTAAAGATTCCACCAGTCGTTCGGATTCGCCAAGAAACCGTGTGTATTCGCCACGTTCCAGCAAAGCTTTGCCATAAACGACACAGAGAAACTGATATGCCGGCAAATAAAGTGTTTTTTCGTCAAAATCGCCGTCAGCAATCCAATCACTGATCAATTCCGGTCTGTGAAATACAGCACCGACAAACCCGCGTACGAGCTCCGCCGCAGAAAACAAAACACTGTTCCGATCCGCTTCTGCCCGTTTCGACACTTCCTCAAGAATCTGGATTCCCTTTTCCGCTCTGCCCCAAAGCATCAGAATACGAATATACAGAAAATCAGCACAAAGCTTGATTTCCTCCTGCTGTTCCTCTCCCGCCATCCGGGAAACTCTGTGCGCCAGAATCTCCGCGCTGTTCATATTTCCCCGGCAATATTCGCTCTCGGCTTTCAGCATAAAATCCGCCCCGAAGCCGCTGCGCCCGGACAGCTTATAATAAAGCTTGCGGCTGTCATGTATTTTCTCCGTCAATTCACGGGCAGAACCCGCTTCTCTGTAATACATCTGTAACACAGACGGTGAACCCCACGTCCAGCTGGCGCGCCTGTCCTCAAGAGCCGACGGCCACGTCAGTAGTTCTGAAGCTTTCTGCCAGTATTCTTCCATCCGACTAATCTCATTATATGCGAGACTCGCAAGAAACATATAATATTCTCCTCTCAATTCGCGCTTCCTGCTTTCGGAAAAAGAATCTCTCTCAAAATAATACCTGATGTCGCCCATAACACGCTCAAGCCGCTCTGTTTCATTTAGCAGAAAAAGCTGGCGCGCATACAACAGCACGGCAAGCGGATGATTGCGGCGAATCGATGCCGGGCACGCGTCAAACGCATCTTCCATCAGTCTGAGGTCGGCCGGCGACAGACCCGCTGCCCTGTCCCGTTCAAATGCTTTCAGCATTTCATTGTAATCATGACTGTAATAATAACATTTCGCAGCCTGACTGTAATTTCTATTAAGATAATACCAGTCGGCACCGTTCCGGAAAACCTCCCGCACGTATTCGCGCCGCTGTTCTGCCAGTCTTCCGCGCAGAAACGAAGCAAAAAGATTATGAATATGATAAACGCCGGTTCGCCGATCATAGCGGATAAAACCGCCCATATCGACAATTTTATCGAGAATACGCGACGGATCAGCCTTTCTTCTGACAAAACGAGCCTGTTCTTTCGTAAATTCGGGAAATATGCTGACACGCAGCAAAAAATCTTTCTGATCAGCTGTAAGCCCGCTGTACTGAGATGTTTCAAAAAGCCTGTCCATATTTTCCTCTATGGCAAAAGCGCCTTCCGCCTGCGTCCGCAAAACGGACAGATAAAGGGCGCTGACCCAGCCTTCCGTGCGACTGTAAAGGCGGTCCGCCTGAGGCTGCGTCAGCCGGACGCCGCAGAGCTCAAAATAATTGGCACATTCCTGTTCCGTCAGCTGAAAATCCTTTTCCGTTATCGTAAACAGGCGGCGTTTGAGCTGAAGTTCCTCTCTGCCGCTGTCAAAATGACTTCTGCCTGCCAGAATGAATCGCAGCATCACGCCGCCGGTACTTCCAGCTGTTTTAATACTGCCGGAAACATTCGATTTTCTAACATTTTCTTTTCCAGTATTTATATCTACTTCTATTGTATTTTCACCGTTTCCAACGTCCAACAAACTTATTTCGTTCTTTGCATCGCCAGCTGCAGCATGAGCAACGGTATCAGTGCTGGAAGCATGATCAGTATTTTTCGGATTTTTTATATTCCCATGATTTTCAATATTCCTGGCAACTGCCTCAAAAAAACGGTTCAGCTTCTGCGACGCAGCCTTATGATAATCGTCGATTACAAAAATTACCGGATACTCAACCATCTCCGCCGTTTCGGCAATCCATCCTGCCGCCTGCTCCGCCAGAAAATCCGTTTCAGGAAATCCCGCCTCGCGCAGCAGAAGACTTTTCTGCTGCGCGAGGCGGGAAAACAATGCACAAAACTGATTCCAAAAGTAATCCTGAGACGGATCGACGGCTGTCATCCATATGTAGGCAGCCTGCTTTTCTGCGAGATATTTCCTGAGCGCCACCGTCTTGCCGTATCCCATCGGCGCCTCCATGACGGTCAGCGGATATCGTTCCGTCTTTTTCATGAGCTTTCTGAGACGCGGCGGAAGATAAACCGCTTCCGTATCAACTTTTAATCTGCCCATCCTTTTCCTCCTGTAAGCTGCCTGCGCTGCATTATCTTATTTTCTATTTCCCTGAAAGTGGCCTTTCGCCGCTGCCTCATACTTTGTCTATTTTTTTGGCAGGCGGCTCGCGCCGTTGCCCGCGCATTTTCTCTATTTATCCGCATTATCCTCAGTTCTTCTGCATCGCGTTTTCACATTTTTTTATTTCTCTGCAGGCGGCTTTTCGCCGCCGCTTCGTGCTTTTCCTATTTTTCCGCAGGCGGCTCGCACCGTTGCCCGCGCATTTTCTCTATTTATCCGCATTATCCTCAGTTCCTCTGCATCGCGTTTTCACATTTTCTCATTTCCCCGCGGGCCGCCTCTCACCATCGTCACGCACTTTTCATCATTTTAAAATTTTTCCAAGAAACGAAATCCCGTTTTCCGGCATTCCGACGCCGAGATAATCGCAGACAGACGCTCCCACATCAGCAAAAGAGTTCAAAACACCGAGATCAACCTGCCTGGCCACCTTTTCGCCGTACACGAGCAGCGGCACATATTCACGCGTGTGATTCCACCCGGAATGAACAGGATCGTTCCCGTGGTCGGCGCAGATGATCAGCAAGTCGTCATATCTCATCCTGTCGAGGACAGCCGGCAGCATGGCATCAAATTCCTCAAGCGCCGTAGCATATCCCGCCGGATCCCTCCTGTGGCCATACATCGAATCAAAATCGATCAGATTCGTAAATATCAGTCCGTCTTCACACGACGCCATATATTCCGCAGTCCGGTACATTCCATCGGCATTCCCGTTCGTAAAAACAGACGAGGTAATTCCCTTCCCGTTAAAAATGTCCTTGATCTTTCCAACGGCACAGACTTCCTGTCCCGCTGCGCTGATCCGGTCCAGAATCGTATCGGCGTAAGGATCGAACGTATAATCATGACGGCCGCTGATCCTCGTATAAACGCCGTTTCGCTCGACAAAAGGCCGTGCGATAACGCGCCCCACAAGCCATTCGCCCACCAGCAGCTTCCGAGCAATTTCGCAGTATTCATAAAGCTGTTCCATCGGAATGACTTCCACATTTGCTGCAATCTGAAAAACGCTGTCCGCCGATGTGTAAACAATCGGAAATCCGGTAGAACGGTGTTCATCGCCTAAAGCCTTAATAATTTCCGTGCCCGACGCCGAATAATTTCCGAGAACCTGACGGCCGATAGCAGCTTCAAACGCCGTGATGAACTCCTTCGGAAACCCCGTGTCAGTAAACGTTCTGAATGGTTCATCCATCAGAAGTCCACAAATCTCCCAGTGTCCCGTAATCGTGTCCTTGCCCTCGGAGCGCTCCGCCATTTTTCCAAATGCGCCGCGCACCCTGCCGCCGTAAGACGGCAGACCGCTTCCGGGAATGGAAGACAATCCAAGAGACGACAGATTTGGAAGTCTGATCCCTGGATTCCTCTCAACAACATGGCCAATCGTGTTTGCCCCTGCATCGCCATAAAGCTGCGCGTCAGGCAGTGCACCGATGCCAACGCTGTCCATTACGATCAGTATCACTCTGTTTTTTTCATTCATAATGTTTCCTGACCTTTAATATATTGTAACATTTATTTTATTCCGCCTCCCCGCAGTACCCCGTCTCACACTCCGCGCCGAGGGCATCATCTCTGGCGCCGGTTTCCGCATCTGCCAGGCACACCGGCATAAAGTCGAGATAATCACAAGACACAAGTCGATACCTGATCCCTCCGAAAATTCCCTGTAACGCAGAATTATGAGCACAGTTTCCATGCAGATGACCATAAATCACGATTTCCACGCCATACTCCTCCAGAATTTCCGAAAAAGCCGTCTTTTGATTTCTTTTTTCAGCAGGCGGATAATGCATAGCTGCGATAATTCTCTGAAATCCTGCCTGCTTTGCAGATTCCAGCGACATCCGCAGACGCCCCGTTTCTCTGAGATAAATCTTTTGATCGTGGTCCGTCCATTCTGCAGATGATTCAGGCAGGCTCCAACCTCTCGTCCCGCAAACGGCAAATTCTCCTGCCTGATAGTAATTATTCTGAAGAAAAATCATGTCATCGTACATTGCATTCAGTTTGGCAGGCGTCGTCCACCAGAGATCATGATTCCCTTTGAAAAAGAGCTTCGTGCCCGGCAGTTCGTGAATCCAGCGAAAATCCTGTTGTATCTCTTTCTGCTTCAATCCCCAGGAAATATCGCCCGGTAGAATGACAATATCCTGCGGTTTAATCGTTTTTATCCAGTTTTCTCTAATCTTAATATGATGATTTTTCCACTCCGGTCCAAATACATCCATCGGTTTATCAGAAGAAAAGGACAGATGAAGGTCCGAAATCCCGTAAATTTTCATATTATTTTGTCCATATCCTCTCCGTCCTCTGCCAGTCCGTCAGTTTCACCGCCGCTGCCGCGTTTCTCACCGTCAGCACTCAGATTTTTGCCGAATACGCCTGCACCAGTTGCACAAAAACATCTCGCCTTGCAAACACAGCCGCACCGACTGCGCAAATATGTCTCATCCCGCAAACACACATGCGCCGACTGTTCCGTCACATCTCATCTCGCAAACGCACTCGCACCGACTGTTCCGTCACATCTCATTTCGCAAACGTACCCGCACCGACTGTTCTGTCACATCTCATCTCGCAAACGCACCCGCACCAGTTTTGCAGTCACATTTCATCTCACAAAAACAGCCATGCCCCACGCAAACTTCATACCCGAAGCTCACGCGAGGCACACTTTATCTCATCGCTTACCTTCTTCCGCTGCTACTTTCCTTTTTCCGCAAGATTCTGGTTCATCTGTTTGATCAAATCGACAAACAACTCGATCCGTTCCTCCGGTATGCCTTCTACAATCTCATTGTGAACCACACCGAGACGCCGCGCAATCTCTCTCACCTTCGCCTTACCCATATCTGTAATATAAACGAGAAATGCCCGTCTGTCCTTCTCCGTAGTCTGTCGGACAACATAACCTCTATTCTCAAGAATATCAAGAATCCTCGCCAGTGTCGCCTGATCCTTATCTACTTTGTGAGACAGACTCTTCTGATTGATTCCATCCTGATCCACCAGATTATAAAGCACTACATACTGTTCCAGAGTAATATCATCCCTATCAAGTGCCGCAGACATTTGCCGGCGCATTCTTTTTTGCATGATATACACCAGGTACGTTAGTTCTTCATTAATGTCAAACATAGAACACATCCTCTTTTTAAAACTTTATCAACAACAAATTATAATCCTTTTACTTTTTCTTTGGAGCTTCAACTTTCTTCATCTTATCTTTTGTCGCTTCCGCAATCTTTCTGAGTTCCGGCTTGGAAACCTTACCGTTATTCAGAAGTGGAAATTCATCGACGAACCAGTAGTAGGACGGAATCGACAGCGTAGGAGTTTTGCCGACACAGAATGCTCTCAGTTCTTCCGGCTTCAGAGTGGAACCTTCCTTAAGTCTGCAGAACGTGCCGACAATTTCACCGTACTTGTAATCCTTTACGCCAATTACATAAGCCTCCTCAACGTCAGGGTGCGATGTGAGAACTTTTTCAACTTCTCCCGGACTGATATTTTCACCGCTGCGAATGATAATATCCTTAAGTCTGTCACCGATCTTCAGATAGCCATTGTCCAGCAGACTTCCCATATCGCCCGTTCTGAGCCAGCCGCCGTCAATAAACGTAGCCTTCGTCTTTTCAGGCTCACCCAGATAACCCATCATCAAACTGTATCCTCTGACACAGATTTCACCAGGGCCCTTCGGGCCGACATCCTCCAGTGTTTCCGGATCGATAAACTTGATTTCAACGCCAGGCATAATTTCACCGACGCTGCTGCCCTTCAACTCAATCGGATCAGATGGTTTCGTACCCGACACACAAGGCGACGTTTCCGTCAGACCATAGCAGATAATGATATTCTTCATATGCATGATCTCCTCGATCTCGCGAACCATCTTCTCCGGACAAGGCGCGCCTGCCGTGATCCCCTTACTCATGCAGGAAACTTCATACTGGCCAGGATTCTTCTTAAGTTCATCGATAAAGCCGATAAACATAGTCGGTACGCCGCAGACGACCGTGCAGCGTTCTCTCTCGATCATCTTCAAAGATTCCGCCGGCTTGAATCTGCTCGTCAGCACGATCGGCATACCTTTGTGAATCGAAGGCAGACAGGACGCAACCGAACCGAACGTATGGAAAAGCTGAATCTGCATACACATCTTGTCCTCATGCGTCAAACCCATCTGATTCGCCATCGTATACGAATTCTCAACGATATTCAGGTGAGACAGCATTACGCCCTTCGGGAAACCCGTACTTCCGGATGTGTAAATGATATACGCCAGATCCTTTACCGTAAACGCCGCTTTTGCCGCTTCAAGCTGCGTGTCATCCATTTTACGGCCTTCTTCCATCGCCTTGTTAAAATCATATACGCCCGGATAATCAAACTGATCCGTCGCATCGACGAGAATAACTCTCTTGAGCAGCGGCGCCTTTTCAATCGACAGTTCGCCGTACTTCTGCGTCTTGATCTCAGGATACATATCATCAGCCAGCATTTCAATATTTTCGTGAACTTTTGCGCCCCGGTACAGGATAAACGTGGAAACCTGAGATCTTCTTACCAGTTCTTCCATACGATCCTGTTTTTCATACGGTGTAAAAGCGATCATGACAGCGCCGATCTTGCTGATTGCGTATGAGGCCGTCAGCGATTCGATGCCATTTGCCATCCACAAACCTATATGATCCCCCTTCTTAATCCCGATGCTCAGGAGATATTTCGCAAACGCCGTTGAATTATCATTAAACGTCTTGTAATCAATTCTTCTCGTCCCGTCGAAGGAAATCAGCGCTTCCTGATCCGGATAGAGCTTCGCAGTTTCTTCCAGAACATCACCCACCTTCAGATCGAGCAGCCGTTCAATCTCAGCGTCGTATTCTTTGCCGCCGACATTGATCTTCGCAGTATTAACACCGGAAATGAGTTCCTGCTTCTTCGCAAGCTCAGACAGAGCAGCCGTCAATTCTGCGTCAGCTCCTTTCGGGCTGCTGATTACACTGCCGTCGAGTGCTTTAAACGTCCAAATGCCTTCTTTCAGCGTAATTATGACTTTTCTGCTTTCATCAACAAAACCCATATATGACCTCCTATACTTTCTAAATCGACATAAAAAATCAGAATGATTCAGCCCGTGTGCATAGATATAATATGTATGCGCAACATCCTCATTCTGATTATATGCTTCGGCATAAATTTTGTCAATTATATGTTTGTAGATATTATGTTTGTTGTCACAATTTTATCAAAAAATCTGCTGACTTCTCCAACGGCCCTGAAACTTTTCCCTAAAAAATCGTCCAAAAAACCGTTCCGAACCCGTTTCCGACCCCATAGATTTACTGTCCGCTCTCCACTCGTAATCCTGCGGCCTGCAAACTCCAGCTTCAAACAAGCAAGTTTCAGACAAGCAACGCCCGTCTCACAATTTTCTTCAAAATTCCAGTCTACTTAATCCGCTGAATTTCCCGTATAATATCGTCAAAATCACCATCCTGATACTGATCGAAAAACATCTGAATTTGAAGTCTCGTCTTCTTTGACGGGCGAATCCGGTCTATCCGGACCTCCGCCGCGTCAAGGCCCACATCAGCTACATCGAGATCAAGATCGTCAAGCGTCCAGCACTCAATCGGCATTGTCATCGCCGCACGAATCCCCGCAATCGACATGACGCGCAGACTATACTTTTTTTTCATATTGCTCAGCACAGCCGGACACTGAGAATCCACCGTGACCATCGTCTGACCGAGATCGCGCATGACGTTCAGTCTGTCACCCTCCTTTGAAAATTCACAGACATTTGTCAGATACGGCAGTCCAAGCTGCTCGGCCATCATCGGCCCGACGAAACCCGTCCGCCCGTCCATACTTGCATGACCCGTCAGCACCGCATCAAAATTGCCGATCTTTCGGATTGCCGCTGCCAGAGCCTTAGACGTTCCGAGAGTATCAGACCCCCGCATCCGCTCGTCATTGACGAGAATCGCCCGATCAACACCGAGAGCCAGCGCCTCTCGCAGAATCTCCTCTGTCTTTTCATTTCCAAAGCTGAGCGCCGTAACATGAATATCGTCGCCCATGGCGTCTTTCATCGACATTGCAAGCTCCAGCGCGTTGCAGTCGTCAAACGTCAGCATTGCTTCCTCAGGGGTGCGAATCACGACATTCGTGCCTTCCTGCATACTGACAAGATTTGAGCGCGGCGCCTGCTTGAGCGTAACAACCAGCCTTAACATGCCTGAATCCTCTCCAGGGAAACGAGTACATACTGGTCAGGCTCCTCCGGATTATAAACGCGAAACCTACCCTCTGCCGGAATCTCATACTCCCCCGACGCATACTTCGCAATCTCCTGCGTTACCCAGGGCATCGGCCACGGTGTTTTCAAAGGATCTGAAATCATCTCACCCTGCGCGTCAAAAGCGACAACCTGCCCTCTGAGATCACATGGAATACTGTCTACCGCCTTAATCGTAAACATCAATTCCGCTTGCTTTCCATTCAACTCCATTTTTCCTTCCTACTCTCCCTCAGCAGGCTTCGGTCTTCTAAACGAGCCATAATCTACAACGATAGGAGTCAGTTCAAAGTCAGCCATTTCCCCCTCGACCATATCAAAATCGATGGCTTTATAACGCTGGCACACGGTTCTGCAGCCTGAAGGACACTTTCCACATCCTTCCTTATGCCCTACCGGTTCAAAATCAATTGTGCCTCTTTCAATTACAACTTTTCCCATCTGAAATTCCTCCGTTTAGAGCCATCCCGTAAAGTCAGACTCCTCCTCATAAGCTTCATAAATCACAGCCTGCCACGTGCCGTTCATCGTGTCTTTATTATCAGCGAAAAGTTCCTCAACAGAATCGTACTCCATCGTATCACCAACGTAATACATATTAATTTTATTCTTCGTAATCGACCACTTTTTACTCTTATCGTCATACTTAACCATAACGTCGGTGAGCTTCAGGAAAAACTCCTTAACCTGATTTTTTTCATACATCTCCGCAAAATCAGCGGCCACAGGATTTTCCATCAGATAATAAACCCTGTTGATTTCCATGTAAAAGCGGTGATTGTCAGGCCTCGTAGCCGTAAACACGTCGCCAATCTGGCCGACTTTCAGTTCTTTGCCAGCCATTTCGAGAATATGCATCACAGAATCATGCACTTCAATATATAACTCGCCGTCAATCGTAAAAAACTGTCCCTCTACTTCAAACATATCGTCTTCGAGATAAAAATCGACGTACATCCCGTCCAGTTTCTTAATATTTTCAGGATCAGTTACATCAAGTCGTTTGAACTTTGCATATGCATTCATATCTGCAAAACTGTCAATCATTCTAAAAACTTCCTTTCCAGCTAAATTTCCGCATGTGCGGCTGCACTCAAACCAAAATCCCACGTTCACGGCTCCGGCTGTTCGCCCTACGCCCGAAGCGATCTGCCATTTCAGCCCTTCTGCCAGCGGCTTGACCATTTCGGTCTTTCTATCTGCCGCTGCCATTCAAGTCTGCCTGCGGCGCTGCCCCTGCGCGCTCTGCGCAGGGGCAGCGCCGCCTGTTTTACCAGTCGGCCCGGTCCCAACCTTCTCACATCAAAGCTGCGGCACCATAGAAGGATTCTGATAAATATTTCCTTTTAATAACATCTGCTGAACAACCGTAATATCTCCCGGCGACAGCGATCCATCATTTGACACCAGCATAAACTGACCCACTTCATCGCTCCACGCAATCTGAACGACATCTTCATACTCGCCGTAAACGAGAATATCACCCTCGTAAAGCTCCGTACCCTCCGAATCACGCCATCCCGTATTCTGCATCGGAATCAATTCCATCGGCGGATCATTTTTGAGATCGTAAATATACAGCGCGCCAAACGAAAGATATGCGTAAATCGAGATCATCATATCAGTCTGCGGATCTTTAATATCTTCGGGCATATACATAATCTTTGCGTCAGGATCCCACGCGCGGAACACCATATCACGCCTGCGCTCATCAGGATCTGCGTCTCCGTTTTCAAAAATATTGCCTAAAATCTTCATCGCGTCCCCAAGATACGCGCCTCCCGGCGAAACAAATCCGTCTTCAACTCCGAGCAGCAGATATCCCGCAATCCTCTCGTCCCAGATAATCTGGTACGCCTTCCCGTCAATTTCAACAATATCACCTTCATAAACTTCATACTGCTCCTGATCAAACCAGTTCGTACTCTGCATCGGAACAAGTTCCGTAACAGGATTCGTCTTTGTATCCACCAGATGAAGCTTGCCGTCAATCAGCTGCCCGAAAATCGTCTTCGGTGCGTTCTCCTCCGTATCAGGTTCCTCCAAATCTTCTGGTGAATACATCTTCCGCTCGACAGGATGCCATGCCCTGTATTTCCATTCTCTTGTATATTCGTCAGCCATTTCCTTTTCCTCCGTTCTCTCCGAAAACAGACACGTCTGGCCGGCACACGACCACTCCCGCCGAACATCATCCGTTTTTTTCCGCTGTCCCGCCTGGCAATCTGATTTCTTCCCTATACTAAATTATATTACAACTTTTAAAAATTTCCACTATATATGTATTAATACCCGTTTTCCACGAATCTATTTACTGAAAATATACTTTCAACGCCAAACCGCGTCTTCACGCTCAGCCTGTATGCACTTTCCGCAACTCTATTCACCAAAAATACACTTAAATGTCTAAGCCGTTTTCATCTGCCCAACTCTGCACCATACTTTCCGTAAATTTCTACATTCGAGCGCCCGAACCGCTTTCATCTGTCCGGCCCGCGCAAATCCACAAATCTATTTGCCAAAAGTGCACTTTGGCCAGACACAAACTTCACACTGCATACACAGCCCGCCTACTCCGAAATTTACAATATCCCTGCGCTCAATGCGCTCACCGGCGAAAATCCGCGGCAGCAACAGATCAACCACCGTCGTCCGGAAAAACATTCCGCAGGCCGGAACGCCAAAAATCGGAATATCCCCAAGATACGCCATCATAAACATAGCTCCCGGCAGTGCCGCCGCCCCATACTTGACAATTTCGGCTCCGGTTTTTTTAATTGCCGTCGGCGTCATATCGTCCGGATCCACAGACATGCCACCCGTCGTAAATATGACATCGGCCCCTTTTTCCTTCAATTCAAGAATCTTTCCGGAAATAATATCCAGATCGTCCGGTGCATAAGTAATTTCAAGGATCTCCGATCCGTAATTTTCTACTTTCTGCGTAATGACAGGTGCAAACGCATCGGGAATCCTGTTGTAAAAGACTTCGCTTCCCGTAATGACACAACCGACCTTCTTCTTCTGATACGGCAACACGCGAATTACACCTTCGCTTGCGGCGCATATCTCCTCAGCTGCCTTAATATCTGCCTCATCGACGACGAGCGGAATCACCTTCGTGCCCGCCAGCATCTGACCCCTCTGAACCGGCGTATTATTCGGCAGCGTTGCACAGATTACCAGCGGACGGTCATTGATCCTTTCAACCGCCTCAACATCAATTTTAAGAAGGCCATCCGCTTCGGCAAACAGATTGACACGGCTCTCCTCCGGCGGTCGCGTAAAGACACCGGTGCCGCAAAGCGCCCTGCCGAGCCTGACTCCTGCTTCATCTTCATGAACCTCTGAATCGCCAAGCTTTAGCACATAAATATTATTCTTTCCCACATCCAGCATTTTGCTCACATCTTCCGGCTGGATTACATGACCCTTTTTAAACAGGGAACCCTTGAATTCGCCTTTTACGATTCGGGTAATATCGTGAGCAAGAACCATTCCCACTGCGTCTTCCGTTCTGATAATTTCTTTTTTCATAGCCTGTCCTCCGCGAACATTCCTCCCGGGAGAGGGGTGCAGACATCGTCCCTCGCCTGCCTCACACCAAATATAACGTGCGTTCATCGTCCTGCGCTTTGAAGCGCGTGATAAAAAGACGGATCTTAAAAAGGATCCGTCATAAAAATTTGTCTCTATTTATTGTAATTCATTTCCCATAAAATAGCAAGGACAACTATGATTTATCATCCTCAGCAAACTTCCAGCCATTTAAGATCATACGGCTCAAATACGACATGTCTGTATTTCTCCACATCGAGCACCTTACCGTCCCAGTCTCCGTGAATATCACCATTCTGCTTAATCAGAATATCATACAAAATATCATATGTCGTTTCGCCGTCGCTTTCGACAATCGTACTGTATGGCAATGTCTTGTGATACGTTAACTCAAGGCCTTCAAAATTGAAATGATACCCGCAGCGCATCCTGCAACCGTCAAGTCCCGTATATGTGCAGAACTCCTTCAGATCCTTCAGGATCATATCATGTTCCTCGTCGTACAGATTTTCCGGTGTCGTATCCGTATAATCAAAACGGAACTGAATCGGAATCCCATACTTCTTAAAACGTCTCATGTACGCAACGAGCTGATCTCTCGGATAATCCCTGTAGAGCACACAGTTGACACGCGTCTTCGTCGGTATCTGTGCAATCAGTTCATCCGGTGACTCCTCGACATAAGGCACAAGATGGCGCGAAATATTGATACATGTAATCTTTTCCTTGTTTCTCTCGACAAAGGCAATCATATCTTCACCTGTGCGGTCCGCAAACAGTGGAAAGGTCGTGTTGATAAACACCTTGTGAGTCGTCGGCACCTGATCGAGCAATATTTGCAGCGACGCCAAATCAGCAAACGGCTCACCGCCGGTAAAAACGAAATCACAGTACGGAGTGATTGCATCCATGACCTTAATGCTCTTGCAAATTTTTTCAAGACTAAATCCTTCCATATTTTCATATTCTTCTTTGTTTACGCAGAAAGGACAATTATTCTGGCAGTCATAAGGTACAAAAACGGTAACCGTGGCGCCGCCTTCACGCGTCTTATATGGATTACTCATATGTTATCTGTCCTCCAATTGAACATAATTATACACAAACTATATAGTATTTTATACCACAATATTGCCGCAAGTCAATCTAATTCGCCATATTTCTTAACAGAAAGAAAACATGTTTGGCATACATTTAAACAACATGCAGGCGCCGGATATCAATGATTTCTTTCATCTTCCACTTATCCCGTCGCGACAAACGATGCACAAAAAACTATAAAAATGCGGCAGATAAAATCTGCCGCATTCGCAGTTTACGACCTCTGCACCGGAAAAATTTCCGGTATCAGAGGGTTATTATCTTTATTGCCAAACTACGCCTAAAATATTACAGGTTCTTACCGATGGATTTGAGGTAGTTGAGAACCTTCTCCTGAGTCAGAGGCTGTTCTGTGCATCTGAAACCGATTGCATCATAAACAGCGTTGAAGATTGCAGGAGGTGTAGGCTGAATCGGGCCTTCTCCGGATTCCTTAGCACCGTAAGGAGCGGATGGATCGTAAGATTCTACGATAGTAGCATCTACTTCAGGCATATCGATCGCACCACAGAGCTTGTAGTCATGGAACGAAGGATTGAGTAATCTGCCATCGTCCGCATAACGCATTTCTTCAAGCAGTGCATTACCAAGACCCATCTGGATAGAGCCGTGAACCTGACCTTCGCAGGACATAGGGTTGATCGGCTGACCAAGGTCGCCGGCTTCTGTAATATCAAGCACGTGAACGTTACCAGTGTAGAGGTCAACCTTAACGTGTGCGATCTGAGTCGTGAAGCCGAATGTAGGGGAGTGACCGATGTTACCACCCTGCTGGATACCTTTTCTTCTTGGAGGTGTAAACTGACCAGTTGTCTGGAGAGGACCGTTAGCAGAGATGTACTGATCTACTACTTCGTTCCAATCAACATTCTTTCTCTTCTTTTCATAGATGGAGTAGAACTGATAGTCCTTAACGCCAACTTCCTGGCCACGGCAACCCATGATTGCTGCAGCAACAGGGAAGAGTAACTGGTTAGCAGCTTCGCACGCTCTTCTGATCGCCCAGCCCGTAGCATAAGTTACACGGGAAGCGAACGTACCGAGGTCAAACGTTGCCAGTTCCGTATCTCTGGAAACTACCTTGACGTCTTCCGATCTTACGCCAAGAGTTTCAGCAGCCATCTGAGCCATAACCATATCAGCGCCCTGGCCGATGTCAGTAGCACCGCAGTAAAGTACTACGTTGTTCTCGCCTTCAATCTTAACGGATGCTACTGTATGAGGCTTGTAGGAGAGGTACAGAGTATAAGAAGTACCAGTGATATAATAACCGCCGGAGATACCCACACCTTCACCAAACGGAAGTTTGCCGTATTTATTTTCAAAATCACAATTGTCAGCAGCCGTCTGGAGAGTCTTCTTGTACTCAGTGTGAGGTACATACATCATGGAACGGCAAGTGTGACCGGATTCAATCGCATTGAGCAGTCTGATCTGAAGCGGAGTCATGCCGAGTTTTTCAGCAGCCATATCCATCAGAATTTCCATTGCGAATCTCGGCTGAGAACCGCCAAGACCTCTGTGAGCGCCGCAAGTGTTAGTATTTGTGTAAACCAGCTTGCCAGAGAACTTAGCAGCCGGAGTTACATAAGGCAGGTGAGTCATGGAAGCTGTGTAGAATAATACTACAACGCCCCAGGACATATACGCGCCTGCTACCATCAGGTTATCGAAGTCAACTGCAGTGATATGACCTTCCTTGTCGAATCCCATCTTGAACTTCATGAAGCAAGGGTGACGGCCCTGGTTCTGTGCAAATACTTCAGATCTTTCATAAGTGCACTTTACAGGACGGCCAACTCTCGATGAGAACTTGGAAGTGATGAAATCAGCTGTTGTAGCAACACCCTTGCCGCCGAAACCACCGCCGAGGAGAGGAACTGTAATTCTAATGTCCTTCATAGGCATCTGGAGAACCTTCGCTAACTGCTGGTGAGTATAGTGAGGTACCTGGCAAGTTGCATATAAGTGCAGCTTATTCTTGTGTACATCGTAGTCAGCCAGTGCAGACTGAGGTTCGATGAAAGACTGCTGATACTGAGAGGAATAGAATTCCTGTTCAATAACGAGATCAGATTCTGCTAAGATAGCGTCAACGTCACCATACTGTTGTTTACCCTGGTGAGCGATATTGCTCGGCTTATCTTCATGGATGAGGACGCCTTCTTCGTTCGCGAATCTTTCGGAATCTCTTGCATCAACGACTACAGGGAGCAGTTCGTATTCCACGTCAATCAGATCGAGAGCCCGTTCAGCGATTTCTTCTGTCATCGCGCAAACTGCAGCAACCGGTTCACCCCACATACGAACCTTATCTCTTGCAAGAACTTCTTCGTTTGCAGAGTGAGCAACGATACCATAGTCGATAGGAAAATCTTTACCAGTCAGAACGTCGAGAACGCCGTCTAATTCCAGAGCCTTGCTGAAGTCGATGTTCTTGATTTTAGCATGAGCATGAGGAGATCTGAGGATCTTCGCATACACCATTCTTGGCAAAGACAGGTCGTCTGTGTACTGCTGCTTACCTGTCACCTTGAGAGGACCATCGAGACGAGGAATCGATCTGCCGACTTCCGTATATTCCCTCGTATAGTCTTTGTAGTCGTGATACCTATTGGAAACTTCATACATTTTATTCATAGCCATTGATTATAACACCCCGCCTTCTGCTGCGCACGCTTCTACAGCTTCGAAAATAAGAATGTATCCTGTGCATCTGCAA
This sequence comes from uncultured Oscillospiraceae bacterium, assembly GCA_964438605.1. Taxonomy (GTDB): domain Bacteria; phylum Bacillota; class Clostridia; order Peptostreptococcales; family Anaerovoracaceae; genus Alangreenwoodia. The sequence goes on from CAYTKT010000005.1 coordinate 70,584, forward strand.
AGGTTACCCGAAAGCGCTCTTCTGATTTCGCTTCTGGTCGGCTTTGGATTTCTGGTGAGAAGAGCGTAAGATGACATGATCATGCCTGGCGTACAGAAACCGCACTGAACTGCACCGTGGTTCAAGAATGATTTTTGGAGCGGATTCATTTCACCAGTCTTCTGATCAGCAATGCCTTCAATCGTAGTGATTTTCTTACCCTGACAGGCGATCGCAAGAGTCAGGCAAGATAACACTGCCTTACCGTCGATGATCACGGAACATGCACCGCAGTCACCCTGGCCGCAGCCTTTTTTTGTACCGGTAAGACCTGCTTCCTTTCTGAGAACATCTGCGAGGACGTCAGTAGGAGCAATTCTTAAATCCATATCTTCGCCGTTAATGTTTAACGTAATAAGCTGTTTTTTCATTTCGAATACACCCCCTCTTATTAGCCCTTGATTTCTGCAGCAAGCTCTCTCAAGATTCTTCTTGCTAATGCACCAACAACATCTACTCTGTAATCTGCGGAAGCTCTTACGTCCGTGATAGGATGTACTTCAGACTGTGCAGCTTCACCTGCAGCCTTGATTGCAGCTTCATCGCCTAATTTTGTTCCAATGAGTGCCTTAGGAACTGCTTCAGAAATGAGCGGTCTAATTGCCACGGAACCCATTACGCACTTAGCATCCGTGATCTTGTCACCATCAAGAGTGATGCTGATTGCCATGTTTGCGATATCAATTTCCATGGAACTTCTCATACCTACGTAAGCATATTTTACATAAGTATTAGCAGCTGGTTCAGGCAAAACGATGCTCTTGATGATTTCGCCGTCTTCAAGAATGTTCTTTCTGTTGCCAGTGATGAAGTCCGCAACAGGAACCGTTCTTTCTCCGCCCTTCTTTACGAGGACAACGTCTGCTCCGTAGCAGATGAGGGAAGCTGGAGTTTCAGCGGAAGGTCCGGAGTTAGCCAGATTGCCGCCGATTGTACCCATCTCTCTTACCTGAGGGCCGCCGATTTCGCCTGCCGCATAGGAAAATGCAGGGTACTTATCCTTCAGTTCTTTAGAGAATTCGCAGAAAGCATCCGTCGTGCATGCACCGATTACAGCGCCTTTGCCTTTGTCTACTTTGAATTCCTTTAATTCAGGAATATGAGTGACATCGATTACGTTTGCTGGATGAATCATTTTTTCCTTGAGCTGAATCATTAAGTCAGTACCGCCGGCAAGAACCTTGGCATTTTCCTTAGTAGCTAACAGTTCGAGGGCTTCGTCCAGAGTTTCTGGAGCGAAATACTCAAATGGAGTTAAAATATTCAAACAAGCCACCTCCTTAAAAATTTTTGTGATATTGGTTTGTTGAGTAAGATCGGCACGATTTCCTTTTTATGTATACCCGCGTTTGCAGCTCGCGTGCATACGGAAAAAGCGCCATTTGTATTAATTTAAACCTCGGCAGCCATGCCGTTGTCAAAATTACAATACTTTAGGAATCAAAAAATCCGTCTATTGAGTCGTTTCTCATCGGATAACCGCCTAATATTTATCTGGCTCATCCCGATTTCAATTAGGATTTTTCATCCCAATTAAATATAACGCAAGCTGCGTGCCAATATCGAACCAAACTGACGAAAAAAAATCATAATTCTTCTCCCCAGCTTATTGATCCCCTGTATGCGCTGAAATTTAAAGCTTCATGGGCCATCGATTCAAGCGCAAAATTAAAAAAATCTTTGAAAATTTTTACGCAAGCCTTACAGATGCCTGCCTTCATTCTGCCTCAAGGAATGCAAATGTAATTTAAAGTTTACACTTTTGTTCTCGTTTGTTTTCACAATTATGTAAATATTCTTTTACATAATTGTGCTTTCATCTGACTGTTCCAGTTCCTTTTTCGCACGAAACAGTTTTAACATATAATTTCGTACTTTTCCAGCTTTTTATACAGTAAGGTCCTGGAAATTTTTAACATTCGTGCAGTCTTTGATTTATTCATGCCGCAAAGTTCCAATGCACGCAGAATCGCCTCTTTCTCGCTGTCTGCTTTCTGCTGGCTCAGCGGGCGCATCGCCTGTTCTTCGTGCTTCTTATTGGCGAGATTTATATTTACATACGTGCTGCGGCCAAATACATCACGATCAGACGCAAATCGCGTAAAATGGTCAAGTTCCAGTTTTTCACTCCATGTGGAAGCCATCACACGCTCCACGACGTTCTGCAGTTCTCTGACATTTCCCGGCCAGTCGTAATCCATCAGATATTCATAAGCTTCTTCCGAAACGGCGCTGACACTCCGGTAAGTTTCGGCGTTATATTTTTTCACAAAAGACTCTACCAACGGTACAATATCCTCTTTGCGCTCGCGCAGCGGCGGAATTTTGATCGTAATGATATTAAGCCGGTAATACAGGTCACGACGGAACTGACCCTTTTCGATCAGATAATCCAGAGGCATATTTGAGGCCGAAATAACACGGACGTTGACAGGAATACTCTCAACGCCACCGATACGCTCCACTTCCTTTTCCTGAAGCGCCCTGAGAAGTTTCGGCTGCATTGCCAGGCTCATGGCATTTATCTCGTCGAGAAACATACTTCCCAAATGAGCTTTCTCAAATTTGCCAGCCTTCCCGCCTTTGACGCCGCCGGTAAAGCTGCCTTCCTCATATCCGAAAAATTCAGATTCCATCAGATTTTCAGGGATTGCCGAACAATTAACTTTTACAAACGGGAATATTTTTCTAAGGCCTGCATTATGAATTGCATGAGCTACCAGCTCTTTGCCGGTGCCCGTTTCTCCTTCGATCAGACAGGCTGCCGAAGACGCGCCTGCGATATAAATCTGCTCTTTGACATCTTTCATTGCCCTGCTCTCGCCTATGATGCTCGAAACGCCGTATTTAGCGCCGGACATATTCCGCTCCGGAGACTTCAGATATTCAACTTCTTCTAAAATCCGGTCAAGCTTTTTTGAAAAATCCCGCGCCTCCTCAATACCGGAAAACAGAGAGGTGATCAGACATCCCGTCACATTTTTCTGCCCATCAAAAAGAGGCTGATATTTCATAATAGAAGACATCTCTTTGCCCGCCCGTGAGCGCAAAAACATCTCGCCGGAAATGACGCGGCCTGTACGCAGAGCGAGCATCGCGCCCGACCCGCTGATTACATCCTCGACATTTTTTCCGATTACGTCCTCTGCCTCCAGCCCTGTATCTTTCTCCCATTTCCTGTTCACATAGATATAATTGCCGGACTGGTCGACCAGAGCCATGACGCCGCCCTGATCCAATGCGTCCATCAGGATCTTTTCATCAAACTCCTTTCGAGCTTCATCCATCCGAACACCACCTCCTGTCACTTTTCCCGCAGGGATGAACAAAACACGCATTTCGCAAAGGCGAACTACAATATATCATTTATTTATCGGGCATCATATGTTATATATTACTTTATTATATATTACTCATCCCCGTGAGCAAACCGAAGTTTTACTCATCCCTGTTTTTCCGATTCTTACATTATATATAATACATACAGTTGTGCCGCCTGTTTCGCTTTTTCACGCGCAGTGTATTTCATGAATTTTAACACTCCATTCCGCGCGCTTCCTATTGTAAACATATATTAACACATTTTGTGCCAAACTTCAATTCCCAATTCCACTCCGGTCATGTCAAGTCCTCGTTGGCACTTTACCTGTTTTCTTGATAAATTCATATTTTGCCACAATAAAAGCGGCCCGTTGCCTCTCCGCATATCCAAGTAGCGCAACATCCGGCTGTCAGCATTGCCTGTCCCAGAAATGTCCTCCTGAATATTTTTCGGGACGCCGTCTGCATTGCGTCCACCTGAACAACCTAAAGGCGACATAATCGCTATTCTTCATATTTTTCTACAATGCACTCCTTGCCGCAAAACGCCACGCCATACGCGCAGACATCTTCGTAACCGCGTGCGTGTGCGCCGTCCACATATTTTTTTTCGCGAATCTGATTCAGCGCCTCCACACAGCCGTTCTTCAGATCCTTCTGCTCCTTTACGATTTTAAATTCAAAGAGAAAATATCTCCCGCGAATCCTTGGAGGAACAAGCGCCAGATCCGGCCGGCCCATTCCGAGTTCCAGGTTTGACTGAACGCGGTACTTTCCCATATGCTGATAGATTCCCGCCAGAAAACCGTGATAAAAAGCTTCCAGATGATCAAAATAGCTGATCGTTTCCAAAAGAACGTCGCAAAGTTCTTCCTCCATGACTTCCGTGTCCCCCGTCTCGGTCGCTTCGTATAAGCGGTCGAAACTGCGCGAAGTGACTCTCTCGTCAAACCACTCGCTGATTTTTTCCTCATAAATGGTCAGGACTTCCTCGTTCGGAATCGTCAAAATCAAATAAATCTTCCGTTTCTCAAATTCTTCCGACACCTTTCTCAAATATCCGGTAAAAAACAGGAAATTCCACAGATTATCCTGACTGCTCTGAATGTCTTCGTAAGTGATGTCCTCATGAACCGGCTTCTCAATCGTCCCGCCGGCCAATAGAATTTCCAGTTCCTCCCGTGCCGTACTGTCTGCTTCGCGAATCAGATCGCGCACGATCTCGTTGGAGCTCGTATTCGCCCAGTAAGGCCGGACAAAAGCGCTTTTATCTGTGCGCAGGTCCGCCATAAAGTTGACCACGCTCCACGGATTGTACACTTCGGAACTTCCGAACAGATACCCGTCATACCAGTCCCGAATGTCTTCCATGCGCTCTGTCACATCGTAATACGCCGCCATTGTCTCCACTTCTTTTGGCGTAAAGCCGAAATATTCCCCGTAATCTTGATTGAGGATGGAAACGATACGCAAATTGTTCAGCCCCGTAAAGATACTCTCCTTGCTGATGCGCAGACAGCCGG
>CAYTKT010000006.1:0-33182 GCA_964438605.1 uncultured Oscillospiraceae bacterium
TTTCTATGGATCTTTCAATGTTCAAGTGTTCAAGTTGATTTTACAATTCGCAAAATTAAAAAGAGATAAAACGAAGTGAGATGGTGAAGGAAGACACAGGGAGAGGTAAAGCGGCGCTGGCAAAAGAATCGGAATGGAAACGAAAAGATGAGGCGTGGCAGGAGTTTCAGGGATAAAAATGCTGGCATTTAAAGCGTATGTAGCGTTTTATGAAGATGCACGAAGAACCGGCGCGGGGAGCGCCGGTTCTTCGTGCGCATATTTTTTGGTTTGCTGGATATAAAACGGCGTTTTTGCGCATATAGTTTAAGACAGGTAAAATTTTTTTGAAGCCAGTTTTGTTTTTGAAGAAAAATTGTTGATATGGAGCGTAATGAAAGATGATGAGAAATCACAGATCATGTGCGTGGAACTGCTTTAGGCAAGTATATGGGGACCGGTGCGCAGCTGATCAGTTCGGGCCTGGTCGCGGATAACCGTACTTACGACGAATCCCGCGACGATATGGTTAAATACGTTCATGCGGAGGGCGAGGTTTTGGCGGTCGTAATTTACAAACTGGAAACGCAGTTTGACAAGAAAAAATTTACCGAAGAACGGGCGCGGGAGGCGGCCGAAAGCGCTGTCCGGAAGTATGTCAGGGAAAAAATTCCCCAAATGATAGAAATTCTGAAGAAAGATTTGAAGTTTACGGAAGAAGAAAATATAATAAAATGTAGAATTACACTTGAAGTGTCTGAAAATATAGGAATAGAAAAGGAGACTGAATTTGCAGGAACGTGAGGCAGGCAGAAATGAAGCGAGAGTAACGATTGAAGACGCCCAGAAAAATGTGATGTTGTTTGGCAGCGGAGACGGTAATCTCGAAAAGATATGCGAGGCGTTTGACGTCGGTGTCGTTCAGCGTGGAGACGAAATTATCATCAGGGGCGGCGATACGGAAAAGGCAAAAAATTCTATTTTGGACTTCTTGTGGATGCTCGACCGCGGTGAGGAGTTGGACGAGCAGAAGACGGAGTATGTAATCTCGCTGAACCGGGAGGGACTGTCTTACAGAAAAAGCAGTCTTGGAAACGACATTATCTGTTTTACGCACAGAGGAAAGCCGATCCGGGCTAAAACGCTGGGACAAGCAGCTTATGTCAAAAGTATACGCGAAAACGACATTGTGTTCGGAATCGGGCCGGCGGGAACGGGAAAGACGTATCTGGCGGTTGCTCTGGCCGTTCACGCGTTTAAACATAAGGAAGTGGAAAAGATCATTCTGGCCAGACCGGCGGTGGAGGCCGGAGAGAGTCTGGGGTTTTTGCCGGGTGATCTTCAGGAGAAAGTGGATCCGTATCTCAGGCCGCTGTATGATGCGCTTTACGATGTTCTTGGAAGGGATTCGGCGCTGCGGCTGAAGGAAAAGGAGACGATTGAAGTCGTGCCTCTTGCGTATATGAGAGGCAGAACACTTGATAATTCATTTATTATTCTCGATGAGGCGCAGAACACGACGCGGGAGCAGATGAAGATGTTTCTGACGAGGCTTGGATTCGGCTCGAAGGCCGTCGTAACGGGGGATATTACGCAGATCGACTTGCCGAAGAAAAAGTCGTCGGGGCTGCGGGACGCGGAGCGTGTGCTCAAGGGAGTAAAGGGGATCGATTTTTCTTATCTGCACGCCGGTGACGTAGTGCGTCACCCGCTGGTCAAACGGATTATCGATGCTTATGAAAAGTATGATGAAAAGGAAGAAGAACAGCGTGGAAATAATCTTTGACGAAGAACTAAAAGAAAGCGGTGGATTACCGGAAGAGACGGCTGACCTCATGACCAGGGCGGCGGAAATCTGTGTGTCAGGAGAAGGGCTTGATCCTGCATTGTGTGAGGTAAGTTTTACGTTTGCCGGCCCGGATGAAATGAAATCGCTGAACGCGGCGTATCGTCAGAAAGATGCGGTGACGGACGTGCTGTCGTTTCCGCAGTATGATGATTTTGATTATCTGGAAAACGAGGAAGAAATCTGTTTGGGCGACGTTGTAATCTGTGAGGATGTGGCGCGCCGTCAGGCTGAGGAATACGGCCATTCTTACGAGCGGGAACTCGTTTATCTGTTTGTTCACAGTGTTCTTCATCTGCTTGGGTACGATCATATGGAAGACGAAGAAAAGGCGAAGATGCGTGCCAGGGAAGAAGAAGTGATGAAACGTATCGGATTGAGCCGCGCATCGGCCGGCGCGTGAGCGCGAGCGTTGCAGAGTAACAAATAAAAACGGATATGTTTTTTGCAGACGGTGTGTAAGCGTAGGATGAGATGCAGACGCGGGCCGGGGCCTCGCAACAGAAAACAAAGGTGAATAGTTTTTTCGAGCCGGCGCGTGAGCGGACCGATGTGCAGGAGAAATGTCGAGATGCGAACATGGGCGTTAGTGTGATCCAGTCAGAAGGTAGAGAGCAAAAGAAAATAATATAAAACGATACAAAACAATGAAAACTGTTAAAAAATGGTAGAATAGATGCCAATGAAAATTGTTTAAAATTATTTTCGGCGGGTCAGGCCAGAGCGGCATAAACGGATAACGGACGGCAGACGGCGCACAGAAAAAAGCAGACAGATAGGAACGGGAACAGTCGCGGGAAAGGCGGAAAGCGCAGAGAAGGCAGAGGAATTTATAATATGAAATCAGGTTTTGTAGGAATTATCGGGCGGCCGAATGTGGGAAAATCAACGCTGCTCAACGCAATAATCGGGGAAAAAGTGGCGATTACATCGAGCAAGGCGCAGACGACGCGAAACGCGATCCGGGGGATTTACACGGATGACGAGTATCAGATTGTATTCATTGATACGCCGGGAATCCACAAGCCGAGGAACAAACTGGGAACTTATCTGATCAATACAGCGCGTTCTACGCTCAAGGAGGTGGATGTGATTCTGTTTCTCGTTGACGAAAAGCTGTCGGCGGGGCCGGGCAACCGATATATTATGCAACTTCTTGAAAAGGTTCCGAATACGCCGAAAATTCTATTGATCAACAAGACAGATCTGATCGGTCCGGAGGAGTTTCGGGAGATTTACGAGGAGTACGATGCCAGCGGGATTTTTCATGAGATTATCGGCGTTAGTGCGCTGAAGGGACAGAATACGGATATCTGTGTTGAAAAAATCAAGCCGTATATCAATGAAGGGCCGATGTATTTTCCTCGTGATATGTTTACGGATAATCCGATGCGCTTTCTCGTCGCTGAAATTATCCGTGAGAAGGCGCTGCTCTATCTGAAAGACGAGGTGCCTCATGGAATAGCCGTGGAAATCGAGCAGTTTGAAGAAGAGGAAACATGTACGGATATCAGCGCTGTGATTTACTGCGAGAAGGAGTCTCACAAGAGAATTATTATCGGCAAGCAGGGCAAGAAGCTGAAAGGAATCGGCAAGGCGGCCCGTCTTGAGATGGAGCCGTTAATCGGATCTAAGGTTTTTTTAAAGCTTTGGGTCAAGGTCAAGGAAAACTGGCGTGAAAGCGATATTGCCGTCAGCAATTTCGGATATAAAAACGAGAATTGACGGAAAGAATAAGTTAAGCGGTGGAAACAGTTTGAAAAGCTGTCCGGTGCGAAAATCGGCTGCATGTTGACGCAGACGATTTTGAAAGCAGGCGGCGGAGACGTTTGATGCGGCGGGACGTCTGGCATATTGCAGGAGAAATTGTATATTAAAGAGAAAGCGAAGTTAACGTGACAAAGGCGGCGGTAAGTTATGGTAACTGATACGGACGGCATTATTTTGCGGCAGACGAGGCTGCCGGATGAACGGCGGATGATCGTTCTCTTTACACGGAAGTTCGGGAAAATCAGTGCGGGGACGAGTATCAGGCTCAATGGGAAAAACAAGTCGGCACTGGCGCTCCGCGTGTTTACTCACGGGCGCTACGAGCTGTTTTTCGGCGGCAAGAGCTGCAATATCAATGCGGCGGAAACGATTGACAGTTATTACAGGCTTGGTGAGGACATCGACAAGTATATGCTGGCTTCATATATTCTCGAATATACGGACCGCCTTCTCGGAGAAAATCAGCCGAACGAGCAGCTTTTTGGAATGCTTCTTGAATTTATGGCGATGCTTGAGCGGCGGAAAAGCAAGCCGGAATCACTGGCTCTGATTTATCAGTGGAAAGCTCTCGGCGCGTGCGGCTATATGCCTCAGCTCGACAGTTGTGTCAGGTGCGGCGCCGCTGTTTCGGATTTCCGCCAGGGAGCGTTTTCTGTTGTTGACGGCGGCCTGATCTGCGGGGAATGTAAAAATTCCCGGAGTGTCAACAAAAGTTTGCTTTACAGTCCGAAATTTGATATAATTCAAATATTAAAATCTATTCGAGATAAAAAAATCAGCGCGTTTGAGAATCTTGCTCTCAGCGATGAGGTTTACGGCGTTATGAGGTCGATGGTTAAAGATTACATATCCTATCATCTGGATATCAATAAGCTTAAAAGTGAAACCTATTTGATGTAAAAGGGTGGTGTTGTATTATGGAAATTACACTCGAAAAGATTGAGCTCGTAAAGGATCGTACAGGTGTCAGTTACGCGGAAGCGAAACAGGCGCTGGAAGAAAAAGATGGCAGCGTGATCGATGCGATCATTCTGCTTGAGGAACGGATTGATATTGTTCCGAAGACGAAAGCCGGGGAACAGGCTTCTCAGATTGTAGAGAAGATCAAGCAAACGGTGAAGAAAGGAAACATTTCAAGGATTGTTGTTAAAAAGAATGACGATGTAATTCTGAATATCCCGGTCAACGTGGGAATTCTTGGCGTTATTTTTATCCCGTGGGTTACAGTGATTTCTATTGTGGCGGCACTGGGTACGAAGTGTTCTATTCAGCTTGTTAAGGTTGACGGCGCGGTCGTTGATCTTAGCGGTAAGGCGGTTGAAACGTTTGAAGACGTCAAGTCGAATTATTCTGTAATTGCTGACGATTTGAAGGAAAAGGGCAGCGAGGCGCTTTCTCAGATGAAGGAAAAGGCCTCCTCTGTGATGAACAGGGTCAGACGCGATTCCTTTGAATCGGATGACGATTATTTCAATTTTGATGATTTTGATGACAGCGTTTTTGGCGAGCAGTCTGATTTTTCAGATGCCGGAAGCAAGACGGCTGAAGCAGTGGACGGTTTAAAGGAAAAAGCCGGAGAGCTGGCGCATGATACGGCTGACAAGGCTACGGAAATGAAGGAAAAGACAGAGGATCTGATTCATAGGGCGGCTGAAAAGACCACAGACATGAAGGAAAAGACTGTCGAAAAAACTGCCGGGGTAAAGGGAAAAGTGGAAGAACTGGCTCATGAAGCTGCAGAGAAGGCGGCAGGCATGAAGGATAAAGCTGAAAATCTGGTACACAAAGCGGCAGAAAGTGCGGACGACGTGAAGGATGCAGTCGCTGAAAAGTTGGAAGAAGGAAAAGAGTTGGCAGAACAGGTTGCGGAAAACGCAGCTGAAAAGGCAGAAAATGCGGCTGATCAGGCAGAGGAGAGCCTGGAAAAAGCGTCTGATAATCTCAGAGATAAAATCGACGAAGCGGATGAGCGCTTTGAGGAAACGATTGAGGATTACAAGGCGAAACGGAGCAGATTCAGATTTTTTGAATGATTCGGGAGCCGGAAACTGTTCAGGCGTCTGCGGAATGAAAAATGCGAAACCGTTGGCCAGGATGGTCCGAAAAAACGGAACTGTCAGACGGTTGTTTGCCGAGGGCAATCGTTTGATGGCGCGGTACGGGGATGAACCCGGCTGGGGTTGCCTGGCCGGGGCAACAGTCCGGCGCGCAGGCCAATCTGGAGATAAAAATACCATCCGGACATTGTGAAATCTTTCATTTTTTGAGGATTGAGCGCTGTCCGTGTGGTGTTTTGTCATAAAAATTTTACATACAGGGAGATTTAAATAAAAATGAGCAGTAAGGTTCAACACAGAGAATATTCCATGGATAAAATCGTTTCTCTGGCAAAATCCAGAGGATTTATTTTTCCTGGCTCTGAAATTTACGGAGGTCTGGCGAATACCTGGGATTACGGTCCGGTTGGAGTAGAACTCAAGAATAATGTCAAGGCGGCATGGCGAAAGAAGTTTATTCAGGAATCGAAATATAACGTCGGACTGGATGCGGCGATTCTGATGAATCCGAGGACTTGGGAAGCATCTGGTCATGTGGGAAATTTCAACGACCCGCAGGTTGACTGCCGTGTTTGCCACGAGCGTTTTCGCGCCGATAAGTTGATCGAGGATTATTTTGACCGGCACGGTATCGATCAGGTGGCCGACGGCTGGTCGAACGAGCAGATGGAAACGTTTATGGCGGAAAAGAAGATTAAATGTCCGACATGCGGCAGCACTGATTTTACGCCAATCCGTCAGTTCAACCTGATGTTCAAGACGTTCCAGGGCGTTACCGAGGATAGTACTGCTCAGATTTATCTCAGGCCGGAAACAGCGCAGGGCATTTTCGTCAATTTTAAAAATGTTCAGCGCAGTGCGAGAAAAAAGCTGCCTTTCGGCATCGCTCAGGTGGGCAAGGCCTTCAGAAACGAGATTACGCCGGGAAATTTTACGTTCCGTACCAGAGAATTTGAGCAGATGGAGCTCGAATTTTTCTGTGCGCCGGGTACCGATATGGAGTGGTTTGATTACTGGCGCAGTTTCTGTCCGCAGTTTCTCAGAGATCTGGGCATCAGCGATGAGCATATGCGCCTGAGGGATCACGCACCGGAGGAACTTTCGCATTACAGCAAGGCGACAACTGATATTGAGTATCTGTTTCCGTTTGGCTGGGGTGAGCTTTGGGGAATCGCTCACAGGTCTGATTACGATTTGAGGCAGCATCAGGAATTTTCCGGTCAGGATATGACGTATCAAGATCCTGTTACAAATGAAAAGTTTATTCCGTATTGTATCGAGCCATCTCTCGGTGCGGACAGAGTTACGCTGGCGTTCCTGATTGAAGCTTACGACGAAGAAACTGTTGTCGGAGCAAATGGCAAGGAGGATACCAGATCTGTAATGCATTTTCATCCGGCTCTGGCGCCGTATAAGGCGGCCGTTCTGCCGTTGACGAAAAAGCAGGCGGAGAAGGCGGAAACTTTTCGTGATGAACTTGCAAAATATTTTAGCGTTGATTATGATCTGCCGGGCAGTATCGGCAAACGTTACAGACGCCAGGACGAAATCGGAACGCCGTTTTGCGTCACGCTTGATCCGGATACGGAAAATGACGGCTGTGTAACGATACGTGACCGGGATACGATGGAGCAGATTCGTATTCCGATGGCACAGGTGAAGGACTATATTGCGGAAAAACTGATTTTTTAAAGCGGAACGTATGGAAATGCCGGGCGGCGGCCACAGCATCGGAATTCCACTGGCGACAGCGGCGAATTACTCTTTTATCACACCGAGTGCGACGATGACGCTTCATCCGATCAGGACGAATGGTCTTGTGATCGGTGCGGAGCAGACTTATGAACATTTTCGCAGAATGCAGGAGCGCATCACTGATTTTATCGTCAGGACATCGGCAGCGCAACAGGAACAGCTTAATCTGTTGATGAGCGCGAAAAAATGATATGGCGAATGATCTGGGTACGATTCTCTGCGGCGAGGAAGCCGTCAGAATCGGGTTGATCGATCAGGTGGGCGGCCTTTCGGAAGCACTTCAAAAACTCAGAGAAATGGCGGCCGGACAGCGATGTTAAAAAGCAGACGGGTGGAATTGCGACAAGCCCAAAGCAGGTTTGAGCGAAGTTCTGCTAGAGTTATCAAAGTCGGCAATGAGGGAAAGTTTTGAGGGCGTGGTCATGTCTATCTGTTAAAAAGGGCGGCTTGACAGAGATCGGAGATCTCTAAAACGAAGCGCAGATGGAAATTCTAAAAACGCGGAGTGTGTGTGCCTGCCAAAAAGACGGCTTGCCAAAAAAGTTGAAATTGGCGGTCAGATGGAAATTCTGATGGTGCGGCCAGGCGGAAATGTTAGAATTGTATAATAAAGAAGGCTTGATTTTAATAAGAATTACAATATTTGGAGGATGATTGAGATGAAAAAGTTTAAAAAGATCCTCGTTGCGAACAGAGGCGAAATTGCGATAAGAATATTCAGAGCCTGTGCGGAACTGGGGATCAGGACAATTGCCATCTATTCCGAGGAGGACAAGAACGCGCTTTTCAGGACGAAAGCTGACGAATCTTATCAGATCGGTAAGGGGAAGGGACCTGTCGATGTTTATCTGAGTATTACGGAAATTATCGACTTGGCGAAGGCGAAAGGCGCTGACGCGATTCATCCGGGGTACGGATTTCTTTCGGAAAACAGCGATTTTGCGAAGCAGTGTGAAGAAGCAGGGATTGAGTTTATCGGTCCCGATTATAAGATGATGAATCGTCTCGGTGATAAGATTCAATCGAAGATTGTAGCGCATGAGGTCGGCGTTCCAACGATTCCGGGCGTCGAGGAAGCGATTAAATCTGACGATGACGCAAAGAAGTTTGCCGAATACTGCGGTTATCCTGTCATGCTGAAAGCCTCTGCCGGCGGCGGCGGACGCGGTATGCGCATCGTAAGAAACGAGGAGGATCTGATTACCGAGTTTAATAATGCGCAGAGTGAGGCCAGAAAAGCATTCGGCATCGACGATATTTTCATTGAAAAGTATCTCGAAAATCCAAAGCACGTCGAGGTTCAGGTTCTCGGCGATAAATACGGTAATATTGTGCATCTGTATGAAAGAGACTGTTCGATTCAGCGGCGTCACCAGAAGGTGGTTGAATTTTCACCGGCTCAGACGATTACCGAGGAGCAGCGCCAGAGTATGTGTGAAGATGCTCTCAAGCTGGCGAGACACGTCAATTACAGGAGCGCCGGTACGGTAGAATTTCTCGTGGATAAAGAGGGGAATCATTACTTTATCGAAATGAATCCGAGAATCCAGGTGGAACATACGGTAACTGAAATGGTGACGGGCATTGATATTGTCCAGTCTCAAATTCTCGTGGCAGAAGGCTATCCTTTGAATTCTGATGAAATCGGCATTTACAGCCAGAAAGATATCGTTCCGAGAGGAGCTGCGATTCAGTGCCGTATCACGACGGAAGATCCGACGAATTCTTTTGCTCCGGACACGGGCAAAATCGACTTTTACGCGACAGGTTCCGGAAACGGCATCCGTCTCGACGGCGGCAATGGATTTACAGGCGCTGTAATCACGCCGTATTACGACAGTCTGCTCGTAAAGATTACGGCATTCGGGAGAAATTTCCAGGTAACTACGGAAAGAGCGATTCGCGCACTGAATGAACTGAAAATTAAAGGCGTGAAGACGAACCGTAATTTCCTTCTGAACGTGCTGAATCATCCGACGTTCAAGGCGGGAGCGTGTGATACGGGATTCATCGACAATAATCCTGAGCTTTTGAATATCGAAATGGGCGAAGATAAGGAGTCGAAAGTTTTAAGATTCCTCGGAAATAAAGTGGTAAACGAGGTGAAACGGGCAAATCCGCCGGCTGATATTCCGAGTGTACCGCAGATCGATGTGGATGCCCATACGCTGCGCGGCACGAAACAGATTTTTGAAGAACGCGGGGCAAAGGGCCTGGCTGACTGGGTGCTCCAGCAGAAGGGACTTCTCTTTACCGATACGACGATGAGAGATGCGCAGCAGTCGCTGATGGCAACGCGTGTCCGCACGATAGATATGGAACGTATCGCTCCGGCGGTGGCAGTTTACGGAAAAGACCTGTTCTCTCTCGAAATGTGGGGCGGTGCGACATTTGACGTGGCATACCGTTATCTGAAGGAAAGTCCATGGGAAAGGCTTGATACGCTGAGAGAAAAGATTCCGAACGTGCTGTTCCAGATGCTGCTCAGAGGCGCCAACGCGGTCGGATATAAGAGTTATCCTGACAATGTCGTAAGAAAATTCATCAAAGAGGCCGCAAATGCCGGAATTGACGTATTCCGTATATTTGACTCGCTTAACTGGATTGACGGCATGGCTGTTTCGATTGATGAGGTTGGAAATCAGGGCAAGATCATCGAGGCGGCGATGTGTTATACGGGCGATATTCTTGATGAAAAGAGAGATAAGTATAATCTGGAGTATTATGTAAAAAAAGCAAAAGAGCTGGAAAAACGCGGCGCTCACATTATCGCTATCAAGGATATGTCGAGCCTGCTCAAACCGATGGCCGCCCACAAGTTGATTTCCGCGCTGAAAAATGAGGTTTCCGTTCCGATTCATTTACATACGCACGATACCAGCGGGAATGGTGGAGCTACGCTGATGATGGCTGCTTTGGCGGGCGTCGATATTGTAGATGCAGCGTTTGACAGTATGGCAGGGCTGACGAGCCAGCCGGCTCTCAACTCGACAGTTGCGGCTCTCGAATATTCCGACAGAGCAACAGGCATGGATCTCGACGGACTGCAGCAGCTTTCGACTTACTGGGGTGCGATTCGTCCGATTTATTCTGATTACGAGTCAGAACTGAAGTCGGGAACGGCAGAAATTTATAAGTATGAAATTCCTGGCGGCCAGTATTCAAATCTGAGGCCGCAGGTGGCAAGTTTTGGGCTTGAGCATAAATTCCAGGAAGTCAAAGAAATGTATATCAAGGTCAACGAGATGCTCGGCGATATTATCAAAGTCACGCCGTCGTCAAAAGCTGTCGGTGATATGGCCATCTTTATGGTTCAGAACGATTTGACGCCTGAAAATATTTATGAAAAAGCCAAGGGCATGGACTTCCCGGATTCTATCGTTTCTTATTTTGAGGGCATGATGGGCCAGCCGGAAGGCGGTTTCCCTGAAAAGCTCAGAGATCTCGTGCTTAAAGGCAGGAAGCCTTTGACTTGCAGGCCGGGAGAGTTGCTGCCTGATGAAGATTTTGACGCGATTAAGGCGATGCTCAAGCATAAGTTCCCTGAACTGGAGCCGACAGACCGTGATGCTGTCAGTTACGCACTCTATCCGAAGGTATTTGAGGATTATCTGACGTCGCTCAAGAAGGAAGGCAATTTCCGCTACGTATCGAGTGATATTTTCTTCCATGGGATTATGGAAGGTTCGATTGGCGAGGTTCAGCTGGAAGAAGGCAAAATTCTCGTGATTAAGCTGATCGAGATTAAGGATGCCGACGAAGACGGTAACAGGGAATTGACATTCCAGGTCAACGGGCTGATACGTCAGATTAAGATCAAGGATAAAGCAGCGGTGACGAAGGCGTCGCAGCAGTCGATTTTGATGGCCGATGCGGACAGTGAGTACGAAATCGGCGCGAATATTCCGGGAAATATCGTCAAAGTTCTCGTCAAGGAAGGGGAGAAAGTGACGGCAAGCCAGCCGATTGCTGTAATCGAGGCCATGAAGATGGAAACGAATATTATTTCCAGTATGGACGGCACGATTGACAAGATCTATGTCAAACAGGGCGATCAGGTGGTTTCCGGCCAGTTGATTGCGAAACTGAAGGAAGAAGAAATCGACGAGGCTGAAAAAAACGTGACGTTATGAAGAAACGCGGCGCTGCAGGTGAATGGATGGCGGCGAACTCCGCACCGCTTGCGGGTGCGGAGTTCGCCGCCTGATGTCCGGAATTTCTGACGGGCGGCGTTTTTAAATTTAACAATTAGAAACCAGAGAGCCGTTTCTCCAGTCCTGGAAAAAATTACTGCAGCAGGCATCACGAAAGGATTTCAAGACCGTGTTGTGCAGATGACCAGGGGCCGGAAGGCGGCTCGTTTCTTATTCTTTTTAATTATCGAAAAGAATAAGAAAGCACAGACCAGGAAAGCAGCGCTGCGGGACGATACGGATGATTCTTTTATTATGATAGAAAAACAAGAGGCAGGTGAAAATGATATGATTCTTGTATTAAAAAACGGAGCAGACAAGGAAAAGAAGGAAATTTTAAAGAGAAAGCTAAAGACGTTGGGATTTGAGATTCACGAGTCTCGCAGCGCGGAAACGGAGTTCTGGGGGCTTATAGGCGATACGTCGATTATTGATTATGATTATCTGATGGCCAGCGAGGTCGTGGAGGATGTCAAGCGGATTGAGGAGCCGTATAAGCTGGCGAACCGCAAGATACATCCGGAAGACACTGTCATTGATATTAAGGGCAGAAAAATCGGCGGCGGCCATTTTCAGGTTATCGCGGGACCGTGCTCTATCGAGTCAAAGGAGCAGATTATCGAGGTGGCTCGTGACGTGAAGCAGAGCGGCGCCAGACTGCTGCGCGGCGGCGCGTTTAAGCCGAGAACGTCGCCCTACTCTTTTCAGGGACTTCAGGATGACGGTTTAAAGCTGCTGCTTGAGGCGAAAAAGGCGACGGAACTGCCGGTTGTGACGGAGATTATGACACCGGAGCATCTGGAACTGTTTGGCGAGATTGATGTCATTCAGGTGGGCGCACGAAACATGCAGAATTTTCAGCTTCTTAAAGCTCTGGGAAAGTGCAACAAAACGGTTTTGTTGAAGCGCGGTCTGGCAAATACGCTGGACGAACTTGTGATGAGTGCCGAATATATTATGGCGGGCGGAAATGAAAATGTAATTCTCTGCGAGCGGGGAATCAGAACGTTTGAAACGTCTATGAGAAATACGCTGGATATTTCTGCGATTCCGATGCTGCGCAAGATGACGCATCTTCCGATTATCGTTGATCCAAGCCATGCTGCAGGAATCCGCTGGATGGTGGAACCGCTTTCGCTGGCAGCTATTGCGGCGGGAGCCGACGGACTGATGATCGAGGTTCACAATGACCCTGAATCGGCGCTCTGCGATGGCCCGCAGTCAATGACGCCGGAAGGGTTTGACGCGTTGATGGGGAAGATTAGGAAAACAGTGGAGTTTTTTGGAAAGACGATGGATTGACAGCGGCAGACGGATCGATCGCTGTAAAAAATTGAAAGCAAATGGCGCATATCTGTTGGAAAAAGACTGGAATCTATAATTGAATATGAGCAGACAACGGACTGATAGTAAAAAGAAGAATCCGGTTTAAAAGCACAGGTTAAAGCAAAAAAGCGGAGGGGCGTAAAAGTCGGTATCTGAATTGAAACAGGAGGGTATAATAATGGCGGAATCTTTACACATCGGCGCGAAGCCGGGCGAGATCGCTGAAACGGTCTTCATGCCCGGAGATCCGCTCAGAGCGAAGTTTATAGCAGAAAATTTTCTTGAAGATGCGGTATGTTATACGACGGTACGTAATATGCTGGGTTATACGGGAACGTATAAAGGCAGACGGGTTTCTGTACAGGGAAGTGGTATGGGGATGCCGTCGATGGCAATTTATTCGCATGAGTTGATTGAAGTTTTTGGATGTAAGAATATTGTTCGTATCGGTTCTGCGGGTTCCTATCAGGCGGATGTAGATTTGAATGATATTGTCATTGCAATGTCGGCATCGACAGATTCCAGATTTCAGTATACTTACGATCTGCCGGGGAATTTTGCACCTTGTGCTGATTTCGAGCTGCTTCATGCGGCGTATCGGTCGGCGCGCAGTTTGAATCATCCGGTTAAGATCGGGAATGTGGTGTCTGTTGATGTATTTTATGATGATGATCCGGATGTCTGGAAGCGCTGGTCAAAGATGGGAGTTCTTGCTGTCGAGATGGAGGCGGCGGCTCTTTATATGAATGCGGCCAGAATGGGAGCGAAGGCGCTGGCGATGATGACGGTCAGTGATAATTTTGTAACCGGTGACCGGCTGACTGTTGAGGAGCGCGAGAAAGGATTTTCCGATATGATCGAGACGGCACTGGGGATTCTGGAATTTATAAAATAATAACAGAATAAATGGGAAATTGATAGGATGGATTAAGAATGGATAGAAATAAGAAGTTTGCAGAGCAGATTGTAAATTATTCCTGCCGTGTGCAGAAGGGGGAGCGTGTTCTGATTGAAGAATCCGGAACGGATGCTAAACCATTAGTAAAGGAGTTAATCCGTGCGGTTTATGCGGCGGGAGGTTATCCATATCTGAGATTGGGTGACGAAACGTTTAACCGTGAGATTCTTATGAATTGCAGTGAGGAGCAGCTGAAGTATATGTGCGATTATCAGCTGTATCAGATGAAGGGAATGGATGCGTATATTGCAGTCAGAGCGTCGAATAATACATCGGAGCTTTCTGATGTGCCGTTGGAAAAACAGGCGCTTTATGGCAGGATGATGCGCCCTGTTATCGATGAACGGGTTGATCACACGAAATGGGTGATTATGCGCTATCCGAATAATTCCATGGCGCAGCTCTCAGGTATGAGTCTTGAAAAATTTGAGGATTTTTATTATGATGTCTGCACGCTGGATTATGAAAAGATGTCAAAGGCAATGGACCCGCTTGTCGATTTGATGAACCGCACGGACAGAGTGCGCATTGTGGCGCCGGGTACTGATCTGACATTTTCGATTAAAGGAATTCCGGCGATTAAGTGTGCCGGAGAATGTAATATTCCGGATGGCGAAGTGTATACGGCCCCTGTGAAAAACTCGATGAATGGGATGATTTCATATAATACGGTATCGCTGGAGCAGGGATTTACGTATGATCATATCGTTTTCCGCGTGGAAAACGGAAAGATTGTCGAGGCTCATGCAAATGACGACGAGCGGATCAACACGCTGCTGAATACTGACGAAGGCTCCCGGTATTTCGGTGAGTTTGCTCTCGGTGTGAATCCGTATGTGATGCATCCGATGAAGGATACGCTGTTTGATGAGAAAATCTGCGGCAGTATTCATCTGACGCCGGGAGCGTCATATGAGGACGCGCCGAACGGGAATAAATCGGCCATCCACTGGGACCTCGTACTGATTCAGCGGGAAGATTACGGCGGCGGTGAGATATGGTTTGATGATGTGTTAATCCGCAAGGACGGGTTATTTGTAATTCCAGAACTGGAAGGGCTGAATCCGGAACATTTGAAGTAGGGGATGCTGAAAAACGGTGAATCCCGTTTCCATGCAGTAATTTTCTTCCGCGACGGGATTTTTGCATCTGCGCTGCGGTTTTCAGGATGTGCAGATTACGTAAAAGATTGGCGGTAAAGTGGGAGTGGCGTATCTCTGTGCAGATATGAAAGAGTAGATAAAAATTTAATCGATAGGAAATAGTTTGAAGTCAATAGATTATATCAGAAATTTCATATGGCGGTCGGACGGAAAAACTGGCCATTTGAGATTTGATGATTCGGTAATCTGCTGTGGAATTTTTGACGAGGCCCCGGTTTTTGCTGAGAAAAATCGGGGCGAGTTTTTTATTTATCAGACATTTTAATAAAAAATTTTGTAAAGGTTTTGAGCGCGGAATATCGAAAAATTTGTTTGGCAAACAGCAGGATTTCATTTACAGATGTTCTCTGTCAGAAAATCAGTTCAATTTGTTATCGCAATTCGCGAAAATACTTTTGTATTCGTTTCTGATGCGGAACTTGCAAGAGCATTATTTTTAGTTAAGGATATTGTGTTTATATCTGATGAGTTAATTATTTTAATTTTTCGAGAAAATTTTCTCAAAAAAGCTGATCAAGTTCCAAACTCTGAAAGTATTGCATATGGAAGTATGTATAGGGTATAATGGTTTATCAAGACGAAATTCTGTGCCAGATACGCCATTTTCCGGCAGATGGTCAAAAAGCCGGCATTATCGTCTTGTTTATCAAACGGATATATATCCGCGAAGAAAGGAGCGAAGAAAATGAAAAGAATTCAACGGATGTTGTCAGTGCTGCTGTCACTTTGTATGCTGCTGTCACTGATGCCTGCAGGTGTGTTTGCCTCAGAGAAGAAGTCAGCTGATGCTGATAAAGCAGACATTATCGCGCAGGATGTGCCTTCTGAGGTCACGGGCAGTATCACGGCGACTCTCGAACTGACGTATGAGCAGAAAATGGATGCGCTGAAGGAGCGTAAGATTCAGGTGGAGCTGTTTCATGGCGGTGCGCATTTGATAAAGGTGGGCCTTTTAAAGAATGAGACTCATCCTTTTGACATAAACAGCATCGGTGATCAGTCGGGTTCGAAAGTGAGTACTGTCAACGCAGCGGCCAATCGGATGGGTACAGCCACGGTCACTCTGTTAGACAGCGCCAAAAAGCCTGTGACTGGAGATGAATTTCCAAATTATTTGAAAGTGGCTTTCAGCGGTCTGCCGAAGGGTACATACAAGCTGAAATTTACCGGTGAAGGATATAAGACGTATGAACCTGTGGTTGAGCTGACTACGCATGCCAAGGAGCTTTTTTTCAGTACCGGTGACGCGAGTTTTTCCATCGGCGATCTGAACAGTGACGGCAAAGTAGATACGGACGACTGCGATGATCTGTCTAAACACCTTGGATCAAGTGATTCGACATATGATCTGAACGGTGATGGCAGAGTTAATATCCAGGATCTGGCTTATGTGCACCGTTTAAGTGATGCGACGGAAATGGCTAAAATTCGTGACAGTTATCTGCTGGATCCGCCGGTGGTGCTGGATTCGGCAAAAGTAGAAACGGATTTGGAGGAGGCCGGGACTAAGATTTCAGAACGGTCTACCGGCACGATGCAAGATCTGTTCCGGGATAATAACAAGACCGTATCGTTCGCCAAAACCAGCGAAAACAAAGAAGATTCCATCAACATCCCTATCACCATGGAAGAACCTGTGAAGATGGAAGAAGTCGTTATTGTCACTCCGGAGGGTGATGGACAGATTCAGAACGGATCTCTGGAAGTGGAAACGGAAAAAGATGGCATTTTAAAAATACCTTTCGGTGATTCTGATATTCCTGAGGGTGTTCATGCGATTAGCGAACTGCCCGGCAAAGGGAGTATCTCTGTGAAACTGGGCAAAAAAGTCGCGGTCAAAAAGATCACCATTAAAGTCACCAAGACGGAAGGCGGTGACTATGCCTCTGTGGAAAATATCCAGTTCTTAGAGGATATTGTTCCGGAAAATACGGAGAATCAGAACCGCAGGGTTATGGATTTGAGAGCCACACCGGGAGCGGAGTCGGTGACTTTGACATGGAGTGCGCTGCCGAATGTAACCGGATACAGGATTGATTATTTTGAAGTCGCAAATCCGGATAAAACAAAGCGCAAGATTAAGACAGAGAAGACGACATATCGGATTGAAGATCTGGAAAATCTGAGAGAGTACGAATTTACGGTGACACCTCTGGCGGATGGCTGGGAAGGTCTTGCCAGCAATGCCGTAAGAGTGCAGCCGGAACCGGGAAGCGTACCGGATGCGCCGGATCGCGTGAATATCGTGGCGTTAGACAAGGAACTGGATGTGTCCTGGACCGGGAAAAATGCGACGATGTATCAGGTCTGGTACAAAGAGCATGATTCAGACAAAGAATTTAAACAATATGGCGACACGCTGCATGTTACCAACCTGCGGATGACCGGTCTGACGAATGGCGTTACGTATGACATCAAACTGAAAGCCGGCAACAAGGTTGGCTGGGGATCTTTCTCTGCTGTCTATTCCAAGGCGCCGGAGGGCGTAGAAGGCAAAGAGCCGAAGAATATGCCGACGGAAGGTCTGTTGGACAACGATGAGATTGAAAAAATCTGGCTGAGCGACCCTGGCAATAGTCTGAACGGCCGCTTGGATAATGCTTCAATTCTGATCGATAGTAATTACGGGACATCCTGGACGGCAAAATCGTGGTCAGGCGATGAGCATGTGTATGTTAAATTTAAAAACCCTCAGGATCTGACGGCCGCTTTATGGGTACCGCGTCTGGACGGCAATTACTCCGCAAGTCTGCGGGCTTACTGCGTGCGCGTCTGGTATGAGGGCGATGATTTAAACGAAGGGGGTCATCTGTTGCTTCCGGATCCGGCTCGCGGCGGACTTGACAGTCGGAAAGGCAGCGGCGGCTCTGATGTCCACACGTGGCCGAACTGTCCGAATTATGGAACGAAAAGCGCAGAGGACGGCTTCGTCTATATGCCGTTCGGTCCGGTAAAAGGCGTGAAGCAGATTTGCGTGGCCTGTGAGCAGAAAAATTACGAGATTGTCAGTATGTCTGAGCTGAAGTTCATGACATATGATCCAGAACGTAGTCTGCCGGATGAAATTGCAGCTCTCTTTACAACTGGTTTCCATGATAAACTGAACTCTAGCGTGACAAGTGAACAGATTAAAAAACTGAAAGATCGCCTGGATTCGGATGAAAAGAACTATTATATCAATATCGAGACGATGAAAGATGAGCTGGCTCTGGCGGAGGAATTGCTTGCTGAAAAAACAGGAAGCAGCGTCTTTGTCGACGGCCTGGAGTCCCGCAGCGCAGGTAACGACAATACGGAGTATTCTCAGAGTGGCAGCGAGCTGCAGCCTTTGGGCGCTACCGCCAAAGCCAAGTCGGAGATTACGGTTTACGCAGAGGGGATTCCGGAAGGAGAAAAGCTCACTCTTTATGCCACTCAGTTTAACGGCGAGGTGACAGCATGGCAGAAAAGCGTTGAACTGACAAACGGCCGGAATATTATTTATATCCCGAAAATCGGGGAACGCAGTACGGATAACGGCGGCAGCCTTTATGTAAGCTATTCCGGTGCGAACCCAGAAACCATCAAGCTTCATGTACGCCGCGCTGTGGAAATCCCAACGCTGAAACTGGAAAACTGGTATAGTCTCGGCAAAAGTGAACGGGAAAAGGTTATTGGGACGTATCTTGACGAACTGGATAGTTATATAAAGGAACACAAGACTGTCACCGGCAACGATAAAGAGTTTGATTATCACAACGTCACCGAATTGTCCCTGCCGCGGGTTCTGCTTTCCATACCGGCCTCTGCCGTGCAGGAAGGCTTAGTAAAGGCCGATGCTGATGGCCGGACGGAAACTCTTTATAACGCCGTTTTAGCCTGGGAGGAACTGGTGCGTGTCTGCGAAGCGACGCAAGGCATTATCGAACCAGACAAAGCGAACGATGATAAATGCGCTCCTGTCATGGAAACCCGCCAGAATATCCGCTGCATGACGATGTTTACCGGCGCTTTCATGTATGCCGCCGGCAATCATATCGGCATCGGTTACAGTTCCTGCGAGGGCATGGTCACTGGCAAACCTACTTCTGTGACGGGTGACAAAGATGCGAACAGTCTGTACGGCTGGGGTATCGCTCATGAAATCGGCCATAACATGGATCAACTGGGTAAGGCGGAGTGTACGAATAATATTTACTCCATCCTGGCTCAGACGTTTGACGGCGCTCAGGGTGTCCTGAAGTCACGTATGGAGCAGGAAAAGCGCTGGCCTGAGATTCTTAACAGGACAGCACAGGCGTATGTGGGCACGGCAAGCAACGTGTTCACGCAGCTTGGCATGTATTATCAGCTGCATCTGGCCTATGATACAGACAATCCGCTGGAGTTCTATAATAAGTTCTTTAAAGCGTGGAAAGCTGGTACTTATACTTCCGGATATTCAAACGCCACTTATGACGAACAAGTAGCTTTGACTGCCGCCGGCGTGGCGAACAAAAACCTGAATGACTTCTTCCATCACTGGGGCATGGAACTCAGCGAGACTGTAAAAAATAAGATTGATAAATATGAAAACGAAGAACGCGCTATCTGGTATCTTACGGATGAAAGCCGCCGCGATGCTCTGAATAAAAAGTCGGAACTGACTGGCAGCGTTACGGCTTCGGCTACTGTAAACGGCGAGAATGAAAAAGAAGTAAAGATTAAGATCACGCCTTCTGTCGAGTCTTCTGGCAACAGTGCCGACATTCAGGGATACGAGATAATACGCAATGACAAATCCGTTGGATTTGTTCTGGCTGGCAAGGATAATAACGATGCTGTTGAATATACAGATATGGTAGGCTCTGCCAACAATCGTACGTTCTACTATTCCGTTAAAGCCTATGATACGTTGGGCAATCCGATTGGCGACGGAGCTGAATGTGACGAACTGCGGATCTCTTATGACAATCTGGTGGATGAGAATGCGTACACGACTTCAGAAGATGGCAACAATACGGTCACTCTGACTCTCGATAAGACGACGCCGATTTCCGGTATTAAGGTATTCGATCTGCCACAAGGCTGTAAGAACCGTTATGAAGTGAAAATTAAAGTAGATGTGGACGGCGTGGATGCTAAAGACAGCGTGAAAACGGCCAAAACCGGCAGCTTTGATAAAGGAAATCTGAATCAGGACAAAGATGATAAAGATACTACGTATCTTACGTACTTTAACAAACCTGGTGTGGATGAGGAAGACACGCGCATCTGGACTTATGATGCGAAGTCGGTTACAGTTACCGGCGTGCCGAAGGACGCAAAAGTCCGACTGGTCAGCTATGTCAATGACGACGTGACTGTGGAAGCCGTCGGCAAACTCGCCAAAGATTATGAAGTCGGGGATGGTGAAGTGATAAAAGCGGGTTCACTTATCGCCTGGGGCTATTATCGCGGTGATCCGGTATTTGGAGGCATCCGTTTGAAGGGCAAATACAGTCAGAACGACACGGAGAAGGAAAAGGAAATCGTGACCGAAAGGGCGATCAACGGCGCGGCTTATCTGTTTGCCGATATTCCTGAAGACGGAGAAATCAGCACGATCAGTGACGGCATCTATCTTTTTGTCTTTGATGAAGATGCGGAGAAAAATCTCATCGAGGAAGGTGTCAGCAACTGCGATACTGTGGATGTCCTGCCGTTCCAGGTTAAGGCTGAGTATTTCCAGACGGATGACGCGCTGCACGCAGAAAAACAGCGTGTGACGGCGGAAACCCTCTGGGTACAGACTCCTGGAGCAGATCATCTTCCGGAAATCGACCTGCAAAGCGAGGTGAATGAAGAATGAAACATGTGAGATATACTTTGGTTTCGCTGCTTCTGGTTTTATGCAGCATGATATTTTTCTGTACAACCGCTGCGGCGGCTGAGCAGGATGACGGAACATCCGAAGCCACTCTGGAATGGGGTGTGAAGGAAAATGCTGATAAAGTGGAATTGATCCTTCAAGATTTGGATGAACAGGAAGCTATTTTTGCCGTGCAGTTAGATCTGTATTTTTCCAGCTCAGCGGAGTATAAAGTTGAAAAATTCATTCCCACGAAATCTGATGCGTATTCGGCTGTAAAAGAGCTGCCTGGCAGCGGCAGCTATGGTACCTATAAGCTGCTCTCTGTCTATATCAGCTCTCAGACGTCGCTGGATGATGTGATGGATGCTCATAGGACCATTGATCTCGGTGAACTTCAATTTACTGGAAACAAAGTTCCTCAGCCTGCCCGCGCTCATATGACTGTTCTGAATAAGGACCTCAAGCCCATGGACGGCCTGGATCAGTATGTGAAGATCATCACTGAAAAATTGCCTGATACTTGTACGGTCAGATTTATAGACGGTATAACCGACGGCGAAATAAGTTCTTTCAGCGTGGAAAAGGGAAAAACTGTCGGTCCACTGCCGAGCGCTCCTGAACACACCGGCTACAAATTTACGGGCTGGTATGCAAAATACGGCAGCCAATTTACTGCCAGTACAGTGGTGAAAAATGATACGACGGTTACAGCTAAATATGTAAAGCAATCCGGCAACTCGAATCGTCCCGATGCAACCGACCCTGACGAGTCAAAGACTACTGTTGTGACGAATCCTGACGGATCGAAGACAGCCACTACGAAAGACGATAATGGCGTGGTGGGGAAGACCACGACGAACACGGATGGGAAAGTTGTTTCTGTGGAAGTAACCATACCTTCCGCTGCTGTCTCCGCCGGTAAAACGATTATTGCCCCTGTGAAAGTGAAGGCTGTCAAAGACAGCGATAAAGCTCCAGAGATCAGCGTCAGTGTGGAAAGCAACAACTCTGTCCGGGTAGAAATTCCTGTGGAAAATTCAAGTTCTGGAATTGTGGCCGTGCTGGTGTATGCTGACGGTACGGAAAAGCTTATCCGAGACTGTGCCATCGGTGATAATGGCGTGGTGCTGGACGTAAAAGACAGCGCCGTTGTGAAGATTGTGGATAAGAGCAGAGACTTCGCCGACGTGCCTGATGAAAATTACTGGGCTGGCGATGCGGTGCAGTTTGTCGCCGCTCGCGAACTGTTCAAGGGCGTCAGCGAGACGGAATTTGCTCCTGATGGCGCGATGACCCGCGGGATGATCGTGACTGTGTTGCATCGACTTGCCTATGAACCTGAGTCAGTCGCAAGTGATTTTGGCGACGTGGCTGCCGGAGCATATTATGCCGACGCGGTAGCCTGGGCAGAAAGCAACGGTGTGGTGAAAGGCTGCGGTGATGGCACTTTTGCTCCTGATCAAGACGTGACGCGCGAACAGCTGGTAACAATCCTGTACCGCTATGCGAAGGATAAAGGAATCAAAACCAGCGGCGGTGCAGATTTGAGCCGTTTCGCTGATGCGCAGACAGTCGGCAGTTATGCCACAGATGCCATGAGCTGGGCAGTAGGCGTCGGTCTGGTGAACGGTGTGGATGAGAATCATCTGCAGCCTGTCGGCGATGCCACAAGAGCTCAGGTCGCTGCAATTCTGATGCGGTTTTGCAATGCTGTGTTATAGATAAATGAGATGACACAGGATCCGGCTTTTTAAGAATCATAGCTTCAGAAACGGAGAGGTTCCTCTCTGTTTCTGAAGCGTCGTGAACTGGAAAACGATGTTTGAAACTGGCGGTCGGAGTTATGCCATTTGCGATATCGTTTTATGATCCTGCTCCCTTTCGGACGGCAGGCGGAATCATAAAAATTGACGGCTTGCGGGAGGGAGTAGGACAGATTTGCACGCTTTTTATAACTAAGGTAGATAAAAACCAGGCAGGGCCTCTAAAAATGTTGAAATTTCAACATTTTTAGAGGCCCTGCCTGGTTTTGTGAGAAATTCTGTGGAAATCTGATTGAAGTCACAGGATAGGGACCTGTAAATCCGCAAATTATCTTGTAGATCTGCCAGTCTGCAAACCTGAGCCTGCAAATCGGCAGTTTTTTGCGCCAGTAAATCTGTCAATCTGCAAGTCCGTTAATTGACGTGCCGTTTTACACGCCTGGAACGCTGGACGCCTGAAAGGCTGCGAATCCGCTGATTCTGCAAACCGAAAAGTCATGCAGTTTTGTGGCTGGCTAAAGGTCCGTAAAGGTCCGTCAGTCTGCAAATTTGCAGGTCCTCTGGCGGTATTCGGCTTGATTGGGGCCGAATATCACAAATAATCAGGTTGTAAAAATTCACGAAACGTGTTCTTTACGGTCTGAGACTGCCGCCGCCCTGAACGGAAATCGTTTCTCCTGTAATAAACGACGCGTCTTCCGATGCCAGGAATACGCAGACGCGGCCGACGTCGCCTTCAGGGTCAGCGAAACGGCGCATAGGAACGCCCTGAATCGTTTTTTCATACAGATCAGGATATTCCTCTCTCCACTGTTCAAGACTTTCCGTCATCGCAAGCGGGCAGACAACATTTACGTTGATGCCGTACTGACCCCATTCGTTTGCGGCAACTCTCGACATACCGCGGATACCTTCTTTTGCAGCAGCGTAAGAGGATTGGCCGAGCCTGCCGTTAAGGCCGGCGCCCGATGCGAAGTTGATGATGGCGCCCTTTGATTCCTTCAGGTATGGGAAACATGCTTTCATATAGAAGAAGGTAGCGTAAATGCCGGAATTGATGGCCAGGTCGAAATCCTTTTTCGTGTGTTCTTCCAGCAGCAGACCGGATTTTGATGCCTGTGCATTATTGATCAGAACGTCGATGCCGCCGAATTTTTCAACGGTTTTTGCGACTACATTGTTGACGGCATCTTCATCAGCGCCGTCAGCTGTGATATACAGGACCTGTGCGCCGAGGGATTCCAGTTCCGTCTTTGCTTTTTCCAGTGTGGAAGCAGTACGTCCGGTGATCACCAGATTTGCACCTTCCTTTGCAAATGCTTTTGCGATTCCGAAACCGAGCCCCTTTCCGCCGCCGGTGATAATAACAGTTTTGCCTTTCATATTTGCCATTTTTTGTTACCTCCATATTCTCAAATGTTGAATGAGTAAAAAGTGATAGCATAAGTATAGTTATACCGTTTGATAATGTCAAACAAAATATGGTACAATATTTTTGTATACAGTATTATTCTGATGAATATGGCAAAATGTTGCATTATTACAGCGCCATGACAATTTTATTTTTTCTTAAATAAAAGTTTTTGTTTTCGCACGTGTCGTGTTATACTGTCAACGAGAATCTGTAAAGTGCTCTGTAAAGTGCACGGATAAATGGATCAACAGCGGCCCGGCGTCAATCCGGCGGCGCAGGTAGAAAAAGGAACGTGAGGTGTGACAGATGACAGATAAAAACGTGTCCGGCGTAAGTTTTGAAGAAGTGAACGATACTGTAAAATATGAAGCAGCAAAAAAATTTCAGGGATCGCTGCTCTCGTCAAAGAATATTGAAGAACTGCACGCTTTTGAGGATGAGAACGGCGGTCGTTTCGGCGATATGCTTTTTTATCTGACTGATTTCATTAAAAAAGGGATAGATTCCGGGCGTTTTACGCTGAATGAAGCGGCAGAAGACTTGGGAATCGCATTATGGTATGCTTATGCCTGCTGTAATATGGATAGTTACGAGCATTATTTTCTGGCGTCAGGCTGGATGCCTTCCTCGGAGAAAAATGCGTCCGGGTGCGGCGTCTGGTTTTACCGTTATTCAAATTGCCTGATGTACTGCGGAAAACTGGAGGAAGCGCGAAAATACGCGGAGCAGGGGCTTATAGAGGAACCTGATTATCCGTGGGGCTGGTTTCATGCGGCAAAGCTGCGCAGTCATTTCGGAGATAAGGAGGGCGCGCTGGCGGCTGTAGACCGCGGGCTCAGTCTGGTGCCTGGAGACTACGAATTTCTGACGTTACGCCGCGAGATTGAAGAAGGGCGCACATTGGCAGAAATGGAATATCATTATATAGATCCGAAGTTTGACCGGGATCTTCAGGAAGGACTTTGTCCTGACAGTATGGAAAAAATCGGGGCGATTTCGGGAATTCTCTGCGATAAGGAGAAGCTTGAGGAGATCAAGTCGATTTTCCGGGCAGAGGATGGGTCGGCAGAATGGGTTGCTGACAGTCCGTATTGTTCATCGAGTTTTGTGGCGGATGATTATCCGATGGAATATCTGTTCTGCATGAATGAAGCAGCTTTGTCAAAAATGGATACCGGCTGGCTCAGAATGCAGCGCGACAAGCTGCAGACGGCGGATTATCTGTTCAGAAAGCCGTTGAATTCCGTCTGGCAAATGCGAATGGTTTCCATCATCAGGGATTACGGGATGGATTTGCTTTATGAGAACAAAGATACGGAACTGGCTCTTGTGGTTCCGCTTCGCCGTGATCAGCTGGACAGTGACCAGGATGAGCTGGCGTTTATTGATTTTGCGCTTCGCGAAGCCGAGCTTCGGGGTACATCGGAGTCGCAGCCGTTGGAATTTCAGCTTTACCGGACGGAAAACGGTGTTCTTCATCATGCAGAATGCTGGTTTGACGGTGATACGATCGTTGAATATTCGGGAATCGTCGGAGAGGAAGGCGAACTGAAGATGCACGAGTGCAAGTCGGATGAGGAAGCTTCATCGTTTTTTGAAATGCTTTATGAATGGTACGCGTCCCAGGGCTACTGCGGCCGCAACGAGGCAGACAGGGCGTCCGTCGTCGTCCAGATATCGCCGGTTTGTTCGAAAGTCGGTATGGAATACATCGGGCCGGCGGAATTTTTCCAGCTGGTAATGGATGAACTGCTCAGATCCCGCGGTTTTGGATATGTTGCGGCATGTGAGCCGGAACGCGGGGAGTACGCGCATAATCCGGGAGAACTGCGGCTTAAGATATTTTGTGCTGTCGTCAAGGCGGAGCAGGCGGTGGAAATCATTAAAAAAGAGTTGGAAGAAAATTATGAATATACGGGTTTGACGATTTCCGTAGCGGAACATGACGGTGATCGTTACAGGATCGTCTATTCGGCGCAGGGAATCGACAGACTGCTGTGACTGAAAGCGGCAGAGTGAGATGGAATGAAGGATTGCGGGTTTCCGTCGATTGCGTCACTGAAGGATTGAGGAAAATATGAGGAGTTGTCGTTTTTTTCCGGCGACTCCTTTTTCTATGAAGTAGAATCATCTGTCCGAAAACGACGGGGAGCAGGGTTCGTTGGTGCAGCGGATCAGTTCTGTTTCCGTAACGATGAAGTTCATCGCAATATCGAGAGGTTCTGCTGGCAGGGCGAAAGGAACGACCTGGAAGTTGTAGGCGAAGCCGGCGAGCAGGAGGGGACGTTTTCTTTCAGTGAGAAATCTGTCGTAGCAGCCGCGTCCGAAACCGATTCTGTTTCCCGAACGGTCGAATGAGACGCCGGGTACGAAGATGACGTCGGGTTCCTCACAGGAAACTTGGCGACACAGGGTGGGGTCGGGTTCGGCGATGCCAAGGCGCGATGTTTTCAGGGAGGAAAGACTGTTCACGTTATAAGGGTGGATGACAAAGTTGTTGTCTGTCAGAGGGAGTACGAGACGGATGCCGAGGTCGAGCAGTTGCTTATTTATTTTTTCCATTGGAAATTCGTTCTGAAAGGACATATAAGACATGACGGTCAACGGGGCAGAGGGCGCTTTTAAATGGTCTTTGCCAAAGGAGGTGCAGGCAGACTGATATGTGTCTGCGCCGGAAAATGCGCGGGCGGATTGCTGTTTGCTTGTTTTGCGTCTGTTTTTTCGGGCGATTTCAAGGAGAATGTTGACGGAATTCTTCAAGATACTGGAATTCTCGGCAGCAGCGATGTCGTCTGCGGAAAGTCCGCGGCGCTTTTTGAGCATCTGTTGTCGGATTTCAGTTTTTTGAGAAAAATTATTTT
This sequence comes from uncultured Oscillospiraceae bacterium, assembly GCA_964438605.1. Taxonomy (GTDB): domain Bacteria; phylum Bacillota; class Clostridia; order Peptostreptococcales; family Anaerovoracaceae; genus Alangreenwoodia. The sequence continues at coordinate 26,898 of CAYTKT010000006.1, forward strand.
TAGTCATTTTTAGTACCATCACAAGATCTACAAAAAAATGTATTAAAATGTAATCTGATGAAATACGTGATTCATTATTTCATTATCTATCAGCCTATATTATAATGTCAATGGAAATGTGAACCGATATTATCGCATTTTGCGGTGTAATGCGGCATAATGCGGCAGGATGTGTGTTGAAACGCGTATAGCAGCCTGCGGTTTTAATGGAGGTGAAAATAAATACGCCGATGATAGAATTTCGTAATGTTACTAAATCTTACGGCGACAATGCCGGGCTTACGGACGTCAATATCCGGATTAAGGCCGGCGAATTCGTATTTCTTGTCGGGCCGAGCGGCGCCGGGAAATCGACGTTTATCAAGTTGATTTTAAAGGAGATTAATCCCGAATCGGGGCACGTCTATTTTGAAGGTCGGGACATCACACAGCTGCCCAATCGCCTTATTCCGGCCCTGCGCCGGTCAATCGGGGTCGTTTTTCAGGATTTCCGGCTGCTGTCAAGGAAGACGGTGTATGAAAATGTAGCTTTTGCTATGGAAGCTGTCCATCAGCGCAAGCGTTTGATTATAAAGCAAGTACCTCATATTTTGAAACTGGTGGGGATCAGCGATCAGGCGGACAGGTATCCTCACGAACTTTCCGGCGGTGAGGCGCAGCGCGTGGCGATTGCCAGGGCTATTGTGAATAATCCGAAGATTCTAATCGCCGATGAGCCTACCGGCAATCTGGATCCGGAAAAATCGTGGGAAATCGTGAATCTTTTGGAACAGATCAACCTCAGAGGGACGACAGTCGTCATGGTCACTCACGACAAGAGTATCGTAGATCAGATGGGAAAGCGTGTGATTCAACTCGATCACGGCTGTGTGGTAAGAGATGACAGCGAAGGCTTTTACGTGTCGGACGAGGATTATGCCGAGGAAGTGATGGCAGCCTCGCCGGAGGTTAGAAACGCGATGCTGAAAAACAGGACGGTAGATCTGTCGAAGCTGTATTCTGTTCACGAGAATGATGCACCACCGGTCTGGGAAACGCCTGAAGCGTTTGAAAAACGCAGAAAAATGCGGAAGGCTGCAAAGACGGAAAAAGGGCGGGAGGCAGGACCTTCCGAAAAAGACGAAAACGAGGCGCTGAACGAAATATCCACGGTATCTGAAGCATCCGAATCATCGGGCGCGTCCATGAAAGCGGAAAGGAATGGAAAATCAGCGGAATCTGAAAAATCCGCAAAGACATGGCTTGCCGAGAGATTAGGCAGGCTCGGACAGATGAGAGAAGCTTTGAAAACAGGACAGGCCGCAAAGAAGACGGCAGCCGGACAGGCCGACGAGATTGAGAAATCCGGCGCATCAGACGGTGATGCAAAAGAGGAAGCTATGGCAGATTACATACAGCAGCATGAAAGGTCTGAGCCTGAACGGTTTGTTGAGGATATCCTGACTGATTTGCCGCTTGATATGGAGGAAGTAGTTCTGAATACGGCCGAACCGGTTGAAGAAACGGATGTGCAGCCGGAAACGCCGGCCAGGGCACAGAAGTCAGAAAAGGCGCACGGATCGAAGAATGGCGCAAAAAATGCGGGTACGCGGTCGGAAAGTGTTTTTGAAGATATCGACGAGCAACGTCAGGGAGCGGAAAAAGGTGCTGCTCCTGAAGACCGGAAATCTGCAAAAGGGACGAAGCAGCACGCTTCAAAGTCTGTGAAAGGTGCGAAAGTCCGGGAAAAAGAAGGCACGAAAGATTCGGAAACTCAAGGTAAAAAAGCTGTGGAGAGCGCGGGAGTTCGGGAGAAAGGATTTGCAGAAAATGCGGAAGTTCGGGACAAAAAATCTGCAAACGATCCGAAAATCGAGAACAAAGAATCTGCGAAGAACACGGCACGGAAGATGAAACCTGCACAGGGGCAGGAGGCGGAAGCTAAAAATCAGGAGATGCAGGAACGTGCAGAATCTCAAAAGCAGACTTCACAGTCGGATGCGGGTTCTCAAAAACGAAAAAAGAATATAAAAATAAGGAAAAAGGGGGCAGGCAATTTTGATTAAATCACTTTTATATACGCTGAAGCAAGCCTGTACCCAGATAGCGCGAAATAAGGCAATGACACTGACGTCGCTGTTTTCGATTACGGCGATGCTGCTGATTCTCGGCCTTTTCTTCATTATTGTTGTTAATGTCAGTCTGCTGACTGAAAATGCAAAGCAGCAGTTTGATATGGTGAAGATTTTTCTGACGGACGAAACCTCTCAGGAGAATGTTGACGGCATGATTGAGGAGTTGAAGGGTCTGGAGGCAGTGCGCGATGTAACATTCGTCAGCGAGGAAGAAGCCATGGAGATCATGAGATCGCGCTGGGGCGAAAACGCGTATCTGTTGGAGGGCCTGTCGGAAAATCCGCTGCCGCGCTCTTTGCAGATCACGGTGGATGATGTGGCTGATGCAGAGAGTATCGCCGCTTATGCGAAAAAGTTTGAAGGCGTCGAGAAGGTTGAATACAGTCAGTCGGTTATTGACAAGATTGTGAGGATTACAGATGCTGTCCGGATCGGGGCGATAATCGTGATTCTTTTCCTCGTTATCGTATCTATCGTTGTCGTATCGAATACGGTCAAACTGACAGTGCTTGCCAGAGGCAAGGAAATCAGCATTATGAAATATGTGGGTGCGACGAACTGGTTTATCCGAGGGCCATTTCTGGCAGAAGGGATTATTATTGGAATCATTGCCGCATCAATCTCGTCGGCGTTGATTTCAGGGTTGTATTACTGGCTGTCAAAGAATCTCAGTCAGAAGATTCTGGTGTTGTTTGCGTCGGGACTTGTGCCGATGGGATTTATGAGCAGTAATCTGGTAGTCATATTTGTCTGTCTGGGTGTGGGAATCGGTGCGGTTGGAAGTATTATTTCGATGCGTAGGTTCCTCGATGCATAAAGAAAGAAAAAAGAATTTGGAATTTTAAGAATATGAGGGAAGACATTTTCATGATGGAATATGAAAGCGATGAAAGGAGGTCACGAAAACAGACGCGGCATATAGCGGTATATAAAAGACTGTGGAGGGAAGCACCGGAGAACCGGCTGGCCCAAAGCAGGGATGAGGAAGTTCGGAAGAATGCTGCGAAAGCAGGTGTGTTCCATGCAGGAAAGAAGAACAGCGCCGGGAAAACGGCTAACCCGGAGCAGATACATGAAATTCCGAAAGAGCACCGTGAAAATAGACACGTCGTATAAAAAAGATGTAAAAGCTGATGCCGGACAGAACGGTTGATGCGGAAAAATGTTGTGAATACATAGAAATATACTTGAAATGTAACGAATAATAAGATAGAAAGGGGAAGCTGAAATGAACAGGAAAAGGCTCGTAGCGTTGGTGACTGCCACAGTACTGACAGTTACGATGTCAACGACGGGTGTCGTTTACGCTCAGTCCACACAGGAAAAGCGGGATCAATTGCGGGATCAGATTGAATCGGTGGAAGATGCGCTGAGTGCAGGACGTGCAAAGGCAAATGAACTGGTGGCACAGATTACTCAGTTGAACGGTCAGATTGAGGAGCTTGAGGGCGAAATCGCAAATACAAAGGAGAAGATTGCGGTAGCGGAGGAAAATCTTGCTGAAACGCAAACGCGGATGTCGATCCAGAATGATTCTCTTAACGCACGGCTGAGGACTATGTATATGAACGGGGAAACCGATATGCTTGAGATTCTTCTGGGGTCGGCGAATTTGTCGGAATTTCTGTCGAATATTGATATGGTTCAGCGGATTTATAATAACGATATGGATGTTCTTGGGCAGATTCAGGCTCAGTACGATTTGATTGAGCAGGAAAAGAACGATCTTGAGGCGCTGAACCAACAGTTAAGTCAGCAGCAGGCGGAGTTGTCTGAGCAAAAGAGTAATGTGGAAGAACTGGAAAAGGAAGTGGAAAGTAATAATGAAGCGCTGGAAGCCCAGCTTGACGAGATGAACGCCGAAGCTGACAGGCTGACGGAAATGCTTCTGCAGCAACAGGCAATGGCCCAGATCAGTTCCAGTGCGACTTCCGTTTATACGGGCGGTGTGATGCTCTGGCCGGTTCCCGGAAATTACAGAATCTCCTCTCAGTACGGTTACAGGATACATCCGATCTTACATACGAGAAACTTCCATTCGGGTCTTGATATTCCTGCTGCGACGGGGACGTCTATTGTGGCGGCCTCAGCGGGTACTGTTATTTTTTCAGGAACAAAGGGAGGATACGGAAAATGCGTCATGATTGATCACGGCGGCGGTATCGTCACTCTTTACGGTCACTGCAGTGCGCTGGTGGCCGGTGTGGGAGAGTCGGTGTCTCAGGGACAGACGATTGCGCGGGTCGGTTCTACGGGACAGGCAACAGGGCCGCATTGTCACTTTGAGGTGCGTATCAACGGTTCCACCACATCACCGGTGAGTTACTTACAGGGCTGATGTTTTCAGACTGATAAAATTAAAATTATGGGTTACGGAAAAAGGCTGCCTTTTGCAGCCTTTTTCCGCGCATCTGCACAAAAACCCGAAAAGATTCTGAAGTATTTTTTATGATATTGATCTCCTTTTGGTAAATGCACATCTGCGCAAAGACATGAAAAGGTTCCGAAGGAGTGTATGTGGAAAGCCTTTCCGAAAACTCAAAAGTCAATTTTTGAACTGAAGGACAGCGTTAATACGATGTCAAAAATGAAAAATAAAATAGCTTCCGAAAATGATTTTGCGATTCGTTTAGAAGCAGAAGCGGAGAATGAGGACCCGTGAAAATCAGTGTTCGGACAGTCTGAGGAAAGAAAGACGGGAAAGGTTTACACGGCAGACCGAGAAAAACAGGGGTTTATTTTTGCGAGGCAAAATGAACCGGAATCGGAAGGCAGCTTTGTAAAGAAAACACAGACGAAAATGGAAACGGGAAGGTACCGGAAATTGCGAACCGGACAGGATGAGAAGAACGAGATAGATTTTGGCAGAAAAAGTGAGAGATAATATGGAAAAATTTGAGATACATCCTGCAATTAGAAGTATTTTGAAGGAAAGAGGGTGCAGAACGGAGGAAGATATTGAGGAATTTTTGTCACCGCTGCCGAAAAGGACGTATGATCCGTTTCGGATGAAAGGCATGAGTGAGGCGGTCGACAGGATTATCGAATATGTGGAACAAGGCAGACGAATCTGCATTTATGGCGATTATGATGCCGACGGCGTCGCGTCGGTGTCGTTGCTGTACGGATTTTTGTCGGCTTTGACGAATAATGTGGCATATTATATTCCGTCGCGGTTTTCCGAAGGCTATGGGCTGAATATGGATTCGGTCAGGCGGATTAGCGAGGACGGGGCGGAGTTGATTATTACGGTTGACTGCGGCTGCGTTTCTTTTGCGGAGGTTGAGTGTATTAAGGAACTTGGCATGGAGGTTATCGTGACGGATCACCACAACGTGGACGACAGGAGTCCTGACTGCATTATGCTCAATCCGAAGCAGCCGGACGACGATTATCCTTTCTCCGGCTTGTGCGGCTGCGGCGTGGCGTTTAAGCTGGCACAGGCGCTTCAGCGCAGGTTGAAGCTGCCTAAGAGTGAAATCAACTGCCTGCTTGATCTCGTCGGCATTGCGACAATCGGTGACATTGTACCGCTGGTCGATGAAAACAGGACACTTGTGAAGTATGGATTTGACAGGATTGGCAGATGTCAGCGGGAAGGTTTGAGTATGCTGATTGACGGCATCGGTTTAGACGCAAGGAAGTTGTCGTCGACGAATGTGGCCTTTGGAATCGTTCCGCATTTGAATGCGGCGGGACGGATGAAGAATGCGCTTCTTGGCGTCCGTCTGCTGACGGGAGATACGCAGGGCGCCGGAGCTGTAAACGATATAAAGGAAGATGAAGATTTTGAAGAATCGGGAAATCAAGCGACGTATGAAAAAAAAATAAATACGCTATCCGCAGGAGGCTTCGGCAGTGAAGAATGCGGGGGCAGCGCGGAAGATTGGAAATCTGAAGCCGATGCGGGTGAAACGGCGTCTGCGGTGCATTTTGGCAGCGCAGACACAATGGTTGCTGCGAAGAAACGGAAATCTGAAGTTGGTGCAGGTGAAACGGCGTCTATGGTACGTTTTGGCAGCGCAGGCACAATGGTTGATGTGAAGAAACAGGAATCGGAAGTGAGTGCGGATGAAACGGCGTCTATGGTACGTTTTGACGGCGCAGGCACAATGATTGATGCGAAGAAACAGGAATCTGAAGTCGGTGCGGGTGAAACGGCGTCTATGGT
>CAYTKT010000006.1:33282-60241 GCA_964438605.1 uncultured Oscillospiraceae bacterium
TTGATGCGAAGAAACAGGAATCTGAAGTCGGTGCGGGTGAAACGGCGTCTATGGTACGTTTTGACGGCGCAGACGCAATGGTTGATGTGAAGAAACAGGAATCTGAAGTGAGTGCGGGTGAAACGGCATCTGCGGTGCGTTTTGGCAGCGCAGGCACAATGGCAGGCACGGAGGAACAAAAAAATGCAGATGTGGGAACTGTTGACGATGTATCGGAGCGAACCGCAGATCTGGCAGTTCTCGTTGAGGAGCTTAAGGCACTGAACAATAAACGGAAGGCCATCCAGGATCAGATTTATCAAAAGGCGTGTAAGGAGATCGAAGCTTCGGGCCGGCTTGACGATTTTATATTATACGATGCAGGAGACAGTCATGAAGGGGTAACCGGAATTGTGGCGGGCAAGCTGAAGGAAACTTATTACAGACCGGTTATCATCGTAACAGATACGGCTGATCCGGAATACATAAAAGGTACGGGCCGCAGCATCGACGGCGTGGATTTGCATGGTATCATGTCGGAATCTGCCCAGCTTTTTAAAAAGTTCGGCGGCCATGCGGGTGCCTGCGGATTTACGATGAAGCGGGAATATATCGGAAAACTGCATAGCTCTCTGAAGTCAGGTGTCAGACGTCTTTTTGAGCGGAATCCGGCTTTGTTTGAAAATCCGGTTCTGTGTGACGCCAGAATTTCCTCGTCGGACGTAACATTGAATTTTGCAACTCAGGTGGCGATGCTGGAGCCGTTTGGGGAGGGAAATCAGGAACCCGTTTTTGAAATAGACGATGTTACCGTAACAAATGTAGTACGCATGGGTGATCAGAATCAGTATTTGAAATTAAACTGCGCGGGGGTCAACGGGACGCTGTTTGATACCGTGTGGTTCGATGTGGACGAGAAGCGGGCGGAACATCTGACGCAGGGTGTACGGCTGCAACTGAAGGGCAGTTTGGGAATCAACAGGTGGCAGGGAAGAGAGTCAGTTCAATGTGTGTTGAAGGATTTCTCTGTAATTTAGGCAGAGTATCTATTGTTTCCCTGACACTTTTATAGTATAATACTGTAATGTGTAAAAGCAGAGAAGTTCTGTGCGGAACGCGTCAATCCGCTGGTGCTTTGCAAAAGAGTCAGGAGGCTGCTTAGTCATATGGGTTATGAATCGAAGATCAGAAACAGTGCAACGGACGATCTCTTTGAAGCGATCATGTCGATCGGTGATCTGGAAGAATGTTATAAGTTTTTTGAAGATCTTTGTACGGTCAAAGAGATTAAGGCCATGGCACAGCGCTACGGCGTGGCGAAGCTTCTTTTGAGTAAAAAAACGTATAGCGAAATCGAGGAAGCGACGGGGGCCAGCACGGCTACGATCAGCCGGATCAACAGGACGCTTCAGTATGGCGCGGACGGTTATCTCAGTGTGATCGGACGGATGAAAACGGAAGCGGAGTAAGACGGCGTACTGTATACGAGCGGGACGTCAGCCGGCAAGAGGTAGGATTCTTGCCGGTATTTTAATTTTTCGCCAAAAATCCCCGGTTCGGCAGGCGGGAGAGACTGTCCGGCAACTTAAAGGTCGGTTTTGAAAGTGGAGGACAGGGTTAATATTATGTCAAAAATGAACAATAATGAACAATAAAGTGTTTTCCGAAGATAATTTTACGGCTCGTTTGGAAACGAAAGTGGAGAACGATGACCGATAAGAATTCGTTTTGGACAATCTGAGGAAATGTCACAATCAGCGTGTGTTTTCCATATCGTAAAACTTATTGCCGGGAAATTAAATTTCCTTGGGTAATTTTTCATGGCACCGTCAATTTGTGCCGGCTGCTTTCATATTATAAATGTAGCGTTACGATACTCACCTGAAAAAAAGGAGGGATCGATATGGGCTGCAGGAAAAAGGGTCGGCGCCGCAAGAAGCAGAAGAAGGGCGGAGCCATATCTGTGGGTATGATTCTGATTGCTGCGGGCGTAATCATTCTGAGTCTTTTTGTGCTGCCGCATAAGGTGTTGCTTGTGATCGCGGCAATCGGGATGATTGCCGCCGGATGTTTTCTCGTGTAAAAAATGACATTAACAAAAAGACTGATACACTCTGGATTTTATAATTTAACCAGTGCGCATCAGTCTTTCTTTATTGCGGCGAGTCATGAAGGTACGCCGTATCTTGTTTTACGCGGAGACAGCGTCACTGCTGTTTAATATTCATCGTATGGATCTGTAAATTCGTTATCATCCACAGAGTTGAAATTGATAGAAAAGTTATAACCGCCCAGACGCTGGGTCATCTCAACGCGCACACCTGCCCGCAGACAATCTGTCTTACAGCCTCCGGGACATGTTTTGCAGATTTCTCCCTGAGCGACGCCTCTGCGACCGATACTGCCGGAAGTATGAATTATTTTTCCCATAGTTTTTCCTTCTTTCTTTATATTGAATGACCAGATCGCTTTTGTTTCTCCAATTACAATTAAAGCACTGTTTTAAACATATGTCAATAATAAAAATAGACAAAACAATCTGTCGAGTGAAAAATCAGATGCACGCTGCAGATTTGGAGGAAACGGCAGCAGCGCTATGTGTTCTGAAACTGCAGGAACAGCCGCAGCTTCTGTGTTCACAGTCAAATTTCTGACAGCATGTGTCGTTGTTTTCGCAGACAACATAATTGCCTCCGCAGATTTCAAGCGCAGTACCGTTGACGAGAAAGGAAACAACCTTTTTTTTCGCATCAGTATAAATGCGCTGAACCGTTGTGCGGGCTACATGCATCTGCTTTGCGCATTGTTCCTGGGTCAAGCCGATATAATCGATCAGGCGGAGCGTTTCATATTCTTCAAGTGTCATGATCGTCAAGTCTTCCGGGTCTTGGCTGTTCTGACTGTAAAACAGGTTGTTTTTCGGAAGGCTGCAGATTCGCTTGTTTTTTTCCGGTCTTGCCATGTTGATCCTCTTTTCTGTTTGCGGTATACTTTTTCAGCGGTCAGGCGACGCTTTGGTTCTGCGCACCGACTGCCAGGTCTTTTGCAGGAGATAATTCTGTTTCCGGCGAGAAAGGCCGGAAAGCAGGATTAGCGGAGGTGGGCAGCGGGAATGTGTTCTGAAAACCGCTCTTAATATAATAATAGCACTATTTTACGCCGATGGTGAAGAAATCGGCGGATTTCTTGAAAAAATTTAAAAAAGTGTATAGAAACCGTTTTACATACACCGGAAGTTATGATATAATTTCGATTGTTCATGAATTAATCGAATAAAATGTTTCCGGCTGCGGAAGCAGGGGAGCGTTGATTGGAATATATGCCGCTTTGAACGACGCGGCAGTTGAAGGAGGTGTTTCAGGTGTCCAGAAAATGCGAGATATGCGGAAAAGGTCAGGTTTCAGGAAATGCTGTAAGCCACTCGAACATCCACACGAAAAGAAAGTGGAATCCGAACATTCAGACTGTAAGAGTAAATGAGAACGGCAGAGTCAGAACGATGAATGTATGCACGCATTGTATCAAAGCGAACAAGGTTACAAGAGCTCTTTAATATGATTAAAAATCGAAGCGTCTGGTGCAGACCGGACGCTTTTTGTTTACAGCGGCGCACGACGCGGGGAGGAAGAAATTATGGAATACGAAGGCGATATGCTGGCAGTCTATAATGACCAGAATATTCCGTTGGAATGTACGATTATCAGCAAGTTTAAAAATGAAGATACGGGCAAAAGTTATCTTGTTTATACGGATAATTCGAGAAACGAGGAAGGAAAAAAGAATATGTTCGTCGTTTCCTACCGTCCTGAAATTCCGGAGGAGGATAAACTGAGGCCGATCGAATCAGCGGAGGAATGGGAGCAGATTAGCGGATTTCTCCAGGAGCTCCGCAAGGTCATCGATGAAAAAGGTCTTGACCTTTAAAAATCGTAAAATTTTTTTACTGCATCAAAACCGTGAAAATCGACTGAATTGTCCGAGCGGACGAACGAACGCCGAAGGGACAGGCTGAGATTGCGGAGGTTTTTTTCTGGCCAGTTTCTGGCGATACGAGCCGGAGATGTGAAAGCGGATAAGAAGCAGAGCAGACAGGTGAGGCCGGATAAAGATTGATCGGGAACCGATAAAAACGCTCGCGATGGAAACCAAGTCGTCAGGGCGTTTTTCATTTGTTGCAGACGGTTTTTCCGGGGGCTGGTCAGGGAAAGTGATACTTTCGTAAATCAGCGAGCGGGAGAGCATGAAAAAGATTTTTTAAAAAACTGTATACAATAATATTGACATCTGTATGTAAGATGGTAAAATGTATACAGAACAAGGGAGTTCGAAGGTTTTACCTGCGGACTCTCTTTTTTTATCGCTTTGTCTTTCGCAATCTGTCAGTGATGCGATTTCTGAGCAGTTAGGAAGAATGAATGGAATTGTGGAGGTACGAAAGCAGAAGATTTCCGTGGCCACGGAGATAATTCGCTGAAAATGTAGTTTTAGGGAGGAAATGAAAATGATCGATTCTGGAAACACAGGCTTTCTGTTGATTTGCACGACCTTCGTGTTTTTTATGACACCTGGGCTGGCATTTTTTTATGGAGGTCTTTCAAGAAGAAAAAATGTATTGAATACGATGATGTCATCTATTTTTATCATCGGACTGGCATCCATTATGTGGGTGTTGATCGGCTATTCCCTGTCGTTTTCGGGGAATGTCGGGGGAATCATCGGTACGCTGAAAGCCGTCGGGCTCAACGGGGTAGGCTGGGAGCCGGGCGCTTACTCGGATTCCATTCCGGAATTGCTGTTTGTGGGGTTCCAGATGATGTTTGCGATTATCACGCCAGCGCTGATTACCGGTGCGGTTGCCGGAAGAATGAGGTTTAAGGCGCTTTTCTTATTTATCATGATCTGGTCTGTTATCGTCTATTATCCGCTGGCTCACATGGTTTGGGGCGAAGGCGGTTTTCTGGCGGAAATAGGTTCGGTGGATTTTGCAGGCGGCAACGTCGTACATATCAGCTCAGGCGTTTCAGGCCTTGTCCTGGCCTTGATTCTTGGAAAGCGTTCGGGATATGAACAGGTTTCCGTTCGGCCGCATAACGTTCCATTCGTCGTTTTAGGAGCATTTTTGCTCTGGTTTGGATGGTTCGGATTTAATGCGGGAAGTGCGCTGGCGGCTGACGGCCTTGCGGTACATGCGATGATGACGACGAATACGTCCGCAGCGGCAGGTATGCTGTCCTGGATGCTGATCGATACGATTAAGACCGGAAAACCGACTGTTATCGGTGCCTGCACGGGCGGCGTCATCGGCCTTGTTGCAATTACGCCGGGCGCCGGATTCGTTCCGATCTGGGCGTCAATTATCATCGGCCTGCTTGTCAGCCCGATTTGTTACTTTGCGGTATCTGTTCTCAAGAAGAAGTTCGGATATGACGACGCGCTGGACGCGTTTGGCTGTCACGGCATCGGCGGTATCTGGGGCGGTATTGCCACAGGTCTTTTTGCTAAGAGTTCGATTAACGATGCAGCGCGCTGGGATGGTCTTGTATTTGGTGACGTCCGTCTATTTGGCGCTCAGATCGCCGGCATTCTCATTACGATTGCCGTTTCTGTCATCGGAACATTGATCTGCGTTGGGATCGTCCGTCTCTTTACGAAACTCAGAGTCAGTGAGCATGATGAAAAAATCGGCCTTGACAATTCGGAGCATGGGGAATCGGCTTACCCTTCATTTAACGGACTTGATTAGTCTAAATGGAATACATTAGTTCGATCTTATAAATGCAATCTTATTATAGATAAAAAACGAGAAAGCAGATTTATTTAGATCTGTTTGAAGTTAATTTAGATGATAGCCAGATATTTAATATGAAGAAGAAAGAAGTTAGCAGCAGATGCTGATTTGAGCCGGAAGCAGAGTGGGATTTTGTGGTCCGGAATTGATGAAGTTTCTGTTAATGACAGAGTGTACGGGTTTTCGGGCTTTGTGCAATTCAAGGAATCTGTTGCATCTGTAAAATTATGGAGTGAAATGATGAGAAAAATAGAGGCGATTGTCAGAGAGGAAAAAATGCAAGACGTGCTTGACGCACTTACCAAGGCTGATATTACCGGGATTACCGTTTATCAGGTTATGGGCTGCGGAACGCAGCGGGGTTGTACGGGGATTGTCAGAGGTCAGGAGATCTATACGCAGATCAGACCGAAGATCAAGTTTGAGATCGTCGTATCCGATGAGGAATGGGAGAAACGCGCCATTGATGCAATTACGTCGGCGGCCAGCACGGGCCATTATGGCGATGGAAAGATTTTCGCGTATGATCTGGATACCGTCATACGGATCAGAACGGGCGAGCACGGTTACGACGCGATTAACACGTCGAAAGTGGAAGAATAAAGTTATTATTTTCACAGGAGAAGGAGAGAACGCTTTATGATTTGATCGCGGGTCCTGTCTGATCGATGCGATATGTTGTAACTGTAAATGATAAGTGCTCAATCAAAAATTCTTTAAAATCAGAATGATGGCTTTTCCTGCTGAAAGAACAGAGCGCCTTCCTACCCTTCACGTAAGAAAGTGGAGGATACGAGGGCGCTTTTATAGATATGATTTTAAGACAGGTTGGTGTTGGCCGCTGCGCAGACATCGGGCGATTTTGCGTGTATGATTTTAAAAAGCGATACGGCGCTTTACGGTGCGTAACGGGGGCCGGGAATCGTCGCTGTCCGGCGGGTGGAAGTGTTTCCGTTCTGGAAAAAAGCAGGCGGATCAGTGAAGATTCCATTTTTGAGTGTTTCGCTTTTTTTCTGTTTTACGCGGATGACAGGGCGGGAAAAACAGGATATAATCTTTAAAGGCAAATGGAGATGAAGGCCGGAGATACAGTCCGGCAGGTTTCAAGCAATGATTTTTTGCAGCTTGGAAAATATTGTTCGGGGATGGAGCGCGGATAAATTGACTGTTTGCGGCGCGGTCGATGGCACGCGGCAGATTTTGCCGGATGGGATTTCATTCAGTGCTTTCTCATGCGCGGTCAAACGGCGCTTTGCCGGACGGAATCTCTTTCATTCGGTCCGGATTTCCCGTCTGATTTGCGCCGGCGTACCGGTGCATCAGACTGGATAACTGAAATTATCGATCAGTCTTGTGGAACCGATTCTGACGGCGATTGCCACGAGAACAGGCGTCGTGATTATGCCTTCAATATCCTGGAGTGTGACGGAATCGACGACAGAAACGTAATCGATATCTGCCAGCGGTTCGCTTTCAATTTCGCTGACGATTGCGCTGCGTACGGTGGCCGCGTCGCGTTCGCCGCTGTCCAGCAGTTTTTTTCCGATGTTTAAAGAGCGGCTGAGGACGGTGGCGGCCTGACGCTCTTTTTCGCTGAGGTACTTGTTTCTCGAGCTCTTTGCGAGGCCGTCTTTTTCACGGATAGTCGGGCAGCCACAGATTTCGATGTCGATATTTAGGTCGCGCACCATTCGTTTTATGACGGCAAGTTGCTGCGCGTCTTTTTCGCCAAAATAGGCGCGGTCAGCTTTTGATATATTAAATAACTTGTTTACGACAGTCGTAACTCCCTGGAAGTGAGTTGGCCTGGATTTTCCGCAGAGGACTGACGTAATTTTTTCAACGGCAACATATGTTGAAAAATCGGGATCATACATATCCTCCGGTTCCGGGTTAAAAACGATATCAACACCTTCCGACGCGCAGAGAGCGCAATCGGCGTCTAAGTCTCGGGGATACGCGTCCAGGTCTTCTGTCGGGCCGAATTGGATCGGATTGACGAAGACGCTGACGATAACGCGGTCGTTTTCGGCACAGGCTCTATGAATCAAGCTTCTGTGGCCGTCGTGAAGGTAACCCATCGTCGGGACAAGGCCGACGGACAGACTTTCTTTTTTCCACTGTCTGGCGATTGCCTGAACTTCATCGGGGTTTGAAATGATCTGGATGTTGTTTTTCGTCATGACTTTGATTCTCCTTCATGTCTCCCGTACGGGCTGCCGCTTGCCGGATTCCGTCGGGACTTCTGCTGTATTTACTCAAATATTGTAATCTTTTTTGCACTTCCCGTCAATGCAAGGGCGAGGGCGCAGACGGAAACAGGGTGGGGCAGGAAGATGGAGTGAACTGAAAAACAGGAAAATACAGGATGAAGCAGGCGTCGAAAAAGGGGCGGATTAAAAGATTACATGGAACGATATATGGGATATATGATGATAAAAATTATAAAAAGGTAAATGGAAGCGTGAGGAACGGGCGCTGCGAACCGGCGAAAGGGAAAAGATACAGGAAAGTAAAGACTGATGGCCCGCAGCGAAGGAAGTTCCTGGAGTGCTTTGTCTTTAGATGTATAAACGCAGGGTGCGGGCGGCGTGTGATTCATGTTAATATAAAAACAAACAGGAACGCGAAGCGCGGATTTAACTTTAATATTGGAGAAAAGAATGGATTGGAATAGAAATAAAACATCGGAAAACGATGCGTCAGCGGAGCAGAAGACGTATTTTATCCAGACTTTCGGATGTCAGATGAATGAACACGATTCCGAAAAAATAGCCGGAATGCTGGAGGAAAAAGGTTATCTGCCGGCAAAGGATAGGGAAAACGCTGATGTCATCGTTGTCAACACGTGCAGTGTCAGGGAAAATGCGGACAACCGGTTTTTCGGGCAGCTCGGCGTCATTAAAAAAATCAAGGAACGACATCCTGATCATATCGTGGCAGTCTGCGGTTGTATGATGCAGCAGGAGCATATTACGGAGCGAATCAGGCAGAAATATTCCTGGGTGGATATTATGTTCGGCACGATGAGTATTCATGAATTTCCGAGACTGCTTGATGAATGTCTGTCAACGCGCAGGAAGGCGATGCTGATTTACGAGAATCAGGAACACGTGATCGAAGGACTGCCGGCCAGAAGGAAGTTCAGCTATAAATCTTTCGTCGATATTATGAACGGCTGTAATAATTTTTGTACATACTGCATCGTACCGTATACTCGCGGCCGTGAACGCAGCCGGACGCCGGAATCTATTGTGACGGAGATACGCGGCCTTGCAGCCGAAGGCGTAAAAGAAGTGACGCTGTTAGGTCAGAATGTGAATTCTTACGGTAATTGTTCTGATTTTGACTGTGATTTTGCAGGATTGATTTATATGATTAACGAAATTGATGGAATTGAGCGGATCAGGTTTATGACGTCTCATCCGAAGGACTTATCGGATCGTCTGATTCAGGCATTTTGCGACTGTGAAAAACTCTGCCGCCATATCCATCTGCCTGTTCAGTCGGGCAGCACGCGGATTCTGCGCAGAATGAACAGGCGTTATACAAAGGAAGATTATCTGCAGCTCGTTGAAAAAATACGTGATGCCGTACCGGATATGGCGATTACGACAGATGTGATCGTCGGATTTCCGGGGGAAACGGAGGAGGATTTTGAGGAAACACTCGATCTCGTCAGGAAGGTCAGGTATGATTCAGCGTTTACATTTTTGTATTCGGTGCGCACGGGCACGCCGGCTGCAGAGTATGAGGATCAAGTGTCTGAGAGTATAAAGCATCAGCGGTTTGAGCGCCTCGTTGAGACACTGAATGCGATTACGGCTGAGAAGAATGCGTTATATGCCGGGCGAACGGAAAAGGTTCTTGTGGAAGGTGTCAGTAAGTCGGATGAACGCACGTGCTCCGGAAGGACAGATACGTTTAAGCTGGTGAATTTCAACGGCGGCGCAGATCAGATCGGTCAGATTGTCGATGTCAGGATTACGGAGACGAAGACATTCAGCTTGTTTGGAGAGATCGTGGAAGCGTAGGAGCAAGACGGCGAAACGAGGGAAAAAGGGAAAAGTGAAAAAATAGAGGAAAACAACGCGGCAGACGGCAGCGCTGCCGTCTGTTGTGGAATCAAAGATACATAAGATGCGGCATGAGAGCAGCAGACTTGGTATGACAGAAAGACAGGGAAATGGATTTTAAGAAAATAGCGACCGGCTTGATAAAATGGGAAGATGAAGACGCTGGCATAGCGTATGAAAGTGCGCCTGCTCGGTAAAAGGATAATGACACGAACGAGGAAACTAGAAACTGCCGCCGCAAAAGCGAGAGTGCAAAGGCAAGAGCTGCAGCAAAGCTGAAAAACAGTGTGCCAGACGGACCAGAAGATCAGAACAGAAACGGATAGAGGTGAACTCCTGAAATGATGCAATACGTTACGGAACAGGGCAGGACGGTTATTTGCGATGCGGTCTTTGCCCGGACAGTCATACAAGCGCAGCGCAGTTTTGCGAACCGCATGATTTTTTCGACGCCAAAGGGAAAGCCTGTGAAAGTTTCACGAACAGGCAGGGAATCTTTGGGATTTTTGTCGGTAGAACATGTCGAAGCGATGAATGCCGTCAATTTAAAGATTTATGTGATCCTGCGCTTTGGTGTTCCGGCGGCGCCGCTGCTTGAGCAGGCGGCCGACGCTATTCGCAGGGAGACGAAGGATGTTACGGGATTTGACGTCAACCGGATTAATTTCTTTGTTACGGGAATCAAAGCAAAAAAACTCGTCCGGCACAATATGGAATATATTTATTGATGTCGGTATGAGATGTTTTCGTTGCTAAATCTGTAAAGTCAATTATCATATAGGATTGAGAAGATACCGGCATCATTTGATATAAAAATTATATCAAAATTAAATATTATAACAATTTAAACCGTGCATTATGGTTTAGATGGATTAAATTGCAATTGAATGAAAAGATATAATATATAATTTATCAAGAATATAATATACGGAATTAAAATGATTTTATTTCATAAAATCATTTTAATTCTGCGGAGGAAGCAGTATGCTTGTGAGCGAGATCAGAGGAATCGGCCCGAAGAAGGCGGCGCTGCTGAAAGAAATCGGGATCGAAACGCTGGAAGATATGCTGGCGCATTATCCGCATTCTTATGAGGACCGGTCGAGGATCACAGAGATTGCTGATGCGCAGGAAGGGGCGCAGTGCTATATTTGCGGCACGATCATCAAAATTACAAAAAATTTCGCTTACGGCAGAAATAAGCGAATGATGCGGCTGTTGGCAGCCGATGACAGCGGGACGATGGAGATCGTTTTTTTTCAGGCGTCGTACTATGAACGCACGTTTCATGAAGACGATTCCTTCTATTTTTATGGCCGCGTAACGCGCGGACGGTCGGGACTTCAGATGGTTCATCCGCAATTTGAAAAAAATCACGGCATTTTTGAGGCATCCATCCTGCCGGTTTATCGAACGGTAAAAGGAATTACGCAAAAGGACCTGCGAAACATCGCCAGATTTTCCCTCGATCAGGGCGTTTTCGTTAGAGAAACGCTGCCTGAGTGGCTCTGCGCAAAAGCGAAACTCTGTAGCCGTGAGCAGGCGCTGAAAAATATACATTTTCCGGCGGATAGAATGAGTTACAGAACAGCAAAATATCGTTTAGTCTACGAAGAACTCTTTTTTTTGCAGACCGGTCTTTTTATGAAAGGCAGCTCACGCATGAAACTGCGCGACGGGATTCAATTTCCGCATGACAATTCCATGCGTCAGTTTGTCAGCAGACTTCCTTATGAACTGACGGATGCGCAGGCGCGCGTTCTGACGGAGATTGAAAACGACATGGAGTCGCCTGCGCCGATGCAGCGCCTTATTCAGGGCGACGTCGGTTCGGGAAAGACGGCTGTCGCGGCGGCAGCCCTTTATAAAGCGGCAAAGGCCGGATTTCAGGGCGTGATGATGGCGCCTACGGAGCTTCTTGCAGCGCAGCATCGTGAGACATTTGAACAGATTTTCCGTGGAACGGGAATCCGTATCGGGTTTTTATCGTCAGGCATAAAATCAAAAGAAAAAAATGAAACGTTCCGGGCGCTGCGCGAAGGTGAAATCGACATCATGATCGGTACACATGCCGTGATTCAGGAAAATGTAGAGTTTAAAAATCTCGCGCTGGTTATTACAGACGAGCAGCACCGTTTCGGGGTAGATCAGCGAAAAAAACTGGCTGCAAAGGGGAGAAATCCCGATGTTATCGTTATGACGGCGACACCGATTCCGCGTACGCTTGCGGTCATTCTGTTTGGCGATCTCGACATTTCAGTAATCGACGAGCTTCCGCCGGGCAGAAAGCCGATTGAAACGAAGGCTGTGCCGCTGCGTCAGCGCAAAAAGGTGTATGAATTTATAGAGGAACAGCTGGAAAAAGGGCGTCAGGCTTATATAGTGGCGCCGCTTGTCGAAGATTCTGATGTGGTGGACGCCGTTTCAGCTTCTGGCGTCTATGCGGAAATCGTCAGAAAGTTTCCGCACCGCAGGACGGGACTTCTCCACGGAGCTATGAAGCAGGAAGAAAAAGATGCCGTTATGCAGGAGTTTTCCGAAGGAAGCATCGATATATTGGTGGCGACTGTCGTCATTGAAGTCGGCATTAACGTGCCTAACGCGACGCTGATGATTATTGAAAACGCTGAACGCTTCGGGCTCGCGCAGCTTCATCAGCTGCGCGGCCGCGTCGGC
The DNA here is from genome assembly GCA_964438605.1 of uncultured Oscillospiraceae bacterium. Lineage (GTDB taxonomy): Bacteria > Bacillota > Clostridia > Peptostreptococcales > Anaerovoracaceae > Alangreenwoodia. The sequence goes on from CAYTKT010000006.1 coordinate 45,802, forward strand.
AGAGGGGAACACCGGTCATACTGTTTTCTGATTACTGACATGAATTCGGAGCTCGGAAAACAGCGTGCAGAGATTATCGAATCGTCGTCCGACGGTTTTTTTATTGCGGAACAGGATTTGCGGATGCGCGGGCCGGGTGAATTTTTCGGCACGAAACAGCACGGCCTGCCGGAACTGCAAGTGGCTGATCTGGCGAAGCACGTTCCGATTATGAATTCCATGCGCGACGATATTCGCGAAATTCTTCAGGCTGACCCGCGTCTCGAATCAGAAGAAAATGCGCTGATTCGGGAGGGCGTCGTTCGTATGTTCGGGGATATGGGCGGAATCGGGTTATAAGCGAAGCGTTGATTTAATTTACTTATGATCCGTTTTCGGATTCACCGTTCGGCGCTTCTGGCTTTTCGAAATGCAATTTCTGTCAGCTCGTCTCGGAGTTGTGTCATCAGCGGTCTGGCGTCCTGCTAAACGCTGAGTTCGGAATATTCCGGCGTAAACCGCAGCTCGCACGCTTCAGCTTCCAGTTCTGCATCGTACTGTTTCAGCAGGCTTTTGTAGAGTTCCAGATAATAATGTTTGATATTAAGCGGCGCGAGTTCGTAGTTTTCAGCTGCTTCAAAAAGAGCCTCCGCATCTTCCGTTATTTGCAGGATTTCCGGCAGCTCGTCGTATCCTACAAGAAACAGAATCCTGTCGTTAAAAGTATTTGATTTGTAAAATTCATATCTTTTTCGTAGGTTTTCTCTGAGTTTCTTCATAGAATCACCTTCTTTCCCGTTCTTTATTTGCAGGTGCGATGATATTTGAAGATTATGTCATTAGCACGTCCATATAAAATTTTGTCACAGAATCCATTTCATTTTTAATCGGGTTCAGCGCAAATTTCGACAAGATGATACGATATTTGACGTTCTAAAACATTCGTATATATAGTAAATTGACGCCTGAAACGGGAAAATATACATAGCATACGATTTTCGGCGCTGGTTAAATGAATTAACGTGAAGGAGGTGAAAACAAATGTCTTTACAGAACAAGATTTATTCTGAATCCAAAACAGCACTCGACGGTATGAAGACTGAGGTCGTAAATGAACTGGGTTTAACGAACTACGCTCAGATGGATAAGGGAAATCTGACTGCCAGACAGAACGGTTATGTCGGCGGTTATATGACAAAAAAACTTGTCGAAATGGCTGAATCCCAGTTAGCCGGCAAGTCTAATCCGCAGCTTTAATCAACGTATTTTAATCGTCTTTTCTTGATTAAAGAATTCTGAGTCCGAAGAAAAATCAAGAGGCAGAAGGATATATGTTTTATGTGGAAAACTCGTATCTCTTTGCCTTTTTCTGTTTGGATTTTTTTCCTTTTTTTAGTTTTTATTCAAGACAGAATACATGTTTTTGATAAAGAGAAAGGAAAGAAATAATTTCGGCTTGTCTTAGTTTTTACTGTAGAATTCACGCTCTGAATAAAATTATCGGAATAACAAATAAATTATTAGCTTGAAAATCACAATTTGTCGAAAAATGTAGTGTAAATGTGCAGGAAAGATTAAAAAATTCTTGCAATCGCGCTATTTTCATGTTATACTCCATTTGTACGTTATAATTTTATACGTTCAGAAGAGAGGAAGAAAGATATGGCAAAGAAGCTTTTATCTGTGTGGCTTTCATTGACGATCTTAATTTTCTCTTCAATTTCTATTTTTGCGGATGAAATCATTCAGGGTGATTATCTTCTTAAAAACATTGTCATTAACGGAGAAAACATAGTCAACTATGAACTTAGTAATCCATTTATCGTGCGTCAGGACAGAATTTATATTCCGATGGATTCCGAGATCGGGAAAATTCTTGGCTTTGAAGCCGAAATGGATAACGAAAGCCGCACACTGAAAATTTTGAAGACCGATCCTACGCAGCGCAACCTGACCGATAGGGGAGTGAAAAACAATTTGGAACCGGTTTCTGTGAGTGTCCGCTGGGACATCGCAGTGTCTGCGTATACGGGAGATCAAAACGGGGATGCAAACTTGAACGAACAGGCAAATGTAACAGGAGAAAACGCGAGTGCAGATATTCCAGCAGCTCAGATGCAGCAGCATGGATCAGCGATGGCCGCGAAAATCGCGGCTCCGGCGCTGAATGTATCTCAGATCGATCTCATGGGGCAACCTGTACTGGTAAAGGATACAATAGTGTATGTTCCGCTAAACGCAATCGTTTCTTATGAGCCATTCGGATGGTCGACGTATTACGACAACTATTCGGGTGTGTATATCAGTACTGATGATGAAATAGACGCCGCGTCTTATTTCAATGCAGCCGACCCGAATTCCGTTAAGGGACGTGCTGCTTATATCGTGAATATCAACAAATATGTCGCGATGAACGAAGCAGAGAAAATGGTTCGCTACTTCGATGCCTACGGCAGGATTTACGGAGTGGATCCCAGGATTTTGATGGCCGTTGCACAGTGTGAGAGCACGTTTTATTCAGATGTGCTGAGTTCCCATAACTGTGCGGGGCTGATGCAGGTTAAGGTTTCCACAGGAGCAGCTTATGGTTTTACAAAGATTCAGCTGCTTCAGTCCAAGCCGAACATTCAGATGGGGTCAATGTACCTTGGCCAGCTGATTGCAGCCTTCGGCGGGGATCTCGTCAAGGGACTTTCCGCTTATAACTGGGGGCCGGCCAGCGTGAAGAGCGGTTCGTATCATACGATATACGCGAACAAGGTACTTGCAAAATACAACAATATTAATTCGTTCCTGAACGCCAACGGGTACGAGTGATCCCGCAAGTGCGGGAAAACCGCAGCGGGAACAGGACGAAAAATGACAATTTAGTGAATGATATTGAAAACGGCTATGACGTTTTCAATGAGGCCGGATGCCGTCAGGCATCCGGAATGATTTGCAATAAATAGAAATGAAAAAAGCGGCGCCGTTCTTCTGTGAAGAACGGCGCCGCAGACTATCGACAAAGGAACTGCCGCTTAAAGAAAATAACATTAAATTCAGGCCCTTTTTTGATTATTGAAGCGAATCATCAACTGCTTATGACAGATTCAATTTTATATTTTTTACATAGCAGATAGGAAGTAATCAATCTCTGTCTTTTAATTTACTTCAAATTTTTATCTTCTAAATTAAATAAATCCATAATAAACCCATAATAAATACAGATAAAATGATGTCTTAGGATCATTTTTCCGAAAATTAAAAATATGGCGACCGCAAGATAACGTACAATCTTTTTCACAATAAATTCCATAAAAATAGACATGATCTTAAATTTTCGTTTATCGCCTGCAGGTTTTATCAGGCTCTTAAAAACGGTTTTTTATGAAAGGAACGTTTCATATAAATATAGTAAAAATGGAGATTGCCAGACGGGTGATTCTCATTTTGTCAGTTTAAACAATGAAATGGATGCGGACATGGCCGGAGGAATATCTAAAAACAAAAGGGCAGGGTTATCGCAAGACACCGTTTTTACAGGTCTGCGGACACGACGGTGAGCCTTGTCCTGTTTGCGGAAAGACAATGTGCCGCATTGTGATCGGAGGCAGAGGCAGCGTGTATTATTCCGCCTGTCAATTATGAAAAAATGGAGGGAAACTATTGTGCGAAAGAGCGGCAGAGCAAAGATTTTCAAGAGATCGTGATGCTTGACGCCTGTCAGACAATACAGGCAGACTTGTTCAACGAAAGCTGTCCTTATGTGGCTTCGCTTTTATTTGGATATGAAGCAGCAGACGGACAGCTTTATCTGTATTTTCATTGTACTAAGTGTTGAGGGAAGAAAAAAGATCGATCTGTTAGCGGAACATTCTGCCGTCTGTATCGAAACAGATATATTAGAAAAATATGTAAAAACTGAACATGGTGTGACGGCGGATTATAAAATCGTGATTGACAGAATCGCAGGAAAGCGGACGTTTTGAAAGGAGCCGGAGCAGATTAAAGAGGATATCGGTGCACAGAAGGGATATGTATTGTCGACGTTCATTATGTCGGGCTATGAAAGTCCTGGTGCCGGAAATATTTGCGCCCAGATCAAGGCAACAGTGGAAAACAAGGTGCGGCAGAATAAATGGTGAAGGAAAGCGAGGCAGGTACGACGGGGACGAGTATTCTGGAAAATCCCGTGGTTACGGAATCAGAAATTGATATCGTCGAAACTTGAACTCCCCTGAGGCCGATTCGGAATATGTTCCGAATCGGCCTCAGGGGAGTTCATTTAGTGCGCCTGACATCCGGCGTTAAAATCTGTGAACGAACAGGCCGCTGCCGAGTTTTGGCTCAAACCATGTGGATTTTGGCGGCATGACGAGGCCGGCGTCGGCAATCCGGATGATTTCGTCTGTGCTGACGGGGTACATGGCGAAGGCAACGGCCATCTCACCGCTGTCAACGCGTCGTTTGAGTTCGGCTGTACCGTAGATTCCGCCGATGAAGCTGATTCGCTTGTCCGTTTTTGGATCATGGATGCCGAGAAGCGGGGCGAGGATATTTTCCTGAAGGAAGGAAACATCGAGAGCGCTGACAGGGTCGGCTGCGCTGGCATCATCAAGTCCATGAAATGTGAGAAGATACCATTTTCCGTCGAGATACATGGAGCATGTATGCTTTTTTTGCGGAAGCACGCGGTTTTCGTCAGAAATGTCGGACTCGCCGGAAAGCGGAATTTGCCCGGCGGCGGTATCAGTATCGGCTGAGAGGTTTTCCTTATCGGCGGTGATGGCTGCACGGCTTTTGCCGGCAGTATCAGCAGAAGCATGAAATTTGCCGCAGCTGTTGTCCTCACGGATTTTGTCAGCAGTACTGCCGGCGTCGGAAACCGGAATTTCGCTGACGGAACAGACATCTGCCAGACGGTTCAGGAAACGGTCCGGCGTCAGGCCGTTGAGGTCGCGGACGAGCCTGTTGTAATCGTAGACTTTCAGCTGGTCCGCCGGGAAAGCGACAGCCATAAAGCGGTTAAATTCCTCGGTTCCGTCGTAATCAGGAGATTGAGCGCGCCGTTTTTTGCCGACACGGACGGCAGAGGCCGTCCTGTGATGGCCGTCCGCGATGTACAGTTCCGGGAGCTTATCAAATGATTTTTGCAGGGCGGCGCAGTCGTCTTCGCTGTAAACAGGCCAGAGGAGGTGACGGACGTTCTGATTGTCCGTCACGTCATATTCAGGTTCGTTCTGACCGGCAACACGCTCTATAATCCGGGATATTTCCGGACTGCTTCGGAAGAAAAAGAATACAGGTTCCGTGTCGGCGCTGCAGGCGTCGAAATGGCGGATTCTGTCCAGCTCTTTTTCTGTGCGGGTGATTTCGTGTTTTTTAATCACGCCGTTTTCGTAGTCGTCGATCGAGGCACAGCCGACGATGCCCGTCTGGGAACGCCCGTTCATCATCTGACGATAGATATAATAAAGCGGCTTGTCGTCCGTGAAAAACAGGCCGCGTGTTTCCAGCGCGTTGAGATTTTCTGCGGCTCTTGTGTAAACGGCATCGCTGTACGGGTCTTCTTCCGGGAGCTCAGACTCCGCGCGAACGATACGTATGAAACTGTCCGGACATTCGGCAGCAATTTTTTCAGCCTGGGCACGTGTTACGACGTCGTAGGGCGGGCAGAGCACACGTTGCGCCGCTTCGGGACGCGGTCGGTATGCCGGAAATGGATAAAAACATGCCATGTCATAGTACTCCTATCTGTTTTTTTGTATATTTTGCCGCAGTTCATCTGAGTTTGCGGCGGGATTCTTTCATTATTATGGCATAGATTTGCGGGCTTGTGCAAAAAATATTCGCATGGATAATACAAATTTTGAACAAAAAAGAATGAAGCGCAGACTTCGCTTTCTGCTCGCTTTTTTTGCAGCAGTCCTTGCGGCGCTCTGCGTGAGAATCGGCTTTCTGCAGCTTTACGATAAGGAGGAACTCGCTGTCATGGCTTCGGGACAACATGTTTCAGAACTGACGGAATCGTCTGACGGGCGGAGATTTTTGACAGAAACGGGCTTCGGATTACCGGACGTGAGGAATACGCGCTGATTTACGTGCCTGTGAAGAATTTGGAGAAGCATGGCGTGGACGATTTGCAAAAAAACGGGTTTCGGCAGACGGGGGGGGAAAAAAAGTCGCGGAGGGCTTGTCATCTTTGAGGGCGAAAAAAACGACCGGAAAATCGTGAATATGGAAACGGAATACGGAGCGTTTTCTGTAACTTGCCGCAGAAGGTATGAGGAAGAACAGCCGGCTGTTCTTCTGGTCGGCTATACGGCGAAGGAGGAGGAAAAGGAGTTAGGCAGGACAGGGCTTGAAAAGATGTTTGACCTGCGGCTTTCAGAGGGTCCTGTCTTTCCGTAGCGGGGAAAGTTCTTGACTATATCGGCCGGAATTTTAATTCTCTGAAGCAGGAGAGCGAGGGCGAGTGAACGTATGTGAGAAAAGGAGATGCCGCATGATGCGGCATCTCCTTTTCTCAAAAAACGCCTCTGCCTTTCATGCAGGAGTGTCTTTGACGGCAGAGTTCTGCCGCGCCAATAAAATCTGAGAAGGAAAAATAATCATGAAAAATATCGACTATTGTTATTAGAAACACAATGTAAATTTTAAATTACGGGATTTATAAAATAAAACACATCTATTCCTAACTTAATATAATAATAGTACTAATCATTGAATGTGTCAATATGTAATTTCCGAAAACACAAATAAAATTTCATGTTCCGATTCGGACAAAAAAATGATACTATATAGTGTATTCGGGAATGTCTGCGGATGTGCGCATCTTCCCGCCTTATTTTTCAAAATAATCCGTTAAATTTTTATGGGGAAAAGGAATCAGGTAATGAAAAAAAAGAAAATCTTAAAAGCTTTATCAATCGTGCTGTGTACCTTCCTGCTGTTTTCGATGGCGGGATGCGGTAATTCGGAGAAAAAAAGTTCAAATCCGAATTTCAGCGTCGATCTTACGGAGGAAGGACTGCTGGACGGCATTGATCCGTCAGATTACGTCAAGGTCGCCGATTATTCGTCTGTCGTAATTCCGAAGTCGGAGACGGAGGTTTCCGACGAAGATGTTCAGTCGGAGATCGACAGTGTTCTTTCAGATCATACGGAAAAGTCACAAATTAAAGACAGGGCAGTTCAGGACGGAGATACGGTTAATATCGATTATGTTGGCCGCATCGACGGGGTGGAATTTGAAAACGGCAGTACAAATGGAAAAGGAACGGACGTGACAATCGGGGAAACGCAGTATATCGACGATTTTCTCGAACAACTGATCGGCCATACTCCGGGAGAGACGTTTGACGTTAACGTCACGTTCCCTGATGATTACGGCGATGAAGCGGTCAACGGGAAAGACGCCGTTTTTGAGACGACGATCAATTATATCTCGGAGGAGAAGCAGCCGGAACTGACTGACGAGTTTGTGGCTGAAACGCTTCAGAAAGATTATGACGCGACGACTGTTGATGAATTTAGAGCCAGCGTGCGCACGGATTTGGAAAATTCAAAAAAGGAAAAGTATATGTGGACTTATATTCTCGATAATTCCGAATTCAGCAGTCTGCCGGAGGATCTCGTTCAGGATCAGATCGATCTGAGATATGAAGTGACACAAGCACAGATGAAAAATTACGGATACAGTATGGATCAGGTTTTGTCATCCCAGGGTTTTGAGGATGTGGACGCGCTTAAGGAATCGTTTCGTTCCGACTGCGAGAAACTTGTCAAGGAGTATCTGGCGTTCCAGGTGATCTTTGAGGATCAGAAACTGGAAGTGAAAGACGATGATGTGAAGGAATTTTTCGGTAAGGATGATATTTCTCAGTATGTGGATTATTATGGAAAGGGATATGTCAACCGGCTGGCATTAGATAGCAAGGTTCTCCAGTATTTGGTTGGAAAAGCCACAGTTGAGGATGTGCCTGTTTCTGACAGCGGGACTGACCAGACAGCTGCCGACGGTGAGACTGCTGATGTTTCCGAGAGTGCCGGTACAGATGGAAGCATGACTGACGTAAATGCCGACATTGGTGCAGATATTGGTGTCGGGGATGAGGAAACGCCGCAGGAGTAGGAAGAATCTGATGAGGACGGGATAACGTGGCTTGTAAAATTTTAAGAGAGGATATACCAGAAGGGGCTGCCGCAAAATGGAAATTTTGCGGCAGCCCCCCGTTTGTCAGCGGCCTTTTTCGGTAAACGACCGAAGAAAAAGACAAAGATCAAACGACTGTAACTGACATCGCTTTAAAGACGCAGTAAACAGTATCGCCGAGTTTCAGATCAAGATCGCGGACAGAACGTTTCGTGACTTTGACAATCAATGGAACGCCAACATTTACAGTAATTCTGTAACTGTTTGGCGTTTCTTCCATGGCCGTGATAATACCTTCGAGATTATTTCTTGCACTGCAGACAAGAATCTCACGGCTGATGATAATGTCTTCTGATTTGATTGTGACTTTCGCGGAACCTTCTACGTCTGTTGTGACGGAAACCATGATGTCACCGGAAGAGCCGATGATCTTTGCAAATTTTTCGTCTTCTTCCCCGGAAACGATCTCCGCTTCGAATGAATTGTCTGATTGTTTCGACTGCATGAGATACGTTTCTAACTGTGTTTCTGTGACTCTAAGGCTTCTGCCGATTCTGTGGGCAGGAATTTCGCCGCGTTTAATCATCTCGTAAATCGTGTATTTTGACAATTTAAGTTTCTGAGCGACTTCCTCAGGAGTATACAATATTTCATCTCGCATAAATTTCATCACCTCACATTTAAAAAAAGCAGTACCCAAAAAGGTCTGTTTACGAACATTCACGCCATTATAACAATTATTTGTTTTAATTACAAGAAGTAAAGGGATTGTTTTTTAATTTATTATACCATGCTACTCCTCAGTTCTGTTTCTGTCAGAATCGAAATGAACTATATTTTTTTCGGGGTTTCCTGATATTTATTATAAAAAGTTAAAAAAGGGATTGACATGCTGAAAGAATTTAACATATAATTCATCAAAGAAGGAGAGAAATTGGGAAAGTTTTACTGTTTCTGCGTTTTACCACAGTTTTGGCAGTAAAGGAGAAAATATGAACAAAAAGTACATAGCAATCGTCCTTCTTATGTTCGTATTAGTATTAACAGCCGCAGCCCTGACAGGGTGCGGAAACAACGTCCGGCAGGATGGCATTTCGTCTTCCGAGTCTGAGAATACGGAAACATCCGTGTTCACATCGGAAGAACCGCAGACGACGGATACGGTGATCAATATATTCGTCCCATCATCGATGGTGCTGGCAATGAATGACATTATTGATGCATATCGTCAATCAGGCAAAGCTGGCAATGTGGTCGCCAATTATTCTGATACGCAATCTTTAAGTCAGCAGCTTCGTGACGGCGCCGACTGTGATATTTTTATCAGCGATGATCCGGCGGTGATGGATGAACTGGAAAGAGAAGGGATTCTGAAGGCGGATACGCGGAGCCTGTTTTCCGGATACGAGGCAGCCCGGATTACTCCTTCCGAAGAAGGGGGACAACACACTGAAACGGAGGAGAAGGCTGTCAGCCAGTTTTATGATTTTCTACTTTCCGACGAAGCGTTGTCTGTTGTTGAAGAATCTCTCGATGATGTGGCAGACGGCCAGCAGTAAAATGTCGGGCGCCGCAATGAATACCTGAAAGAAAAACTTTCGGCATTTCAAATGTGCCGGAGTTTTTTTATGCGGAAGTGGAATCTTCACATTATCTTTACATTTCTCGCGTAAAATGACATCGTTTCATCACAAGCGGGGACTAAAATAAATACTTATATGGAAAAAAGCGGCTGCGCTTGCTGAAAAGGTCAGGGCGGAAACCGGGCACGAGAGTAGATGGCGGCAAGCCGGATGTTTTTGTGCACTGTCAAAGATGCCGAAAAACAGGCTGCGGGTTGGAAATTCAGCAGACCGTTTTGAAGTAAAACCGGCAAAGCGGGCTGGAAAAGAAGGGAAGGTGCAATTCATGATCGAAGTCAGAAACCTCACAAAGAGGTATGGCGGCAATCTTGCTGTCGATCATCTGAGCTTCAGCGTCGAAAAAGGTGAAATTTACGGGTTTCTCGGACCGAACGGGGCGGGGAAATCGACAACTATGAATATTCTCGCGGGATATCTCGCAGCGACAGAGGGCGAAGTGCGAATCAACGGACTGGACATTTTGCGTGATGCGAAGAAGGCGAAGGCGATGGTGGGATATCTGCCGGAAGTACCGCCGCTGTATCTCGATATGACAGTCAGCGAATTTTTGACGTTTGCAGCGGAACTGAAAGGCATCGGCAAAGCAGAACGTCGGGAGGCTGTTGAGATGGTGCAGGAGACGATGCAGATCACCGACGTGTCACAGCGTCTGATTAAAAATCTCTCGAAGGGATACCGGCAGAGAGTTGGCTTTGCTCAGGCGCTGCTGGGACTTCCCGAAGTGTTGATTTTAGACGAACCGACGGCGGGGCTCGACCCGAAACAGATTATGGAAATACGCGATCTGATCCGGCAGCTTGGGGAAAATCATACGATTCTTCTGAGTTCTCATATTTTGTCGGAGGTCAGCGCTGTATGTGACAAGATTATGATTATTTCCGGAGGCAAGCTGGTGGCGTGCGATACGCCGGATAAACTGACGGCGATGATGCAGCCGGTAACGAAGCTGAGAATCGCAGTGAAGGCAGATGCCGCATCGGCAGATGCGGTCCTGTCGGCTATTGACGGACTGGATTCCTACGAAATTGCTCAGGGCAGCGAGGAGGGAGTTCTTGACATCGAGGCACAGTATGAAAATGGCAGAGATCTTCGTGATGAAATCGCTATGGCCTTTGCCGAAGCGAAATGTCTCGTCGTTGGCCTGACAGAAGAAAACGCTTCATTGGAAGATGTTTTCCTGGAATTGATACAAGCTGATGAAAAAACTCCGGATGAACTGATTGCGGAGACGGAATCCGACGGTATAGACGGTATAGTTGGAGATAATTTAGAAGAAACTGAATTCGTCGGAGACGGTGAGACTGGTGAAACTGACGATGTTGGCAGCGCGGACGATTTTATCGGGAATGACGCCGGGGAAGATGAATACAACCGGCCGGAGCGCGTGAACAGAGATGTGGAAACGATATCTGAGGACGCCGGCCAGCTGCTGGAAAAAACGAAAAACGGCGCTGACCGGGAATTGACAGGCGGCGCGGAAGGAAATCGAAAATCCGGCGAAACTTACAGAAAATCGGCACCGCAATCCATGGCGGCAGATGATGGAGAGGAGGCAGGCCATGAGAGCGATATTTAAACGCGAACTGAAATCATACTTTCGTAATATGACGGGACCGATCTTTATGGCGGCCGTTCTGGCGTTTACAGGCGTCTACTTTTCGGCGTATAACATCGTTCAGGGATACCCGTATTTTGCCGTCGCCCTTTCAGGAATGTCATTTATCATGCTGCTCGTCATTCCGATTCTGACAATGCGCAGTTTCGCTGAAGAACGGAAAACGAAGACGGATCAGCTGCTTTTAACGTCTCCTGTTTCGGTGACGCAGATCGTTCTCGGAAAGTTTTTCGCGATGACGGCTGTTTTAGGACTTTGTATGCTGATCGCCTGTTTGGCACCGCTGATCATCCGGATTTACGGGACGGGAGCGCTGGCGGCCGATTACGCGGCGATTGTCGGATTTCTGCTGATGGGTGCCGCGTATATTGCAGTAGGTATGTTCGTTTCGGCTCTGACGGAGAGCCAGATTATCGCAGCAGTTGGAACGTTTTGTATTTTGTTGCTGTTGCAGCTGATCGACGGGATTGCATCTTTTCTGCCGGCCAGTGCTCTCGGTTCCTTCGTCTGTTTCTTTGTTCTGCTTGCGGTGGCGGCTTTCTGTGTCTATTTGATGACAAAAAACGTATTTATTTCCTGCGTCACCGGGGCGGTCTGCGAGATTATTCTGCTCGTGTTTTTCTTCGTAAAGCGCAGCTCGTTTGAGGGACTTTTCGGAGATTTTATCAGTTCACTGTCATTAATTTCCAGATTTGACGGTCTGCTTGATCAGGCGCTGAATCTGACGACTTATCTGTATTACCTGTCTTTCGCCGGTGTTTTCTGTTTTCTGACAATACAGGTGATTCAGAAACGTAGGTGGAGTTAGAGAGGAGGCGGTCAAATGAGCGGATATAATAATGATGAGAAGAACAACGGAAAGAATGAAACGGTTCAAAGACCCGAAATGTCTGAAACGATGGCCGAACACGAAAAAACCGTGGTGACGAGAGAGCAGACGGACCGGGGAACGGAAGCGACGAAAACCCGTCAAGACGCGGAAATTGAGAAGCTGAATCTTAGAAAAACTGTGAAGGCTGGAAATAAAGAGACCGATACGGATACGAAGCGTGAAGGATTGAAAACAGGTCCGGAAGTGGAAAGCGGCGGAAACGCGGCAGATAAAGAATTGAAAATCGCAAAAAATATGGAATTCACGGAACCGGAAAAAGAAGATGACATGGGTCGCACAGAACTGGAGCCAGGTTTGAAACAGGAAAACGGCGTGAATGAAGCAGACGGGCAACTGAAAAATTCTCATGATGCAGAGGATGGAACGCTGGAAAACGATAGCGGATCGGGCCATGTGAGGTTGGAAAAGGGCCTGGAGCCGGCGAATGGAAGCGGAGCGTACCGGGCAGGATTGGAAATGCCGGATGAGCCGGAAAACAGCGCGTTTTCTGAAGGCGATGGACTGGAAATGACTGACGGTGTAGAAAAAGGAGATTTAGAGGACGATGAACATGAGCAGCAGGAGGTAAAGACTCCTGGAAGGTTTAAGAAATCGTTTTTAACTAAGAATGTCAAGTTCGGTTCTTACAGTACGATACTCATTGTGATCGTCGTAGCGGCAGCGGTGCTCGTCAATCTGGCGGCCAGTCAACTTCCTGATACGGTGAAAAACATCGATCTTTCGCCGGGTAATTTATATACCATCGGAGAACGAACAGAGGAGGTTTTGGATTCCTTAGACCAGGATGTGACGATTACCGTCCTCGTTGAGAAATCTTCAGCCGATCAGACGCTCGATCAACTGCTGAAGCGCTATGAGAGTGGTTCTAAGCATATTACTGTAAAATATGTTGATCCGGAAACAAATGTCGGAGCGTCTCAGACATACAGTGATGCTTCGAAGAACAGTCTGGTCGTCACCTGTGGGACACGCGAGGCCGTCATCGATTATTCCGATATTTATCAAAATGATTATTCCAGCTATTATACTACGGGATCGTACGAGAGCTCTTTTGACGGCGAGGGACAGCTGACCGGCGCAATCGTAGGTCTGACGTCCAATAATTCTCCAAAATTTTACAGTGTGACGGGTCATGGAGAAACGCAGACAGGATCATCGCTTGCGTCGCTGATGAATAAGCAGAATGTTGTTCAGGAAGATTTGAACCTGATGACGAGCGGCGGAATTCCTGATGACTGCGACGGGCTTCTGTTGCTGGGGCCAACTTCGGATTACAGCGCTGAGGAAGCCGATGAGATTATCGAATATCTTGACGGCGGCGGCAAGGCGTTGATTCTGGCAGCTTATACGGAAAATGATATGACGAATTTTAAGCGGATTCTGGATGATTACGGGCTTGCTCTTAAGGACGGAATTGTGATGGAAACATCTAATCACTATTATATGTATCCGTTTTATATTGTTCCGATCATCGAGGATACGGAGATTACGTCAGATCTGGCGGAGGCGAAAGCGAACGTATTGATTCCGGAGGCGCTCGGTATCGCTGAAACGGGGCGCGAGGGAGTGACTGTTACAAAATTGCTGTCATCTTCTGACGGTGCCTATACAAAGATGCCGCAAAATGGAACGATGTCAACATATGAAAAGGAAGATGGCGACGCAGAAGGCCCGTTTGCTTATGCGTGTCTGGCGGAGAAGGCGGATAGTGGAAGTCTGATTCTGATTTCTGCAGCGATGCTGATTGACGAGGGCTTAACGACAAGTTTTTCGCAGGTTTCAAATCTTGATTTTTATATGGACTGTGTCGTCAGTCTCAGCGGTAGCAAGATCGGGAATGTGTCGATTGAAGCAAAGTCTGTGACGCCGGAAAATATCACAGTGCCGTCGCTTCAGCAGACAATTTGGCTTTTCGTGACGATTATCCTGATACCGCTTATTATTCTGGTTGTAGGATTTATAATCTGGTTCCGGAGACGAAAAAAATAGAGAAAAATAGGTCGAAAAGTGGCGTTCAGGCTGTGGCCGGCGCGGGGGGGGGTAAAAATAACAACCCCCCCCCCCCTCACGGGGTGCCACGGCTCGCGAGAGTTATCCACATACACCATACCATATTTCAATCCACGCACCCCTCACGGGGTGCGACGTCACGCGGTTTGGCAGAAATTGGCAAT